>NZ_JBHRXZ010000017.1:1313-255534 GCF_042648805.1 Stutzerimonas tarimensis | reverse complement strand
AGTTGCCACTGTCGGTGCCCGAAAGCTGGTAGGTGACTGTGACCTGCTTGCCGATGCCCGCGTTCTTGTCCGCGAATTCACCGCTGCCGGCTACGCTGACGCTGTCGCCGTCGACGACGCCCGCAAGCGTACCGACGTTGACCTGGGCGGCGGTAGAGCCGTCATAGGTTCTGGTCGCAGCACTGGAGCCGTTGATCTGCAGGCTCTTTTGATAGATGTCTGCGCCCAGGGTTTCACCAACGACGTGGTAGTTGCCGCTGTCGTCGCCTGAAAGCAGGTAAGTGACGTAGACCTTCTTGCCTACCCCTGCGTTCTTGTCGTCGAAGGTGCCGGTGCCGCTGACAGTCACGTCATCGGTATTGATGACTCCGTTGAGGCTGCCGGCGTTGATCTGCGCTGCGGTCGTGCCATCGTAGGTCCGGTCTACGGCGCTGGAACCAGCGACTTCCAGCCCCTTGGTATGGATATCGGCGGTCGTGGTGGCGGTGTTATCCGCAAGTTGGTAGTTGCCAGCGTCGCTGCCGGTCAAGGTAATGCCGGTGATGTTCACCGTTTTGCCTGTTCCAGCATTCTTATCGGCGAATGCGCCGCTGGCCGAGGCCACGGCCAGCGTATCGCCGGCAATGATGCCGGCGAAGGCCGCACCGCTGCTATCGAGTGTGGCGAGGTTGCTGCCGTCGTAGGTTTTGCTCTGGGCAGTGATGCCGGAAACGGCGCTGATGATGGCTTGATTGATCGTTGCCGTGGTGGTCAGCGGAGCACCGTCGCTGCCCGCCAGTTGGTAGTTGCCAGCGTCGGTGCCAGACAGAGTGATGTCTGTCAGCGATACGTTGACGACCTTGCCGATACCGGCATTCTTGTCAGCGAAGGTGCCGGCGACCTGGCCACTGAAGGAAACGTCGTCACCGTCGATCACGTCACCGCTGTTCAGCGCACCGTTTACCGTGGCGGCGACGGTGCCGTCGTAGGTCTTGTTCTCGGCGATGACGCTGACGCCCAGGACCTTCCTGTTGATGGTCAGGCTATCGGCCTTGTCGATGATGTCGTAGCCCTGCTGGTGCGAGTACAGGTCCTGACTCACGGTCAGGGTGCCATCAGCGGTGCTGTAGGTGCCGGCGTTCTTGGACGTGGTGCTGTAGCTCAGGCTACCCTGGAGGCTGGCCGTGGGGTCTGACAGCAGGTAGTCGTTGCCGCCACTGGTCTGGCCGTCATAAGTCTTGTTCGCCAGGCTGATGCTGACCGGCTTGAGGAAGCTGCGCAGCAGGGGGGAGGTGTTGCCTTCATAAATGCGCCAGATGGTGCTTTCACCACCTTTATCGGAAATGTCCCAAGTGGCGAAGGTTGCAGCCGTTTGCAGTTCAGCAGTGGTTTTGCCCTGGCCACCATCACTGGTGCTCTGGTGGCTGGTTTCAGTGTTCCAGTAGCTGTCGGTGATGGCGCCGTGGCTTTCACCCACCAGGCCACCGACGCTGGTACTACCTGTTACATGGCCAGTGGCGTAAGCATTGCTGATGTCACCGAAGTTAAACCCCACCAAGCCACCGATGTAAAGACCATTGCCCAGGCCCTTAACACTGCCAGCGGCATAAGCATTACTGATTTCAGTGAATAAACTGAGCCCTACCAGGCCGCCAATATTGTTGTCGCCCTGAACATCGACAGATGCATAGGCATTGCTGAGACTGTCTAACTGGCTTTGGCCTACCAGGCCGCCAGCATAGCTATTATGAACGCTGACATTACCGGTGGCGAAAGCGTGGCTGATGCTGCCGCCGGCACCATAACCCGCGAGCGCACCGGAAAAGTTGAGCCCGGTAATGTCTACATCAAACAGTCCGATGTTATGGATATTGCCATTCTCGGTGTAGCCAAATAGTCCAAGAAAATTAGTGTCCGGGCGATGGATGTAGAGATCGCTGATGACGTGGTTGTGGCCATCCAGGTTGCCGCTAAAGGGGGAAGCCTCGGTGCCTACGGGGGAGAACCCCGCCGTGCTCCACATGCTACTGCCACCCCCGCTGGCGGTGGCACTGGCATCGATATCCCGTACCAGCCGGTAATCAGCCGCCAGGTCGTAGGCCATCAGCTGCAACTGGTGGATGTTGCCGATCTCGGTGGAGTATTCGCTGAACAGGAAGGGCCGGGTCTGGCCCGCGATCATGATCCATTGGGCGTTACCGGCGGCGTCCTTGGCGATCCAGGTATCCGAGCCGTTGACCTGTTCCCAGGCGCCAAACTCAGTGTAGGCAGCGGGCGAGTAGCGGTTGTCGGCATCTACCGCAGTGACGTTGGAAAAGGAGCCGTAAGGCCCGGCTGCGGTTTGCCCGCTACTATCGCTGTCCCAGTGGGCGTACTCCAGGATTACCGTCCCCGGCTTATAACCGAATATTGCGCCTGTATTGGTGCCCGTACCTGAGACGGCACCGCTGGCGTAGACATTGCGGAGCACACCCGACAAGACAAATTGTCCGATCAGCCCCCCTGTACGATTCCCGCCCGTGACATCACCCGTGCTATAGGCATGACTGATCTCTCCTCCCGATTGGTAGCCAACCAGGCCTCCCACTTCCTCACCCGTCGAGGATACCGCTCCGGTAGCGTAGGACTGCTTGATGTTGCCAGCGCTCGAACCGACAAGCCCCCCTAATTTACTGCCTGCCTCACTTGTCACATTTCCTGTCGCATAACTGCTTTCGATAGTGGTCAGACCGTTATTGCCCACCAAACCACCGATCTGCTCACCGGTGCCAGAAACATTACCCGTTGCATAGGAGTGTGAAAGGTGAATGCCGTAACTGTCACCTATCAGCCCTCCGACCCGTGACACACCGGATACATTTCCAGTTGCGTGTGCAAACTCTAGGATAGTACTCGAAGCCGTCCCACCAACAAGGCCGCCCACGCTTTGGACACCTGTGACATTTCCAGTCGCGTAGACCGAGTCCAGCGTACTGATATAGGGCTCTCCGAACATTGCGGAGTCATTGCTTTGGGACCTGCCAACGAGACCACCAACATAGTTGCTTGTGGATACCACATTGGCGCCGGAATACGACCGGCTTATATTTCCCATGTGCAAACCGACCAGTCCTCCCGTATTAACTCCGCTTCCCATCACAGTACCGGCCGAGAAACTGTCGTGTATAACGCCCGTAGCCTCATTGGAGCCAACTAAACCGCCGACGCCACTATTACCGCTGACTGCGCCAATGAAATAAGCGTTGCTGATCCGTCCACTGTTTCTTCCCACCAGCCCCCCCACAGAGGCGTAGAGGGTCCGGACATTGGAGTTCTGTATGCCGATGTCACGGATCACGCCGCCCTCTTGCAATGACCCGAAAACCCCTACCACATTCTGGGCCGCATCGATATCCAGATTACGTATCACATGCCCCAAACCGGCAAAGGTGCCATTGACTTGCTGTACCAATGAACCGGTGTAAGTGGTGCCAGCGGCATCCAGATCCTGGGCCAGGGCATAGTAGCCTTGCAGCGGTGGAAGCATGGGGTTGCCGGGAATGCGGTCGTCTATTGCATCCAACTGCTCGATAGAATGGATCAACCTGTAGTTTGATCCATTGATATTCAAGCTGGCATTCCCGCCACTGAGGGTCACCGGCGCCTTGACATGGTAGTCGCTGCCACTCGCCGCGCTGCCATTCTGCTTGTAGCCACCATGATTGAGCACCAGCCCGGCGCTCTCGCCAGTGGCGGTGATGGCCGCGTTGATATTGATATCACCATGGGCGGAGAGCGTCAGCGTGGTGTCGGCAGCCCATTCCACCGCCGCATCGACGTGGATATCGCCCGCCTCGCTGCCCGTGGCGACGGTCTGCAGTTCGACGTCGGTGTTTTCCAGGCTGGTCGACAGGGTTTCGGCACCGATACCGCTATCGGTCTGGCTGGCGCTGCCGGCGCCGACGGTGAAGTCGCTGGGGTCGATCAGCCATTTGCCGGTCTGGCCGCTGGCGGCCTTGGTGGTGACCTTGACGCCATCCTCGATACGCACGCTGGCCGCCGAGGTCTCGACGAAGCCGCCATCGCCGCCGTGGGGCGCGCTGGCGTCCAGGGTGCCAGCCACCAGGATACGGTCGTTGTGCATGTCGCCGAGCAGCACGATCTCGCCCTTCTCGCCGGTGGCCAGGGTCCGCGCCTCGGTGATGCCGGTATGGTTGATGACCGTGCTGGCCAGCTCGCCAGCCGCTTTTGCCGTCAGGTAGACGCTGCCGCCGTCAGCCCTGATCGCGCCACCCTGTTCGATCAGCGCGTCGATGGCGGCCTGTTCCACTTCCAGCTTGACCGGCCCACCCAGGTCCAGCGTCACCTTGCTGCCGGCGCCCAGCAGCACGTTGCCGCCCGTGGCGGTCAGGCTGCCGGTGTTGCTGATCTTCGCCGCGATCAGCGCGATGCTGCCGCCCGGTGCAGTGGTGATACTGCCCTGGTTGACGATGGCATTGCTGCTGTCGCCGGCGAAACGGTAGTTGCCCGCCATGAAGTCACTGGTACTGATGTCCAGGGTGCTGGCGACGATCCCACCGACGTTGACCTGAGCATCCGGCGTGAACAGTACGCCGTTGGGATTGACCAGGAACACCTGGCCATTGGCGTTGATCGCACCCTGGATTACGGATACGTCCGAGCCGAGCACACGGTTCAGCGCCACCGCATCGCGCCCCGGCTGGTTGAAGGTGACGCTATGGTCCTTGCCGATGTTGAAGCTGTTCCAGTCGATCGCCAGCTTCGACGAGTCCTGCTGGATGGTCATGGCATTGCCATTCTGGCCGATGCTGCCGGCACCACCGACCACCACACCACCGGTCGGCAGGTCGGCAGCCAGCGCGGGCGCCGAGAGCAGCGCCGAACACAACAGCACGGTGCTCGCCGCGTTGCTCTTGCGGTGGCTGCGCGCATTTTCGGCGACGGGCACGAATCCACCCTGGCTGTCGTTCCAGACAAGGCGATAGGCATGGTTCAGGGAGGGCTTGATCATTGAAAACTCCAGCGATGGCACCGACGCGGGTGTAATGGCTTGTCGCCATCAATCTACTGGAGGCATTTTTCTTATAACTGAGAAAAACTGAGCTAAAACTCAGTAAAAAAATCAACTATAACGACCAGGGCCTGTTGAGATTCGACATAACTTATTGATCTACAATATAACCCGTATCGTTGAGCGCTCGATGGCGCATAGGCTCGCAAGGAGCGAGCCATGCTTGCGAACCCTGGCACTGCAAGGTATTGCGGCCTTGGCCCGTTCCCAAAAAGCCTCCAGGCAATGCCGCTCGCGATGAAACGGCAACAGACCCTAGCTCGGGACCTGCGGCAGACGCAGACTGAAGCATACCGTGTCGGCATCCACAGCCGTCAGATCCGCGTCACCACCTTGCAGCTCGGCAATGCGCCGCACCAGATAGAGCCCGAGTCCCGCACCCGGGCTGCGCTGGGCGTTCTGCCCTCGATAATACTTCTGGAACAGGCGTTCACCTTCGCCCTCCGGGATGGCCCCGCCGCCGTTTAGGACGCGGAAACAAACATGGCCATCCTCCGCCGCGACCTCGACGCGCACCGCCTCGTGCAGCGGCGCGTGGCGATCAGCGTTGGCCAGCAGGTTGCGCAAGGCGATACGCAGCAGACCGCCATCGCAGAACAGGTCGCGGCAGTCCAGACGGTAGTCGACCCGAATCCGGCCCGGCTCGAACTCGCTTTGCAAGTCAGCCACCAGGGCCGGCAGGTCGCAAGGCGCCAGGCGCAACTCGATCTGCGTCTCGCTCATACGGTCATCGGTCAGATATTCGTCCACCAGCGCCAGCAGCCGCACCGCCGCTTCGCGGATATTCCGGCACCGCTGGAGGTTGCGCTCCGAGGTCACAGTCAAGCTGCCGGCAAGACGCTGTGCCGTGGTGGTGATGATCGCCAGCGGGGTGCGGAATTCATGCGACACCATGGCGACGAAGTCGCGCTGCTGTTCGCGCACGCGACGCTCCAGTTCCAGCGAGGCCCGCAGCTCCTGTTCCAGATGCTCGCGGCGGCGAATCTCTTCGCGCAGCTCACCGGTACGCTGCATCACCTGCTGTTCGAGGCGCTGGCTGTGCTGCTGCGCGAGCTCGGTGGCGATCATCGCCTGGGCATGGTCCCTGGCACGCCGGAGCCGGTCGTGGTGAGCAACGATGCGCAGACTGACCAGGCCCATGTGCACCATGGTGCCCAATGCCGAAGCGTTTTCTGTCCAGGTATTGACCGGCAGGTAACCGAGATTACGCAGGAAACCCACGATGATGCCCGCATAGAACACACCGAAGGCCAGCAGGAAGAAACGCGCCGGCGGGTGCCCGCGCAGCAGGAGAAAGATACCCAGTGAGATGAAACAGGGAATCAGCAGCAGGGCCAGCCACTGAATCGGCCACATCGCCCAGCCATAATGGCCCAGACCCACCACCAGCCCGGCGATGCCGGCAAGCAGCCAGAGCGCACCACACAGCCAGCGCAGGGTGCGTGGATAAAGCCGTTGCAGGCCCAACTGGCGGGAAGCGAACGACACAGCAACGGGCACGGCGACCGCTATACCTATACCCAGCAACCTGTCACTCCACCATACGCCAAGCCCGGTAACCTGCTGGATCAGACCGAGCGACAGCACCTCGTTGAGCACGCAAAGGCCGACGTAGACCAGGAACAGGCCACTGTCCGGGGCCGACGTGAGTCGCGAGAACACCGCGAAGGAGCAGATCAGCAGCAGATAGAAGCCGAAATAGAGGCCGAAGAACAGTGCTTCGCGCCGAGAATGGTCGTTGAATGCCTGGGGCTCCCAGACGGCCACCCTGACCGACAGCGCATTCTTGCTCTGCAGGCGGAGCAACAGCCGTTGCTCCGCACCATCAGCCAGGTCGAGGTGATACACCGGGCTGCGGTAGTCCACCGGCCATTGCGTGCGCGGCACGTTCTCGCCGCTATGGCCCAGCAGTGCCCAGTCGCCACCGGCGCTACGCCCATAGACCCTGACGTCGTCGAGCAGGGCATTGCTCAGGTGCAGTATCCAGTCGCGCCGAGCCCCATGGGCCGCCACGTCCAGGCGCAGCCACAGAATCGCAGGCGTGAAACCGGCATTCAGCCCGCCTGGCAACGGCGTCCAGCCAGCGGATGCATCGGCCATACTCGCATCGAGCGTGCCTTGGGGGTCATCGAGGCGCTCCAGATAACCGCCGGTGTCGAACGAGCGCGAGCCATCCCGCAGGTGCAACACCTCGCCCAGCACGGAGGCCGGCAGAGCGAACAGCAGCACGAGAATGAGAAAATGGATGGGCATGGCGGGCATGCTAGCATGGCACCTCGCCATGACCCTGCCCTGCAGTTCAGCAATCGAGCCGAATGACTCATTCGGAGAAGAACGCCCCGCCTACGAGCCGAGCCGCCACCCTTTGGCGATCATTGATATCGACAACTGCGGTTGCCAGTCGTCGGCCCTCGCCCCCTGGGATGCCTCGGCGCAACCCAGGCACAAAACAGCGAACAAAAACAATGCCAATGAAATCTTCACGAGCATTTATTATGGCGTAGCGATAACGCTCGATATTCGCCTGCTCAGAAACGCTCAGTTTGACCCGATGAACTTCATTTAACCTGCCTGGCCATGCTCGACATCATCCTGCTCGAAGACGAACCCGTACTGCGCGAAGAACTCGCAGACTTTCTCGGCGATTGCGGCTACCCGGTGGAAAGCGTCGCCACGCTGGCAGACTTCCGTACCTGTTTCGACAGCACCCGGCACCGCATCGCCATCATCGACCTGGGCCTGCCCGACGGCGACGGCCTCGACCTGATTCGCGAACTGCGTGCCAATGAACAACCGCCTGGCATCGTGGTGCTGAGCGCGCGCAAAAGCACCCGCGACAAAATTCTAGGCCTCGGTGACGGCGCCGATTATTACCTCGGTAAAGGCACTGATCTGGATGAACTGGCCGCCACACTGGCTGCCCTGAACCGCCGCCTGGAACCGTCGTCAGCCACCAGCCCCTGGGTACTGGAAACCGGACAGCGCCGCCTGCACTTGCCCGGCGGCGCCAAGATGCCGCTGTCGCAACAGGATTTTCTGGTACTCCATGCTCTGATGCGCGAGAGCGGCGAACTGGTGAGCCGGCAGCGAATAGTCGCTGCCCTAGGCAAGGACTTCCTCAATTACGACCAGCGCTGCCTCGACACCCAGATGCGTCGCCTGCGGCGCAAGATCGCCACTGCCGGAGGCCTGGAGCTCCCGGTGAAAACGGCACGCAATGCCGGCTATCGCTTCTATGCAGAGGCCCAGGTCGTCGACTGATGACCCAAGGGGGGCACAGCGTGGCTCCCCCCTGACGAGGCGATGGGAAGAGTCGACTGGCGGGGCATAGTGCTCCCGCCTGGCTCATGTTTCCTGCGAATCGGGTACCCATTGACGCTACGCCGAACTGCCTGCCGATGGCTCGTGGCTCCTGCTCGGCGCATGTGCCTGCAGAGGATCGCCAGCAAACCGCCAGCACGCTCGACCAGTATGACGAGGCGGTTCTACGCAACCTGGAGATTGCCTTCACGCATTACAACGAGGAGCATTCGCACACTGCCCTGAACTACCCGCTCGCTTCGGGGCTCCGGCGGCTGACCGCAACATCAACTTGACGGGGCGGCGGTGTCCGGTTTGATAGAGGGACTCGCAGCTATCCAGCTCAAAGCCTTTCCAGAACAGGACGAGCCAACTAGCATCCATGGCGACGGCGGTGGTTGGGTCAGGGTCATGTTTTGGCGAACACAGCCTTAACCCTTCTCGCCACCGCCTCCCTCCGCTTTAACGCTAACCTTCGAAGAACCAAACTTAAACCCCTAAGGAAACCCTCCCCTCGTATGTTCTCCACCGATCGCAAACTTCCGAAGGCTGTCATCCTCTTCCCGGTGTTCATTCCGGCTGTGGTGGTCACGCTGCTGTTGGTGATCGGCACCATTTCCAATCCGGAAATGGCCGGCGAGGCGTTCAGCGCCACGCTCGCCTTCATCACCCAGTCGTTCGGCTGGTTCTACATGCTGTCGGTGGCGTTCTTCCTGGTCTTCGTGGTGGGTATCGCGCTGACCAAGTGGGGCAACATCAAGCTCGGGCCGGATCATGCCGAGCCCCAGTACAGCTTTCCCGCCTGGTTCGCCATGCTGTTCTCGGCGGGGTACGGCATCGCCCTGCTGTTTTTCGGAGTCGCCGAGCCGGTGTTGCACTATTCAACCCCGCCGGCCGGAGCGCCCGGGACAATCGAGGCCGCCAAGCAGGCCATGCAGATCGCCTTCTTCCACTGGGGCTTCCACATCTGGGCGATCTACGGGCTCACCGGCCTGGTGCTGGCCTATTTCTCGTTTCGTCACGGCCTGCCGCTGTCAATGCGCTCGGCGCTCTACCCCATCATCGGCGAGCGCATCTATGGTCCCATCGGTCATGTAGTGGATGTCTTCGCGATCCTCGGCACGCTGTTCGGCATCGCCACCACGCTCGGCCTGTCGGTCACCCAGATCAACGCGGGACTGAACTACCTCTGGCCGACCATTCCGGTCAGCGCCACGGTGCAGGTGATCGCCATCGCCCTGATCACCCTCGCCGCGATCTGCTCGGTGGTCGCGGGCCTGGACAAGGGGGTGAAGAACCTGTCGCTGCTGAACATGATCTTGGCGCTGACGCTGATGGGCTTCGTGTTCATCGTCGGGCCGACCATCTTCATCCTTGAAACCTTTCTGCAGAACACCGGCAGCTATCTGAACAACATCGTCGAGCGAACCTTCAACCTGCAGGCCTACACCCGCAGCGACTGGATCGGCAACTGGACGCTGTTCATCTTTGGCTGGACCATCGCCTGGTCACCCTTCGTCGGCCTGTTCATCGCCAAGATCAGCCGCGGCCGCACCATTCGCCAGTTCGTCTTCGGCGTCATGCTGGTGCCCTCGATCTTTACCTTCCTGTGGTTCTCCATCTTTGGCGATACGGCCCTGCACCTGATCATGAACGAGGGCTATACCGCGCTGATCGACGAGGTGCAGGCCGACCACGCCATCGCTCTGTTCAAGCTGTTCGAACGCCTGCCACTGACGTCGATCGCCTCGTTCATCGCAGTGGTGCTGATCATCACCTTCTTCGTCACCTCGTCCGACTCGGGCTCGCTGGTGATCGACTCCCTGGCCGCCGGCGGCGCCACCCACACCCCGGCCTGGCAGCGCGTGTTCTGGGCGACCACCGAAGGCGCGGTGGCGGCGACCCTGCTGCTGGCCGGCGGACTCACCGCCCTGCAGACCATGACCATCGCCAGCGCCCTGCCCTTCGCGATCATCATGATCATCGCCGCGGTCGGCATGTGGCGGGCGCTGGTGATCGAAAGCCACACCACCACCAGCCTGCAATACCAGATGCAGGGCACTCGCCTGACCAGTAACGGCGGCCCCGGCCTGTGGAAGAAGCGTCTGGCGCGGCTGGTCAACTTTCCCAGCGGCGAGCAGGTCGAGGAGTTCATGTCCAGCACGGTGCTCAAGGCCATGCGCCGCGTACAGCGTGAACTGGCCGCCCAGGACTGGCCGGCTCAGGTGCATATCGATGAGCCCAACCACCGGCTCTATCTGGAGGTACTGCGCGAAGGGCAGCTGGATTTCATCTACGAAATCCGCCAGGTGGGCTATGCGATGCCCGCCTTCGCCCAGCCGGAAAGTCCGGACGGTGACGAGCATTATTACCGTGCCGAGGTTTTTCTGCGCCGCGGAGGCCAGTCCTACGATGTTTATGGCTACGACCAGGCAGACCTCATCGGTGACATCCTCGACCAGTTCGAGAAGTATCTGCACTTCCTGCATATATCCCCCGGCAGCCTGCCGTGGCGAATGACCGAGCATGACGAGATGCTCAGCGGCGAGCCATTCGCCGAAGAACCACCAGCGCCGGAGGGCAAAACCGACCCATGAATCAAGATGATCATCCCCTGGCATTGCCTCTTTAAGGGGCACCTCCGGGCAGGGCCTGTTGCGGGCTCCGACAAACCTCAGTGACCTAGCCCCGGCGTGCTTCGCTACACTCACGCCCTCGATCCCGAACGCCCGCGCCATGTCCCTGTTCGATCACTTCCAGGCCCTGGACGCCTTTCTCGTCGCGCACCAGTCGCTCTGGCGCCCGCGCCCCTTCACCGAGCGCCAGCCGGCCTGGGAAACCGCCCATACCGAGCTCGCCCATTGGCTACGCAGCCGCAACCTGGAGCAGGCCGAAACAGCCCAGGCAGACCCCACCAGCCTCGACGCGCCGGCCCCCTTCCCCAGCATCGCCGCCCAGGCCCAGCGGCTGAGCCAGCTCGATCCGCTACCGGCCGGCACGATCGAGGCGACCGAGCCACGCCTGTCCGTCGACGTACCCGGCCGCAAATGGCAGCAGATCGAAGCCTTCTCAGCACGACTGCAATTCACCCGGGCCCCGACCCACTGGCTCGACTGGTGCGCTGGCAAGGGTCACCTGGGCCGGCGGCTGGCGCGCCACGGCGAGGCCCTCACCTGCCTTGAATGGGACCCCGCTTTGGTCGAGTCAGGCGCCCGGCTCAGCGAAAAACTGGGGATCACAGCCAAACATCGACAGCAGGACGTCCTCGCCGACGACACCCTTCGGCATCTCGACCCGCAGAGCACACCTGTAGCTCTGCACGCCTGCGGCGACCTGCATGTGCGCCTGCTGGAACTGGCCATCAGACAAGGCTGCACGCAACTGGCCATAGCACCCTGCTGCTACAACCGCACCCGCGATCCGGAATATCGACCCCTGTCGCGTATCGCCCAGGCATCGGCGCTCACCCTGGACCTGGAAGACCTGCGCCTGCCCATCCGCGAAACCGTCACCGCCGGCGCCCGGGTGCGCCGTCAGCGCGATCAGTCCATGGCCTGGCGCCTCGGCTTCGACCTGCTGCAACGCCAGCTGCGGGGCGAGGACAGCTACCTGCCGACCCCGTCTCTGCCTGCCGACTGGCTACAGAAGGATTTCGCCGACTACTGCCGCGACCTCGCCTCCCTGAAAGGCCTATCCAGCCCCGGCCCCTGGGACTGGGCCAGCCTCGAAAGGGCCGGCTGGCAGCGCCTGGCCCAGGTCCGTAACCTCGAACTGGTCCGCGCCCTGTTCCGCCGCCCCCTGGAACTCTGGCTTACCCTCGACCGCGCCCTGCTCCTCGAGGAGCACGGATACAAGGTCCGCCTCGGCACCTTCTGCGACCCGCAACTCACCCCCCGCAACCTGCTCCTGCTGGCCGAGCGAAACTGAAGTAACTCAATGGTTTACTCACGGCTGCGGTTGGCTATAATGCGGGCCTCTTGTGCCGGTATAGCTCAGCTGGTAGAGCAACTGACTTGTAATCAGTAGGTCCCGGGTTCGACTCCTGGTGCCGGCACCATATAAACGACAAAGGCCCGCAGCGATGCGGGCCTTTGTCGTTTCTGAACAGCTCATTGGTCACCGGCTCTTGGCAATGGAGGGTATCCGCCAAGCCTCCAGGCCGGTTCGCCCCCTACCTCACTGCTGAAACCTCAACACTCCCTCCTCGAAGATATTCAGCTGCTGGCGCAGCTCCGTCCCTCTCAGCGCCCGGGGCTCTGCATTGATGGCGGGCTCGGCGGGTGCTGGAGGTGCAGGCGGCGTTGGCGTTGACGTCGGCAGCTCGGGGCTCTGGCCGTCTTCGATGGACTGTTGCGCGCGCTTGGTGAGCACCATGATCTCGATGCGGCGGTTGACCGGGTTGGTGGGGTTTTCCCGGTCGAACAGGGCCGTGGAGGCGTAGCCGACCACGCGGGCGATCTGGTTTTCTGGATAGCCACCCATGATCAGGGTGCGGCGCGCGGCATTGGCACGGTTGGCGGAAAGCTCCCAGTTGCCAAAGCCGTTGTTGCCCCCGGCGAAAGGTTTGGCGTCGGTGTGGCCGCTGATGCTGGTCTTGTTCGGCACGCCGCGCAGGGTGTCGGCAAGAATGAGCAGGATGTCTTCGAAGTAGGGCTGCAGTTGTGCGCTGCCTAGGCCGAACATGGGCCGGTTCTCTGCGTCGCGGATCTGGATGCGCAAACCGTCCTGGGTGATGTCGAAGAGGATCTGCTCGCGGAAAAAACGAAGCTCAGGATCGTCATCTACCTTGTTCTGCAGCTCCTGGAGCAGCAGTTCCAGCCGTTCGCGCTCGAGCTGATCGGCCAGTTGTTCGGCATTGCTGGTGTCGATGTTGTCCAGCGAACGAGTGGCCCCGACATCGTCGGGGAAATCCACCTGCGGATTCAAGGTTCGATCAGGCGCTGGCGTCGGCGAGCCACCCAGGTCGATGACGAAGGGACTGGCGCTTTCACTGAAGCCGATCGGGTCCTGGAAGTAACCTGAAATCGCCTGTTTCTGCTCGGGGGTTGCCGAGGTCATCAGCCACATTACGAGGAAAAAGGCCATCATCGCGGTGGCGAAGTCGGCGAAGGCGATCTTCCAGGCGCCGCCATGATGACCACCGACGACCTTCTTGACCCGCTTGACGATGATCGGCTGGCTGTTGTCCATGATCGGCGCTTAGTTTCCGCGCATGGCTTGCTCGAGCTCGGCAAAGCTCGGGCGGTGGCCGGGGTAGAGCACCTTGCGACCGAACTCCACCGCCAGCGTCGGCGGCATGCCGGACGCAGAGGCCACCAGGGTGGCCTTGATCGCTTCGAATACGTTCAGCTCTTCCTTGGCGTCATGACCGAGCGCTGCGGCCAGCGGGCCAAAGAAGCCGTAGGAGGCAAGAATCCCGAGGAAAGTCCCGACCAGGGCCGAGCCCACCTTGTAGCCGATCATCGCGTTGTCCGCTTCGGCGAGGATCGACATGGTAATAACGATGCCGAGCACGGCCGCCACGATACCCATCGCGGGCAAGCCGTCAGCCACCTGGCCAACCGCATGCGCAGGGTGTTCGAGTTCCTCCTTGAGACTGGCCAGTTCCATGTCGAACAGCCCTTCGAGTTCGTGGGGCGCCATGTTGCCGGAGGACATGATGCGCAGGTAATCGGCCACGAAGGCGGTCATGCGCTGGTCCTGGAGAATGCTCGGATACTTGCTGAAGATCGGGCTGGCGGCCGGGTCCTCGATGTCCGCCTCAATGGCCATCATCCCTTCACGCCGGCTCTTGTTGAGGATCTCGTAAAGCAGGCTCAGGACTTCAAGGTAGTAGGCCTGGGTGAAACGCGTGCCGAACATCTTCAGGGACTTCTTCAGTACCAGCAGTGTGGTGCTACCGGAGTTGGCCTGAAGGAAGGCGCCAAAGGCCGCCCCACCGATGATGAGCACTTCGAAGGGGTGAATGAGCGCGGCGATCTTGCCCCCCGAGAGCACGAAGCCACCCAGGACACTGGCGAAAACGACGATGATGCCGATGATCTTGACCATGAAGCGATTCCATACTCCGAGCGAAAACCCAGCGGCCGTCGCAAACGGAACCAATGAGCGAGACTAGACTCAACATGCAATTTAGTTATCGGTCGAATTGCGCCAGACTAAAGACCCTCCTGCCCAAAAGCTAGTGGCGCACCATGCCGACCCCGATCCCTACTCCCCGCTCGATACCGGCCTGGATCAAGGCCCTCGATGGGGTGCGCCTCCCGGTCACGGCCGAAGAGAGCTCCAGGGCGCGACGAGCCCTGGGCGATGAGCGGCGCTCCTTGCGTGAGATGGCCGAGTCGATTCAGGGCAGTCCGGTGCTGGCCCTGGAGATCCTTCGCGAAGCCAATCGCAACCGGCAGTCCCTGGGCGCCACGGCCGAGAGCCTGGAAGTTGCGCTTACCCGGATAGGCTTGCAGCGCGCCAGCGAGTTGCTGGGCCGGCTGCCCACCCTCGATCCCGCACAACCCTTACCGGCGTTCTTCCAGTTACTGGTGGTCAGCCAGCACGCCAGCCAACAGGCCAGGGGACTCTTCGGCCAGCGCCTGGCCCGGCTCTGGCAGGAGATCCACTGGAGCTCACTGTTGTTCCTTGCCCCGGCCTGGGCGCTGGCCTGCGCCTATCCGCAACTGCTGCATGCCTGGGAGCAGCGAGTACTCGGACGTGGCGAGCCATCCATGCGGGTGGAGCGCGACTTGCTGGGCGTCAGTCTCCTGGAGCTGTGCGCCGAGGTCGCCCGCCACTGGCGCCTGCCCGATTGGATTGCCCAGGGCTATCGCCTGCTCAGCGAGGACCGCCGCCTACTGGTCAAGGCCCTGCATATCGCCCGCGATCATGCCGACCCGTTGCACCAGCAGCAGCGGCTGGATGATGATCCGGAGCTGCGCCGCTGGCTGACCCTTCCGAGCAACACGCCCGTGCTGGCCAATGGCCTGGCAATCGCCGCGCATCACAGCTGGAGCGCGCCGCATACCCTGCGCTGGCAACGCCTGGCAGCACTCTACCTGCAGCATCCGCTGGAAACCCTCCAGCAGTTGATGCACCGGGAGGCGGTCATAAGTGCCCGTGTTCATACTCCGGCCGGCCTCTGGCACCCGGCCCTGGCATTGATCTGGCCTTGGCAGAGCAGTTATCCGGCGGCCCAGGCGCCGGCGGCGACGGCTGTGTCAGGTAATGTCTCGCGTTGGCGGGAATGCTGTGCCGAGCTGTTGCGCGATCCCAGCCCTTTTGCCAATCCCCAGCAACTGGCCACGGCGGCGCGCGAGGCGTTGACAGCTGGCGGCATGCAGCGGATTCTGCTGCTCCATCTGGATCGAGGCCGCCAGTTGCTGGTGGCTGGACAGACGCAGGGGCTGCCTACCGAGGCCGAAGAATTGCAGATCGACCTTGCGCACAGCCCCTTGCTGCGCCAGATGGTGGATCAGCCACGCCAGCTGCACCTGAACGCCGACAATATCGCGCGCTTCACGGCGTTGCTGCCGGGCGCATTGAAAGCGCTGTTCGTCAGCGAGCACCTGATGCTCCGGTCGGTAGCCAGCAATGGCCGGGTACTGATGCTGGTTGTCGCCGACCAGCGCGGCGCCGCGCTGAACGCGATGGCCGTGCAGGCATTCGGCAAGACCGTGCAGTGCATCGATCGTGCCCTGGAACTCTTCGCTCGGCGCCCACGCTGATGCAGAGTACCCACACAACCTACCGGGCTTTGGTTACACTGCGCCCGTTTTTTTGTCAGCCGGAGGACCCTCGTGCCCGCCTTTGCCGATTTGCCCCTGGTCATCGAACCCTCTGATCTCGTGACCCGCCTGGCCGCGCCGGAGCTGATCCTGGTCGATCTGACCAGTGCCGCGCGCTACGCCGAGGGCCACCTTCCTGGCGCGCGTTTCGTCGACCCCAAGCTGACACAGCTTGGCCAGCCGCCAGCGCCCGGCCTGTTGCCTCCCCAAGCGCAGCTCGAACGCCTGTTCGGCGCGCTGGGCCACCGCGCCGACGCAGTTTATGTGGTCTATGACGACGAAGGCGGCGGCTGGGCGGGCCGCTTCATCTGGCTGCTCGACGTCATCGGCCATACCCGTTACCACTACCTCAACGGGGGCCTGCATGCCTGGCTCGCCGAAGGGCTCCCGCTGAGCCGGGAAATGCCACCCGACCAGGACGGCGTGGCGACGCTCTCTCTGCACGATGCGCCCACGGCCACCCGAGAGTACCTGCTCGGCCGCCTGGGCGCGGCGGATCTGGCAGTCTGGGATGCGCGCGGCCCTCTCGAATACACGGGCGAGAAACTTGTTGCCGCACGCGGCGGGCATATCCCGGGCGCGGTGAACTTCGAGTGGACCGCCGGGATGGATCCGGCGCGCGGCCTGCGCATTCGCGAGGACATCGCCGAGCGACTGACGGGCCTCGGAATCACGCCTGACAAGGAAGTGATCACCCATTGCCAGACCCACCACCGCTCGGGCTTCACCTACCTGGTGGCCAAGGCGCTCGGCTACCCTAGGGTAAAGGCCTACGCCGGCTCATGGGGCGAATGGGGTAATATGCCCGACACGCCTATCGAACGATGAAAACTCACCGCATGAAAGATCGCCTGTTCGTTCTCAGCCAATACGTACTGCCTCATCACCTCATCTCGCGCGCGGCAGGCCTGCTCGCCGAGTGCCGGATCGGCTGGCTGAAGAACGCCTTCATCAAAGCCTTCATTCGCCACTTCCAGGTCGACATGCGCGAGGCGCAGATCGAGCGCATCGACGAATTCGAACACTTCAATGCCTTCTTCACCCGCGCCATGAAAGAGGGCGCACGCCCGCTGGACCCGACGCCGGGCGCGATCCTGAACCCCTGCGACGGCGCCATCAGCCAGTTGGGCAGCATCGAACAGGGTCGCATCTTCCAGGCCAAGGGCCACAGCTACAGTCTGACCGAACTGCTCGGCGGCGATCACCAGCGCGCCGCGCCCTTCATGGGCGGCGAGTTCGCCACTGTCTATCTGTCTCCCAAGGACTATCACCGCGTGCACATGCCGCTGGAAGGCACACTGCGCGAGATGATCTACGTGCCCGGGCGGATCTTTTCGGTCAACACGGTCACGGCCGAGGGCGTTCCGGGCCTGTTCGCCCGCAACGAGCGCGTGGTCTGCCTGTTCGATACCGAGCACGGGCCCATGGCCATGGTACTGGTGGGCGCCATGATCGTCGCCAGCATCGAAACCGTCTGGGCCGGCCTGGTCACGCCGCCGAAGCGGACCCTCAAGAGCATTTGCTATGACGAGGCGGCGCGCGCGCCGATTCACCTGGCCAAGGGCGCTGAAATGGGCCGTTTCAAGCTGGGCTCCACGGTCATCCTGCTGTTCGGCCCCGATCAGGTGCGCTGGGCCGAGGACCTGCGCGCCCTGAGCCCGGTGCGCATGGGCGAGAGCCTGGGGCAGGCGCGAAGCGCGGCCCCGCCGATCGTCCCGACAATCTGACATTCACCGGGCCTTACAGGACGTACCCGTAGCCCGCCCCGTTAGCGAACACGAGCCAGGGAGTCGCAGTTGGACACACAAAGCCCTCATTTGCTATTGCGCGCACCCAACCAGTCACGACAGAAACTGTCGTTCTGCAAGGCGGCCCCCGGCCCGCTGGCCGAATGGCTAAGCCACCTTCCCAGGGCCAACCTCGGGGAGACAGCTCGTCGCCTGTTCCAGGCGCTTAAAGAGCTGAACGAGTTGCCACTGCCTCCCGCCGAGCGCCTGCCACTGCTTGAACTGCTGCGCCCGGAGGTTCACGAGACCTGCAAGCATCTTGAACGGCACTTCCTGGACAAGGCCCTGGCCCTGGATCACCAGGGGCGCAAGGTGGCCGGCCTGTGCCAGACCCTGCACAACTATCTGGCCGACGGCTACAAGCTGGTGGTCCAGCAGTACATCGCCCAAGGCGGCGGCAGCCACTCGGCCAGCGACCAGCCCGAACCGCTGGCATTGGCCTCGCAGCGCGCCATTCGCAGCCTGTACGCCGCCCTGGTGCGGGCGTGCCAGCTGTACAATGTGGTTCCGGACAGCGCCTGGGTAGAGCTGCACCTGCTCTTCGAGACCGCACGCAAGCATGGGCTGGAGCGCCAGGCAATCAGCGACCCGCTGACCAAGCCGGCCCGCAGCATGAGTATCGAGCAGAGCTACCTCGCGGCGCTGCTGCTTGGGGCCGCTCGCAGCAATCAGCTGCGTCAGCGCAGCATCGGCAAGCTCGGCGATCTGCTCGAGGGCTGGAGCCCGCTGGTGCATCTGCAGCCAGCCAGCGCGCCAAGCTGTCAGTTCGTGGTGATCCCGCCCATCGACGGGGCACCTCGCTATCGCTCGCTGGTTCCGCCCGAAATGCTGGAAGGCTGGCTGGGCATCAATGCCCAGCCACTCTCGGCGGTGATCGCCGAATACCTGAAGATGCCCACCAAGCAGCGCCACCTTTCGGAACTGTCGCGCGCCGACGAACTGGACGACGATCTGCTTCGTCATCTCTGCACAGCCTGGGATGGCATGGCCGAGCGCAGCTTTCCTCGCAGCGCCGGCGAGGGTGAGCTTGAGCTCTGCATCGGCATGACGGCGGTTCACTTCTACCTCAGCGGCGAACGCAATTTCGACGAGATGCTCGAGCAAAATAACCAGATCGAGGCGGAGCGCAAGAAAACCAAACCCGTCGCCGACCCCTGGAGCGCCGCTTTCGTGCACACCCCGTCGGAGGCCAGTGAGGCAAGGCCGGAACTGCAGAGCATTGCCTTCGAGCTGGCCAGCGAGGCGCCTTCGGTCAGCCATCCCACCTTTCGCTTCGGCATCGTCGACCAGAGCGCCGAAGGCTACCGACTGACCTGGCCCGAAGACGTACCGGCTCAGCTCCAGGTCGGCGAACTGGTGGCCCTGCGTGACCGCGATCAGCACTGGATCCTGGCCACGGTGCGCTGGGTTCGTCAGCTGCACCAGGGCGGCACCCAGATGGGCATACAGCTCAAGACCCGTCACGCGCATCCCTGCGCCCTGCGACTGGTCAACAGTGATGGCCAGAACAGCCATTACCTTCGCACGCTTATGATTCCGGAAAACGCCACCATGCGCTCCCCGGCGAGCCTCATCGCGCCCAACATGCCCTTCCGTGAAGGATCCAACGTACGCATCCTCGACAACAAACGCGACTACAGTGCCGTGCTCTGTGAGCGACGCAGCGGCACTCCCAGCTACGGCGAGTTCACCTACCGAACGCTGGAGATGGCCCGCGAGGAGATGCCGGTCACAACACGCCATGCGCAGCCGGTGGGCGCGGCGGAAGGCTTTGACTCGCTCTGGGAGCTTTTGTAGATTGCCGGCGACTCCCTTTCTCCAGGCGCTCGTCGCGCGGTTCAAGCTGTAAACCATGCCCAAGGAAAAGCACACACTCCGCCTGCTCATCCTCGAAGACTCGCAGAATGAAGCCGAGCGCCTCGTCAGCCTTTTCCGCAACGCCGGCCATGCGACCCGTGCGCAGCGCCTGACCAGCCACGAGGTGCTGGAGCAGGCCCTGCAGCGCCCCTGGGATCTGCTGCTCCTGGCACCGCAAAGCGAGTTGCTGCCCCCTGGCGATGCGCTCCGCGCGGCTCGCCAGGCGACCGACCTTCCGGCGATACAGCTCACCGCCGACAACGACTCCGATGCCATCACCGAAGCCCTGATACTGGGTGCCCGTGACGCGGTACCCCAGGGTGAAGACGAACGCCTGATCCTGGTGGCCAACCGTGAACTGGCCGACCTGGCGCAGCGCCGTGCGCGGCGCCAGGTCGAAGCGCTGCTTCAGGAGGCCGAAAAGCGCTGCCACCTGCTGCTGGAAAGCTCGGCCGATGCCATTGCCTATGTCCATGACGGCATGCACGTCTACGCCAATCGAAGCTATCTGGACCTGTTCGGCTACGAAGACGCCGACGAACTCGAGGGCATGCCTCTGATCGACCTGATCGCCGGTTGCGATCAGGTCAACTTCAAGGATTTTCTGCGCAATTACCAGACCCGCCCGGAGGCGAGCGAGCTCCCCTGCGATGGCATTCGCGGCGATGGCAGCGCCTTCAAGACGCAGATCCACCTGTCGCCGGCCATTTTCGATGGCGAACCTTGTATCCAGGTGTCGATCCGGGCGGAAACGAGCAATGCCGAACTCGAGGAAAAGCTGCGCGAGATCAGCAGTCAGGACGCGGTGACCGGCCTGCACAACCGCAGCCACTTCCTCGAGCTCCTGGGTTCCGCTGTCGAACAGCGTCTCGGCGGACAGGGCGAAGCCAGCCTGGCCTTTATCCGCATCGATCGCTTCTCCAGCCTGCAGGCGGAAATCGGCCTGGCCGACTCTGACCAACTGCTTGCCGAACTGGCCCAGCTCCTGCTCCGCGAACTGCCGCCTGGCACCGAACTCGCGCGCTTTGGCGATGATCAGTTCACCTTGCTGCAGCCCGAGCTCAATCCGACGCAGGCCGAACCGGCAATGGCAGCACTGCTGCGCAAGGTAGGCGACCACCTCTTTGAAATCGACGGCCGCACCATCCAGATCACCCTGAGCATCGGCATCGCCGGGCTCGACAGGAAGATCGACGATGCCCAGGCGATACTGGACCGCGCCCATCGTTGCGCCGACGACCTCACCGAAGGCAATGGGGTCAAGCGCTTCGATCCTGCCGAGGAAATCGCGGCCGCAGCCAACCGCGGCAATGTCCAGGCCATGGTCCGCCAGGCGCTCGACAACAACAGTTTCCGCCTGCTGTTCCAGCCCATCATCAGCCTACTTGGCGATAGCCACGAGCACTATGAGGTCTTGCTTCGGCTGCTCAACCCCAAGGGCGAAGAGGTCCCGCCCGGTGACTTCCTGGAAGCGGCTATCGAAGCGGGCCTGGCGGTGACCATCGACCGCTGGGTACTCCTCAACTCGATCAAACTGCTCCACGAGCACCATGCCAAAGGGCACAAGACCCGCCTGTTCGTGCATCTGTGCGCCGCCAGCCTGCAGGACCCGGCGCTGCTGCCCTGGCTCGGCGCTGCGCTCAAGGCCTCTCGCCTGCCAGGAGACGCCCTGGTATTCCAGTTCGACGAAGCGGACGCGACCACCTACCTGACCCAGGCCAAGCCCCTGGCCCAGGGCCTCAGGTCGCTTGGTTGCAAGATCGCCGTGAGTCACTTCGGCCGCGCCGGCAATCCGCTCAACCTGTTCACCCACCTGCCTGCGGAATTCGTCAAGGTCGATGGCAGCTTCGCGCAGAACCTGTCCAGGCCTGAAGGGGTCCAGGCGCTGACGGCGCTGCTGGGCGAGTTGCACAAGCTGAACAAGCTGAGCATCGTGCCGTTCATCGAATCGGCCAGCATGCTCGCCAACATCTGGCAGGCGGGCGTGAACTACATTCAGGGCTACTACCTGCAGGGCCCCAGCCAATCGATGAATTACGACTTCAGCAGTGAGGACAGCTGAACAGGCCTTGATGTCGGTCAGCTGCGAGCTCCCCAGGCTAGGCTAGAATTTCCAGGGAACCCGAAGCCCAGAGGAGATCATGATGGTCATGATGAAAGCCGCCGTCTTTGTCGAACCCGGTCGCATCGAGCTGCAGGACAAACCCATCCCCGACGTCGGCCCGAACGATGCGCTGATCCGGATCACCACCACGACCATCTGCGGCACCGACGTTCATATCCTCAAGGGCGAATATCCCGTCGCCTCGGGCCTCACCATCGGCCACGAGCCGGTGGGCGTCATCGAGACGCTCGGCAGCAGTGTCCAGGGCTATCAGGAAGGCCAGCGGGTGATCGCTGGCGCCATCTGCCCGAGTTTCGGCTCCTATGCCAGCCAGGACGGACTGCCCAGCCAGGACGGTGGCTGCAGCTGCCACGGCTACAAGCCCATGGGAGGCTGGCGCTTCGGCAACAGTATCGACGGCACCCAGGCCGAGTATGTGCTGGTGCCCGATGCCCAGGCCAACCTGGCGCCCGTGCCTGACGGGCTGACCGATGAGCAGGTGCTTATGTGTCCGGACATCATGTCGACCGGCTTTGCCGGCGCCGAGGCCGGCAACATCCGCATCGGTGACCTGGTGGCGATCTTCGCCCAGGGCCCGATCGGCCTGTGCGCCACGGCTGGTGCCCGGTTGCGCGGTGCCAGTCTGATCATCGCCATCGACGGCATCGGGGAGCGACTCGAGGTCGCGCGGCAGATGGGCGCCGACGTCACGCTCAACTTTCGCGAAGTGGACGTGGTGGAGGAGGTGCTGCGACTGACCGGAGGGCGCGGCGTCGATGTGGCCATCGAAGCGCTGGGTCTTCAGTCGACCTTCGAGGGCGCGCTGCGGGTGCTCAAGCCCGGCGGCACGCTTTCCAGCCTCGGGGTCTACTCCAGCGACCTGAGCATTCCCCTGTCGGCCTTTCATGCCGGCCTGGGCGACCACAAGATCATCACGTCGCTGTGCCCGGGCGGCAAGGAACGCATGCGCCGGCTGATGAACATCGTCGCCGCCGAACGTCTGGACCTCACGCCGCTGGTGACCCACCACTATGCGCTGGATGACATCGAGAAGGCCTACGACCTTTTCGCCAACCAGCGCGACGGCGTGCTGAAGGTGGCGATCAAGCCCTGAGGCTGCGGCTAAGCCTCAGGCTTCGCCGCCTTCACGATCGCGGTAGCCGAGCAGATAGAGGATGCCGTCCAGGCCAAGGGTGGAAATCGCCTGTTTGGCCGACTGCTTGACCAGGGGCTTGGCGCGGAAGGCGACGCCGAGCCCGGCCAGCCCGAGCATCGGCAGATCGTTGGCTCCGTCGCCGACCGCAATGGTCTGCTCCAAGCGCAGTCCTTCCCGCTCGGCCAGCTCGGCGAGCAGGTCGGCCTTGCGCTGGGCATCTACGATGGGCTCCATGGCGACACCGGTAAGGCGCCCGTCGAGGATTTGCAGTTCATTGGCAAAGACATAGTCGATACCCAGCCTCTGCTGCAGCTGGTGGGCAAAATAGGTAAAGCCACCGGAAAGGATCGCGGTCTTGTAGCCAAGCCGCTTGAGCTCGGTGAACAGCACCTCGGCCCCCTCGGTCAGCTGCAGGCCGGCACCGACTTTGGCCAGCACGCTTTCCGGCAGGCCCTTGAGCAACGCCAGGCGCTCCTTGAAGCTGGCGCGGAAATCCAGCTCGCCGCGCATGGCCCGCTCGGTGATGGCCGACACCTGCTCGCCGACCCCAGCCTCCTTGGCCAGCTCGTCGATCACTTCCGCCTCGATCAAGGTCGAGTCCATGTCGAACACGGCCAGCCGGCGATTGCGGCGGAACACGGTGTCGCGCTGGAAGGCGATGTCGACGTTCAGCTGCTGAGCCACACTGAGAAAATCAGCGCGCATGGCGTTCGGATCGGCCGGCTCGCCGCGCACCGACAGTTCGATACAGCCTTTTCCGCGCTCGTCAGGCATGTCCAACGGCCTGCGCCCGGAGAGGCGGTCGATGCGGTCGATGTTCAACCCGTACTTGGCCGTGATCGAACTGACCCGCTGCAGCTGTTCGGCGGTCACCTTGCGCGTCAGCAGGGTCACGATGTGCCGAGGTTTGCCCTGGCCGCTGACCCACTGCCGATACTCCTCTTCGGAAACCGGCGTGAAGCGCACCTGCTGGTCGAGCCCGTAAAGGGTGAACAGGAGATCCTTGAGCACTGAGGAGCCAGCCGGGGTACCGGGAATCTCCACCAGGATGCCGAACGACAGGGTGTCGTGGATCACCGCCTGGCCGATGTCGAGAATGTTCACCTCACCCTGAGCCAGGATACCGGTCACGGCGGCGGTCAGACCGGGCCGATCTTCCCCGGTGATGTTGATCAGGACGATCTCGCGCAAGGCGCAACTCCCTAAATGGCAAAGGCCTGAATTCTAGCCTGTTTAGTCTCCGGACGGGCATGTTCGCGGCTATCCTGCCACCCCGACCGCTGGCTATACTGCCGGCCAATTCCACAGCCGAAGAGCCGTGCTTTTTGTGAACCGGCCTGCCTCCGTCAAATCCGACAATATTTTCGTCATGCTCTTCAACGCCTTGCGTCTGCGGCGAATTCCTCTGGTCCTGCGCATCGTCAGCCATACCCTGCTGCTGGTGGTGCTCGCGCTCGTGCTGCATGGCTGGATCATGGGCATGCAGCTCAAGCATGCCATGGACCAGCACGCCAATGCGCTGGGCCAGAGCCTGATCACCCAGACCGCCGCGTCGGCCACCGAACAGCTGGTGGCCAACGACATGCTCAGTCTCAACGTGCTGCTCAGCAACCTGGTGCAGAACCCCCTGGTGGCTCACGCGGCGATTCACAGCGTCGACAACCGTGTGCTGGCCGAGGCGGGCACCGCACCTCGCCGCCATCTGCTGGATGATCAGGGGATATTTTCCACTTCGATCACCATCCAGGAAGCCATTGCCGGGCGCCTGAGCATCAGCCTGGACATGCAGCAGTTCCACCAGCCGATGTCCATCAGCCTTCAGAACATGGGGCTGCTGAGCCTGATCCTGCTGGCGCTGACCCTGATCCTGAGCCTGCGCCTTGGCCGGCGGATTTCCCTGCCACTGATGCAACTGCGCGTCTGGCTGCGTGACCCGGATTTCCCCGCCCCCGGTGCCGGGCGCCAGGACGAGATTGGCGAACTGGCGCGCCAGCTGCAGACCCGCCTGTTGCCAGAGCCGGAAGTACGAGAGGAAGAGGACGAGCAGGCGCCGCTCGACGACACTGAGCCGGACTGCGCCGATGACGAGGATGACGATCCCTCGCTGGGAAAGGCACCGACGCCCAGCGACCGGCCCGCTCCAGCGCCCCTGCCCACTTCGCCTGCCACGCCCCAGCGGGCGGAAAAGGTGGTCAGCAAGCCGACCATGCCTATCCGCACAGCAGTTCTGGCGGTACAACTGGGTGGCCAGGAGCGGATCAGAGCGCTGCCCGCCGCGCTGCGCCAGGAGTTGCTGCAGCGGCACCGCGACGGCCTCGATCAGGTGGCTACTCTCTATCGTGCGGACTTGCAGATGCTCAAGGATGGCAGCGGATTGATCCTGTTCAACAGCCGCGGCAACGAGCAGAACTTTCTGACCCATGCGATCTGCTGCGGGGAGTTGCTGCGCGCCCAGGTGCATTGCGTGCAGAGTGACCTGAACGAACCGCTTCCGCTTCAGCTGGGATTGTCTCAGGGCACCGGGCTGGCCGAGCTGAGCCAGGGAGACCTGCTGCTCAGCGAGCCGGTACAGGCCGCGCTGGGACTGTCGCAGCACAGCCGCAACCTGTTGCTGGTGGAGAGCAGCGTGGGGGAGGACGCCCTGGTGCGCCAGCGGGCCCGCGTGCGTCGAGTCGCCAAGCCGGCTGGCGCCAGTGCCATCGAAGGGCTGCAGGCTCCCTATCCAGCGCTACTGGAGCGCCAGCTGGCCCACCTGCAGGAAGCTCAGCACCGAGTATGAGCGGAGACGCGACTCAGAAGCGATAGACCTCGAGGTCGGTTCTGAGTGGAGGTGGTACCCGAGGAGTTTCTTCGGCCGGCTTGACGGGCTCGGCCTGGGTCAGCGCCTTGGGCGCGCCTCGGACTGGTGTACGCGCCATCATGGGACGTATCGCCATGGCCAACTGCTCACTGAGCCTTTTCAGCAATTCGCTCTGGGCACGTACCTGGTCGCTCACCGAGCCATCGTGTTCGCCCTGCAGGCGCAGCATCTGGGTGTTGCGCATCTCGCTCTTGCCATCCAGCAGACGCCACTGCGCCTCGAGTACCGCCGGCTGCTGCGGCCCCGAGTCGAGGCGTACGAGATTGAGCAGAACCTGGACCTCGGGACGAAAGCCGATCCGGTCCGGATAGACCGCGACACGGCTGGTCCTCAGTTCGCTGGCGAGCTGGCGAACCAGCAACTGGGCCATGTCGTCCTGCAGGCTCCCGGCCCAGCGCATGCCGTTGTCGATGGTAAGGCTGCCATCGGCTTGACGCTGTACCAGGGTTTCGCGCTGCAGGTAATCGGCCACCGTCATCGGCCCCAGCAGCAATGCGACCCCTGAGCTCGCCTCCGGCAACTCGGGCGCACCACTCTGGAGCTGGTAGAACTGGGAAGGGGGCGAACTGACACAGCCGCCCAATCCGAGTATCGCGGTCAGGCTGACAAGAGCGGTCAAGTGCGAGAGACGCATGTTTGAAATCACCGTGGCTGGCCGAAGATAAGCGATTGGGGTTGCTGTTGAAGGCCTTCGGCGGTCCGTTGCAAGGCCTTGCTGGCTTGTCCCATCTGCTCCAGCGTCCTTAGCAATTCGTACTGCGCCTCCGACTGGGGCCCAAGGCTTCCCAAGGCCTCGCCGGCAAGTCCCTGCACTTGCTGCAGCGCCTTCTGGGCAAGTCTGGCAGTCTGGCGAAACTCGCCCATGACCTCGCCCATGTCGGCGCTGCTGCGCTCTACATTATCCAGGATAGCCGGCATTTGTCGCTGCAATTGTTGAGTCAAACCCTCAAGATTGGCCAGGGTCGCGTTGAGATTGCCTAGGCCGTCACGCAACTCCGGCGAGGCCACCAGCCGCTCGACAGCCTGAAGGGTGTTGTTCAGCGACAGCACCATTTCCTCCAGCGGCAAGTCGCGCATGCTGCCGGCCAGGTCGCGCAGGATGTCGGCGGCTTGATCCACCCGCGAGGGAACGCTGGGGATCGCCGGAAGCCCCAGGTCGTTGGGCTCGCGGACGTAGCCCGGACGCCCCGGAAAGATGTCGAGGGTCACCATCGCCTGGCCGGTGACCAGGCTCTGGGTCTGGAGCTGGGCGCGCAGCCCGCGTTCGACCAGGCGCTCGACGATCTGGTCCATGCGCTGGTCGTCTCGCCCCGCCACCGGGTCGATGCTCACCACGACCGGCATCACCACGTCCTGCAACTCGCGGTCGAACGAGAGACGGATATCCCGCACGGTGCCAACCTTCACCCCGCGATACGTCACATCGGCACCCACCGACAGGCCATCGAGCGCTCCGGTGAAATACACCACGTACTGGCTCGCGGGGCGGAACCAGGTGTCACGACCAAGCAGCAGCAACGCACCGGCCATGAGCACCAGGCCGCTCAGCACGAAGGCACCGATCAGGAAAGGCTTGCGCGTCTCGCTCATGAATCCTCCGGTTGCGGGCTGCGCCGCAGGAAACGCTGCACGGTGGGATGAGGGCATTCATCGAGCAGTTGCTGCAGCGGCCCCAGGGCAATCTGGGTGCGGGTCTGGTTGTCGAGAAACAGGCAGGTGTCGGCCACCCGGTAGATGCTCGGCAATTCGTGGGTTACCAGCACGATGCTGGCACCGAGGCTATCGCGCAGTTGCAGGATGAGCTCATCCAGAGCCATGGAGCTTAACGGATCGAGCCCGGCCGAGGGTTCGTCCAGAAACAATATGTCAGGGTCCAGTGCCAGCGCCCGAGCCAGGCCGGCGCGCTTGCGCATGCCGCCCGACAGCTCGGCGGGATAGAGTTCGTCGCAACCCCCCAGCCCCACCAGGGACAACTTGATCGCCGCCAGTTCATCCAGCTCCGCGGCGACCAGATGTGGGTTATAGGTTTTCAGCGGCAGCGTGATGTTCTCGCGCAGGGTCATACCGCTCCACAAGGCACCGTTCTGGTAGAGCACGCCGAAATGTCGCTGCAGCTCGGCTCGGGCAGTCTCTCCCCGTGCCCAGAAATCCTCGCCGTGAAACAGCATGCGCCCGGCGAGGGGGGCCTGCAGGCCAATGAGGTGCCGCAGCAGGGTGCTTTTGCCGGTGCCGCTGCCCCCCATGATGACGAACACCTCGCCGCGCCGAATGCTGAAGTTCAGGTCGCGCTGCACCACCAGCTTGCCATAGCCCGCGCTCATGCCTTCGACAATCAGGGCCGCGTCGGTCATGTCAGATCCCCAACTGGGTGCAGATCAGCGTGATCAGCGCATCGCTGATCACCAGTGCCACGATGATGCTGACCACCGCGCGCGTGGTCGCCTGCCCCACAGCCTGCGCATTGCGCCCACAGGACAGGCCGTAATAGCAGCCGATCAACCCGATCAGGACGGCGAACACCAGGCTTTTGAACAGGCCCAGCAGGAAGTCCGTCATGGTCAGCATTTCCAGGCTCTGGCTGATGTAGAGCGGTGCCGAGATGTCGAACAGCCCAGCGCCGATGATGAAGCCGCCAAGAATCCCCAGCGCGTCGGCGAATACCGTGAGCAGGGGCAGCGCGATCAGCAACGCCAGTAGCCGCGGCAGGACCAGGAAATCCAGAGGAGGAAACCCGAAGGTGCGCAAGGCATCGATCTCTTCGTTGGCCTGCATGCTGCCCAGCTCGGCGGCATAGGCAGCGCCGGTGCGCCCGGCCAGGATCACGGCGGTCATCAGCGCACCCATTTCCCGGGTCATGCCGATGGCGACCATATTGGCGATATAAAGCTGAGCACCGAACGCCTGGAGTTGAGCGGCGCCGACAAAGGCCAGAATCAGTCCGACCAGGGTGGCGATCAGGCCGACAATAGGCAGCGCGCCAGGCCCGCACTGGGCGAGCGCGAGCAGAAAATCGCTGCGGCGCATGCGCGAGCGTCCGCTGAACAGGCGCCCGAGACCAAGCAGGACCTCGCCGACAAACTGCGAGGCATTGACCAGCGCGTCACGCACGCCGATCGCCTTCAGCCCTACGCGGGAAACGCGGCCGTAGCGCGGTCGCGGGGCTCCCTCAGGCCGTTTCGGCGACTCGTCTGCCATCCTCAGCAGGCGCTCCACCCCTTCGGGCAGATTGCCGTAGCGCAGCTCTGAGCCGGACGAACCCGCCAGCTTTTGCAGCCGGCGCAGCAGGGCCAGCAGGCTGCTGTCCCAGTCGTCCAGCGACTCGATCTGCAACAGCACGGTGCCTGGCGGACGCGCTCGACTGCGCCAGATATCGAGCAGTTCGGGTTTTTCAGCTCTCAGCGTCCAGGTGCCGGACAGCTGCAGGACAGCCATGCCATCCTGATCGTCCATCCAGCCAAGCTGTGCTGTGGTTCGCCCCTGGACTGTCATCTGCGCACCTGCTCTATAGGCTCCGGCCGGTGTCCACGAGTAACCCATCGACCCGCTGGAAACCCCGCGGCAGCTTGTTGCCGCGCCGCCCTCGCTCGCCCTTGTAATACTCCAGGTCGTCCGGCTTGATCGACAGTGTCCGCTTGCCGGCCTGCAGCGACAGCGCCGCACCTTCTGGCAGCACGACAAGGTCGACCATATATTCTTCGCGATTCGCCACCCGTTCGCCGGGGATGCCGATGAGCTTGTTGCCCTTGCCCTTGGCCAGCTGCGGCAGATCGCGGACGCGAAACACCAGCAGGCGCCCCTCGGTGGTGACCGCCGCCAGCCAGTCCTGTTCGGCACTTGCCAGGCGCCGGGGCGGCATCACCCGTGCGCCCGCCGGCAGGCTGAGCAGCGCCTTGCCGGCCTTGTTCTTTGCCTGCAGGTCCTCTCCCTTGGCTACGAAACCGTAACCGGCATCGGAGGCAATGACGTAGAGCGCCTCGTCCTCGGGCAGCAACAGGCAGTCGAACGACGCTCCAGGTGGAGGGGCCAGGCGGCCGGTCAGCGGCTCACCCTGCCCGCGTGCCGAAGGCAGCGAATGGGCCGGCAGCGAATAGCTGCGCCCGGTGCTGTCGATGAACACGGCGAACTGGTTGGACTTGCCTGCGGCGGCGGCCTTGTAACCGTCGCCGGCCTTGTAAGAGAGCGCGGTGGCGTCCACCTCGTGGCCCTTGGCGCAGCGTACCCAGCCCTTTTCCGACAGGACGACGGTCACCGGCTCGGATGGCATCAGCTCGTTTTCAGCCAGGGCGCGGGCCTCGGCCCGCTCGGTGATGGGTGAGCGGCGCGCATCACCGTAGCGCTCGGCGTCGGCCAGCAGCTCCTTGCGCACCAGCTTGCGCAGCTTGCTCTCGCTACCGAGCAGCGCCAGCAGGCGATCGCGTTCCTTGGCGAGCTCGTCCTGCTCGGCCCGGATTTTCATTTCTTCCAGCCGCGCCAACTGGCGCAGACGGGTATCGAGGATGTAGTCGGCCTGCATGTCGGTCAGGCCAAATCGCGCCATCAGCACCGGCTTGGGCTGGTCCTCGGAGCGAATGATCTGGATGACCTCGTCAAGGTTGAGAAAGGCGATCAACAGGCCTTCCAGCAGATGCAGCCGCTTCTCCACCTTGTCCAGGCGGAACTGCAGCCGCCGCCGCACGGTGCCGATGCGGTAGGTCAGCCACTCACCCAGCAGGCTGCGCAGGTTCTTGACCTGCGGCTTGCCGTCGAGGCCAATGACGTTGAGGTTGACCCGGTAGCTCGACTCCAGGTCGGTGGTGGCGAACAGGTGCTGCATCAGGGCCTCCACCTCGACTCGGTTCGAACGCGGCACGATGACGATCCGGGTCGGGTTCTCGTGGTCGGACTCGTCACGCAGGTCAGCCACCATCGGCAGCTTCCTGGCCTGCATCTGCCCCGCAATCTGCTCGAGCACCTTGGCGCCGGAGACCTGATGCGGCAGTGCAGTAACCACGATGTCGCCGTCCTCCACCCGGTAGACCGCGCGCATGCGCACCGAGCCACGGCCGCTCTCGTACATCTTCAGCAGGTCGGCCCTCGGCGTGACGATTTCCGCCTCGGTCGGGTAATCGGGCCCCGGCACATGCTCACAGAGCTGCTCCACCGTGGCGTTGGGCTCGTCCAGCAACCGCACGCAGGCCGCTGCCACCTCGCGCAGGTTGTGCGGCGGCACGTCGGTGGCCATGCCCACGGCGATGCCGGTGGTGCCGTTGAGCAGCAGGTTGGGCAGTCGCGCCGGCAGGGTCGCGGGCTCGTCGAGGGTGCCGTCGAAGTTCGGCGTCCACTCCACGGTACCCTGGCCCAGCTCGGACAGCAGCACCTCGGAATAGCGCGACAGCCTGGCTTCGGTATAGCGCATGGCGGCAAACGACTTGGGGTCGTCCGGCGCGCCCCAGTTGCCCTGCCCGTCCACCAGGGGGTAGCGATAGGAAAACGGCTGGGCCATCAGGACCATGGCTTCGTAGCACGCCGAGTCGCCATGGGGGTGGTACTTGCCTAGCACATCGCCGACCGTCCGTGCCGACTTCTTGTGCTTGGAGTCGGCGTCCAGTCCCAGTTCGCTCATGGCATAGACGATGCGCCGCTGAACGGGCTTGAGCCCATCGCCGATGTGCGGCAGGGCGCGGTCCATGATCACGTACATGGAGTAGTTCAGATAGGCCTGCTCGGTAAAGTCGGCGAGGGATCGACGCTCGACACCCTCCAGGCTCGGATCTAGCGAAACGCTCATGGTTGTTCCGTGACGTGTTGGCGCAGCAGCATGGTGCCGGCGCGCTGGGTGAATTCGAGTTGTTTGAGGGCGCTCATCCCCAGGAGTACCACCGGGCTGTCGAAGTCCGGGATCAGCAGAGCCGGCACCCCGTTCAGGACGATGTCACCCAGTTCCAGACGCTCGATGCGGGTACGGTAGCCCGTGCTCGGGCCGCTCGCGGTCATCACTGGCTGCGGTTGACCGCGGCTCAGGCCGAGTTGCTCGGCGAGCCGCGCCGGCACCGCCACGTCAGTGGCCCCGGTGTCCAGCAGAAAGGTGACCCGCTCGCCATTGATCCGGCCGGCGGCGACAAAATGTCCCTGGGCATTGCCACTCAGGGTGACCTCGATGAACTCGCCGGTACGCTGTGACTCCGGCGTCAGGTTGGGATTGAGCCGGCTGAACTCCCATTCCGAAAAGAATTGTGTGGCCAGGTACAAACCGGCCACCCAGGCCAGTACCAGCATGACCCGGCCGGCGCGGCGCCCCGGCTGCGTGGTCACCGCCGCGCTCCCCAGCCCCCGCGGGGGGCGGCGAAGCGCCAGATGATCGGCCGTGCATCGCCGTCGCCGCGGGGCAGAAAATTATTGTCGAGCCCGACCCAGACCCCGTCGGCATCGACCCACAGGGCCTCGGCGTGGCCGTCGCCCTGGGCATAACGGCGATCCGCCTCGCCAGCCGTCGCGGCAAATGACCAGCAACGCTCGACTTCGCCATTGGCCGGGTTTCGCCGGCACAGCTGGTGGGCGGCACGCTCGAGGGTGAAGAGCTTGTTGTCGAACCAGGCCAGGGCGGTGAAATCCTTCGACACCCAGCGCTCTTCCTCACGCACGGGCGAGTGCACCATGCCTCCCTCGCTGAGCAGCACGCAACCGCCCGTGCAACGCCAGCGGGCGCCGTTGCGGTGTACCACCAGCAGGCCGCGACGCTCACGCTCCGCCGCCAGCCACAGGCGCTCACCCTTGGGGTCCACCGCGATACCTTCGTACAGCGCGTTGTATTTGAGCATCATGCCACTGGCACGCGCCTGGCGCAGCAGGCTCCGCGGGAGATCTAGCCATTGCGCATCACCGGTGGCCGAGACCCGCAGCACCGCCGCGTGACCTTCACTGAGCAGGTAACGATTGCCCAGCGCGTCGCAACTCAAGCCCTCGAAATCCAGGGAGCCACCACGCAACGGCGAGATCGCCAGGGTGCGCATGCGCAGCCCCCAGGGCAGACCGCTGTCAGGTACCGGCGGAGGCTCGAGACGCTCCGCTTCGGCCTGCCAGACTGCTTCTCGCATATCGAGTCGGTACAGATGGTGATCGTCACGATCGGACACGGCCTGCAAGCCGTCGCCGCACCAGGCCAGCCCGGAAAGGTTGCCGCCAGGTATGCCTTCCACCGGATGCTCGCTTACCAGTACCAGCTCGGGTGGTGGCGGCGACGTTTCCGCGGCGCTGTACAGCGGCAGTGCCAGCAAGGCGATAACCCCCAACGCGCGGATCAAATCAGAACCTCGGCGAGGTTACCTTTGGCTTCAAGCCAGCTCTTGCGATCACCGGCGCGCTTTTTCGCCAGAAGCATGTCCATGACCTCGCGGGCCTGGTCGAAGTCGTCCAGCGAAAGTTGCACCAGTCGCCGGGTGTTGGGGTCCATCGTGGTCTCGCGCAACTGCAACGGGTTCATCTCGCCCAGCCCCTTGAAGCGGGTGACCTGCAGCTTGCCGCGCTTCTTCTCGGCCGCCAGTCGCTCGAGAATGCCGTCGCGCTCGGCCTCATCGAGGGCGTAGTGGATGTCCTTGCCCTGGTCGATCCGGTACAGCGGCGGCATCGCCACATGCACGTGCCCGGCCTCCACCAGCGGGCGGAAATGGCGTACGAACAGCGCGCAGAGCAAGGCCGCGATGTGCAAGCCATCGGAGTCGGCATCGGCGAGGATGCAGATCTTTCCGTAGCGCAGCTGGGACAGGTCGCTGGAACCCGGATCGATTCCGATCGCCACGGCGATGTCGTGTACTTCCTGACTGGCGAGCACCTCGCCGCCATCGACCTCCCAGGTGTTCAGGATCTTGCCGCGCAGCGGCATGATCGCCTGGAACTCCTTGTCGCGGGCCTGCTTGGCGCTGCCGCCAGCCGAATCGCCCTCCACCAGAAACAGCTCGGAACGGGCGCTGTCCTGGCCGGCACAATCGGCCAGCTTGCCGGGCAGGGCCGGACCCTGGGTGACGCGCTTGCGCTCGACCTTCTTGCTCGCCTTGAGTCGGCGCCCGGCGTTGCTGATGGCCAGCTCGGCCAGTTGCAGCCCCAGCTCCGGGTGCGCATTGAGCCAGAGACTGAAGGCGTCCTTGACCACCCCGGAGACGAATGCCGCAGCCTCGCGGGACGACAGTCGCTCCTTGGTCTGCCCGGAAAACTGCGGCTCCTGCATCTTCATCGAGAGCACGAAGGCGATGCGCTCCCAGATGTCCTCCGGCGCCAGCTTGACCCCCCGCGGCAGCAGCGTACGGAACTCGCAGAACTCCCGCATGGCATCGAGCAGCCCCTGGCGCAAGCCGTTGACATGGGTGCCGCCCTGCGCCGTCGGGATCAGGTTGACGTAGCTCTCCTGCACCGCTTCGCCGCCTTCAGGCAGCCAGAGTACTGCCCAGTCGACGCCTTCCCGGGTCCCGGCCAGGCTGCCGATGAAGGGCGCCTCGGGCAGGCGAGGAAATTCGCTTACCGCTTCGGCGAGGTAGGAGGTCAGACCCGCCTCGTAATGCCACTCGAGCTTCTCGCCGGCGTTCTTGTCCTCGAAGCTGACCAGCAGACCGGGGCAGAGCACAGCCTTGGCCTTGAGCACATGCTTTAGGCGCGTCACCGAATAGCGGGGCGAATCGAAGTATTTGGGATCTGCCCAGAACTGCACGCTGGTGCCGGTGTTGCGCTTGCCGACGCTGCCGATCACCTCCAACTCGCTGGCCTTGTAGCCATCGACGAAGCTCATGCGGTATTCGCTGCCGTCGCGCCGGACGGTGACCTCGACCCGGGTGGACAGCGCGTTGACCACCGAGATGCCCACCCCATGCAGGCCGCCGGAAAACTGGTAGTTCTTGCTGGAGAACTTGCCGCCCGCGTGCAGCTTGGTGAGGATCAGCTCGATGCCGGAGATCCCCTCCTCGGGATGGATGTCCACCGGCATGCCGCGGCCATCGTCGATCACCTGCAGGGAATTGTCGGCGTGCAGGATTACCTGCACGGCGCGCGCATGACCGGCCAGTGCCTCGTCGACGCTGTTGTCGATGACCTCCTGAGCCAGATGGTTCGGTCGGCTGGTATCGGTGTACATGCCCGGACGCTTGCGCACCGGGTCCAGCCCGGAGAGAACTTCGATGGCTTCTGCGGTGTAAGACATGGCGTCTTGTGCGGTCCTTACAAATCGGAAAAATCGACGTCGCGCCAGCAGGCCGGATCAAAGCCGGCGAATGCCAGCAGCTCTGCCAGCCTGTCGACGAACCCCTGGTAAGCGTGATCCCCGCCCTCTTCGATGCGGAGGGCACAGCCCTGGTAGAAGGTTTCAGCCTCCCGGTAGTCGAGGGTCTCGTCGCCGGTCTGCAACCATACCTGATAGCGCAGGGCGTCGCCGGGTGGTGGGACATCCAGCGCGGCGAGCGCCGCCACGTGCCCCTCGTCGAGATTCCAGACCTCACCGGTATGGAAATTGGTCTGCGGCCCCAGATATGCCCTGAACCGGCGATGCGGCCGTACTGCCGGATTGATCAGCAGCGCCTTCAGGCCATGGCGTTCGGCGAGGCTCGTCGCATAGTAGCCGCCCAGTGAGCTGCCGACCAGCAGAGGCCGGCCCAGCTCGCCCAGCGCGGTCTGCAGTTGCGCCATCGCCTGGGTCGGATGGTGATGCAGGGCGGGCACCCGCAGCTGGTCACCCAGGCCCGCGCGCTGCATGGCGGCAGTCAGCTGGCGAGCCTTGTGCGACCAGGGAGAGCTGTTGAATCCATGGATATAGAGGACGGTCGGCTGATCGTGGAGCATGCTGGCTCGAGACGACAGAGGAAGGGAAAAAGGCTACAGGGCCAATACCTGCCGCGGCAAGCCCGCAACCCAGCGCGCCGCTAGTGGCCTGTTCGGTTAGTCGATTTCGGCGCTCACGGCCCCGATACTGCGTTGCCGCTCCTCGCCATAGCCTAGCCATGACAAGGCCACTAGTAGCCCTTTACGCCATCTTCAGGTTCGAAAACCAGACCGGCGACCCGCGACACCGCGGTCTCGATCTGGCCATCGGGGTGCAACCGCAACCAACGGTAGCCCGGCGCCTCGGCGCCGATCTGGAAATCCTCGCTGCCAGGCTCGAACTGCATGCAGGTTGAAGGGGATGCGAGCAGGCGAACACCCTCGCGCTCGGCATCGAAGGCCTGATGCACGTGTCCCCAGATCAGCCCGCGCACCTGGTGATGCTGCCGAATGACGGCGAACAGCCTGTCGGCGTTGCGCAGGCCGATGGCGTCCATCCAGCGGCTGCCAATGTCGACCGGATGGTGATGCAGGCAGATCAGGCAATGCCGCCCGGCCGCCCCGGTCAGCGCGCTTTCGAGCAGTTGCAACTGGTCGTCCTCGAGCTGGCCGAACACCGCGCCGGGTACCAGCGAATCGAGCAGAATGATCCGCCAGCCGTCGAGATCAACCACCGGCTGCATCAGGTCGCTGCCCCGGGAGGCCTCGAGCATGGCGGCTCGATCGTCGTGATTGCCGGGACACCAGCGCTTCGGCGCCCCGATGCGGCGGGTCTGCTCGCGAAACAGCTCGTAGGAACGGGGTGAACCGTCCTGGGAGAGATCGCCGGTGGCGAGTACCAGGTCGATGCGCGGCCGTTCCACAAGTACCTGATCGACCACCCGCTCGAGGCTGTAGCGGGTCTCGAGACCCAGCAGCTTTTCATGGGCGTCGGCGAACAGGTGGCTATCGGTGATCTGCACCAGTTCCAGTATGCGATTCGCCTTCGACACGGCCATGCTCGCCAAGCCCCTGCCCCCAGATTCGGATATGCCCCGATTATTGACGGCAGCGGCTTATCGGTAAACCAGCGGAAGCGGTAATCCTTCACAAAGCCTGAAGGCGGGCTTGGCACCGCTGGCCTTCAGAGCACCGACTCCATTTCATGCCCGCAAGCCAGGCAATGGCGGAGCCACTCGCCGAGGAACAGGTTGAGCTGGCTTTTCTCGTCGGGTTGGTGCATCAGCGCATTGGGATAGTTGTAGATGCCGAGGAAACGGCGAGCGTTTTCCGTGCCCACGACCTCGGCCATGCGTGCATCATGGTAGACCCGCACCTCGAGGCGCGGCACGGGCAGCCAGGGCATGCACAGCTCCTGGCGGACCTGCAGGGTGGTGGTGTAAGGGCAAAGTTCAAGCACTTCCAGAACCAGCACGCCCAGCAGGCGATCGCCCTGGCTCAGCGCGATGCGTCGCACCTCGGGTCGCTCGCGCATCCCTGGCAGCAGCCGAAACAACAGGGCGTAGTTGGCTTCACAGGCCGCCTGCAATTCCTGCAGATCGACTCGGTAGCGTTCGCGCAGCAACTTCATGACCAGGCCTCACGGACCGCCGTACGGTTGAGCGCCAGCCATTGAAGGGCAATGATGCTGGCGGCATTGTCGATGCGCCCGTCGCCGATCGCCGCCAGGGCCTCGTCGAGGCTCCAGACGTGAACCCGGATGTCCTCACCCTCGTCAGCCAGGCCGAACACGCCACCCGCCCCGTCGCTGTCGCAGCGACCGACATACAGGTAGACCCGCTCGTTGCTGCCGCCCGGCGAAGGGAAATAGCTGGTGACAGGCCAGAGGGCGCCCAGCTCGAGGCCTGCTTCCTCCACCGCTTCGCGGCGGGCCACCTCTTCGGGCTGTTCGTCCTTGTCGATCAGGCCGGCCACCAGCTCGAGCAGCCAGGGATTATCGGACTTGCCGATCGCACCGATGCGGAATTGCTCGATCAGTACGACCTTATCGTTGACCGGGTCATAAGGCAGCACGCACACCGCGTCGTGGCGCAGAAACACCTCGCGATCGATCTCTGCGCCCATGCTGCCATCGAACAGGCGATGGCGCAGATGAAGCCGATCCAGGCTGTAGAAGCCACGAAAGCACTGCTCGCGCCGCAGGATCTCGACGTCGCCCTCGACAGGCTTGAAGGTTTCGCTCATGGATACTCGCTGGGTTGAGCCGTGGGCACTGCCGCCGCACGGAGAAAACTGAAAGACCGCCGCGGCTGAACGCGGGTCGTCTATTAGGCATCCTAACCCGCTGCCGGTTCGGCTGCAGCCCCTGCTCGACAGGCGAGGGTCCATGGAGGACTTGACCTGAGCGCGCCGAACTTGAAGCATCACCCCGCCCCAACCGCCACAAGGTAAACCATGTCATCCAGCCCTTTCATCCCACTTCTCGGCCTGGTGGCCCTGGCGCTCTCGCTGGCGGCCTGCCAACGACCGCCCGCCGACCAGCCCCCCGTCGCCTTTGAGCGCTCGATCAGCGAAACCCGCAGCGAAGGCTGCGACGGAGAACATTGTCCCCTGGTCAATATCGACGTGCTGCGCTTTCCGGGTGAGCCGGAACTGGAAAGGCTGATCGACCGCCGCCTGCGCCAGTTGGCCCGTCACGGCGACGAGCCGATTCCACCTTCGCTGGAGGCTCATCGCCAGGCCTTTCTGGCCAGCGCGCGCGACGACTGGAGCAGTTGGCTACAGGCGGCGATCCGCGACTGGCATGGCCAGGTACTGGTGATCGAACTGTCCAGCTATCGCGACCTGGGCGACACCACAGGTCACCCGGGGCGGGGTTTCATCAACTATGACCGTGCCGCCAAGCGCGAGCTTCGGCTGCAGGACGCCCTGCTGCCAGGCCGCGAAGGCGCCTTCTGGCGATTGGCCGAACAGGCCCATCGTGACTGGGTTCGCCAGCAGCACCCCGAGCGTATCGTCGAGTTCCGCGCGGCGTGGCCTTTCCGGCCGACACCACACATCGCACTGCTGCGTGATCGCGTTCTGCTCAAATACGACGTCAGGCAGATTGCGCCCTACGACAATGGGCATCCGGAAATCAGCGTGCCACACAGCCGCCTCACCGATATTCTGCGGCCTGAATTCCTGCGCTGAGAATGCAGCCCGACCACCTGGAAGCATCGCATCAGGCCGCTTCAGCGGTGTAATTGCGTTTACAATGCCCGGCAGACCTTATCCGGTGGACTTGACCATGACCGACTCTCGCAACGAGCGTGACGCAGAACCGACCACCCACTTCGGTTACCAGAGCGTTCCGGAAAGCCAGAAGGCGCAGAAGGTGGCCGAAGTGTTTCACTCGGTCGCCGCCAAATACGATCTGATGAATGACCTCATGTCGGGTGGCGTACACCGGCTGTGGAAGCGTTTCACCATCGAATTGTCTGCCGCCCGCGCAGGTAATCGCGTGCTTGATATCGCCGGCGGCACAGGCGACCTGACCCGCCAGTTCTCGCGCATCGTCGGCCCCACCGGCGAAGTGGTACTGGCCGACATCAACGCATCGATGCTCAAGGTCGGCCGCGACAGACTGCTGGACCAGGGCATCGCCGGCAACGTCAAGTTCGTTCAGGCCGACGCCGAAAAGCTGCCCTTCCCGGACAACCATTTCGATGTGGTCACCATCGCCTTCGGGCTGCGCAACGTCACCCACAAGGAGGACGCCATTGCGTCCATGCTGCGGGTGCTCAAGCCCGGCGGCCGCCTGCTGGTGCTGGAATTCTCCAAGCCCACCAACACCCTGCTGTCCAAGGCCTACGACAGCTACTCGTTCAGTCTGCTGCCGTTGATGGGCAAGCTGATCACCAACGACGCCGACAGCTACCGCTACCTGGCCGAGTCGATCCGCATGCACCCGGATCAGGAAACCCTCAAGGGCATGATGGAGGCGGCCGGTTTCGAGCGCGTCACCTACCACAACATGACCGGCGGCATTGTCGCCCTGCATCGCGGCATCAAGCCCTGATGCTCACCACTGCCCTGCTGGCCGGCGTGGAACGCGGGCTGAACGCTGCCCTTCGCCTGGACGCCACGGCACTGCCGCGGCTGGCCAGGCTGTCCGGCCAACTCATCGAAGTGAACGCCAGCGCCCCTGCGTGGCGCCTGTTCGTTCTGCCGGACAATGAAGGCCTGCGCCTGGCATTGCATTGGGAGGGTGAAGCCGACTGCGTGTTGCGCTCGCCCTCCGCCAGCCTGGTCCGACTGATGCTCAGCCGGGACAAGCCTGCCGTGCTGCACCGACCCGAGGTGAGCATGGAAGGCGACAGCCAGGTGCTGCTGTCGCTGGTGGGTGTTCTGCAGGATCTCGAACTGGACTGGGAATACGAGCTGTCCCGCTGGCTCGGGCCGGTTGCCACACCGCTCCTGGGCAACTTCCTGCGCAACCAGGCGCGCTGGGCGAAAGACAGCGCCGACAGCATGCGACAGAACCTGATCGACTATCTCAGCGAAGAAGCCCGTGGCCTGATCGGCCAGGCCGAGGCCAACGCCCGCTTCAACGAACTGGACGATCTCAAACTTGCCCTCGACCGACTCGAGGCGCGCGTCCAGCGCCTGGATCGGTCCCCTAGCCTGCCGCCCGCCGCATGAAGCTGTTCGCCGCCTCCGTCCGTCTCCTTCGCATCCTGCTGGTGGTGATCCGCTACCGCATCGACGACCTGCTGCTGGACCTGCCGATGCCCTGGTGGCTGCGCCCTGCTCGCTTTCTCCTTCCCTGGCGCTGGATCCCGCGACGCAAGGCCCGACTCTCCCGCGGAGCGCGGCTGCGCCTGGCGCTGGAGGGGCTGGGTCCCATCTTCATCAAGTTCGGTCAATTGCTGTCCACCCGTCGTGACCTGCTGCCACCGGACATCGCCGATGAGCTGGCGATCCTCCAGGACCGGGTGCCGCCGTTCAGCTCGGACATCGCCACAGCGTTGATCGAGCGCCAGCTCGGCGCACCCATCGACACCCTGTTCGCACGCTTCGATCGCAAGCCGCTGGCCTCCGCGTCGGTGGCTCAGGTCCACGCGGCCCGCCTGCGCACTGGCGAGGAGGTCGTGGTCAAGGTGATCCGGCCAGGCCTCAAACCCATCATCGATCAGGATGTCGCCTGGCTGTACCTGCTGGCCAAGTTTGCCGAGCGTGCCTCGGCCGAAGCACGCCGGCTGCGTCCGGTGGAAGTGGTCGACGACTACGCCAAGACCATCTACGACGAACTGGATCTGCTGCGCGAGGCCGCCAATTCCAGCCAGCTCAAGCGCAACTTCGAGAAATCCCAGTTGCTCTATGTGCCGCAGGTCTACTGGGACTACTGCCGTCCGCAGGTGCTGGTCATGGAGCGCATCTACGGTGTGCCGGTCACCGACCTGAAGGCCCTGGCCGAACAGCAGACCGACATGAAAGTGCTTGCCGAGCGCGGCGTCGAGATCTTCTTCACCCAGGTGTTCCGCGACAGTTTCTTTCACGCCGACATGCACCCGGGCAACATCTTCGTCAGCACCCGCCAGCCCTGGAGCCCCCAATACATCGCAATCGACTGCGGCATCGTCGGCAGCCTGACCCCGGAAGACCAGGACTATCTGGCCCGCAACCTCATGGCTTTCTTCCGCCGCGACTACCGCAAGGTCGCCCAATTGCACATCGACTCGGGCTGGGTGCCGGCGGAGACCAAGGTCAACGAATTCGAGGCGGCGATCCGCACCGTCTGCGAACCGATCTTCGAGAAACCGCTGAAGGATATTTCCTTCGGCCAGTTGCTGGTGCGACTGTTCCAGGTGGCCCGACGCTTCAACATGGAGGTGCAGCCGCAACTGGTGCTGCTGCAGAAGACGTTGCTCAACATCGAAGGCCTCGGCCGGCAGCTCTATCCCGATCTCGACCTGTGGGCCACCGGCCAGCCTTACCTCGAGCGCTGGATGCGCGAGCGGCTGAGCCCCAAGCGACTGCTCAAGGACGTCCAGGCCCAGGTGGAGCAGATCCCCCATCTGGCAGGCATGACCCGCGAGCTGCTCGAACAGATGTCCAATCCCCATCGCGACAATCCGCCCGGACCCTGGCAGCGTGAACGGCGTGATGAATGGCCGCTGCGCCTGGCTGGCGCGGCGCTGCTGGCCGGAGGCGTGGCCCAGGCCGCCGTCGCCGCACCGCTGCTGGCGGTGGAAGCCTGGCCGGCCGGGCTGATGCTGGTGACCGGCTTGTACCTCATCGTGCATAGATAGCCAGCAGGCGGTCAGGCTGGCACACTGGATTGAAGAGGTGGAGAAACCGATGAACTGGCTGGACGAGATCAACTGGAACGAAGACGGGCTGGTGCCGGCAATCGCGCAGGACCACCAGAGCGGGCGTGTGTTGATGATGGCCTGGATGAACCGTGAGTCGCTGGGCCTTACCGTTCAGGAGAACCGTGCCATATATTGGTCACGTTCCCGTGGCAGACTCTGGCGCAAGGGCGAAGAGTCCGGCCATGTGCAGAAACTGCATGAACTGCGGCTGGACTGTGACGCCGACGTGATTATCCTCATGGTGGAGCAACTGGGCGGAATCGCCTGCCACACCGGACGGGAAAGCTGCTTCTATCGCCTTTACCGCGACGGTGGCTGGCAGACGGTGGACGCCGTGATCAAGGACCCACACGCGATTTACAAAGAGCATACCCATGAGTGACACCTTCACCCGCCTGGCCGAGGTGCTCGAAGCCCGCAAGGGCGCCGAGCCGGACAGCTCCTACGTGGCCAGCCTGTACCACAAGGGCCTGAACAAGATTCTCGAGAAGGTCGGCGAAGAATCCGTGGAGACCATCATCGCGGCCAAGGATGCCGCGATCAGCGGCGACTGCGGCGATCTGATCAAGGAGACGGCCGATCTCTGGTTTCACAGTCTGGTGATGCTGGCCAAGCTGGACCAGCACCCGCAGGCAGTACTGGACGAACTGGACCGGCGTTTCGGTCTATCCGGGCACGTGGAAAAAGCCGCGCGCTCCCAATCCTGATTTCTGGAGATTACGACCATGGGTTTCGGCGGTATCAGCATTTGGCAACTGGTCATCATCCTGCTCATCGTAGTCATGCTTTTTGGCACCAAACGGCTGAAAAGCCTGGGCAGTGACCTCGGTGACGCGATCAAGGGTTTCCGCAAGTCCATGGGCACAGAGGAAGAAAAGCCCGGCATCGAGGAAAAGCGCAACCACACCATCGATGCCGAGGCGCGCAAGGTCGACGAACCGGCGAAGAAAGACTGACCCGCGATGTTCGATATCGGTTTTACCGAGCTTCTGCTGACGGGACTGGTGGCCCTGCTCATACTCGGCCCGGATCGCCTGCCTGTGGCTGCGCGGGTTGCTGGCTTGTGGATCGGCCGGCTCAAGCGCAGCTTCAATTCGATCAAGGCTGAGGTGGAGCGTGAGATCGGCGCCGACGAGATTCGCCGCCAGTTGCACAACGAGCGCATCATGGACCTGGAGCGGGAGATGAAGCAGAGCATCCTGCCGCCCACCAAGGCTGACCAGCCCGCAACGATGGACAAGCCCGCCCAGATGACGGATCAGTCCTCCGAAACCACGCCAGCCTCCGAGCAGCCCGCCGCCCCTCGCCAAGACAAGTCCTCCGAATGACCAACCCTTCCCACGACGACCAGGAAATGCCGCTGGTCGGTCACCTCGCCGAGCTGCGCAGCCGCCTGCTTAAAAGCATCGCGGCAGTGCTGGTGGTGTTTGCCGGCCTGTTCTACTTCTCCCAGGAGATCTACACGCTGGTCGCCGCGCCGCTGCGCGTCTACCTGCCGGACGGCGCCAGCATGATCGCCACCGGGGTCGCCTCGCCGTTTCTCACGCCGTTCAAGCTGACCCTCATGGTGAGCCTGTTCATCGCCATGCCGATCCTGCTCTATCAGATCTGGGGCTTCATCGCGCCCGGGCTGTACAAGCACGAGAAGCGCATGGCGGTGCCCCTGCTGATTTCCAGCATCATCCTGTTCTACGCCGGAATGGCGTTCGCCTATTTCGCGGTCTTTCCGATCATGTTCGGCTTTTTCGCCAGCGTGACGCCCGAGGGCGTGGCGATGATGACCGACATCGGCCAGTACCTCGATTTCGTCCTGACGATGTTCTTTGCTTTCGGCCTCGCCTTCGAGATCCCGATCGCCACCTTCCTGCTGATCTGGGTGGGCATCGTCGACGTCAAGGGCCTGCGCAAGAATCGCCCATACATCATCGTCGGCTGCTTTCTGGTGGGCATGGTGCTGACCCCGCCGGACGTGTTCTCCCAGACGCTGCTGGCGGTGCCGATGTGGCTGCTGTTCGAAGCCGGTGTGCTCGCCGGCAGCCTGGTGCGCCGCGAGCAGGTCCAGGAGCAGGACGCTCCAGCCGAGCCGGAGCGCGCTCAGGAATCCGAGCCCCAGGGCGGTAGCCAGCCTCCGACCCAATCTTCGTGAACCTGCTGCTGCTCGAGCCGAGCGACTTTGTCGGCGAGGACCGGGTGATCCTCCGCGACCGGCGCCTGACGCACCTGCAGCAGGTACACCGCGCCGAAGCCGGTGACCGGATCAGGGTCGGGCTGCTCGGCGGGCTGATGGGTGAGGCCAGCCTGCTGCGGCTGGCGGCTGCCGAAGCCGAATTGCAGGTCAGGCTGAGCCAACCTCCGCCGGCCAAGCTTCCGATCACCCTGCTGCTCGCCCTGCCCAGACCGAAGATGCTGCGCCGCGTATTGCAAGGCGTGGCGGCCATGGGCGTGCCGAATCTTGTGCTGCTGAACAGCTACCGCGTGGAGAAGAGCTTCTGGCAGACGCCGTTCCTGGAGCCGGCCAGTGTGCGCGAGCAACTGCTGCTCGGTCTTGAGCAAGCCCGCGACACCGTCCTGCCGCAGGTCAGCATCGAGACCCGCTTCAAGCCTTTCGTCGAAGACCGTCTGCCAGCGATCGCCCGCGACACCCTGGGCCTGGTCGGCCACCCGGGGGAGTTCCCGCCCTGCCCGCGTGCCGTCGATGGCCCGGTGACCCTGGCCATAGGCCCCGAGGGCGGCTGGATTCCCTATGAGGTCGAGAAGCTCGCCGATGCCGGCCTTACCCCAGTGCAACTGGGAGAGCGCATCCTGCGGGTCGAAACGGCGGTCACTGCGCTGCTGGCGCGGCTGTTCTGAGCGCACACTCATCGCGGACCGTGGTCACAGCAATCTGATCAACCGCGGCAGGATCGGCCCATGCAGTCCATGACCATCGACCTCGAGCGCCTTGACCAGGCCCTGAACGCCCCCGACGCCCTGCATTTTCTCGACCTCGACAGCGGCAGAATCCTCGCTGTCGCGCCCGGGCAGGCGTTACCGGGAACGGATGACAAGTACGATATCCAGCCGGATCGTTATCTGCATATCGAGCCGCTGGGACTTTCCGAGGCCATTGCCATGCGCGAGGCCTTCCTGCTCACCCAGCACAATCCGCATGCCCATGCAGTGCTCACCACCGCGCTGGGCAGTCGCCGCCCGCTGCGCACCTTCGATTACGAACTCGAAGCCTTCCCGGACATCCGGGAAGCCTGGCGTCGCTACCAGGCGACTCAGCTCAGGGAGCACGCCTACGCCTGGTTGCTCGACCAGGGCATCGAGCCGTCGCGGCGCTGAGACTCAGCTCTCCAGCAGAAAGGTCACCGGGCCATCGTTCTGCAAGTGCACCTGCATGGCGGCGCCAAAGCGGCCTGCGGCAACCTGTGGATGACGGTCACGGGCCTGTTCCAGCAGATAGCGATACAAGGCTTCGCCCTCCTCGGGCGGGGCAGCACTGGAAAAGCTCGGCCGCAATCCACTGCGGGTATCGGCGGCAAGGGTGAATTGCGAGACCAGCAACAGACCGCCACCGATATCCTGCAAGGACCGGTTCATCTTCCCCGCATCGTCGGCGAACACGCGATAGCGCAACAGCTTGTGCAGCAACTTGTCGGCGCGCGCCCGGTCATCTCCCGCCTCGACCCCCACCAGCACCAGCAATCCCTGATCGATAGCGCCGAGCAATTCGCCGGCGACCTCCACCCGCGCATGGCGTACCCGCTGGATCAGCGCTTTCATCAGGCATCGGCCGGCGGCAGCTCGAGCAGGCGGCTGGCCATCTCCATGGAGGCGCGTACCAGAGCATCGGTGATTCCCGGCTCGCTCGCCGAATGGCCAGCGTCGCGAATGATCTGCAGCTCGCTGTTGGGCCATGCCTGGTGCAACGACCAGGCGTTGTCCAGCGGGCAGATCACGTCATAACGGCCATGTACGATGATGCCCGGCAGGTGGGCGATGCGGTTCATGTCGCGCAAGAGCTGGTTGGGCTCAAGGAACGCGTCGTTGACGAAGTAGTGGCATTCGATGCGCGCAATGGACAGTGCCCGGTGGGCGTCACTGAAACGGTCGACCACCTTCGGATTCGGTCTCAGCGTGGCCGTGCGCCCTTCCCAGCAGGACCATGCCTTGGCCGCGCCCATCTGGGCAATCTGGTCGCTGCCGGTGAGGCGCCGGTGATAGGCCTGCATCAGGTCAGCGCGCTCGTCGGTGGGAATCGGCGCCAGGTAATCCTGCCAGTAATCCGGGAACAGCCGACTGGCGCCCTCCTGATAGAACCAGTGGAACTCTTCCGGCCGGCAGAGGAAGATTCCGCGCAGAATCAGGCCATGCACGCGTTCCGGATGCGCCTGCGCATAGGCCAGCGACAAGGTCGAGCCCCAGGAGCCGCCGAACAGCACCCACTTGTCTATGCCGAGGTGCTGGCGAATGCGCTCCATATCGGCGATCAGGTCCTGGGTGGTGTTGTTCTCCAGGCTGGCATGGGGTACGGAGCGACCGCAGCCGCGCTGGTCGAAGGTCACGATGCGATAGAGCGTCGGATCGAAGTAACGGCGGCTGGCAGCGTCACAGCCGGCCCCCGGGCCGCCATGCACGAACAGCACCGGCAAGCCGTCCGGAGATCCGCTCTCGTCCACATAGAGCACATGCGGCTGATCGACCGCCAGCTCGTGCCGGGCGTAGGGTTTGATCTCCGGATACAAGGTGAACATTGGCAAACTCCTGATCGGCTACCGGGGCTCAAGGGCGAGCGCGAGACATGACCGCATCATAGCGAGGATTCTTGCCGCCGGCATGCTGCAGGTCATGTCGGTGGCAGGCCACCGGATTCGCGCGGACGCGGTCTGTCGCGGCTTTGTGCAGAGGCGGCGGATGGGTCAATCGAGCCCCTTGGCGGAAAACATCATGACCCGATCGTTTTCGAAGTGGACCTGAATGAAGCGCTCGGTATTGCCCCAGCGGCAACTCGGCCGTGTCAGGGCGCCGGCGCACTCGGTGGGCCGACCCAGCAGGGCGATCACCTCGGGGCGCGGCATGCCGACCTCCAACTCGGCCAGGTCTTCCACGCTCACCTGGCCACAGGCGGCCAGCAGCACGGCGGAAGCGATGAGCAGGGCAGGACGCGGCGACATGACAGGATCCTTCGTCAGGAGCAAAAAGCGACGCCTCTATAGAGCCGCAAAATGCCGCTTAGTGCGTTCAGAAGCGCGATCCGGGCTGGGCGAGAAACGCCTGTTCGGCATCGGTCGAAGGGCGGTCGAGTATCTTGTTGCGATGGGGGAAACGACCAAAGCGCGCGATGACATCCCGATGCCGCAGTGCAAAGTCGGCAAAGTCGTCGAAAAGCGGTTGCTCAGCCGGCTCGGCGATATCGCGCAACATGGCGAAGTAGGCCAGCGCCTGCTCCTGGGCGGCCAGGTTCTCGCTGTGCTCCAGCACGAGGTAGACGAAGACGCGCTGGATGGGCGGCAACAGCATATCGCCACCCTGGACCAGGCCATCGCGGACCAGTTGCTGGGCACGCTCGTCTCCGGCAAAGGCAGCCGGCGTCCCGCGATAGATCATGCGTGGCAGTTGATCGAGCAGCAGAATGAGAGCAAGCCAGCCCTGGGGGGCCATGGTCCAGTCATCCAAGCCGCCGGCCAGTGCCTGATCGGTGAGCGCGGCGAAGTGCTCGCGCGCCTCGGCATCCTGCTCGGGCCGGTAGCCAAACCAGAGGCGCTGTTTTTCAGCGGCGATCTCCACCGCCGTGGCACCCTCGCCAAACCACCAATCCAGCAAGGGCTGCCAAGGCGTGAGCACCGGTCAGGCCTGGTTGTGGTAGCCGGTGACGCGTTCGACTTCTTCTTTCGACCCGAGGAACACCGGCACGCGCTGATGCAACGCCTCAGGCTGGACGTCAAGAATCCGCTGGGTGCCGGTAGTGGCCGCCCCGCCGGCCTGCTCGACGATGAAGGCCATCGGGTTGGCTTCGTACATCAGCCGTAGCTTGCCCGCCTTGTCCGGCTCGCGGGCATCGCGGGGATACATGAACAACCCGCCGCGGGTAAGGATACGATGGACGTCGGCCACCATGGAGGCAATCCAGCGCATGTTGTAGTTCTTGCCCAGCGGGCCGTCCGCACCTGCGAGCAATTCGCTGACGTAGCGCGTCACCGGGGGCTCCCAATGGCGCTGGTTGGACATGTTCACAGCAAATTCGGAGGTGCTTGGTGGAACCTGCATGTGCTCGTGAGTCAGAACGAAGCTGCCCAGCTCCCGGTCCAGGGTAAAGCCCTTCACGCCCTCGCCCAGGGTCAGCACCAGGGTGGTCTGCGGCCCGTAGAGGGCATAACCGGCTGCCACCTGACGGTAACCCGGCTGCAGAAATGCCCGCTCGGCCAGGGCATCGTTCTGGCTGAAGCAGTCGTCCGGGCAACGCAGTACCGAGAAGATGGTACCGACAGAGACGTTCACGTCGATATTGGAGGAGCCGTCGAGGGGATCGAACAGCAGCAGGTAGGCGCCCTTGGGATAACGCCCGGGAATCTGGTAGGCCTTGTCCATTTCCTCGGAAGCCATGGCGGCCAGGTGTCCGCCCCATTCATTGGCTTCCAGCAGGATCTCGTTGGACAAGACATCGAGCTTCTTCTGCACCTCGCCCTGAACATTCTCGGTGTCCATGCTGCCAAGTACACCACCAAGCGCGCCCTTGGAAACCGCGTGACTGATCTCCTTGCACGCCCGGGCCACTACCTCGATGAGAAATCGCAGATCCGCAGGGGTATTGTGGCTTCGGGTCTGCTCGATGAGGTAACGGCTGAGGGTTACGCGGGACATGGGGAGGGCTCCGTCAATGGAAATGGGCGCAGTTTAGCGCGTCTCACTAAACAATACCTTTCTCTGACCGGAGCGAGCCGGTCAGAGTTCAGTGCCCTCCGGTCTTCAACCCTCGGTCGGCGGCAACACCTTCCAGATGTCGCTGGCGTACTCCCTGATGGTCCGGTCCGAGGAGAACCAGCCGGTACGGGCGCTATTGAGCACCGAGGAGCGCCACCAGCTGTCCGCATCGCGCCAGCGTGCCTCGACCTCGAGCTGCGCCTGCCAGTAGGCCTCGAAATCGGCGCAGACCAGATAGGTGTCGTGCCAGGTGATGCTGTCCACCAGGCCGGTATAGCGGCCCGGGTCGTCGGCGGAGAACGCGCCGCCACGAATCGCCGAGAGCACCTCGCTCAGCCGCGGCGAACCAATGATGCTCGCCTCGGCATTGAATTCGCCAGCGCGTTTGCGTGCATCGACCTGCTGGGCGGTAAGGCCGAAGATGAACATATGATCGAGTCCGATCTGCTCGCTCATCTCCACGTTGGCGCCGTCCAGTGTCCCGATGGTCAGGGCGCCATTGAGTGCGAACTTCATGTTGCTGGTGCCGGAGGCTTCCAGCCCGGCGGTGGAGATCTGCTCGGACAGGTCGGCCGCCGGAATGATGCGTTCGGCCTTGCTGACATTGTAGTTGGGGATGAACACCACCTTGAGCAAGCCACGTACGGTCGGATCGTCGTTGATGGTCCGCGCGATGTCGTTGGCCAGCTTGATGATGAGCTTGGCCTGGTAGTAGCTTGCCGCCGCCTTGCCGGCAAGTATCTTCACCCGCGGCACCCAGTTTCCGCCCGGATCGGCGCGGATCGCCTGGTACAACGCCACGGTGTGCAACAGATTGAGCAACTGCCGCTTGTATTCGTGGATACGCTTGACCTGCACGTCGAACAGCGCATGGGGGTCGATCTCGATGCCCATGGTGTCCTTGATCTGCGCTGCCAGCAGACGCTTGTTGTGCAACCGCTGGGCGGCGAAGCGGTGCCGGAAGTCGGCGTCCTCGGCGAAAGGCTCGAGATCGCGCAGGCGGTTTTCCGGATCGTCCAGCAATTGAGGCCCCACCGCCTCCACCATCAACGCGGTCAGCTCGGGGTTGGACTGGTAGAGCCAGCGGCGGAAGGTGATGCCGTTGGTCTTGTTGGTGATGCGCTGGGGATACAGGCCGTGCAGATGGGTGAACACGGTCTTGCGCATGAGATCGGTGTGCAACGCCGACACACCATTGACCCGGTGCGAGCCGACAAAGGCAAGGTTGCCCATACGTACCCGGCGACCGTTGTCCTCCTCGATCAGCGACACCGCCCGCAGTAGCTCGAAGTCATGGACCTCGCGCGCGCGCAGGGCGTCGAGGTGGTTGGCGTTGATCATGTAGATGATCTGCATGTGCCGAGGCAGCATGCGCTCCATGAGGCCCACCGGCCAGGTCTCCAGCGCCTCGGGCAACAGGGTGTGGTTGGTGTACGAGAGGGTAGCGACCGTCAGGCGCCAGCCGTGCTCCCAGCCGTAACCATGCACGTCGACCAGCAGCCGCATGAGCTCGGCCACAGCGATTGCCGGGTGGGTATCATTGAGCTGGATGGCGGCGAACTCGGGCAGGTTGTCCAGGGTACCGCGCTGCTTCAGATGCCGGCGCAGCAGATCCTGCAGCGAGGCGGCGACGAAGAAATACTCCTGCCGCAGCCGCAATTCCTGGCCCGCCTCGGTGCTGTCGGCCGGATACAACACTCGCGAAATGCTCTCGGCGCGCGCCAGCTCGCTGAATGCTCCGATATGGTCGCCTGCATTGAAGCGCTCCAGATGGAAGTCCGCCTCCGGCCGCGCCCGCCACAGGCGCAGGGTATTCACGCTGGCGCCGCGCCAGCCGACGATGGGCGTGTCATAGGCGATCGCCCGGACCCCCTCGGCCCAATTCCAGAAATACTGGGGCTTGCCCTGCTCGTCGGGTACCGCGACCACGTTGCCGCCAAACCCGATCAGGTAGCTGACCTCGGGACGCTCGAACTCCCAGGGGTTGCCGAAATCGAGCCAGGTTTCGGTCTGCTCATGTTGCCAGCCATCGACGATCACCTGGCGGAACAGCCCATGCTCGTAGCGGATGCCATAACCGTGAGCGGCAACCCCCAGAGTCGCCATGCTCTCCATGAAGCAGGCGGCCAGACGACCGAGACCGCCGTTGCCCAGCGCCGCGTCGGGCTCCAGCGCACGAATTCGCTCGAGGTCCACGTTCAGCCCATGCAGAGCCTCGCGGGCGATATCGAGGATGCCCAAGTTGCTCAGGCTGTCGATGAGCAGGCGCCCGATGAGAAACTCCAGGGAGAGGTAATAGACCCGCTTCTTGCCCTGTTGGTAGGACTTGCGGGTATGCGCCATCCAGCGGTCGGTGGTCTGATCACGAGCCGCAAGCGCGATGGCCTCGAACCAGTCGTGATCGAAAGCGTGCTCCGGATCCTTGCCCACCGAGTAGGTGAGTTTCGAGAGGACAGCCTCACGAAAGGCCGATACGGCTTCGGGATCGAGAGCGTTGGACTCCTGCGTCATGAATAGACCTCGGGCAAATTGGATCGAGGAGCGGGCGACCCCGCAGCTATGGGCAGCCCAGCGATAATTCTGGTCATTTCGACATCCTTGAGGCTGGAAATTCCGTACACGCTCGCTATCATCCCGCCCCCTGCCTGCAGATGACCAGCATTATGAAGAACCCTGTGATCGCGGCCGCCGACCCGGACCGCCTGGACACCTGGGCACGCTACCATAACGGCCTGTGCCGGGGCTGCCATGCCACCTGTTGCACGCTGCCGGTCGAAGTCCGCCTGGACGATCTGATCCGCATGGAACTGGTCGACCCGTTCGAGCGCGACGAGCCTGCCAAAAGTGTAGCCAAACGGCTGAGCAAGGCGGGCGTTATCGAACGCTTCAATGCAAGGCAGGAGGTTTTCACGCTCGCTCGCGGGAGCAGCGGGGACTGCCTCTACCTGGACCCCAAGACCCGCCTTTGCGGCATCTATTCCAAGCGGCCCGACACCTGCCGCAACCATCCGCACGTCGGCCCGCGCTCCGGGTACTGCGCCTACCGACCCAAAGCCTAGCGAGGAACCATCCGTGACGCCTGCCCAGCAGCTGCAAACCCTCCTGCACCGTGATATTCCACTGACCCGCGCGATGGACCTGCAGGTCGTCGCTTGGCAGGCCGGCGAACTGCGCCTGCGGCTGCCGCTGGCCGGCAATACCAACCACACTGCCAGCATGTTTGGCGGCAGCCTCTACAGCGCGGCAGTGCTGGCGGGATGGGGCTGGTTGCTGCTGCGTCAGTGGGAAGCGGGCATCGACGACGGGCATATCGTGATCCAGGAAGGTAGCATCGAATATCCGCTGCCGGTGTCCGGGGACGCCGTGGCCGTGTGCGCAGCGCCCACCGATGAACGTTGGCAGCGCTTCGAAAAGACCTATCGCCGCAGGGGACGCGCCAGGCTGCAGCTGGAAACTCGCATACTCGACACAGAGGGTGCCGAGGCCGTGCGCTTTCGTGGCAGTTACGTGCTGCACCGCTGAGACAGCGCCTGGGCTCAGCGGCGCGTCCCTTCGGCGCTCTGCGCCACTTGCAGCAGCCTGGCCGCCCAACTGACCCCCTGCGGCAGAGCCACGAAGTTCGGGTTCAGGTAATCGGCGCGCGACTCGTAGCTCAGCGCCCGACCATCGACGCGCAGCAATTCGCCCCCGGCCCCTTCGAGCACCCCCTGAGCGGCCGCAGTATCCCACTGGGAGGTCGGCCCGAGCCGGGGATAGCAGTCCGCGGCGCCTTCGCCGACAAGGCAGATCTTCAATGAACTGCCGACCTGGACCAGCTCCAGGTCGCCAAACGCTTGTTGCAGATCCTCGACCATCCTCTCCTGGGCCGCACTGGAGTGCCGCCGACTGGCGACCATCACCCGTGGCTCGGCCGTTTGCTCGCGCACCCGCAGGGCGACCGGTGGTTCGTCGCGATCCATCCGCCATGCGCCGAGCCCTCGGCCGCCGTAGTAACAGCGGCCGGTCGCCGGTACGCCAACCACGCCGAACACCACCCGCCCGTGCCTGACCAGCGCCACGTTTACGGTGAACTCTTCGCTGCCGACGATGAATTCCTTGGTGCCGTCCAGCGGGTCCACCAGCCACCAGCTGGACCAACCGGCGCGCTGCGCCAGCGGCAGGTCACAGGCCTCCTCGGAGAGTACCGGGATCTGAGGATCCAGCGCCTCCAGGCCAGCCACGAGCACAGCATTGGCCGCCAGGTCCGCCTCGGTAACCGGAGAGTCGTCCTGCTTGCGCTGCACGTCGAGTTCACTTCGCCAGTACGGCAGGATGGCGTCGCCCGCGGCCATGACCAGTTGCCTTACCGCATCGGAATAGGGGTGGATCACAGGGGAAACTCTCCTCGCTGAATGAGCAGGTCACGCGCCAGATAGAGCGCCGCCAGGGCCCGGCCCTCGCTGAACTGGGGGTTCTGCAGCAATTGCGAGAGCTCGCCCAGATTGACCTGGTCGACCCTCAGGGGCTCCGGCTCGTCGCCAGGCAGATGCTCGGGATAGAGATCCTGCGCCAGCACCACCTGAATCTTCTGACTCATGTAGCCAGGCGACAGTGACAATTCACCCAGGTGTTCCAGGCGCCGGGCGCCGAAACCGGCCTCCTCCCTGAGCTCGCGGTTGGCAGCCACCAGCACGTCCTCGCCCGGCTCGACCAGCCCCTTGGGCAGCGACAGCTCGTAGGTGTCGGTGCCGCCGCAGTATTCCTCGACCAGCAGGGCATGTGCGGCATCGGCCAGCGCCACCACCATCACCGCGCCGTAGCCGGAGCCCCGGCTGACCAGACGCTCGTAGGTACGCTCGACGCCGTTGCTGAATCTCAGCTGCAGTTCCTCCACGCGGAACAGCCGGCTGGACGCGACGATTTCACGCGCGAGCACGGTGGGTTTCTGGCGCATGGAGCACCCTCCGACAATAACGAGGCAGGTATCATAGCCTGACTTTGCACAACCGCCGCGCACCACTTACCATCAGTGCAGACCACAGGCAGTCGCCAACTGCCGCGACGTGGGTCCTTCATTTTCGCCTGCCGAGCGTGCCATGACCGTACCCCTGCCCTGGGCCGAGATCGATACCGTCCTGCTCGACATGGACGGCACGCTGCTGGACCTGCATTTCGACAACCATTTCTGGCTGCAATACCTGCCCCAGCGATACGCTCAGCGGCATGGCATCAGCCAGGCGATGGCCGAGATGGAGCTCGCGCCGCTGTTCGAGCGCACCCAGGGCCGACTGGCCTGGTACTGCCTGGACTACTGGACGGCTGAACTGGACCTCCCGCTGCGCGAGATGAAGCGGGAAATAGCCGACCGGATCGCCCTCAGGCCCGGTGTCGACAGCTTCCTTGCGTTCCTCCGTCAGACCGGCAAGCAGGTCGCGCTGATCACCAACGCCCATCCTGATTCGCTGTCACTGAAGCTCGAGCGCATCGAACTGGCACCCTGGTTCGACCGCCTGATCAGCTCTCATGAATACGGATTTCCCAAGGAGGAGCAACAGTTCTGGTTTTGCCTTCGGGAAGACCTGGGCTTCAACCCCGAGCGCGTCCTGTTCATCGACGACAGCCTGCCGATCTTGCGCAGTGCACGCCGCTTTGGTATTCGCCATCTGCTCGCCGTCAGGGAACCCGACAGCCGGCAGGGGGTGAAAGACACCCAGGAGTTCTCCGCCATGGAAGACTATTGTGAATTGACCAATCGCCTGGCGTGAACCGCCAGGCCTAGGTACGACCATGCAATGCACAGGAGCGTCGTCCGAGAATAATCGGCGCCACTCCAGGAAAGGGAATCTCCAATGACATACCAATGGCCGAGCGGTAACGGCGCAATGGCGGAAAGGATTCGCCAGCTCTACCAGGCCAGCCCCGGATCCGTTCCGCTCCTGACCAAGTCAGGCGGACTGGGTCACCTGCTGGATACTGCACTCGAATCCCCCCTGCCGATGTGCATCCTCTGGGGCGACGATGCCCTGCAGCTGTACAATGATGCCCATGCAGACCTGGTCGGCGACCAGCACCCGAACGCCCTCGGCGCACCGGCAGCCCGGTCCTGGGGCCAGGACTGGGCACTTCTGACGGAGGCCTGGCAAGCGGCACTCCGTGGCGAATCATCGCTTCTGCGCCGCTGCAGCCTGCGGATCCGTCGTCGGGGCAAGGGCATCGCCACCTGGTTGGACATGGCCTTCAGCCCCATTCGCCAGGATGGTGTCGTCGCCGGGGTACTGCTCTGCCCTGTCGACGTCACCGAGCAGATGCAGAACGAGGCTCGCCTCAGCGAGGCGGCCTTCCATTACAAGCTCAGCGCCCATAACCACCGCCTCAGCGAGCAGCGACTGCAACTCGCCCTGGAAGCCAGTGACCTGCTGGGCATCTGGGACTGGGACCTGCGCGAAAGCGATTACCGTCAACAGCCTGACTTCTTCAGCCTGGTTCCGATGAACATGCCGGGCGCCACGCCCGGCCTCAGCCTGAAAAGCTTCACTGATCACATCCACCCGAGCGACCGCGAGCGCATGTTGGCGGCCATAGACCATTGCATCCACCACAGCGGGTCACTTGCCGAGCGCTACCGCCTCAACGGTATCGACGAGGAGGTGCGCTGGGCCTTTGCCCGAGGTCGCTGCCATTACGACGACCAGGGGACGCCTCTGCGCTTCCCCGGCGCGATCATGGACATCACCCGTCAGCAAGCCAGCGAAGAAGCCCTGCGCCAGAGCGAGGCGGAGCTGCGCGAACTCAACGAAACGCTGGAAAGCCGTATCCAGGAGCGCACCAGTGCCCTGGCAGAAGTCTACGAGCGACTGCTGGCGGAAATGGCCAAACGCGAACAGGCCCAGGAAGCCCTGCGCCAGGCGCAGAAGATGGAGGCGGTCGGCCAACTTACCGGCGGTATCGCCCATGACTTCAACAACATGCTCACCGGCATCATCGGCGGGCTCGACCTGATCCAGCACTACATCAAGTCGGGGCGGCATAGCGAAACCCAGCGATTCATCGAGGCGGCGACCACCTCGGCCAACCGCGCCGCCGCGCTCACCCACCGCCTGCTGGCGTTTTCCCGCCGGCAACCGCTGGACCTCAAGCGGGTGGACCTGAACGCGCTGATCGAGTCGATGCGCGAGCTCTTCATCCGCACCCTGGGCCCGCACATCCTCATCCAGCCGGACCTCGACCACAGCGCCTGGGCAGCGATCAGCGACGAGAACCAGTTGGAGAGCGCCCTGCTCAATCTGGTCATCAATGCCCGCGATGCGATGCCCGATGGCGGAACCCTGCGCATTGCCACGCGCAACCTGAAACTCGAACCCGGCACTCGCCTTGGCGACCTGCCGCCCGGCCAGTATGTGGTACTCAGCGTCAGCGACAGCGGCTGCGGCATGTCGCCCAAGGTACTGGCCAGCGCCTTCGAACCCTTCTTCACCACCAAGCCGATCGGCCAGGGTACCGGTCTCGGATTGTCGATGATCTACGGTTTTGTCCGCCAGTCCGGCGGCCACGTCCAGCTGACCAGCGAGAGCGATGTGGGCACAGAGGTCAGCCTCTATCTGCCTGTGCACGAAGGCGAACTGCATACCGAGGAAGCACAGGTCCAGCCCGCACGCTCGGCCCTGGCACGCCAGGGCGAGGCTGTGCTCGTGCTTGAAGACGACGCCGCGGTGCGGCTGCTGGTGGTCGAGTTGCTCGCCGAACTGGGCTACGAAGTGCTTGAGGCGGCAGAAGGCGCTGCGGCCCTGGCCCTGCTCGAATCCCCGGCGCGAATCGACCTACTGGTATCCGATGTGGGCCTGCCCGGCATGAACGGCCGCCAGGTAGCGGATCTGGCGCGAGAGCGCCGGCCGGACCTGCGCATCCTGTTCATGACCGGCTATGCGGCTCAGGCCGCCAGCAGTGGCTTTCTGGAACCGGGCATGGATCTCATTAGCAAACCATTCACCGTAGACACCTTGATTCGCCATGTACAAGATGCGCTCGGGCGGTAAGCCCGCCCGAGCGCCCTGGCAACAAGCGAAGCGGAACTCAATCCCGACCAACGGTGTCTGACAGGAGATGTCAACAAGGGTTCGCCCGCCGCGAGAAGGTTCCGACGTCGGGCTTTCAGCGTCTCTTTACAGGAATGATGTATGAAGTATTCGTCTATGCTCCTGTTGTCCTTGAGCCTGGCTGGCGCGTCTGGCGCGATGGCCGGCAATACCACTGAAGCCGCTGTCGGCGGCGCCCTCGGCGGCACCCTCGGAACTGTCGTTGGCGAACACCTCGGCGGTTCGACCGGAGCCACCATTGGTGCCGGTGTCGGCGGTGCAGCCGGCAGCATGATCGGCGCGGACCGCAAGAGCCGCACCGAAGCGGCCATAGGCGGCGGCCTGGGCGCCGCAGGTGGCAATGTGATTGGCCAGCAGACCGGCGGCAGCACTGGCGGCCTGATTGGCGCCGCTGTCGGCGGCGCGGCCGGTGGAGCCCTGGGCAACATTTATGGCGGCGACGGCAAGAGCAGCAGCGACCGCAACCGCCGTCACCATGACAAGCCGCGTCACGCCAAACATCCCGGTAAAGGGCACTACAAGGAACAGTGGCACAAGCACCACCGCTGAAACCTAACCCCCCTGGCGCCCAGCGGCAGGGGGCAACGCCCAAACAAGAAGACCGCCTTTCGGCGGTCTTCTTGTTTCTCCCTCAGCTTACAGCTGCGGGCCTGCATCACGGATGGCGTCAGGTACATCGAACTTGTGGAAATTGTCGATGAACAGCTTGGCGAGCGCCTTGGCGGCTTCGTCGTAGGCGTCCTTGTCTGCCCAGGTATTGCGCGGGTTGAGCAGCTCGGTTTCGACACCCGGCACGCTGACCGGCACGCTCAGGTTGATGATCGGCAGTTGTTCGGTTTCGGTACCGACCAGCGCGCCGCTCTGGATCGCAGCGATGACCGCGCGAGTGGTCGGAATGCTGAAGCGCTTGCCGACACCGTAGCCACCGCCGGTCCAGCCGGTGTTGACCAGATACACCTTGGAACCAAAGCCATTGATGCGCTTGATCAGCAACTCTGCATACTCGCCTGCCGGGCGTGGGAAGAAGGGAGCGCCAAAGCAGGTGGAGAAGGTTGACTTGATGCCGCTGCCCGACCCCATTTCGGTCGAACCCACCAGGGCGGTATAGCCCGACAGGAAGTGGTAGGCCGCCTGTTCTTCGTTGAGGATCGAAACGGGCGGCAGCACGCCGGTCAGGTCGCAGGTGAGGAAGATCACTGCGTTCGGCTCACCGGCACGGTTGGCCTCGACACGCTTCTCGATCAGCTCCAGCGGGTAGGCGGCGCGAGTGTTCTGGGTCAGGCTGTCGTTCGTGTAATCGGGCAGCCGGGTCTTCGGATCGAGCACCACGTTTTCCAGCACGGCACCGAACTGGATCGCCTGCCAGATCACCGGCTCGTTCTTGGCGGACAGGTCGATGCATTTGGCGTAGCAACCGCCCTCGATATTGAATACGCTGCCCACACCCCAGCCGTGCTCGTCATCGCCGATCAGGTAGCGGCTCTGGTCTGCCGAGAGGGTGGTCTTGCCGGTGCCGGACAGGCCGAAGAACAGCGTGACGTCGCCCTCCTCGCCCACGTTGGCAGCGCAGTGCATCGGCAGTACGTCGACTTCCGGGAGCAGGAAGTTCTGTACCGAGAACATGGCCTTCTTCATTTCGCCCGCATAGCGCATGCCTGCGATCAGGACCTTGCGCTCGGCGAAGTTGATGATCACGCAACCATCGGAATTGGTGCCGTCACGCTCCGGATCACACTGAAAGAACGGCGCGTTGAGAATCTGCCATTCGCTGCGATCAGCCGGGTTGTAGGTTTCCGGATTGATGAACAGGCAGCGGCCGAAGAGGTTGTGCCAGGCGGTTTCAGTGGTCATGGAGACCGGCAGGTAATGCTCGGGATCGGCACCGACATGGACATGCGAGACGAAACGTTCGCGCTCGCCGAGATAGGCCTGGACACGCTCCCACAGCGGACCGAAACGGTCGGCCGAGAAAGGACGATTGATGCCACCCCAGGCAATCTTGCCCTGGGTGCCGGGCTCTTCAACGATGAAACGATCTGCAGGGGAGCGTCCAGTGCGGTGGCCGGTCTTGACAACCAAAGAGCCATTGGCAGCCAGCTCACCCTCTCCGCGCCGGACGGCCTCTTCGATCAGTTGAGCGCTGCTGATGTCGGTGTACACGGCGTTAGTGGGTTGCGTCATGAGAGTTCCCGTTCGGCTCCTGGCCGATTCCTCCAAGCAGGTCGTGGCTGAACATCATGTTCGCCACACGTCGAAAAGAGCGCTGAATTATGCCAGAAAAGGCAGCGCGCTGGATATTGAACCTGTGATAGCACAAAGGTTCCGCCCCGTCTGGGGGGCCGGAACCCCGCCGCGTCAGTGGCGCGTGGCCGACGGCGCCTCGCTGCCGCCCCCGGCGAACAGTTGGGCGATATCAGCCGCATCGAAGGCGTAGCGCTGGTTGCAGAATTGGCAATCGATGGTGACCTCACCACCCTGCTCTTCGACCAGCGCCTCGGCATCGGCCTGGCCGAGGCTGACCAGGGCAGTGGCAGAGCGCTCGCGCGAGCAGCTGCAGTGGAAGCGGACCTCGAGCGGGTCGAACAGCCTTACCGGCTCTTGATGGTAGAGACGATGCAGGAGCGTCGGAGCGTCGAGGCTCAGGAGCTCTTCCGCGGTCAGGGTGTCGGCCAGGGTGGTCAGATGCTGCCAGCTGCTTTCGCGTGCCGTCGCGTCCCGAATCCGGTCGGCTGGCAATTGCTGCAGCAGCATCCCACAGGCCTGGCGCCCGTCGGCATTCAGCCAGAAACGGGTCGGCAGCTGCTCGGAAGAGGCGAAATAGCGCGAAAAGCAGGCGGCAAGGCTATGGCCGTCCAGCGCCACGATGCCCTGGTAGCGCTTGCCCTTGGCCGGGTCGACGGTTATCGCCAGCACGCCCTCGGGCATCAGCTCGGCCAGTCCTGCTCCTGGCAGGATCTGGTCGGCCTCGTAGCGGGCGATGCCGCGTATCTCGCGGCCGCTGGAGCATTCGACCATGAGCAACGGTACGGCACCACCGGAACGTGCCTGAAGCACCAGCAGGCCGTCGAATTTCAGCGTGCCGATCAGCAGCCCGGCAGCGGCCATCATCTCGCCAAGCAGCTGGGCAACAGGCTCGGGATAGGGATGCTTGGCCAGCACCTGCGCGTAACTGGCATCGAGCCTGACCATTTCGCCGCGGACGTCGGTGTCTTCGAAGAGAAAGCGCTGAGTATGATCTGACATGCCGGACTCGGGTTGTATGCGGATCGCGGATTCTAGGCAGTTCTGCGGCGCCGACCAAGAGCCGAGCGACGCGGTAATATTCTGTTGGTGCCCATCAGCCGGCGCCCTTGCGCAGGTAGTACAACTGGCGGCGCTGCTTCTTGCTGGGCCGCCCCTCGGTTTCGACCCCAAGCCCACCGGCCTTTCGCAGCGCCGCGGCCTGCTCGCGACGTTCGCGACTTTCGGCGGTTTCCTCATAGAGCGTCTGCGCCTCGGGCGCGCCGCGCCGGACGCCCGATAGCACCAGCACCTTCACCCTGCGCTCGTCAAAGCCGATGCGGATGACGTACTCCTCACCCACCTTCGGCTCCTTGGCGGGCTTGCAGCGCTCGCCCCGGCAATGCACCTTGCCGCCCTCGATCGCTTCCTTGGCCAGCGCCCGCGTCTTGAAAAAGCGCGCCGCCCACAACCATTTATCCAGACGTACCTTGGCGTCGTCACTCATCATCTACTGATTACCTGCCTTGATGCGATGACCTGGTGGCCTGTGCGGTTAGCTGGTTAACTCAAGTTCGGATGATCGTGGTTCCGAGACAAGGAGCGGCAACGCAGCATCGGGGCCGTGAGCGCCGAAACTGGCTAACTGAACCAACCAAACAGGCTACTAGAGTGGCCCAGTGCTCGGGCCTTGTCATGTGCCGGATGATGAACGCGCGGGCCGCTCAGTTTCTCGCCACCCTGCTAGAATGCGCCCAAATCCTGCGGACCCTCCCGATGACGACCGATTCCGACAGACTGATCGGCCTGCGCGAATGGGTGGCGCTGCCCGAACTGGGCGTGGCCGGCCTGCGCGCGAAGATCGACACTGGCGCGTCGACTTCCGTGCTGCACGCCTCGGACATCAGCGAATTCGAGCGCGGCGGCGAGCGCTGGGTACGCTTTACCGCCCACCTGGGCACGCTGGTGCAGCGCCGACACCGCTGCGAGGCACCGCTGGTGACGCGCAAGACGATCAAGAGCTCCAACGGCCAGGTGCAGACCCGCTACGTGATCCGCACCCCGCTGGCACTGGGCGATCGGACCTGGGCGGTGGAGTTCACCCTGACGTGCCGCAAGACCATGCGTTATCGCATGCTGCTCGGCTCCAAGGCACTGGTCACCGGGCGCTGGTTGGTGGACCCGTCGCGCACCTACCTGCAGGACAAGCCCCATAGCCTCACCGGCAACTGAAAAACTGTCGCAGTCCGCCTGGCATGTCTCGGAATGCGCCGGCACTCCACGTAAACTTGAACCTTTCTGCTCCGCTCCCCGAATGGCCTGGTGCTCAATGAAGATCGCAGTGTTGTCACGTAATCCACGCCTGTATTCGACGCGGCGCCTGGTGGAAGCCGGAGAGCAGCGAGGGCACCAGATGCAGGTCATCGATACCCTGCGGGCGTACATGAACATCGCCAGCCACAAGCCGCAGATCCACTACCGCGGCACTGCGCTGGACGGGTTTGACGCGGTGATCCCGCGGATCGGCGCCTCGGTGACCTTCTACGGCTGCGCGGTGCTTCGTCAGTTCGAGATGATGGGCGTTTTCCCGCTCAACGAGTCGGTCGCCATCACCCGCTCCCGCGACAAGCTGCGCTCGCTGCAGTTGCTCTCGCGCAAGGGCATCGGCCTGCCGGTAACCGGTTTCGCCCACTCGCCCGACGACATCCCCGACCTGATCCGCATGGTCAACGGCGCACCGCTGGTGATCAAGGTGCTCGAAGGGACCCAAGGCATCGGCGTGGTCCTTTGCGAAACCGAAAAAGCCGCCGAATCGGTGATCGAGGCCTTCATGGGCCTGAAGCAGGACATCATGGTCCAGGAATACATAGGCGAGGCGGGTGGCGCCGACATTCGCTGCTTCGTGGTGGGCGACAAGGTGATCGCCTCCATGAAACGCCAGGCCGCGCCCGGCGAGTTTCGCTCCAACCTGCACCGGGGCGGCCAGGCCAGCCTGATCAAGATCACCCCCGAAGAGCGCATGACCGCCATTCGTGCCGCCCGGGTCATGGGCCTGAACGTGGCCGGGGTGGACATCCTGCGCTCCAACCACGGCCCGCTGGTCATGGAGGTCAACTCCTCGCCCGGCCTGGAAGGCATCGAAACCACCACCGGCCGCGACGTTGCCTCCATCATCATCCAATATCTGGAGCGCAACGCCGAGCACGGCCTGACCCGCACTCGAGGCAAGGGCTGAGCCTAGAGCCGGGCAAAGGTGGCCTGGGCCTTGGCAACCAGCTTGTCGCCCTGCAGCACCTCAGCCTCCAGCACCTGGGTACGCCGGCCGTTGTGCACCACCCAGGCACGGCAGCGGATCTCGCCCTCGCTGACACTGCGGATATAGTTGATCTTGCTTTCCAGGGTCACGGTGCCCGGCGCCCCGTCGTCGAAGCTGTGGCTGGCCTGTCCCATCGCCGTGTCGATCAGCGAAAACAACGCGCCACCGTGCAGCTTGCCGTGCAGATTGCGCAGCCCGTCATGCATGGCCATCAGCACCACCGCCTCGCCGTCGCCACAACTGACAATCCGCAGACCCAGCAGCCGCCCGAAGGCGCTGCTGCGGCCGACCTCGCCCGCACCGTTCACTTGCGCATCTGCCGGGCGTTGGCGAACAACGCCGCCATGGCCGGATTGGCGGGTGCCGTAGCTGGCGCAGGTCGGGCCGGCTTTGCCTGGCCGCCACGCTTGCCGCCGCCGCGCGGAGCCTCGACCTTTTCGCCTGGGGTATCGGACATGCGCATGGACAGCCCGACGCGGTTGCGTGGAATGTCAACCTCCATCACCTTGACCTTGACGATGTCGCCCGCCTTGACCACTTCGTAGGGGTCCTTGACGAATTTTTCCGACAACGCCGAGATGTGCACCAGGCCGTCCTGATGCACACCGATGTCGACGAACGCGCCGAAGTTGGTGACATTGGTGACCACACCCTCAAGCACCATGCCCGGTTGCAGGTCGGAGAGTTTTTCGATGCCTTCCTGGAAGGCAGCGGTCTTGAATTCCGGACGCGGGTCGCGGCCAGGCTTGTCGAGTTCCTTGAGGATGTCGGTGACGGTTGGCAGACCAAAGGTCTCGTCGGTGAAACGGGCCGGATCCAGACGGCGCAGCAGGGCCGAATCGCCAATCAGCGAGCGCAGGTCACGGTCATTGCTTTCGGCGATGCGCTTGACCACCGGATAGGCCTCCGGATGCACTCCTGAGCGATCCAGCGGATTATCGCTGTTCATCACTCGCAGGAAGCCTGCTGCCTGCTCGAAGGTCTTGTCGCCCAGGCGCGGCACCTTTTTCAGTTCGCTGCGCGAGCGGAAGGCCCCGTTGGCATCGCGGTAGCTGACGATATTCTGCGCCAGGGTCGCGTTGAGGCCGGAGATGCGCGCCAGCAACGCAGCGGAAGCCATGTTCACGTCGACCCCGACCGCGTTCACACAGTCTTCGACCACGGCGTCGAGGCTGCGGGCGAGCTTGAGCTGGGAGACGTCATGCTGGTACTGACCGACGCCGATGGATTTGGGGTCGATCTTGACCAGCTCGGCCAGCGGATCCTGCAGGCGGCGAGCGATGGACACCGCACCGCGCAGCGACACATCTAGGCCGGGAAACTCGCGCGCGGCAAGCTCCGACGCCGAGTAGACCGAGGCGCCCGCCTCGCTGACCATGATCTTGGTCATCTTCAGGGCTGGATACTTCTTGATCAGATCGGCAGCCAGCTTGTCGGTTTCACGGCTGGCCGTACCGTTGCCGATGGCGATCAGATCCACCTCATGACGGGCGCAAAGCCGACCCAGGGTCGCCAGGGTACCGTCCCAGTCGTTTCTCGGCGCATGCGGATAGACGGTGGCGGTGTCGAGCAGTTTGCCGGTGGCATCGACCACGGCGACCTTCACCCCGGTGCGCAGACCCGGATCGAGCCCAAGGGTCGCTCGCGGACCGGCCGGCGCGGCCAGCAGGAGATCGTGCAGGTTGCGTGCGAACACGCCTATCGCCTCGGCCTCGGCCTGCTCGCGCAGCTCGCCGAGCAGGTCGGTTTCCAGGTGAGTATAGAGCTTGACCTTCCAGGTCCAGCGCACCACTTCGGCAAGCCATTTGTCCGCCGGGCGCCCGGCGCTACGGACGCCGAACCGCTCGGCGACCATGCCTTCGCCGGGATGCTGGCTGCCCGGTGCCTCATCGCCCACCTTGAGGCTGGCGCTGAGCACCCCTTCGTTGCGTCCGCGAAAGATCGCCAGGGCGCGGTGCGAGGGCACGCTCTTGAAGGGCTCGTCATGCTCGAAGTAGTCACTGAACTTGGCCCCCTCCTGCTCCTTGCCGGCGACCAGCCGCGCGCTGAGGGTCGCTTCCTGCTTGAGAAAGCCGCGCAGGCGTTCGAGCAGCGTGGCGTCTTCTGCGAAGCGCTCCATGAGGATGTACTTGGCGCCGTCGAGCACGGCCTTGCTGTCGGCGAAGCCTTTTTCGGCATCGACGAAACGCGCGGCCTCCGCTTCCGGGTCCAACGCCGGATCGGCGAACAGCGAATCGGCGAGCTCGCCAAGCCCGGCTTCCAGGGCGATCTGGCCCTTGGTCCGGCGCTTCTGCTTGTAGGGCAGATAGAGGTCCTCGAGACGGGTCTTGGTATCGGCCTCAGCGATCACCCGGGCCAGCTCGGGGGTCAGTTTGCCCTGCTCCTCGATGCTGGCGAGGATCGCCGCGCGCCGGTCATTCAGTTCGCGCAGGTAGCGCAGGCGTTCTTCCAGGTTGCGCAGCTGGGTGTCGTCGAGGCTGCCGGTGACTTCCTTGCGGTAGCGGGCAATGAAGGGGACCGTCGAGCCTTCGTCGAGCAGGGTGACGGCGGCGGCGACCTGTTGCGGGCGCACGCCCAGTTCTTCGGCGATACGGTTGTTGATGTCCATGAAACTACCCGGGTCAGTCGAACTAGCAGGACGGGCCTGCGCGAGGCCGCGATTATAGGGGAAGCGCGCAACAGGAACGCACCCACCAGCCGCACGGCTCATCGGGGCGAAAAATATGCTAACAATGGTTACCCATGGAGGTCGCAACCGGTACGCCATAATGCGCCCCACAATGATTCAGGAGATGCCATGAACACTGCAGCCACCGCGGAAGGCGAAAAGATCCTCATCGTCGACGACGATGCCCGTCTGCGTCGCCTGCTGGAACGCTTTCTCAGTGAACAGGGTTACCGGGTACGCGCGGTGGAGAACACCGAGCAGATGGACCGGCTGCTGGCGCGAGAGCTGTTCAGCCTGCTGGTGCTCGACCTCATGTTGCCCGGCGAGGACGGCCTGACCGCCTGCCACCGGCTGCGCGAGGCGAACAATCAGATGCCGATCATCATGCTCACCGCCAAGGGCGACGAGGCCAGCCGCATCCAGGGCCTCGAGCAGGGTGCCGATGACTACCTGGCCAAGCCGTTCAACCCACGCGAGCTGCTCGCGCGGATCCGCGCCGTGCTGCGCCGCCAGGCTCCGCTCGTACCTGGCGCCCCGGCCAGCGAGGACGAGACCGTCACCTTTGGCGAGTATCGCCTGTCCCTGGCGACCCGCGAGCTGACCAAGGGCGACCAGGTCCACATGCTCACTACCGGCGAATTCGCCGTGCTTCGGGCGCTGGTCCAGCATGCCCGCGAGCCGCTAACCCGCGACAAGCTCATGAACCTTGCCCGCGGCCGCGAATGGGACGCCCTGGAGCGCTCCATCGACGTACAGATTTCCCGTCTGCGCCGGCTGATCGAACCCGACCCGTCCAAGCCGCGCTACATCCAGACGGTATGGGGCGTGGGCTACGTGTTCGTGCCGGATGGGAGCAAATGAGCCAAAAGCCGCAAGTTCCAAGCCGCAAGCGGGGCTGAGCAGTCCGGTCGCTTTCCCCTTCCAGCAGCTTGAAGCTCGAGGCTCGCAGCTTTGATGAAAACCCCCCTCTGGTTTCCACAATCCTTCTTTGCCCGCACCCTTTGGATGGTGCTGGTGGTCGTGCTGTTCTCGAAGGTGCTGACCCTCGTCTACCTGATGATGAACGAGGATGTCATGGTCGATCGCCAGTACAGCCATGGCGCGGCGCTGACCCTACGCGCCTACTGGGCGGTGGACGGCGAGGCGCGCGAGCGCATCGGCGAGGCGGCCGGGCTGCGCCGGCTGGAAGAGCACGAGGTGCCGCTGGGCGAATACCACTGGCCCTATTCGGAAATCTTCCAGGCGCAGATGCAGCGCGAGCTGGGCGAGCAGACTGAAGTCCGGGTGCGCACCCATCCGCTGCCATCGCTGTGGGTCAAGGCGCCGGCGCTCGGGCCCGACTGGGTGGCCCTGCCGCTGTATGCCTTTCCTCTGCGCGGCCAGCACATCTGGAACGTGCTCGCCTGGTTTCTTGGCATCGGTCTGCTTTCCACCGGTGCGGCCTGGATCTTCGTCAGCCAGCTCAATCTACCGCTCAAACGCCTGGTCTATGCCGCCCGGCAGATCGGCCAGGGTCGCAGCGTGCGACTGCCGGTGAGCGACACCCCGAGCGAAATGATGGAGCTGTACCGCGCCTTCAACCAGATGGCCGAAGACGTCGAACAGGCCGGACGCGAGCGCGAGCTGATGCTGGCCGGCGTCTCCCATGACCTGCGCACCCCGCTGACCCGGCTGCGCCTGTCACTGGAGCTGCTGAGCAGCGATGCCGAACTGGGCGAAGACATGATCCGCGACGTGGAAGACATGAACGCCATCCTCGACCAGTTCCTGGCGTTCGTTCGCGATGGCCGTGACGAGCCGGTCGAGGAAGCCGACCTGGCTGCGCTGATTCGCGAAGTCGCTGCCCCCTACAACCAGCACGAGCGACAGGTCCGCCTGAGTCTCGAGCCGCTGCCAGTGATGCCGCTGCGCCGCGTGTCGATCAAGCGGTTGCTGGTGAATCTGATCGAAAACGCCATGCGCTACGCCGGCCCCGATGTGGAGGTGGCCGCCTGTGTCTGTGACGACAGCAGTGCGCCTTACGTGGTCCTTAGTGTGCTCGACCGCGGCAGCGGCATTGCTCCCGGCGAGCTGAACGAAGTCTTCAACCCCTTCATTCGCGGCGACCGTGCTCGCGGCGGCCAGGGGGCTGGGCTAGGCCTGGCGATCGTGAAGCGAATCGCGGCCCTGCACGGCGGCAGCGTCGAGCTGCGCAACCGCGAGGGTGGCGGCCTGGAAGCGCGGGTGCGCCTGCCGCTGGGGCTGATGCTGCCTCGCGACGCGGTCTGATAGCCGCCGGTTGCAGCCAATCGGCCGGCCCGGCGAATTTCGTCATCCCTCTTGTAGAGCCCTTCTCCAGCCCGCATATTGCGGCCACTGTTGAGAAGGAATCCGTAACTTGAGCGACCTCTATTCCCGCCGCCTGGCACTGCTGGCCGAGCCGGCCAACCTCCCCCTGCTCAACGGGTGTCTGCACGGCATCGAGCGGGAGTGCCTGCGCGTCGACACCCAGGGGCAGCTGTCCATGCGGCCACATCCGCCCGAACTGGGCTCGGCCCTGACGCACCCGCTGATCACCACCGATTACTCCGAAGCCCTCCTCGAGTTCATTACCGGCACCTCCACCGCGCCTGACCAGACGCTCCTGGAGCTGGAGCGCATCCACCGCTTCACCTATGCGCGGCTGGCCGGCGAGTACCTGTGGAGCGCCTCGATGCCCTGCCCGCTGCCGGACGAGGCGCAGATCCCCGTCGCCGAATACGGGCGCTCCAATATCGGCCTGCTCAAGCACGTCTATCGCCAGGGCCTGGCGCTGCGCTATGGCAAGACCATGCAGTGCATCGCCGGCATCCATTACAACTTCTCTTTGCCGGAAGCCTTCTGGCCGCTGCTGCAGCATGAAGAAGGCGACGAGCAGCCGCTGCAGGAATTCCGCTCCCAGCGCTACATCGCCCTGATCCGCAATTTCCGTCGCTACAGCTGGCTGCTGATGTACCTGTTCGGCGCCTCCCCGGCGCTCGAGAAAAGCTTCCTGCGCGGTCGCCCACACAGGCTCGAGCAGTGGGATGAGCACACCCTGTACATGCCCTACGCCACCAGCCTGCGCATGAGCGACCTGGGCTACCAGAACAACGCACAGGCCGGGCTGACCCCCTGCTACGACGATCTGGCCAGCTATACCGAAAGTCTGCGCAAGGCCGTGTCAACGCCCTACCCGGCCTATGAACAGGCCGGCAAGAAGCGTGACGGGAAGTGGCTGCAACTCAACACCAACCTGTTGCAGATCGAAAACGAGTACTACTCGAACATCCGCCCGAAGCGGGTGACCCGTACGGGCGAGCGGCCGATCCAGGCCCTGCGCGAACGCGGTATCCAGTACGTCGAGGTCCGCTGCCTGGACATCAACCCCTTCCTGCCGCTGGGCATCGATATCGACCAGGCTCGCTTCATGGACGCCTTCCTGCTGTTCTGCGTCCTTCAGGACAGCCCCACCCTGCCCAGCGGCGACTGCCGCGCCAGCAGCGAAAACTTCCTGACCGTAGTGCGCGAAGGCCGGCGCCCGGGCCTCGAACTGCAACGCTGCGGCGAGCGGGTCGAACTCAAGCGCTGGGCGGGCGAGCTGCTCGACTCGATCCAGCAGGTCGCCAGGTTGCTCGATCGCAGCCATGCCGAGGCCTGCTACAGCGCGACCGTGGTATTGCAGCAGGCCAAGGTCGAGGATCCAGCGCTAACGCCTTCGGCCCAGGTGCTGGCAAGCATGCGCGCCCAGGGCGTCGGCTTTCGCGAGTTCGCCATGGCGCAAAGCCTGGCGCATGCCGACTATTTCCATCGCCAGCCACTGGATGCGGCAGTGCTCGCCGATTTCGACCAGCGCGCCGCTCAGTCGCGCGAACAGCAACTGGCGATGGAAGCCGCCGATGACATGCCGTTCGACCTGTTCGTCGAGCACTACCAGAAGAGCGTGGAGGCCGGCTAGGCGCAGCAGGCAGCGGAGGCGAGTGTGGTGCTCAGCCTCCCTGTCTCAGCGCCTTGCCCACGGTCAGAGCTTCTTCTCGAATATCTTCGAGTTGCGCTGGAAGTTGTACATCGACGCCCTGGCGGCAGGCAGCCGGTCCACGCTGCTGGGCTCGAAGCCTCGCTCGCGAAACCAGTGGGCGGTCCGCGTCGTAAGCACGATCAGGCTGTTCAGGCCAAGCCGACGGGCGCGCTGTTCGATGTGCTCGAGCAACTCGTCGCCCCGCCCGCCGTGCCGATATTCGGAACTCACCGCCAGGCAGGCCAGCTCCCCGGCGCTGGAGCCGGCGATGGGATAGAGCGCGGCGCAGGCGACGATCAGTCCGTCGCGCTCGACGATGCTGAATTGTCCGATCTCGCGCTCCAGCACTTCTCTCGATCGACGGACCAGGATCCCCTGTTCTTCCAGCGGGGTGATCAGATCGATGAGGCCGCCGACGTCCTCGATGGTTGCCTCACGCAACTGCTCGAACTGCTCCTGGGCCACCAGGGTACCGCCGCCGTCGCGGGTGAACAGCTCGTTGAGCAGCGCCCCGTCGTCGACATAGCTCACCAGATGACTGCGGCGCACCCCGGCACGACAGGCCTGGGCCGCAGCATCGAGCAGTTCGGCCTGGTAGTTGCTGACGCCCAGCCGGGCCACATGCACCGGCACTTGTTGCGGCCTGAGTTCGCGGATCAGTTGCCCGTCCTCGCCGATCAGGCCCCGCTCGCCGCCGTAGAGCACCAGCTTGTCGGCCTTCAGATCGATGGCGGCGCGGGTCGCCACGTCCTCGCAGGCAAGGTTGAAGATCTCACCGGTCGGCGAATAACCCAGCGGGGAAAGCAGCACTATGGTGCGCTCGTCGAGCAACCGGGCGATGCCCTTGCGATCGATCCGTCGCACCTCGCCCGTGTGGTGATAGTCCACCCCGTCGACCACGCCGATGGGCCGCGCCGTGACGAAATTGCCGCTGGCCACACGCAACCGCGCGCCCTGCATCGGCGAGGCGGCCATGTCCATCGACAGCCGTGCCTCCAGCGCGACGCGCAGACTGCCCACCGCGTCGATCACGCACTCCAGGGTATCGGCATCGGTGATTCGCAGGTCCTTGTGGTAGCGCGGCTCGATCCCCCGGGCCGCCAGCCGCGCAGCGATCTGCGGGCGTGAGCCGAACACCACGACCAGACGCACGCCCAGGCTGTGGAGCAGCACCAGGTCATGGACGATATTGGTGAAGTTGGCGTGCTCGAGACCATCGCCGGGCAACATGACCACAAAGGTGCCATCGCGATGGGCATTGATGTAGGGCGAGGAATGGCGAAGCCAGGTGACGTAGTCGTGCATGCGGAGCGCCTTGCTCAAGCCTGGCCGTGATGACTGGTCAGGCAATAGTGTTGGATCAGGTTGCGCAGGATGCGAACGCCAGGCTCGATCCGCGAGAGCTCGAGGTATTCGTCGGGTTGATGGGCGCAGGCGATATCGCCTGGGCCAAGCACCAGGGTTTCGCAGCCCAACTGCTGAAGATAGGGCGCTTCGGTGCCGAATGCCACCGCCTCGGCCGCCTGACCTGTGAGCTTTTCGGCGACCCGGACCAGCTCGCTGGTAGCCGGCTCCTCGAACGGCGGCACCGCCGGAAACAGCGGCGCATAGTCGATGCGTACCCCATGCTGCTCGGCTACCGGGCGAAGCTTCTCGCGGATCGCCGCGCGCAACTGCTCCGGCTCCATGCCCGGCAGGGGCCGCAGGTCGAACTCCAGGGCGCACTGGCCGCAGATGCGGTTGGGGTTGTCGCCACCATGGATGCAGCCGAGGTTCAGGGTGGGCTGGGGCACGTTGAACATCGGGTTGCGGTATTGCTGCTGCCACTGCGCGCGCAGCGCCATCAGCTCCCCCATGGCCCCATGCATCGCCTCGAGGGCGCTGCGCCCGTAGGCCGGGTTGGACGAATGGCCGCTCTGCCCCTCGATGTCGATGCGTTCCATCATCACGCCCTTGTGCAGGCGGATCGGCTTGAGTCCGGTCGGCTCGCCGATCACCGCGGCGCGCCCCAGCGGACGCCCGGCGGCGGCAAGGGCCCGCGCACCGCTCATGGAGCTCTCCTCGTCACAGGTGGCGAGAATCAGCAGGGGCTGGCGGAAATCATGCTCCAGCAGCGGCCGTACGGCCTCGATGACCAGCGGGAAGAAACCCTTCATGTCGCAGCTGCCCAGGCCGTACCAGCGGTCATCCGCTTCGCGCAGCAGCAACGGGTTGGCGGTCCAGCGCGCGGCGTCGAAAGGAACGGTATCGCTGTGGCCCGCCAGCACCAGTCCGCCGGGACCACTGCCATAGGAGGCCAGCAGATTGAACTTGCCCGGGGCGATCTCCTGAGTCTCGCAGCGAAACCCGAGGTCCCCCAGCCACTGGGCCAGACGCTCGATCACCAGATGGTTGCTCTGGTCCCAGTCGGGCTGGGTGCAACTTACCGAGGGCGCGGCGATCAGCGCCGCGAACTGCTCCTTGAGGGAAGGAAAGGTCACCGGTGTCCTCCAGAGGCAGAAATCTGCAGTCAGGGAAACACGAAAGGGGCAGCTTTCCAAGGCCCGCAAACACGAACCCCGCCGGAGGGCGGGGTTCGGCAGGCATCAGAGGAAGATCGCCTGGAGTATGAAGAAGTAGAGGATCGAGAGACCTGCGCCGGCCGGCAGGGTGATCAGCCAGGACATGAAGATCGACCCCACCACCCCCAGGTTCAGTGCCCCGATGCCCCGGGCGATGCCGATACCGAGCACCGCGCCGACCAGCGTATGGGTGGTGGAGACAGGCAGGCCGATGGCGGAGGCCCCGACCACGGTGGTCGCGGTGGCCAGTTCGGCGGCAAAGCCGCGGCTCGGGGTCAGCTCGGTAATGCCCTTGCCGATGGTCGCGATCACCTTGTAGCCGTAGGTGCCAAGGCCGACGACGATGCCGATGGCACCGAGCAGCAGCACCCACGGCGGCAGCACGGCCTGGGCACCCACGGCCTCGCCACCGGACTGGATCACCTCCACCACCGCCGCCAGCGGACCGACGGCGTTGGCCACGTCGTTGGAGCCGTGGGCAAAGGCCATCGAGCAGGCGGTGAAGATCATGAGGACGGCAAAGACCTTCTCCACGCTGGCGTAGTGAAAGCTCTTGTCCGCCTCGGCATCGATGCGAATGCGGCTGAGCAGCGCGATGCCGAGCAGCATCACCAGCACGCCCACTCCCATCGACAGCACGAAGCTCTGGGCGGGGCTGAGATCCAGCCCGACATGCTTGAGACCCCGGGAGATGGTCATGACGGCGACCATGAAGCCCGTGGCGAACATGTACAGCGGCACGAAGCGCTTGGCGTTGCGGAACGGCTCCTCGGTATCGATGATCAGCTTCTGCACGCTCATGAACAGCAGAAAGGACACCACCCCAGACAGCACTGGCGACACCACCCAACTCGCGGCGATCGGCCCCAGCCCGGCCCAGTGCACCGCCTCCATGGACACGCCGACGGCGGCAAAGCCCACCACGGCGCCGATGATCGAATGGGTGGTGGATACCGGCCAGCCCTTCAGCGAGGCGATGAACAACCAGGTGCCGGCGGCCAGCAGCGCCGACATCATCCCCAGCACCATCAGGTCAGGGGAGATCACGTTGGCGTCGACCAGGCCGCCCTTGATCGTCTGGGTGACCTCGCCACCGGCCAGATAGGCACCCAGGAACTCGAACACCATGGCGATCAGGATCGCCTGCTTGATGGTCAGCGCACGCGAGCCAACCGAGGTGCCCATGGCGTTGGCGACATCGTTGGCCCCCACACCCCAGGCCATGAAGAAACCAAAGAGACAGGCCAACGCCAGAAGCAGAAAGCCGTAATCCGCAATCATAGACATAAGAACAATCCGTGAGGGCTACAGGACGGCCGGCGCTCAGCGCGCCAGCAATTGCTCGAGTCGGTTGCCGACGCGTTCGGCCCGATCAGCCACGTCACCGATCCATTCGATGATCGTGTAGAGGAAGATGACGTCCACAGGCGGCAGCTCCTTTTCCAGCTTGTAGAGCTCACGGCGCACCTCGATCTGCATCCGGTCGGTTTCCCGCTCGATCTCGCTGACCTCCTGCACCATCGCCTCCACCAGCGAGGCTTCGCGCCCGCTGAAGCCGGTCTCGAGCAGCTCGTCCAGTTCGTTCAGCGCCTTCAGCGCCTGTGCGCTGGCGTCGACGCTGCGCTGCACGAACGCCAGCATCAGGGGCTGAATGCCAGCGGGAACCGTCATGCAACGGCCCAGGATCAGCCCGGCGATATCCTTGGCACGATTGGCGACTTTGTCCTGTACACTCAGCAAATCCAGCAGATCCGAGCGCGGCACCGGTAGGAACAGACTTTTCGGCAGGTGCTGTCGCACGTTCTTCTTGAGCTTGTCCGCCTCGTTTTCCAGGTCGGCCATTTCCCGCTGAATCCGTTCGACCTGCTGCCAGTCCTCGGCAATCACCGCTTCGAATAGCGGAACCAGATTGGCGGCGCACTCGTGGGCCTTGGCCATGTGCTGTTGCATCGGACCGATCGGCGAGCGGCCGAACAGGCTGACAAAGGAATTGATCGGCATAGCGAAATGACTCCGGACGTCAAGAACTTGGCTGTGGTCCTGTAAGGGACGCGGATTCTATCAGAACGATTCTAGGCCCACCCGGCACATGCACAAAGAAACCGAAATCAAGCTACGCGCCAGCCGCGATACCCTCTCTGCCCTGCGTCAGCACCCGCTACTCAAGAAACGCAGCAAGAGCGGCTGGCAACGGCACGAACTCTTCAATCAGTACTACGACACGCCTGACCGCGAATTATCCGCGGCATGCGTCGCCCTGCGCCTGCGGCGCGATGGCGAGACCTCCATCCAGACCCTCAAGAGCCGCGGCCAGAGCGTCGCCGGACTGTCCGAGCGCAACGAGTGGGACTGGTATCTGGAGCGCCCGGAACTGGACCTGTCGAAGCTGGACGACAGCTGCTGGCCGGCAGCCCTGGCGACGCTGGACAAAAACCGCCTGGCACCGATCTTTCGCACCGACTTCGTTCGAGAAAAGGCCGACATCGCCTGGGGCCGCGGCAAGGCCCGGGTGGTTATCGAAGCGGCGCTGGACCTGGGCCGGGTGGTCTCTGGCGATAGCGAGGAAGAGATCTGCGAACTCGAACTGGAGCTGCGCCAGGGGGAGCCGGTGGCACTGCTGGAGCTGGCTATCGAACTGGCCGCTGACCTGCCGCTGATGCCCTGCGACATCAGCAAGGCCGAACGCGGCTACCGCCTGCATGATCCAGCAGGCTACAGGCTGCGTCCGGCGCCTGTCGCCCCAGGACCCGGCGACTCCCTTGACCGGGTTTTCGCCACCCTCGCCTGGCAGTTGCTCGGCACGAGCCAGCGACTGGCCGAGCAGTATCGCTTCAACGGGCACTGGACGCTGCTGGTCGACTGGCTGCAACAGCTCATCGACCTGCGTGCCCTGCTCGCCAGCCTGGGTTCTGCCGCGCCGCGCGCCAGCAGCCGTGCGCTACGCGAAGGCCTGGATGCGCTGATCCTGGAGTGGCGGCCGATCGTGGTGGCCGGCCAGGGGGACGACGCCATACGCCAGAGCGCCCCGCAACGCTTCGCCGGCGAACTGGAGCAGCCGCGCTGGGGCCTGCTGTCCCTGCAGATTGCCCACTGGCTGCTTACCCGCGGCTGGACCATTGGACGCAATGCACGTGGCGATCGCCAGGGCGAGGCGGTGATCGGCAAATGGCTACCCCGTACGCTCGCCGAAGAAGCCCAGGCGCTGCGCCTGGATCGCTACGGGCATCAGCCCGAGCAGCTACAGTCAGAGCAACTGCCGCGCTTGGAACGCATGCTCGTCTGGCTGCGCCTGGCGCGCAGTACGCTGGTGCTGAGCGAAGCCGATCGCCTGTTCGGCGAGCTGGCCAAGCTCCACGCGCTGGCCGAGCAGGGCGTTCAGTTCGAAGCCCTGGCCGAACAGGCAAGGACCCTGTGGACGCTCAAGGCATTCCGGGAACTGATGAAATAACCTCGTCGGGCGCCGACCACTCCGTCACCGCCAAGGGAATCCATGTCCAGCCAAGTCTCGTACGCCGACCGCAGCCTCGAACTCGCCGATCTGCTGAGGGCCCTGGTCGCCGACGGAAGGATCGACCAGGAAACCGCCGAGCATTGCCACGCGGTTCGCCGCAGCGCGGTCCACAATCAGCAGCATCCCCTGGAGTTTCTCGCTGGACAGCAGCTCGAGGACCGTCACCATCCGGGCCGCAAGCTGGACCTGGAAACCCTGAGCCGGTGGCTGGCCGAATTTGCCGGCCAGCCCTACCTGCGCATCGACCCCCTGAAGATCGACGTCGCCGCCGTCACTCCGCTGATGTCCTTTGCCTTTGCCCAGCGGCACCGCATTCTCGCCGTGGCAGCGACCCCGGACGCCGTGACCATTGCCAGTGCCCAGCCCTTCGTCAACAGCTGGGAAGCGAACCTGACTCATGTATTGAAGCGACCGATCAAGCGGGTGATCGCCAATCCGGTCGACATCCAGCGCTTCACCGTCGAGTTCTACCGTTTGGCCCGCTCGGTCAGGGGCGCCAGTGCCTCCGGCGAGAAGATCAGCGGGGTCGGCAACTTCGAGCAGCTCACCAGCCTCGGTGCCAGCGATCAGGAGCCCGACGCCAACGACGCGCACATCGTCAATATCGTCGACTGGCTGTTCCAGTACGCCTATCAGCAACGCGCCAGCGACATCCACATCGAGCCGCGCCGGGAGGCGGGCACCGTACGCTTTCGCATCGACGGGGTGCTGCACAACGTCTATCAGTTCCCGCCGCAGGTGACCATGGCGGTCATCAGCCGCCTGAAGACCCTTGGCCGGATGAACGTGGCGGAAAAGCGCAAGCCCCAGGATGGCCGGATCAAGACCCGCACCCCGGATGGCGGCGAGGTGGAGCTGCGCCTGTCGACCCTGCCCACCGCCTTTGGCGAGAAGATGGTGATGCGCATCTTCGACCCGGAAGTGTTGCTGAAAAGCTTCGACCAGCTGGGCTTTTCCGCCGACGACCTGCGTCGCTGGCGGCAGATGACAAGCCAGCCCAACGGCATCATTCTCGTCACCGGGCCCACCGGCTCGGGCAAGACCACCACCCTCTACACCACACTCAAGCAGCTCGCCACCAGCGAGGTGAACGTCTGCACCATCGAAGACCCCATCGAGATGATCGAGCCGGCCTTCAACCAGATGCAGGTTCAGCACAACATCGACCTGACCTTCGCCAGCGGCGTGCGCGCCCTGATGCGCCAGGACCCGGACATCATCATGGTGGGCGAGATCCGCGACCTGGAAACCGCCGAGATGGCCGTCCAGGCCGCCCTGACCGGGCATCTGGTGCTCTCGACCCTGCACACCAACGATGCGCCCAGCGCCATCAGCCGGCTGCTGGAGCTCGGCGTGCCGCACTACCTGATCAAGGCGACCCTGCTCGGGGTGATGGCGCAGCGGCTGGTCCGCACCTTCTGCCCGCACTGCAAGGCACCCACCGAACTGGCCGAAGACGCCTGGCACGACCTCACCCGCCCCTGGAGCGCGCCGCTGCCGACCCAGGCGCATCGGCCGGTCGGCTGCAGCGAGTGCCGCGACACGGGTTATCGCGGACGTGCCGGGGTCTACGAGATCATGCTGATGGACGACGCGCTCAAGCCGCTGATCACCGCCGACACCGACCTCCTCGCCCTACGCCGCCAGGCGTTCAAGGACGGCATGCGCAGCCTGCGCCTGTCGGGCGCGCAAAAGGTCGCCGCCGGACAGACCAGCATCGACGAAGTCCTGCGGGTAACGCCCATGAGCGAGCAGCGCTAGGCGACGGTCAGGCCATTGCAGCGACCGAACAGCCCAGGGATTGCTGCCAGCCTATGACCCGCGCACCAGACTTGCCACGCGCTGGGCATCGCAATTGAGAAAGACCGAGGTTTCCAGCCAGTGCGGGTCGGGGTACCAGGAAAACAGGAACTGCCCGTCCTTCAGGTTGTCGACCACCGTCTCGGCAATCCCCCGGCGCACCGCGGGGCAGCCCTGGCTACGGCCGATGCGGCCCTGGCGAGGAATCCAGTCCGGATCGACGTAGTCCGCACCATGGATGACGATGGCTCGCTCCCGGGCGCGGTCGTTGACCCCCGGTTCCATGCCATCCATGCGCAACGAATAGCCGTGACGGCCCTGGTAGCTTTCCGCGGTGCGGAACAGGCCCAGGCTGGTCTGGTGGCTGCCGAGGATGTTGGAAAAACGTTCGGCCAGGTTCTCGCCCGACTTCGAGCCGTGGGCGACAAATTCCTCGAGCAGCAGACGGCGCTCGTTCAGATCGAAGATCCACAGACGCGGCTCCGAAGAGGGCCGGGAATAGTCCACCACCGCCAGCCGCGCCGCCGGGCTGGCGCCGTTGCGGACCGCGCACTGCATGGCCGACACGGCCTGTTGCAACACCCGGGTATCCAGCGAGGGTGCGACCCGTGCGAGACTGTCGGTCAGTGCGGACGCGATAGAGGAATGGGACCAGAGCAACAGGCCGAACGCCAGGCAGATTCGCCCGAAGAAATGCCGCATGGGGAAACAGACTCCGTGTGTCACAGGCTCCTGGCCGCAGTCTCGCTCGAGAGGGCTCCCGGCACCGCAGCCGCGTATCGCCCGAGTCTACCAGCGCGAGACCAACCTGGAGCCTAGCCTTGCCCGATCCACGAACCATCTGTCTGATCGCCAGCCTGGGCCTGGCCTCGCTGGGCGCTCATGCCACCGGATTGCAACAGGTCCTCGACGACCCGGCGCAGTCCTGCCCGCCTCTGTTGCATACAGGCTACGCGGGCAACGCAGAGCTGCTGGCGTCGCTCTACGGGACGAGTGAAGGTCGCCCGCTCTGGAGCGATCCGGGCCGCCTCCAGGCGCTGCGTAGCGCGTTCGAGGCGCTGGCTGACGATGGTCTCGAACCCGCCGAATACCTGCCAGACCCATTTCCCGCCCCGAGTCTCGACCAGCCCGCCGCTACAGCGGCCTGTCAGGACCTGCTGCTCACCCGTGGCTATCTCGATGCCCTGCGCCACCTGGCACGCGGCCGCCTGGCGCAGCGCGATTACGAACCGCTCTGGCGCGAACGCGAGCACACCGGCGATGAAATCAGGGCCACCCTTGCGCTGGCCAAGGCCGGGCTTGCCGACCCGGCGCGCGCTTTCGAGCAGGCCCGCCCAGCCGCAGAGCAATACCGGCATCTGCGCCTCGCCTATGCACGGGCGCGCCAAGAGCCGCTGGCAGACTGGTTCGCCCTCGCCTCCGGCCCCCTGCTTCGCCCGGGCATGAGCGACCCACGGGTTGCAGGGCTCGAAGCGCGACTGCAGATGGCCGGCTACCTGCCGCCCGCGAGCGAACCGGCGACCCACCACCACCCGGCGCTGGTCAATGCGCTGCGGGCGTTTCAGCAGGATCACGGTCTGCAGGCCGACGGCATACTCGGCCCGGCCACCTTGCACGAGCTGAACATCAGCCCTGCTTCACGCCTCCACGGGCTGCGCGCCAATCTCGAACGCTGGCGCTGGCTTGCCAGGGATCTCGAGCCCGACCTGCTGCTGGTGGACATCGCTGGCGCGCAGCTGGCGCTGTACCGTGACGGCCAGGCGGTCTGGCAGACCCGCGCCCAGGTGGGCCGTGCAGGCCGCGCCACGCCCCAGCTCAAGTCCACGATCACCCGCCTGACATTGAACCCTACCTGGACAGTGCCACCGACCATCCTGCGCGAGGACAAGCTGCCGCAGATTCGCCAGGACCCCGAGTACCTGACGCGCAGCCGGCTGCAGGTGCTCGACTTCCAAGGGCACCCGGTCGATCCGGCCACAGTGGACTGGAACGCGCCCTCCGGGGTGATGCTACGCCAGGAGGCGGGCCCCGATAATCCGCTGGGCCAGGTCGCGGTGCGCTTTGCCAATCCCTTCGCCATCTACCTGCACGACACACCCAGCCAGCGCCTCTTCGCCTCGGCCGAACGCGCCACCAGCTCCGGCTGCGTCCGCGTCGAGGCGGCCCTGGGCCTGGTCGAGCAGTTGCTGACCGAGGCCGAGCGTGACACGGTCGAGCGACGTCTGGCGCTCGGCCGGACCTACGAGTATCGGCTGCAACGCCCGACGCCGGTTCTGCTGGGCTACTGGACCGCCGAAGCCGATGCGCTGGGCACAGCCCATTACCGCCCCGACATCTATCGCCAGGACGCGGCACTGATCGCTGCGCTGAATCGCGCCATGAGCGAGGGGCGATCCATCGCCCGCTGAACTCGGCGTCTTCCGCAGCGTCCAAAGGCCATGAAAAGCCTTGGGACGTTTTCCGCTCTGGCGCGGTCGTTCCCTTATCAGGCCAGGGAAAGCCAAGTGGATACCTTTGAACCAGACACCCAGTCCAGCTTCATGGAACGAAGCGGATCGACAGGCCGTGCCGGCCCCTAGTTGCCCATCCTTCCTTCCCCTCGATGCGGAGTTGCAGCGCTTCGCCGAATTGGCCGCCGCGCTTTGCGAGATGCCCTGCGCCGCCATCCACTTGTTCTATCAGGGCCAGCGCCGGGCCGCAGCAAGCCTGGGGTTGTCGGCCGAAGCCGTGCCGTGGCAGCGGTCGCTTTCGGCCCAGGCGATGGAACGCCCAGGGCTGTATGAGATACCCGACCTTGACCTGGTCACCGGCGCTGACCAGAGCCTCGAGCAGGCGCAGGGCATCCGTGCCTATGCCGGCGTCGCGCTCATCAGCGACACCGGGGAGGCAGTGGGCGTACTCTGCGTGATGGATCGCCAGCCGCACGCCCTTTCCGATGCGCAGCGGACTCAACTGGTCGGGATGGCCCGCCAGGTGGTCCACTACCTCGAACTGCTTCAACTGCGCAACGCTCGGCAGGCGCAGGCTGCCTGCGAACTGCTGTCGAGCCCCGATGGTACGCCGTTGCCGGTGGAGTACCGGGTACCCCCCATCCATGCCGACGGTGTATTGCAAGGCGCCGCCTGCACCTTCACCGATATCAGTGAGTGTGCCCGCGCCGAGGCACTGCGTAGCTTCATGCTCGACCTCAGCGATCACCTGCAGAAATCGGTGGTCCGGGTCGACCTGGACCTGCTGCTCAGTCAGCGTCTCGGCCGTTTGCTCGGGGTCGATCGCATCGCCCACGGTTTCCTGCACCCCGACAGCGGTGAACTGGAGATCGACGCCGAATGGCGGGCTCCTGAACTGGCCGAAGCCAAGGGCCGGCTCGCGCTTGGCGAGGGGGCACAGGCGCTGGCTGAACGGCTTGAAGAGGACGCCGCGGTTCCCCTGGACATCCCCGGCAGCACCGGGCTTCAGGCGCTATGGCAACGGCTCGAATGCCAGGACCTGTTATTCGCGCCCTTGCATGAGCCACGTCAGGCGTTGTTGCTGCTGGGCTGCCGAGGCCCACGCAGCTGGACCCAGGCGGAACGTTCGCTGGTTCGCGAGATCGTCATCAGGCTGCGTGCCGCGCGGGTGCGAACCCGTGTTACCCGCGAACTGCATGATGCCGAACAGCGCATCAGCCTGGCCAATGCCATTGCCGCGATCGGCATTTGGGAGTTCGATCCGAAGCACAACAGCCTGCACTGGGACACCCAGACCAAGGCGCTGGCGGGCATGGCACCGGAGGCGCCTGCGCCGAGTCTCGAGCAATTGCTCAAGCACATCCATCCAGAGGACCGCCCCCGGCTCAGCGCGGCGCTGGCCGATGCGCTCGATGCCAGGCATGACGGTCAGCTCAACCTGGACTACCGCACGCTCGACGGGCGCTGGCTGACCATTCGCGGACGCCGGGTAGACGACGAGCCGGTGCGCATCCTTGGCACCATCCGCGAAATCACCGCCGAGCGCAACGCCGCCGACGACCTCAGACGGATGAACCTGCTGCTCGAAGAACAGATCGAGGAACGCCGCCAGGCCGAGCGCCGCCAGGCGGCGCATATCGAACTCGGCGACCTGCTGCGCGGGCAACTCGACAGCGACACCATCGACCGGGAAACGGTACGCATCCTGGCCAGCACGCTGCGCCTGACACGGGTGCTGATGGCGCGCCTGGGCGCGACTGACGAGCGGGCAGCGATCTGTCACCAGTGGCCGGAGCAACCTCCCTGCCCCGAACGACGCCTGGCGCTCGCCAACCATCCCGGCCTCGCCCTGGAGCTGCGTCACGGCGCACTGGTGGTGATCGAGGACATCCGTCACGACCGCCGTACCGCAACCCACGCCACCCGCTATGCGCGGTTCGGCCTGTGCAGCCTGGTCTGCGTTCCACGCATGGAATATGGCCGGCTCAGTGCGATCCTGATTCTCATGCACGAGAGCCCGAGAGCATGGCCGGACGAGGATATCTTCTTTGTCCGCGATGTCGCCGACCGCGCCTGGACGGCCGATGAACGCATGCATGCCGAACAGGCGCTGCGCGACAGCGAAGAGCAGTTTCGCACCCTTGCCGACAACATGAGCCAACTGGCCTGGATGGCCGACTCGACAGGCCAGATCTACTGGTACAACAAACGCTGGTACGATTTAACCGGCACCTGTCCGGATACCATGCGCGCGTTGGGCATCGGCTCGGTCCACCACCCCCAGCACAGGGAGCGCGCGACCACCTCGCTGCAGCAGGCCTTCAGCCGCGGCCAGGTCTGGGAGGACACCCATCCCCTGCAGGGTCGCGACGGCCGCTATCGCTGGTTTCTGTCATGCGCCCTGCCGATCAGCAATGCCTCCGGCGAGGTGATCCGCTGGTTTGGCACCCATACCGACATCACCGCCCAGGTCCAGGCCGAAGAGGCGCTGCGCGAGCTCAACAACAGCCTGGAGCGGCGCGTAACCGAGCGTACCCACGAACTGGCCGATACCAACCGCCGCCTGCAGGTGGAGATGAGTGAGCGCGAGCGTGCCGAGGAAGCGCTGCGCCATGCGCAGAAAATGGAAGCCATCGGCCAGCTGACCGGCGGCCTGGCGCATGACTTCAACAACATGCTGACCGGCGTACTGGGGGCGCTCGACCTCATCCAGCGTCGCCTCGACCCGCTGCACAATGCCGACCTGCAGCGTTATCTGGATGCCGCGACGAGTTCGGCCAATCGCGCCGCCGCCCTCACCCACCGCCTGCTCGCCTTTGCCCGCCGCCAGGCGCTAGATACCCAGCCGGTGGATGTGAACGAGTTGGTGCTGTCGATGGAGGACATGCTGCGGCGCACTATCGGCGAGCACATCCAGCTGCATACCGACCTGCGACAGCGGCTCTGGCCGGCCTACACCGATGCCCATCAGCTCGAGAACGCCCTGCTCAACCTGGTGATCAATGCCCGCGACGCGATGCCCGAGGGCGGACGGCTGGTCATCCAGACCCGCGCGCTGACCTTGCGCGGCCCGCAGCCTGACAGCCTGGAGCCGGGCGACTACCTGGTGCTAAGTGTCGAGGACAGCGGCTGCGGCATGCCGGCAGAGGTGATCGCGAAGGCCTTCGACCCCTTCTTCACCACCAAGCCCATCGGCCAGGGCACCGGCCTGGGTCTGTCGATGGTCTACGGTTTCGTCCTCCAGACCGGCGGCGGCATCCGTATCGACAGCGAACCCGCCAGAGGTACGCGCATGACCCTGCTGCTGCCGCGCGACCATCAATCGCTGACGGCGAAGAGCGAGCACGAGCCCCACGGCGCAGCTGGCGAAGTCCCGCGCGCGGGGGCAGGGGAAACCGTGCTGGTGGTCGAGGACGAAGCGGCGGTGCGCATGCTGGTGGTGGAAGTCTTGCGCGAGCTGGGCTATGAGGTACTGGAAGCGGTGGATGGCGACAGTGCGCTCGCCTTGTTGCAGGGCAACCGGCGCATCGACCTCATGGTCAGCGACGTCGGTCTGCCGGGCATCAACGGTCGGCAACTGTCAGCGCTGGCCCGCCAGCTCCGCCCGGCCTTGAAGGTCCTGTTCATAACAGGCTACGCACCCGATGCAGAAAATCGCTGCGATTACCTGTCCAACGGTACGGAGATGCTCACCAAGCCGTTCAACCTCGATCTGCTGGCAAGCCGCATTCGCCAGATGATGGAGGCGGAACAGCCTACAGGGCATCCCACTTCCGACCCGCCGGGTCCCTGACAAGAGGAAGATCCATGCGCCTGACGAAAATCATCGCCCTGAGCAGCCTCATCGTCCTTCCCGCCGCCGCGATGGCAGACGGCTTCGTTCGAAGCATCCTGTCCTCGGGCATCACGACCGGCACCACCTATCTCACCTTCCGCGGCGATGACAAGCAGGTCGTGGCGACCCGCGAAGACGCCAGCAGCTTCGTCGCCAGCGAAGGCGCCATTCGCGGCCCCTACCTCGAGGCTTGGCTCCGGGAGATGCGCAGCGAGCATTCCGGGCTGAATGCCAGCGACATGGAACTCGCCACGGCAGTCCTGACCGCGCAATAACCGGCAGACCGGCCGCTGAGCGCTGGCGTGCCGGCGTTCAGCGGCCGGCGCATCAATGCTGGCTAAATGAGGCCGCTACTCCCCGCCCAGCATCCAGCGCTCTGCCCGGCTCTCGGCTTACCGATAAGCCTCCACCGGCACGCAGGAGCAGAACAGGTTGCGGTCTCCAAACACGTTGTCGACCCGATTCGCCGCGGGCCAGTACTTGTGCTCGCGGGTGTGGGCCGTCGGCGTGACGGCTTCGGCAATACTGTAAGGGCGGCTCCACTCGCCGGTCACGTCGGCCAAGGTGTGAGGCGCATTGACCAGCGGGTTGTTTTCAGCCGGCCACTCGCCGTTTTTCACCCGGTCGATCTCGACACGAATGGCCAGCATCGCCTCGACGAAACGGTCCAGCTCCACCTGGGGTTCGCTCTCGGTGGGCTCGATCATCAGCGTGCCAGGCACCGGGAAGGACATGGTCGGGGCATGGAAGCCGTAATCCATCAGGCGTTTGGCCACGTCCTCCTCGCTGATACCGGTCTCGGCCTTGAGCGGGCGCAGGTCGATGATGCACTCGTGCGCTACCCAGCCGTTGCGGCCGCAGTAGAGCACGGGGAAGGCACCGCCCAGGCGCCGGGCCAGGTAGTTGGCACTCAGAATCGCCACTTCCGAAGCCTCGCGCAGTCCCGGGCCCATCATCGCGATGTACATCCAGCTGATCGGTAGGATGCTGGCGCTGCCCCATGGCGCCGCGCTGACCGCGCCGTTGCCGGGGTTCGGCCCATCCAGATCCACCACCGGGTGACCGGCCACGAAGGGCGCCAGGTGCGCTTTCACCCCGATCGGCCCCATGCCCGGGCCGCCGCCGCCGTGGGGAATGCAGAACGTCTTGTGCAGGTTCATGTGCGAGACGTCCGCGCCGATGTCGGCCGGCTGCGCCAGGCCCACCAGGGCGTTGAGGTTGGCGCCGTCCATGTAGACCTGGCCGCCGTGCTCATGGATGACCTGGCAGATCTCGCGTATGCCCTCTTCGTACACGCCGTGGGTCGAGGGATAGGTGATCATCAGGCAGGACAGCCTATCGCCGGCTTGCGCCGCCTTGCGCTTGAGATCCTCGATATCGACATTGCCGGAGCGGTCGCAGTCGACGATCACCACCTTCATGCCCGTCATCTGCGCGGTGGCCGGGTTGGTGCCATGGGCCGACGAGGGAATCAGGCAGATGTCCCGCTGCGCCTCACCACGACTCTCGTGATACTTGCGGATCGCCAGCAGGCCGGCATACTCGCCCTGAGCACCCGAATTAGGCTGCATGCTGATGGCGTCGAAGCCGGTGATGGCGCACAACCAGCTTTCCAGCTCGTCGATCATCGCCTTGTAGCCGGCCGCCTGCTCGCGGGGCGCGAAGGGGTGCAGATTGGCGAATTCGGGCCAGGTGATGGGGATCATTTCGCTCGTGGCGTTGAGTTTCATGGTGCAGGAACCCAGCGGGATCATCGCCTTGTTCAGCGCCAGATCGCGGCTCTCGAGCCGGTTCAGGTAGCGCAGCATCTCGGTTTCGCTGTGGTGGGTATTGAATACCGGGTGCGTCAGCACCGGCGAGGTGCGCAGCAGCTCGGCCGGTATGCCCTCTATGAGATCCTCGGCATCCAGCGCCGCCACCGACAGGTCATGATCGGCCCCAAGGAAAACGGCGAACAGCCGCTCCACCGTTTCGGCGGTGCAAGTCTCGTCCAGGCTCACCCCGAGCCGCCCGCGCCCGAGGATCCGCAGATTGACCCGCGCCGCCCTGGCACTATCGATGATGGCGCTCTGGGCACCGTCCACCTGCAGGGTCAGGGTATCGAAGAAATGCCGGTTGAGCCGCACCATGCCCTTGCGCGCCAGGCCAGCAGCAAGGATGGCGGTGAGTCGATGGGTACGCCCGGCAATGCGCTTCAAGCCATCCGGGCCATGGTAGACCGCGTAGAAGCCGGCAATGTTGGCCAATAGCACCTGGGCGGTGCAGATGTTGGAGTTGGCCTTCTCGCGGCGGATGTGCTGTTCACGGGTCTGCAGCGCCATGCGCAGGGCGACATTGCCACGGCTGTCCTTGGACACACCGATGATCCGCCCGGGCATGGCCCGCTTGAACTCATCGCGAGTGGCAAAGTAGGCGGCGTGGGGCCCACCGTAGCCCATGGGCACGCCAAAGCGTTGGGTACTGCCAAGCACCACGTCGGCACCCAGTTCGCCCGGCGGGGTCAGCAGCACCAGGCTCAGCAGGTCGGCGGCCACGCAGGCCAGTGCCTTCTGATTGTGCAGGGTCTCGATCAGCGGCCTGAGATCCCGGATGTCGCCGTGGGTATCGGGGTACTGCAGCAGCGCACCGAACACCTCCCGCTCGCCGAGCTGTTCCAGCGGCGCCACCTGGGTCTCGAAGCCGAACGCCGCGGCGCGGGTGCAGACCACCGAGATCGTCTGCGGGTGGCAATTCTCGTCGATGAAGAACAGGTTGCTCTTGCTCTTGGCGACCCGCTTGGCCAGCGCCATGGCTTCCGCCGCGGCGGTGGCTTCGTCGAGCAGCGAGGCGTTGGCCAGGTCCAGTCCGGTCAGGTCGATGGTCAGCTGCTGGAAGTTCAGCAGCGCCTCCAGCCGGCCCTGGGCGATTTCCGGCTGGTAAGGCGTATAGGCGGTGTACCAGCCCGGGTTTTCCAGCACGTTGCGCAGGATCACCGGCGGGGTGACGGTGCCGTGGTAGCCCATGCCGATCAGGCTGGTCCACAACTCGTTGCGCTGGGCATGACCGCGCAGCTTCGCCAGCGCCTCACCCTCGCTCAGTGCAGCTGGAAGCACCAGCTCGCCCTGCATCCGAATCGCCGGGGGAACGGTCTGCTCGATGAGCTGATCACGACTGGCCAGCCCCAGCGCCGCCAGAAGCGCCTGCTGCTCGGTGGCGTCCGGGCCGAGGTGGCGTGGAAGAAAGGCTTCGGCTTGCTGCAACTGTGAAAGGCGAGGGGTTTGCGACACGGGATTGTCTCCAAGGACAAAAAACCCCGAACCGGCAGGCGGCGGGGCTTTCTGGGAACACGCTAAATCGTTGGGTGCGGGTCAGGCTTCGCTGACAGCCTTGTAGGCCTCGGCGTCGAGCAGCTTGTCCAGCTCGGCAGGATCGTTCGGCTTGAGACGGAAGAACCAGCTGCCGTAGGGATCGCCATTGACCTGCTCCGGGGAATCGGTGAGCAACGCGTTGATGGCGATCACTTCGCCGGAAACCGGCGCGTAGATGTCCGAGGCGGCCTTGACCGACTCCACCACCCCGGCGTCCTCGCCGGCGCCCAGCTGACGACCCATCTCCGGCAGTTCGACGAACACCACGTCGCCCAGCGCCTCCTGCGCATGGTCGGAAATACCCACGGTCACGCTGCCATCTTCTTCGAGCCGAGCCCATTCGTGGCTAGGGGCGTATCGAAGTTCGCTGGGAATATTGCTCATGCCTGTGTCCTCAAGACTGTGGGCTCAATTAAACAAGGATCTTGCCGTGCCGCACGAAGGTCGGTTGCACCACGCGAACGGGAAACCACTTGCCGCGAATTTCCACCTCCGCCCGGTCGGCGGTAGCGGCGGGTACTCGCGCCAGGGCGATGGACTTGCCCAGGGTCGGGGAGAAGCTGCCGCTGGTGATCTCGCCGTCGCCAAGCCCGGCGACCCGCACCACCTGATGGGCGCGCAGCACACCGCGCTCCTCCAGCACCAGCCCGACCAGGCGCGGCAGCGTGGCGCTGTCGCGCTGCGCCTCGAGCGCGGCGCGGCCGACGAACTGCCGCTCGCCTGGCTCCCAGGCGATGGTCCAGCCCATGTTGGCCGCCAGTGGTGAAACCTCTTCGGTCATGTCCTGGCCGTAAAGATTCATTCCCGCTTCCAGGCGCAGGGTGTCACGCGCACCCAGGCCGATCGGCGCAATGCCGGCGCCCACCAGCTCATTGTAGAAGGTCGGTGCCTCGCTCGACGGCAGAATGATCTCCAGGCCGTCCTCGCCGGTGTAGCCGGTACGCGCGATGAACCAGCCACCATCGGGCAGACCCTGGAACGGCTTGAGCTCGTGGATCAGCGAGGCGCGCGACGCGGTCACCAGCTCGGCGACCTTCTGCCGTGCGTGCGGACCCTGGATCGCCAGCATCGCCTGCTCGCGACGCTCGTGCAGAACCACCTCGTAGCCCTCCGCCTGGGCCTGCAGCCAGGCCAGATCCTTTTCCCGGGTGGCGGCATTGACCACCATCCGGTAGCCATAGTCGGTCAGGTAGACGATGAGGTCGTCGATCACGCCGCCCTGCTCGTTGAGCATGCCGCTGTACAGCGCCTTGCCGGGCGAGGTAAGCCGCGCCACGTCATTGGCCAGCAGGTGCTGCAGATAGGCACGGGCGTCGCCACCTTCGATGTCCACGACGGTCATGTGCGAGACGTCGAACACGCCGCAGTCGCGCCGGACCTGATGATGCTCTTCGACCTGGGAACCGTAATGCAGCGGCATGTCCCAGCCGCCAAAGTCCACCATTTTCGCGCCAAAGGCGAGGTGCTGATCATAGAGCGGGGTACGTTGACCCATGGACTTCTCCTACCCGACAAGGCGGCACGGCCGGCGGCCGGTTGCACGAATGGCGCATTGTAGCCGCAAGGTCGGGCAAGGTCACGGCGAGGCGCATGAGCCAGTAAGGAGGGCTAGCGCCGCCCGGCCGAGCGGTGGATCAGCAGGATCACCGGCAGCAGCCCCACCAGCACCAGCGTGACCGCCGGAAGCGCCGCTCGCGCCCACTCGCCCTCGCTGGTCATCTCGAAGATGCGCACCGCCAGCGTGTCCCAACCGAAGGGCCGCATCAGCAGGGTCGCGGGCATTTCCTTGAGCACGTCGACAAACACCAGCAACGCCGCGCTCAGGGTGCCAGGCACCAGCAGCGGCAGGTAGACCCGGAAGAACAGCGCCGGCCCGCCCACACCAAGGCTGCGCGCGGCCTGGGGAAGCGAGGGCCGAATGCGCGCCAGGGCATTCTCCAGAGGTCCGAAGGCGACCGCCATGAAGCGGATCAGATAAGCCAGCAGCAGCGCTGCCAGGCTGCCCAGCAGAAGGGGACGCCCGGCTCCGCCCAGCCAGCCTGACAGGGGAATCACCAATTCGCGGTCGAGAAAGCTGAACGCCAGCATGATGGCCACTGCCAGCACCGACCCAGGCAGGGCATAGCCCAGGTTGCCCAGGCCGACAGCTGCCTTGACCGGGCGCACCGGTGCCATCCGCCGGGCGAAGGCGAGCAGCAGGGCCACGGCGACGGTCAGCAGCGCAGCGATCCCGCCGAGGGTCAGCGAACGGGAGATCAACGAGAAGTAGCGCTCATCGAGATCGAAGCGACCCCGCGCCCAGACCCACACCAGCAATTGCAGCATGGGGATGATGAAGGCGCAGAGAAAAACCAGCAGGCACCAGCCGCTGGCGGCAAGGGCCTTGATACCCCTTAGCCGATACAAGGGCTCGCCCCGTGGTCGTTCGATGGCCGGTCGCGAGGCGCCGCGTGCACGCCGCTCTCCATAGAGCACCAGCATCACCCCGAGCAACAGCAGGCTGGCCAGCTGCGTTGCGCTGGTGAGACTGAAGAAGCCGTACCAGGTCTTGTAGATCGCGGTGGTGAAGGTATCGTAGTTGAAGGCGGCCACGGCGCCGAAATCGGCCAGGGTTTCCATCATCGCCAGCGCCAGGCCCGCGCCGATCGCTGGCCGGGCCATGGGCAGCGCGACGCTCCAGAAGGCTTGCCACGGCGAATGCCCCAGCACCCGGGCCGCTTCCATCAGGCCACGCCCCTGGGCCAGGAAGGCCGAGCGTGCCAGCAGGTAGACATATGGATAGAACACCAGTACCAGCACGGTGATGACACCGCCGGTCGAACGTATCCGCGGAAAGCGCACGCCACTGCCGAACCACTCACGCGCCAGCGACTGCACCGGCCCGGAAAAGTCCAGTACGCCGATGAAGACAAAGGCCAGTACGTAGGCGGGAATGGCGAAAGGCAGCATCAGCGCCCAGTCCAGCCAGCGCCGGCCGGGAAACTCGCACATGGTGGTCAGCCAGGCGAGGCTGACGCCAAGCAGCACCACGCCGACACCGACCCCGACCAGCAGCGTCAGCGTGTTGCTAATCAGTCGAAGCAGCTGGGTTTCCCAGAGATGGGACCAGATTTCGCGGTCGACCTCATGCCAGCTGAGCAGCAGCACGCTCAACGGCAGCAGCACCACGGCGGCGACAGCGAAGGAGAGCAGGTACCAACGGCGCTGAACGGGGTAAGCCACTAAAGCCTCGACAATCCGTGTGAGCCCCTTCGCCCGTACGGGAGTCTCAGGGGAGCGGTGGAGGCTGAATACTCAGCCTCCCCATGACCTAGTTCCAGCGTACCCGGTCCATCATGCGGATGGCTTCAGCCTGACGCCTGCCGGCGACCTCGACCGGAATCGCGTCGGCCTTGAAGTCACCCCAGGAGGCCACTTCGCTCGACGGCTCGACGGCCGGATTGGCCGGATACTCCATGTTGATCTGAGCGAACATCGCCTGGGCCTGCTCACCGGTCATCCACTCGACCAGCTTGAGTGCCGCCTCGGAATTCGGCGCGTGGCGGGTCAGGCCAATGCCCGACAGGTTCACGTGCACGCCGCGATCTTCCTGGTTGGGAAAGAACAGCTTGGCCCTGAGGTCCGGCTTCTGAGCATGCAGACGGCCGAAGTAGTAGGTGTTGACGATGCCGACGTCGCAAAGGCCAGCATCGATGGCCTGTATCAGGGCGGTGTCGTCAGCGAAGACGTCGGTGGTGAGGTTACCGACCCAGCCCTTGAGGGTCCGCTCGGTCTGCTCGGCACCAAGGGCTTCGATCATGGTGGCGGTGAGCGACTGGTTGTAGACCTTCTTGCTGGTGCGCAGGCACAGGCGGCCTTCCCAGTTCTCGTCGGCCAAGGCTTCATAGGTGCTCAGTTCGCCCTCCTCGACACGCTCCGGCGAATAGACGATGGTGCGCGCACGCAGGGTCAGGCCGGTCCAGGCATCGCTGGAAGAACGGTACTGGGCAGGAATGTTGTCCTTGATCGTCTGCGAATCGAACGGCTGGAGAATGCCCATCTCCTCGGCCTGCCAGAGGTTGCCGGCATCCACGGTCAACAGGAGGTCGGCTGGGGTGTTGGCGCCCTCAGCCCGGATCCGCGCCATCAGCGGAGCTTCGCGGTCGGTGATGAACTTCACCTGGACCCCGGTTTCCTTCGTGTAGGCATCGAATACTGGCTTGATGAGTTCGTCGATGCGCGAAGAATAAACCACCACCGCATCGGCGGCCTGCAGCGAAGCCGAAACCACACCTAACGCCAGCGCTGCGACAATTCCTTTAGCTGCCTTCATGGATGGTGCCTCTAGATCAGTAAAAGAGACCCCAAATAATAGTGAATCTTATTTGCCTTATCAATAAGGCATTGTGATTGTCAGGGCTTTGCCAGCACCGGCAGGTCTCCGCTGGTGCCCAGCGCCTGTCGCATGAATAACGCCTTGGCGGCAGGCAACGCCTCGACCTGGCGCAAGCCGATATTGCGCAGCAGCCGCAGCGACAGATTGTCGGCGTCGAACAGCCGCTCGAAGCCTTCCATGGCGGCCATCATCGTCAGGTTCTGTGGCATTCGTCGTCGCTCATAACGGCTCAGGACCCGTGGGTCGGCGAGCTCTTCACCCCGCCCTGCTGCCTGGAGCAACACTTCAGCCAGCACGGCTGCGTCGAGAAAGCCGAGATTCACGCCCTGTCCGGCAAGTGGGTGAATGGTATGGGCAGCATCGCCAATGAGCGCGAGCCCGGGTTGCACATAGCGCTTGGCATGACGCTGACGCAGCGGCAGGCAAAGTCTGGCGTCAGCCTCGAGCACGGCACCCAGGCGATACTCGAAGGCCTTGGCCAGGGCGTCGGTGAACGCCGCGGTCTCGAGCGCCATCATCCGCTCGGCCACAGCCGGCGTGCATGACCAGACGATCGAACACCAGTGATCCTGATCGCCTGCGCGCCGCAGGGGCAGAAAAGCCAGCGGACCGTCTTCGGTGAAACGCTGCCAGGCGGTGCGCAGATGCGGCTCGGCACAGCGAACGCTGGTGACGATGGCGTGGTGCAGGTAATCCCATTCGCGGGTTTCACAACCGGCCAGGCGCCGTACCGCCGACTGGCCGCCATCGGCGGCGACCACCAGAGGCGCCTGCAACTGGCGGCCGTCGGCCAGGGTGAGCGTCCACCGCGAGCCCTCCCGCCGAAGCCCCTCGAGCCTGGCCTCAGCCTGCAACTCCACCTGGGCACCGGCGTGCAGGCATTCGAGCAGCGCATCCTGGACGATGCGGTTCTCGACGATGTGCCCAAGCACTTCGGTATGCAGCGAGGTGGCAGCGAAGTGGATTTCGCCAGTGCCGGTACCGTCCCAGACATGCATGTCGGTGTAGGGGCTCTTTCGCCGCGCGGCAATGCCGTCCCAGGCGCCGAGGCGTTCGAGAATCCGCTGGCTGGCAGCTGACAACGCACTGACTCGAGGCTCGAAGGGGTCCTGCTCGGAAAAGGCCTGGGGCTGCAGGGAAGCGCCATCGAGCAGCAGGACGCGCAAGCCGCTGTCCTGCAGCGCCAATGCCAGGGCGCTGCCCACCATACCGGCCCCGACGATGATCAGATCAGCCTTCATCCCGCCTCCTCGCCCCTGTAGCGACCACCGTGGCGGCCATCATCGCACTGCCAGCCCCATGGCCTGGCGCGCGAACTCACGTTTGGCGGCCGGCAGCAGGTCCAGCGCCACCAGACCAAGGCCCCTTCCTGCCGCAAGCGCGGCCCCCGGATGACCGAACAGCCGAACCAGGCGGTCGGAAAAGGTCATGGTCAGGCGCTGATCGGTGCGCTGCGCGGCCAGGTAAGCCTGCAGGGTGGCCAGATCTCCCGGCGGCGCCGGACTGCGCAGCAAGGCTGCGGCCAGTGCCATCGCATCCCGCAGCGACAGGTTGTAACCCTGGCCGGCAATGGGATGCAGGCTGTGCGCGGCGTTGCCCAGCATCACCAGGCCCGAGCGCACCTGCTCATCGGCTTCGACCAGCGCCAATGGATAGAGATGCCGTTCGCCGATCTGGCGAAAGCCACCCAGGCGATAACCGAAGGCTCGCTCCAGCGCCCCGGCGAAGGCCCGGTCTGAGTCTTCGGCCAGGGCCTGGGCGTCCGCGTCCGGCCGTGACCAGATCAATGCGCAGCGATTCTCCGCCAGAGGCAGCAGCGCAACCGGCCCTTCATCGGTAAAGCGCTCGAAGGCCTGACCCGCATGACTAATCCCCGGGGTGACATTGGCGATCACCGCCGATTGACCATAGCTGCGCCGACGCACTTCGATGCCAAGCTGCTCGCGCAGGCCCGAGCGACCGCCGTCGGCGAGAATCGCCAATGCGCAATCCAGGTGACGGCCATCAGCCAGGCTGAGCCGGTAGCCACCCGCCTGCGGGGTCAGCCACTCGACCTCGGCCGGGCAGTCGCGGATCACCACTTCATCGTCCAGCGCCTGCCAGAGACAACGTCCGATCCAGGCGTTCTCCACCACGTAACCCAGCGCCGAGACGCCCTCGCTGCGCGCATCCAGCCGCGTCGCGCCGAACCGACCGCGTTCCGAGACATGGATCTGCAGGATCGGCTCGGCACGCTCGGCGATGCAGGGCCAGATGCCGAGGCGCCGGTACAACTGGCTTGTGCCCCAGGAAAGGGCCGAGGCCCTGGCGTCGTAGCTGGGCTGGTATTCGCCCCCTGGGATGAACGGTTCGATCAGGCGAATCCGCCATCCCCGTTCCCGCGCACCCTGCTGCAAGGCCAGCGCCAGGCTGGCACCTACCAGTCCGCCACCGATGATGGCGATATCGGTTTGGCTCACCGGGCGCGGCCCGCAGCCATCAGCGCTTCGATCTCGACGACTGTCTTGGGCACGCCGTGCGTGAGAATCTCGCATCCATCGGCCGTCACCACCACGTCGTCCTCGATGCGGATGCCGATGCCGCGCCATTGCGGCGCTACGCTCTGGTTATCGACGGCGACGTAGATCCCCGGCTCGACCGTCATGCTCATGCCGGGCTCGAGCACCCGCCACTCGCCAGCGACCTTGTACTCGCCGACGTCATGGACATCCATGCCCAACCAGTGCCCGGCGCGATGCATGTAGAACGGCTTGTAGGCTTCGCTTTCGACGAGCGCGTCGACTTCACCCTCGAGCAACCCAAGCTCGACCAGGCCAGCGGTGATCACCCGTACCGTGGCCTCATGCGCCTCGTTCCAGCGGCGTCCGGGCGCGATGTGCCTGAAGGCTTCTTCATTCGCCGCCAGGACCAGCTCGTACAGCGCTTTCTGCTCGTGAGAGAAATGCCCGCTGACGGGAAAGGTCCGGGTGATGTCACTGGCATAGCAGTCGATTTCGCAGCCGGCGTCGATCAGCACCAGATCACCGTCCTGAAGCAACGCATCGTTCTCGCGATAATGCAGGATGCAGGCATTGCGACCAGACCCGACGATCGAGCCGTAGGCGGCGCGCTTGGCCCCTCCCTGGCGAAAGGCATACTCGAGTTCGGCTTCGAGGTGGTACTCGTTGAGTCCGGCGCGGCAGGCCTGCATCGCCCGCACATGCGCTCCGGCGGACACCTGCGCGGCGTAACGCATGACCTCGACCTCGGCCTCGCTCTTGAACAGGCGCAGATCGTGCAGCAGGGGCTCGAGCATCACCAATTCGCGCGGCGGCTGGGCACCCTGCCGAGCCTTGGCGCGAATGGCGTTGATCCACTCGAGCAGTTGCTGGTCGAACTCGGGATGGCTGCCAATGGCGTAGTAGACCCGCGAGCGCCCCTCGATCAGTCCGGGCAGGATCTCGTCGATATCGCCGATGGGGAAGGCATCGTCGGCGCCATGATCGCGCACCGCGCCTTCCTGCCCGGCGCGCAGCCCGTCCCAGAGCTCTCGCTCCGGATTGCGCTCGCGGCAGAACAGCACGTATTCGCCATGCTCGCGCCCGGGGATCAGCGCCATCACGGACTCGGGCTCGGAAAAGCCGGACAGGTACTGGAAATCGCTGTCCTGGCGATAGTCGTGCTCCACATCGCGGTTACGGATATGCACCGGCGCCGCTGGCAGGATGGCGATACTGTCAGGCCCCATCTTTTCCATCAGGGCCTGGCGGCGACGTGCGTATTCCAAGCTCGGGATGCGGATCATGGGCAACCTCGGTCAGTGCAGGGAGGGTTTCGGCTGGTCGACAGGCGCCTTGGCGCACTCGGTGAACAGCAGCAGCGGCGCGACGCGCAGGTATTCCATCACTTCCATGTAGTCGTTCTCGCCGTCCTCGGACTCCTGCAGCACATCCTGGACCTGAGCGATCGCCGCCAGGTCTTCGAGCACCTCGGTGCCCTCCTCGCTCAGTGTCCGCTGGCCTGCCGCCAGCCCGAACCCGGCCAGAAAGCCCTGGCACCACTGGGCCAGCGCGAAAGTTCGCGACGACAGCGGCTCGTCGTCAGCAGGGAGCAGCAGGACCAGCGAAACATCGTCGCCGGTGAGCTCCCCGCGGACCATCTCCTGCAGGCCGACAAGTGCCTGGCGAAGACCGCCCTCGGGCTCGCTGCCGAGCAACTCGCCGGCATCTGCCAACCAGCCCTGCGTCTCGAAACCAGCACCCGCGCAGCTGCGCCCCAGCAGCAGGCCATGCAGTTCGGCAGGAGTGACGGGATTGGCGCTGCCTTGCAGCAGGCCAGCGAAGGCAGCGTAGGGTGAAGCGTTTTGAATCGACATGACGGCTAGGCGCAAACCCTGGCAATGACTAGAATGACTGTTCAGTATCCTAGCATTGGCTGGCAAACCAAGACCACCAAGCCCCTCTCCCGCCCGCGACCCGGTGAGCCCATGGAAGACGCCGACCTGAACCTGCTGGAGAACAAGCTGGATCTGCTGATTCAGCGAATCGCGCGGCTCGAATCCGAGAACCGGCAACTGCTGGATAATGAGCGGGCATGGCGGCAGGAACGCGCCCACCTGATCGAAAAGAACGAAATGGCACGTTTGAAGGTCGAATCGATGATTTCGCGCCTGAAAGCCCTGGAGCAGGATTCATGACTCAGTCGACGACCGTTACCGTGCACATCATGGACAAGGAATATTGCATCGCCTGTCCAGCTGAAGAACGCAGCAACCTGGAAAATGCCGCACGCTATCTGGACGGCCGGATGCGGGAAATCCGCAGCGGTGGAAAGGTCATCGGGTCCGACCGGATCGCAGTGATGGCAGCACTGAACATTACCCACGAGCTTCTCGAGCGCCAGCAGCATCTGCGAACCGAAGCCAGCAGCAGCCGCGACCAAGTACGCCGCTTGCTCGATCGGGTCGATGGCGCCCTCGCCAATAATCCGAAATCGATAGGCGACTGACGGACGGCCGGCACATTGCGGTATACTGGTCGCAACTCCCTGGCATGTTCGCCAGCTGGCGATGACCCTCTCCCGATACGTAATAAAATGGGGACTGTACGTGAGGCCGGTGTGCATGTCCGCCTGACGGAAAGCCTTAAGGTCTTCGGCAGTCACCACCTTGAACTTTCGGGTTCAAGGGCCTACGCCGGCAGCGGCATGCTGGGGAGCCATTCTTGACCCTCTCTGCGCAGGGTCTCTCCCGTCGCGAACTGCGGCGTCTTCTTCGCCAGGCCCGACGCCAGCTCGGCAGCTCGGCGCAACGTCAGGCCGCACGAAAGCTCCGCGGCCAACTGAGTCACCACCCTCTTTTTCGTCGCGCGCGACACATTGCACTCTACCTGCCCAACGATGGCGAAATCGACCCTCGCCCCCTGCTCGAAGAAGCCCAGCGACGCGGCAAGATCGTCTATTTGCCCCTGTTGAACGCCTGGCCGCGGACCCGCATGGTGTTTCAGCGAATCGAGCCGGGCGAAAAGCTTTACCCCAACCGCTTCGGTATTGCCGAGCCAAGGCCATCGCGCGCCCGTCAGCGACCCACCTGGGCATTGAGCTTGCTTCTGATGCCGCTGGTGGGATTCGATCCACAAGGCGGGCGCCTGGGCATGGGCGGCGGCTTCTACGACCGCAGCCTGGCCTTTCGTCAACGCCGGAACAATGCCACGCGCCCGGTGCTTATCGGGCTGGCCCACGAATGTCAGAAGGTTGACCAGCTACCCCTGGAGCGCTGGGACGTCCCACTGCAGGCAACCGTCACCGACGCCGGCTGGTACCCTGAAGCGCAGAGCAGGCTCAGCGCTGTACCTGACTGACCGGCAGAGGCTGGTCAGCCCTTTCGACCATGAGCCCCTGGGTGTAGCCGGTAGTGACCACCCCAAGGCCAAACAACATGACCAGCACCCACAGAATATCCGGCTTGCGCTTCATAGAATCTCGCCTTCCCCTTCAAGGGGCCCTGTTGCCACAGGGCCGCACCGCCCCGCTGCGAAAATGAGCCGAAGTTTACCGCGCGGCATTCTCAGGCAAGGTGCACCCATTCGCAATTGCCATCACCGCGCGTCAAGCTGACGTCAACTGGCGTGACGGCAAACCCCAAGGAGCAAGACCCATGCCGTATTGGCTGATGAAATCCGAGCCGGACGAGTTTTCCATCGAGGACCTCCAGCAGCGTCATGACGCGCGCTGGGACGGCGTGCGCAACTATCAGGCACGCAACTACCTGCGCAGCATGGGAGAAGGGGATCTGTTCTTCTTTTACCACTCCAGCTGCGCGGTTCCGGGCATTGCCGGAATCGGGCGGATCCTCTCCAAGGCTCGTCCCGACCCGACCGCACTGGACAGCACGAGCCCGTACCATGACCCCGCCTCCAGCGCGGACAACAATCGCTGGAGCGCAGTGGACGTGGGCTTCGTCAGCTCGTTCAGAGAGGTGTTGCCACTCAGCCTGCTCAAATCCCAGGAGACACTCGCCGGGATGCCCTTGCTGGCCAGGGGCAACCGGTTGTCGGTGATGCCCGTGAGCGAAGCCGAATGGCAGTCAGTACTGGCCTTGGCGAACTACTGAATGATCAGGTTGTTGAACAGCAGATCGTCCACCAACTGCTGGCCTTCCTCCTGCAGCAATACGTCCTGGACCCGCTTGAGCGCGACCTGCCGCAGCTCTTCCTTTCCGTCCGGACTACCCAGGCTCTCGTCGGTCTGCTCGGCGAAGAGCATGACCAGCTCGTTGCGAATCAGCGGCTCGTGATGCTTGACCCGGTCACTGGCCAGGCTGCTGCTGACGCGCAGCGCCACGTCCGCCTTGTAGTAGGTCAGCCTTGGCCCTTCGCCATAGTTACCGACCAGGGAAGGCGACAGGTTCACATAAGACACCGGGCCGGTTTCCGCCAGCACAGTGTTGAGCAGGGACCAAACCAGCAGGAACAACGCTATCCAGTACTTCACTGGCAACCTCGACAGGGTTCAGGCGGCCGGCGCAGCGGACCACCGAAAGACAGTCTTCAGCCCTTGCGGGGCGCGTAGGCGAAGACATCCGCTCTCATCTGATGCGCATCCATCCCCGCCGCCACCAGGGCGTCCAGGGTGCCATAGACCATCGCTGGCGACCCGCTGGCATACACATGCAGTCCGGCCAGATCGGGAAAATCTTCCACCACCGCCTCGTGCAGCAGGCCGCAGCGACCATCCCAGGCGCAGACGTCACTGACCACCCGATGAATATGCAGCCCGGGCAGCGCCTGCCAGTCCTGCCAGTGCGGCAGTTCGTAGAAGTCATCAGGCACACGCACACCCCAGTAGAGATGAAGGGGATGAGCGAAGCCATTGGCCCGGCAGTGCTCGATCAGGCTGTGCATCTGCGCCATCCCGGTGCCAGCGGCAAGCAATACCAGCGGTCCCGCCGGCAGGTCGGCCAGATGGGTATCACCGAAGGGCATGCGCACCCGGGCGAAACCTTCGCGCTTCAGGTGCGCCAGCAGGGCTTGTGCGGGGAGATCCCGCGCCAGGATGTGCAGCTCGAGATCGCGTCCCGCGTGCGGGGCCGAGGCAAGGGAAAAGGCCGAGTACTCCCCGTCTTCGCGCTGCAGCAGCAGATATTGTCCGGCGTGATAGCGCGGCACCCTGCCTGCCGGGGCGCGCAGCATGACGCGAGACACGTCGCCTCCCACCGCACGGCACTCGACCACCTGACAGACCAGCTCGCGCACGGGAAGCTCGCCCCGTGCCAGCACGCCGTCCCAGTGCAACTGGCAATCGCCCAGGGGTCGGGCAAGACAAGTGAAGACTTCGCCTTCGCTCACTTCCTTGCCGCGCTGGCTGACCCGGCCTTCCACCAGCAGCGCCGCACAGATGTGGCAGTTGCCGTTGCGACAGCTTTGCGGGCATTCGTAGCCCAGCCGCTGAGCCGCCTGGAGAACGGTTTCGTCGGGAGCGACGTCGAGCACCGCACCGGAGGGTTGCAGGGTTACTTTCACGCTGTGTCTCTCTTCATGCGGATCAGCCCGGCGACGGGGGCCCTGGACATCGGCCCGGCCTCGCCGCTCAGTCTATTCCCAGACTATTCCACAGGTCGTCGACCCGCTGCTTGACTGCCTCGTCCTGGATGATGGCTCGCCCCCACTCGCGGGAGGTTTCACCTGGCCATTTGTGGGTGGCATCGAGCCCCATCTTCGAACCCAGCCCGGACACCGGAGAGGCGAAATCCAGATAGTCGATCGGCGTGTTGTCGATCAGTACCGTATCACGCTTGGGATCCATGCGCGTGGTGATCGCCCAGATGACGTCGTTCCAGTCGCGGGCGTTGATATCGTCGTCGGTGACGATCACGAACTTGGTGTACATGAACTGGCGCAGGAACGACCAGACTCCGAGCATCACGCGCTTGGCGTGCCCCGGGTACTGTTTCTTGATGGTCACCACCGCCATGCGATAGGAACATCCCTCGGGAGGCAGGTAGAAATCGACGATCTCCGGAAACTGCTTCTGCAGGATCGGCACGAACACTTCGTTCAGCGCCACGCCAAGGATCGCCGGCTCATCCGGTGGCCGCCCGGTGTAGGTACTGTGGTAGATCGGGTCGCGCCGGTGGGTGATGCGTTCGACGGTGAACACCGGGAATCGGTCGACCTCATTGTAGTAGCCGGTGTGGTCGCCATAGGGACCTTCATCGGCCATTTCGCCAGGATGGATATGGCCCTCCAGGACGATTTCGGCACTGGCCGGCACCTGCAGATCGCTACCGATCGTCTTCACCAGCTCGGTGCGATTGCCGCGCAGCAAGCCGGCAAAAGCGTACTCGGACAGGCTGTCTGGAACCGGGGTCACCGCACCTAGAATGGTCGCCGGATCAGCACCGAGCGCCACGGCCACCGGATACGGGCGGTCCGGGTATTTCTGGCACCACTCGCGAAAATCCAGTGCGCCGCCGCGGTGGCTGAGCCAGCGCATGATGACCTTGTTGCGGCCAATCACCTGCTGCCGATAGATGCCCAGGTTCTGCCGCTCCTTATTGGGTCCGCGGGTCACGGTCAGGCCCCAGGTGATCAGCGGCCCGACATCGCCGGGCCAGCAGGTCTGCACCGGCAGCTTCGCCAGGTCGACATCCTCGCCCTCGATGATCAGTTCCTGGCAGGGCGCGTCCTTGAGCACCTTGGGGCCCATGGACAAGACCTTTTTGAATATCGGGAGCTTGGACCAGGCGTCCTTCAGCCCTTTCGGCGGCTCGGGCTCCTTGAGGAAGGCCAGCAGCTTGCCGATCTCGCGAAGCTCGCTCACGCTTTCGGCGCCCATGCCCAGCGCGACCCGCTGCGGTGTGCCGAAGAGATTGCCCAGCACCGGCATGTCGAAACCGACCGGCTTCTGGAACAGCAGCGCAGGCCCCTGCTTGCGCAGGGTCCGGTCGCAGATCTCGGTCATTTCCAGCACAGGGGACACAGGGACATCGACGCGCTTGAGCTCGCCGCGCTGTTCGAGGGCGCGAATGAAATCGCGGAGGTCGGAATATTTCATCGAAGCTTCAGGCTTCAAACTGCAAGCTTCAAGCCGTCATCAGGAGGCCGCAAACCCGCCGGCCACCTACAGCTTGCAGCTTGCAGCCTGCAGCTTATTTCCTCTTCATGGACATGAAGAATTCGTCGTTGGTCTTCGTGTCTTTCAGCTTGTCGAGGAGGAATTCGATGGCGGCGATCTCGTCCATCGGATGCAGCAGCTTGCGCAGGATCCAGATGCGCTGCAGCTCTTCCTCACCGGTCAACAGCTCCTCGCGACGGGTGCCGGAGCGGTTGATATTGATCGCGGGGAAGACGCGCTTCTCGGCGATGCGGCGGTCAAGCTGCAGCTCAAGGTTGCCGGTACCCTTGAATTCCTCGTAGATGACCTCGTCCATCTTCGAACCCGTTTCCACCAGCGCGGTAGCGAGGATGGTCAGGCTGCCGCCCTCCTCGATGTTGCGCGCTGCTCCGAAAAAGCGCTTGGGCTTTTCCAGCGCGTGGGCGTCGACGCCGCCGGTGAGCACCTTGCCGGAACTCGGGATCACCGTGTTGTAGGCGCGCGCCAGACGGGTGATGGAGTCCAGCAGGATGACCACGTCCTTCTTGTGCTCGACCAGGCGCTTGGCCTTCTCGATCACCATCTCGGCGACCTGCACGTGGCGGGTCGGCGGTTCATCGAAGGTGGAGGCGACCACTTCGCCGCGCACAGTGCGCTGCATCTCGGTCACTTCTTCCGGGCGCTCGTCGATCAGCAGGACGATCAGATGGCATTCGGGGTTGTTGCGGGTAATATTGCTGGCGATGTTCTGCAGCATGATCGTCTTGCCCGCTTTCGGCGGCGCCACGATCAGGCCACGCTGCCCCTTGCCGATCGGCGCACAGAGGTCGATCACCCGGCCGGTGAGGTCCTCGGTGGACCCGTTGCCGGCTTCCATGGTCAGGCGCTTGTTGGCGAACAGCGGGGTGAGGTTCTCGAACAGGATCTTGTTCTTGGCATTCTCGGGGCGATCGAAGTTGATGGTATCGACCTTGAGCAATGCAAAGTAACGCTCGCCTTCTTTTGGCGGGCGGATCTTGCCGACGATGGTATCGCCAGTACGCAGGTTGAACCGGCGGATCTGGCTGGGCGAGACATAAATGTCGTCGGGGCCGGCCAGATACGAGGAGTCTGCCGAACGCAGGAAGCCGAAGCCGTCCTGGAGGATTTCAAGCACTCCATCACCGGAAATCTCTTCACCGCTCTTCGCATGTTTCTTCAGCAACGCAAAGATCACGTCTTGCTTGCGCGAACGGGCCATATTGTCGATGCCCATCTGCTCGGCCATTTCCAGCAGTTCGGTGATGGGCTTTTGCTTGAGTTCGGTCAGATTCATAGAGTCGGGGAGGCGTGAAGAAAGCGTTGAGCTTGAGAAAAGCCGCGCAGCAGAGACGGACAGGTTCGCGATCGAAAGGGCGGGAGTGCGTCGGCGACGGCATGCAGGGGGCGACTGAAAACGTCGCGGCCCCGAATTTAGCACCGCCGGACCGGGGCGTCCAGCGTAACGGTGCAATCAACCCCGCCATCCGGCGGGGCGCAAGGCAGGGCCTTCGATCAGATATTGCTGTCGAGAAAGGCAGCAAGCTGCGATTTGGACAGCGCGCCGACCTTGGTCGCTTCGACATTGCCGCCCTTGAACAGCATCAGGGTCGGGATGCCACGGACGCCGTACTTGGCGGGCGTCTCCTGGTTTTCATCGATGTTCAGCTTGCACACCTTGAGCTTGCCTTGGTAATCCTTGGCAATCTCGTCGAGCACAGGGGCCACCATCTTGCAGGGTCCGCACCACTCGGCCCAGTAGTCCACCAGCACCGGGCCGTCCGACTGAAGCACGTCCTGCTCGAAACTGGAATCGCTCACGTTGGTAATGAAGTCGCTCATGGATCTCTCCAGGTCGTAAAACGGAAACTGCGCGACATGATAGCCCGGCTTTGCAGCCACAGGAAGGCAGGCGCCCTGCCGCGGGGCCGGGCGACACCTTTCGGACATCTTCAGCACAGTGATTCGTTGGCTAAGCAACCCGGGCATGGCACGATTGCGGCCCAGCCAGTGCTTCAGACCTAGTGGCGAGACAGATGGTCTGATCGAGGGTGACGAAAGGAAACCGGGCCCCCGGTCCACGACGGAAACCACCAGACAGGTCTTCAGCATGCCGCAAACCAAGAACTTCCCCCTGATTGCCGCCATCGACCTGGGCTCCAACAGTTTCCACATCGTGTTGGCGCGCCCTACCAATGGTGATCTGCGCATCCTCGAGCGCATGGGGGAAAAGGTTCAGCTTGCCGCCGGCATCGATGAAAGCCGACAGCTCAACGAGGCGGCCATGCAACGCGGCCTGGACTGTCTCAAGCGCTTCGCCCAACTGGTCAATACCCTGCCCGAGGGCGCCGTGCGTATCGTAGGCACCAATGCCCTGCGCGAAGCGCGCAACCGTGCCGAGTTCATCCGTCGGGCGGAGGAAATCATCCACCATCAGGTCGAGGTCATTTCCGGACGGGAAGAGGCGCGCCTGATCTACCTGGGCGTCTCGCATACCTTTCCGGGCCCGCCCGGCAAGCGCCTGGTGGTGGACATCGGTGGCGGCAGTACCGAATTCATCATTGGCGAAAGCTTCGATTCACAGTTGCGCGAGAGCCTGCAGATGGGCTGCGTCAGCTACACCCAGCGTTATTTCCACGACGGCAGGATCACATCCTCGCGCTACGCCCAGGCCTACACCGCCGCACGTCTCGAGCTGATGGCGATCGAGAAGGGCCTTTGCCGGCTGGGCTGGGACGAGTCGGTAGGCGCCTCCGGCACCATCCGCGCGGTCGGCCTGGCGATCAAGGCTGCCGGGCTCGGTAGCGGCGAGATCAACCGTGAAGGCCTGGCCTGGCTCAAGCGCAAGGCGTTGAAGATCGGCGAGACGGAAAAGCTCGACCTCGAGGGCATCAAGCCTGATCGCCGCGGCGTCTTTCCCGCCGGCCTGGCGATTCTCGAAGCGGTATTCGACGCCCTCGAGCTGGCCCAGATGAGCCATTCCGAAGGGGCCCTGCGTGAAGGAGTGCTCTACGATCTGCTAGGCCGCCACCATCACGAAGATGTCCGCGAGCGAACCCTCAAGAGTCTCATGGACCGTTACCATGTGGACCTCGAACAGGCCGCGCGGGTCGAGGCCAAGGCACTGGAAGCCTTCGACCAGGTCTGCGAGGCCTGGAATCTGGACGGCGGGCGTGACCGCGAACTGCTGGGCTGGGCCGCTCGGATCCACGAGGTGGGGCTGGATATCGCGCATTATCACTACCACAAGCACGGTGCCTACCTCATCGAGCATTCCGACCTGCCCGGCTTCTCGCGCCGTGACCAGGCGCTGCTGGCGCTGCTGGTCCGCGGCCATCGCCGCAACATCCCCCAGGCCAGGTTCGCGGAGCTGTCCGAGGACGGCATCACACTGACCCGACTCTGCGTGCTGCTGCGCTTCGCCATCCTCTTCCACCATATTCGCGGGCCGCAGCAAGCCCCGGAGATCCGCCTGCAACCTGGCGACAACAGCCTGGATGTGGTTTTCCCCGAAGGCTGGCTGCAAGCCCACCCGTTGACCCAGGCCGACTTCGCCCAGGAAGCGGAGTGGCTCAAGCGAATCGAATTCGCCCTGACGGTGAGCTGACGGCGGCAAGAACAGCGATTGCAGCGCCTCAGCCATGGCGCGCGGCATTTCGCTCCGCTCGCCTCCAGAGGCCCGGCTTAGCCGCGCACCCTCATGTTCGCCGTGGTCAGCCGCTCGAGCATGGTCGCCTGGGCGTTGCGGGCATTCTGGTTGCCGATGGGACTGTTGCGCAGGTAGCTGCCATCGGACTGCAGCACCCAGCTCTGAGTATTGTCGGTGAGGTAGGCCTCGAGCTCCTTTTTCACCCGGGTCAGCATCTTCTTGCCCTCCAACGGGAAGGAGGTCTCGACGCGCTTGTCGAGGTTGCGCTCCATCCAGTCGGCGCTGGACAGATAGAGCTTTTCGTCCCCGTCGTTGAGGAAGTAGTAAACCCGGCTGTGCTCGAGGAAGCGTCCGATGATCGAACGCACATGGATGTTGTGCGACACACCGGGAATGCCCGGTCGGAGGCAGCACATGCCACGCACGATAAGGTCTATGCGCACGCCACTCTGGCTGGCCTTGTACAGCGCGCGGATGATCTTTGGATCGGTCAGCGAATTGAACTTGGCGATGATGTGCGCCGGCTTGCCGTCATGGGCGTGCTGGCTCTCCTGCGCGATCAGGTCGAGGATGCCCTTCTTCAACGTGAAGGGCGCGTGCAGCAGTTTCTTCATGCGCATGGTCTTGCCCATGCCAATCAACTGGCTGAACAGCTTGGCCACGTCCTCGCACAGCGCCTCGTCGGAGGTCAGCAGGCTGTAGTCGGTGTAGAGCCGCGCATTGCCCGCGTGATAGTTGCCCGTACCCAAATGGGCGTAGCGCACGAAGTCGCCCTGCTCGCGGCGCAGTACCAGCATCATCTTGGCGTGGGTCTTGTATCCCACGACCCCGTAGATCACCACCGCACCGGCCTGCTGCAGGCGGCTGGCCAGCGCCAGGTTGGATTCCTCGTCGAAGCGCGCGCGCAGCTCCACCACGGCGGTCACTTCCTTGCCGTTACGCGCGGCCTCCACCAGCGCATCGACGATCTCCGAATTGGCGCCGCTGCGGTAGAGGGTCTGCTTGATCGCCACCACGGCCGGGTCCTTGGCTGCCTGGCGCAGCATGTCCACCACAGGCGTGAAGGATTCGTAGGGGTGCAGCAGCAGGATGTCCTGGCGAGCGATGACGTTGAAGATGTTCTCGCTGTTCTGCAGCAGCCGCGGGATAGTCGGCGTGAACGGTTGATATTGCAGTTCGGGATGGCTTTCCAGCCCGGTCACGCTGAACAGGCGGATCAGGTTGACTGGTCCATGCACCCGATACAGCTCGGACTCGGCCAGGCCGAACTGCAGCAGCAACTGGTCAGTGAGGTGCGGCGGGCAGTTGTCGGCCACCTCCAGCCGTACCGCATCGCCGTAGCGGCGCGAGAAAAGCTCGCCGCGCAGCGCCCGCGCGAGGTCCTCGACATCCTCGGCGTCCACCGCCAGGTCGGCGTTGCGGGTCAGGCGGAACTGATAGCAACCCTTGACGCGCATGCCGTGGAACAGGTCATCGGCATGGGCATGGATCATCGAGGACAGGAAGACGAAGTTGTCGCCGCTTCCGCAGACCTCCTCCGGCACTCGGATGATGCGCGGCAGCAAGCGCGGCGCGGGGATGATCGCCAGGCCCGAGTCGCGACCGAAGGCGTCCACGCCTTCCAGCTCGACGATGAAGTTCAGGCTCTTGTTCACCAGCAGCGGAAAGGGGTGGGTCGGGTCGAGACCGATAGGGGTCATGATCGGCGCGATCTCGTCGCGGAAGTAGCGGCGCACCCAGGTCTTGAGCTTGGTGGTCCAGTGCCGACGACGGATAAAACGGATCTGCTGCTTTTCCAGCTCCGGCAGCAGCACGTCGTTGAGGATCGAATACTGCCGGGCCACTTGCTCATGCACCAGCTCGGAAATCTGCGCCAGGGCCTGATGCGGCAGCAGCCCGTCGGGACCGGCCTGCTCACGGGCGAAAGTGATGAGCTTCTTCAGCCCCGCCACGCGGATCTCGAAGAATTCGTCCAGGTTACTGGAAAAGATCAGCAGGAATTTCAGTCGTTCCAGCAGCGGATAGGACTCGTCCAGGGCCTGTTCCAGCACGCGAATGTTGAACTGTAGCTGCGACAGTTCGCGGTGGATGTACAGGCTGTTGTCGTCCAGCCCAGGGATCGGCACGGCCGGCACCGGAAGGCTGGCCACCGGAATCGCCTCGACGGCATCGTTCAGGTCCTGCTCGGGCGCTGGTGGCACCAGGGGTGCCAGCTCGTCAACCGAGGTGCTGGAAGCTTCGTCACTCATGAGTCGTCATTGGCCCTTCTTGAGTTGTTGTGCGGCCCGCTTGGCAAAGTAGGTCAGGATGCCGTCGGCCCCGGCCCGCTTGAACGCCGTGAGCGACTCGAGGATCACCGCCTCGCTTAGCCAGCCGTTCTGTATCGCCGCAGTGTGCATGGCATATTCGCCGCTGACCTGATAGACGAAGGTCGGCACCCGGTAGGCCTCCTTGACCCGCCAGAGGATGTCCAGGTACGGCATGCCCGGCTTTACCATCACCATGTCGGCACCTTCGGCCAGATCGGCAGCCACCTCGTGCAGCGCCTCGTCGCCATTGGCCGGATCCATCTGGTAGCTGTTCTTGTTGCTCTTGCCCAGATTGCCGGCCGACCCCACGGCATCGCGGAACGGCCCGTAGTAGGCACTGGCGTACTTGGCCGAATAGGCCATGATGCGTACGTTGACATGCCCGGCCAGCTCGAGCGCCTCGCGGATCGCCTGGACGCGGCCGTCCATCATGTCCGAGGGCGCCACGACCTGCGCCCCGGCGTCGGCGTGGGACAACGCCTGGCGTACCAGCGCATCCACGGTAACGTCGTTCAGCACGTAGCCCTCCGCGTCGATGATGCCGTCCTGGCCATGCGTGGTGAAGGGATCCAGGGCCACGTCGGTGATGACGCCCAGCTCGGGGAAGCGTTCGCGCAGGGCACGGGTGGCACGCTGCGCCAGGCCGTCCGGATTCCACGCCTCGGCGGCGTCCTGCGACTTCTTGTCCGCCGGGGTGACCGGAAACAGCGCCACGGCCGGGATACCCAGCGCCACCAGCTCCTCGGCCTCGGCCAGCAGCAGGTCGATCGACAGCCGCTCGACCCCCGGCATCGAGGCCACTTCTTCGCGGCGATCCTCCCCTTCGAGGACAAACACCGGCAGGATCAGGTCATCCACGCTGAGGGTCGTCTCGCGGACCAGGCGACGGGAAAAATCATCGCGGCGGTTGCGGCGCAGGCGGGTGCCGGGAAACAGCCGGTGGGCAGAAACAAGACTCAAGACAGGACTCCAGGCCCGGCGCACGGGCGAGTGGGACAGTGATACCGCTGGCAGATGACCCCATGATGACACCCGCCGGCCCAGGCGACCATTGTCTCCAGCGGCGCACCGGTGTGCCAGTGCCGGGCGAACGCTCGCTGTGCCAGGGTATCCAATACCACAGACACCACGCTTAACCTGCGACGGAGCAGGCAGTAGCATGATCATCCGTCCCAACTCGAGCAGGAGCCATCCCATGAACAAGAAAGTCGCTGTGATACTGTCCGGCTGCGGCGTCTATGACGGCTCGGAAATCTACGAAAGCGTCGTCACCCTGTTGCGACTCGACCAGCGCGGCGCCAAGGTCCAGTGCTTTGCGCCCGAGATCGAGCAGATGCACGTCATCAACCACCTCACCGGCGAAGAAATGCCCGAACGCCGCAGCGTCCTGATCGAGGCAGCGCGCCTGGCCCGTGGCGAGATCAAGCCGCTGGCGCAAGCCCGTGCCGAGGATTTCGACGCCCTGATCCTGCCCGGCGGCTTCGGCGCTGCGAAAAACCTCTGCAACTTCGCTACCCAGGGCCCCGACTGCCAGGTCAATCCCGAGGTACTGGCGCTCACCCAGGCATTCGCCCAGGCCGGCAAGCCGATCGGCCTGATGTGCATCGCGCCGACCATGGCCACCCATATCTTCGGAACCGGCGTGACCCTCACCCTTGGCAGCGACGAGGCCGATGCCGCCGCGGCGGTTCGGCAGATGGGCGCCGAGCACCAAGCCTGCGCGGTGGACGACATCGTGGTGGACCACAAGCACAAGCTTGTCACTACCCCGGCCTACATGCTGGCGCAGACGATCAGCGAGGCCGCCGCGGGCATCAACAAGCTCGTAGACCAGGTGCTGGAGATGACCGAGGCCCGCTGACGGCCAGGCCTGCAGGCGGCATCCTGGCCGATCGATCAACCGTGCGGGGGCTTGGTTATTGCCTTGCCCCTTCGTACACTGCGCCGTCTTCCTGGACCTGATCGACCAGGCAAAAGCCCCTCCCGAGCGCGACCATGCTGTTACCGCTTTTTATGTCCGACATGCCGGCGGACTATCTCTCCATCCACAGTAGTCATGGCGCCGGTCTGGTGCTGTTGTCCTTTCTCATCGCCTCGACCGCCGGCTTCACCGCCCTGGCGATGGCCCACCGCATCAGCGTCAGTCGCAGCAGCGCCAGTCGCGCGTTGTGGCGTGCCGTGGGCGTGCTGAGCCTGGGCGGGGGGATCTGGTCGATGCACTTCATCGCCATGCTGGCGCTGGAGACCAGCCTGCCGATCCGCTACAGCCCCGGTATTACCGGCTTTTCCCTGGCGGTCGCGATCGCCGCGTCCTGGCTGCTGATGAGGCTGCTGGGTCGCGAGCGGCTCAGTGGTCGGCAATACCTCGGCGGCTCGCTGGTGGCCGGGCTCGGCATCGCCGGCATGCACTACATCGGCATGGCCGCGATGCGCTCGCAAGCCCAGGCGTTCTACGACCCGACCGGCGTCGCCGCCTCGGTGTTGATCGCCATTGCCGCGTCGCTGGCGGCGCTGGCGCTATCGATGCATTATCGCAACCGACCGGACCTGCACTGGCAACGGCTCGTCTGCAGCCTGGCCATGGGCGCCGCCATCTGCTCCATGCATTTTACCGGCATGCACGCCATGACCCTGGCCGTACCGGCCGACCAGGCCAACCTGCTTGCCGACCACCTGCACCAGGACGGCGAGCAGCTGGCCATGGGGGTGGCGATCGGCCTGATCGCCCTGCTGGTGCTTGTTGCAGGTGTTGTCGCCAGTTGGGCCGAGCAACGCTTCAGCCAGCAGCGTGCCATGCTCAACGAGGTGGAACAGCGCCTCGATGCCATCACCCACTACGACCCGCTGACCAACCTGTTCAACGGTCGCGCCTTCACCGAAGTGGTAGGTCAGGTGCTGGCGGCTCACCAGCATCTCCGCCAGGGCGTAGCGGTGCTGTTCATCGATCTGGACAACTTCAAGCGAGTCAACGACAGCCTCGGCCATCGCGCCGGCGATGAAGTCCTGCAACAGGTCGCCCAACGAATCCGGGCCGCCCTCGGTATCCGCGACGTCCTGGCGCGCTTTGCCGGCGACGAGTTCTGCGTGCTGGCATTGCTCGACACCAGTGACCATGCCGAGCAGCTGGCCGAACGGATCCTGGCCCATTTGCGTCCGCCCTTCTCCGTCAGCGGGGCCAGGCTGCAACTGACCGCCAGCGTCGGCATCAGCCTGTTTCCAGAAGACGGACAGGGCTTCGACGATCTCTTCAAGCATGCCGGCCTGGCGCTGGGCCAGTGCAAGGCCAGCGGCCGCAACCGCAGCCTGCGCTTCGATCCCCGCCAGGAGATGCGCGCCGCCGAGGACCTATCCCTCGAACAGGATCTGCGGCGCGCGTTGAACGAAGACCAGTTGGGCATTCACTACCAGCCCATCATCGATTGCCACAGTGGCGAGGTGGTCAGCCTGGAAGCCCTGGCGCGCTGGCAGCATCCCCGCCTGGGCGCCATCAGCCCGGAGCGCTTCGTCCAGTTGGCCGAGCAGTACGGCTTCATCGCCGAACTGGACAGCTGGGTCACCCGGCGGGCCTGCCAGGACTTGCAACGGCTCGGTCGTCCGCGCCTGCGGGTCGCGGTGAACTGTTCTGCACTGAACCTCGGTAACCCCAGACTTCCCGACGCCATCGCCGACATTCTCGCCGATACCGCACTGGCAGCGGAGCGGCTGACGGTGGAAATCACCGAAAACGCTCTGATGAACAACCTCAGCGCCGCCGTCGCCGTGCTCGAGTCGATCCGCGCGCTAGGGGTCAAGCTGTCGATCGATGACTTCGGCACCGGATACTCGTCGCTGGCCTACCTCAGCCGCCTGCCGGTGGACACCCTGAAAGTCGATCGATCCTTTGTCCGCGACCTGGACAGCCAGGCCAATGATCGCGCGATCGCCGCCGCCATCATCGCCATGGCACACAAGCTGGATCTGAAGGTGATCGCCGAGGGGGTGGAGCAGCCGACGCAGCAAACCTTTCTCACTGGAAACGGCTGCGACATGATCCAGGGCTACCTGTTCAGCCGGCCGCTGCCGCTTGACGGGCTGACCGACTGGCTGGCGCAACGCGCTGCGCTGAACGTGCTGGATCCGCAGGCTACCGCGACAGCCTAGTCAGCAATCGGTCCAGGGCGTTGGCAAAGGCCTGGCGGTCGCGCTCGCCATAAGCCGCCTGCCCACCACCGGCCTGCCCCTGCTCGCGCAGGTCGGTGAACAGGTTGCGCACCGCCAGGCGCTCGCCCATGTTGCGCTCGTCGAACTCGCGCCCGCGCGGGTCCAGCGCAGCCACGCCCTTCTTGACCAGCCGGTCGGCCAGCGGCACATCACTGCAGATCACCAGCTCGCCGGGCTCGGCGTGCTCGACCAGGTAGTCGTCCGCGGCATCCGGCCCGCTAGGCACGACAATCAGCCGCACGCAGGCAAAGGCCGGCTTGACCTGGCTCTGCCCGGCCACCAGCACCACCTCGAACTTGCGCTTGAGGGCGAACTTGATCACTTGGTCGCGGGCGCCACGGGGGCAGGCGTCGTTATCAATCCAGACTCGCATCAGGCAACGCTCATCCAAGGGGGGAGTCAGTGGGCTCGGCAACAACCCGCGAGGCGGGTTCGGCCGCTCCTGCCTGGCCATTCCAACGCCTCACCATGCGCTGGAAGAACAGGCTGTTGGGAATGTGCACAAGGTTCGTTTCGCCCGACTCGCGGTGCTCTTCGAGGGTGGTGTAGAGCAGGTTGATGTCCAGCACCCTGCCCTTCACCCCGGGCTTTTCGCCGTTCTCGATGAGCTCCACCCGATCCCCCAGACGAAAGGGGCCCGCAGAGAAGATGAAGACCGCGCACAGGAGATTGGACAGCACACTCCACATGGCGAAGAAGGCCACCGCCGCCACCGCGACGAAACCGGAAAAGGCGGTCCAGAGCACAGTGGCCGACATGCCGAAGCGTTCGAGCACCATGATCAGCGCGACACCGATGATCAACCAGTGCAAGCCGCCACGCACCGGCAACAGGAGTTCCTGCGGCAGCGGATAACGTGCGGCCAGGCGCGCCATGAAGCGACTGACAAGGCGCGACAGCACGAAGGCGAGCGAAATGATCACCAGGACCTGCAGCACGACCAGCAACTGCGCCCCCCATTGTTCGAGCATGGCGTTCACGTGGCCTGCTCCAGTTGCGCCTGCAGGACCTCCAGACGCTCCAGGGCCATCAGCCAAGCTTCTTCGAGCTCGCCTTCGCGCACCTTGAGTTCGGCCTGTTCGGCCAGTAGCTGACGCAGCTCGTCCTTGCGCGCGGCCTCGTACAGCGCGCTGTCGCCAAGGCGGGTTTCCAGCGTTGCCAGCTTTTCGTGCAGCTTGCCCAGCGCCTTCTCCAGCTTGTCCGCTTCGCGCTTGTGCGGTGCCAGTTGCTGACGCAGGGCCGCGGCAGCCTGGCGCTGAGCCCGCTTGTCGGTCCTGTCGGCACCCTCGGTCGAACCGGCCGCCACCTGGGCCTGCGCCTGACGACTGCGGAAATCCACCAGCCAGCGCGCGTAGTCGTCGAGATCGCCCTCGAACGGCACCACCTGCCCTTCAGCCACCAGCAGGAACTCGTCCGTGGTGCTCTTGAGCAGATGACGGTCGTGGGAAACCACCAGTACCGCGCCCTCGAAGTCCTGCAAGGCCAGGGTCAGGGCCAGGCGCATCTCCAGATCAAGGTGGTTGGTCGGCTCGTCGAGCAGCAGCAGGTTGGGCTTTTCCCAGGCGATCAGCGCCAGTGCCAGGCGAGCCTTTTCACCACCGGAGAAGTTGTCTACCGCCTCGTCGCAGCGCGCACCGCGAAAATCGAAGCCGCCAAGAAAATCCCGCAGGGTCTGTTCGCGCTCGTTGGCAGCGATGCGCTGCAGGTGCAGCAGCGGGCTGGCCTTGGGATCCAGGGCGTCGAGCTGGTGCTGGGCAAAGTAGCCAATGACGAGGTTCTCGCCTTGGGTCAGCCGCCCGCCAAGCGGCGCCAGCTCTCCAGCCAGGGTCTTGATCAGCGTGGACTTGCCCGCGCCATTGGGTCCCAGCAGGCCAATCCGCGCACCCGGTGACAGCTGCAGCTTGACCGGCCCCAGCACGGCCTTGTCGCCGTAGCCCAGACGCCCTTCGTCCAGGTCCAGCAACGGGCTCGACACCTTGTCCGCTTCGCGAAAACGAAAGTCGAACGGCGAGTCGACATGGGCCGGCGCCAGTTCTTCCAGCCGCTCGAGGGCCTTGATGCGACTCTGGGCCTGGCGCGCCTTGGTTGCCTTGGCCTTGAACCGGCGGATGAAGTCTTCCATGTGCGCGCGTTGCGCCTGCTGCTTTTCGTAAGCCTGCTGCTGTTGCGCCATGCGCTCGGCGCGGGTGCGCTCGAAGGCGGAGTAGCCGCCCCGGTAAAGCGTCAGCTTGCGCTGCTCGACATGGGCGACGTGATCGACCACTGCGTCGAGAAAGTCACGATCATGGGAAATCAGTAGCAGCGTGCCGGCATAGCTCTTGAGCCAGTCCTCGAGCCAGAGGATCGCGTCCAGATCAAGGTGGTTGGTCGGCTCGTCGAGCAGCAGCAGGTCCGAGGGGCACATCAATGCCTGCGCCAGGTTCAAGCGCATCCGCCAGCCACCGGAGAAGTCGCCCACCGGGCGGTCCATCTGCTCGGAAGCGAAGCCCAGCCCGGCGAGCAGCTTGCGCGCACGGGCATCGGCGGTGTAGCCGTCGGCGTTGTCCAATTCGGTGTGCAGGCGAGCAATGGCGCTGCCGTCGTGGGCGGCCTCAGCCTGCGCCAACTGCTGCTGAATCTGCCGAAGGTGCTGGTCGCCATCCAGGACATAGTCCACCGCCAGCCGGTCAAGGCTGTCCACCTCCTGGCGCATGTGAGCGATGCGCCAGTCCGGCGGCAACTGGCAGTCGCCGCCGTCGGGCGTCAGTTCACCCCGCAGCAGGGCGAACAGGCTGGATTTTCCGGCACCATTGGCGCCGATCAGGCCGGCCTTGTGGCCGGCATGCAGGGTCAGTTCGGCGCCATCGAGCAGGCGCTGCGGACCGCGCTGGAGAATAAGGTTCGAGAGTCGGATCATAGGTCGGTGAGTCTATCAGTTCCGCCCGCCGGGCCACCCCGAGCGCAACGAAAAAAACCGCCCCGGGCACTGCCAGCTGCGGGTGGGCCTGCATCAGGAGAACCTCATGACCGACCTCTGGCGCTTCGCCAGCGCCTGCTATGCGCAACCTGGCATCGAAGCCCTGTGCCTGGAGCAACAGGCTCGGGGAGCCGACGTCTGCATTCTGCTCTGCGGGGCCTGGCTGGAGCGACGCGGGGTCGGCTTCGACTCCGCCCGAATGGAGGAACTGATCGACCTGGCGGACGACTGGCAGCAGCGAGTGATCCGGCCACTTCGCCAGCACCGGCAGGCCTGGAAGGAGCCGGCCCAGGCCGACGCCGAACTGGCGCTGCTGCGCGAGCGCCTCAAATCACTGGAACTGGAAGCTGAACGGGTGCTTCTGGCACGTTTGGAGCGGCTCACCCGGCCCTGGCCGAGCGGGAAAGGCGAATCAGCCTGGCTCGATCGGCTTGTCGCCGAGCCCCAGGCGCTAGCTCGCTTGCGCAGCGCCGCCAGGGCTGTCGGCTGAGGTCGCGGGGGCAGGCTCGGGTTCGCGGGAAAGCCCATTGCTCTTGGGCGTCACACCAGTCCGCGAAGGACGAGTACGCTTGCGCGGCGCGGGCTCCGAGCCTGTGGCTGCCAACTCGCCTGGGCGCAGGATTCGCCGTCCGACTTCGTCCAGCTCACGGCGCCCCTCTGCGGCCGCCCGCTCGACGGCACGAATTCCGTCAGCCAGCGCCCGGCTGCGCTCGATATCGCCCTTGAGCTCGCCCAGGTACGCCAGCAGGCTGTGCTGCCGCGCCTGCACCAGGGCGAACAATTCTTCCAGTTCGCCAAGCTTGCGTTCGGCCCGTTTCAGCGCCTTCGGCTTGCCCTCGTCCAGCGCGGACTTGCGCTTGTCGTGCGCCTTGAGCAGCTTGCCCTGGATCCTGCCCCGCTCCTTTTCGAGCCGAGCCGAAAGCTTCTCGGCGTCCTTCAGCGACTGGCTGCAGGCCTTGTCGAAATAGGTCAGGAGGTCGCCGGAAAGCTTCTCCAGCAGTTGCAACGGAGTCGACAGTTTCTGACGCTTGGCCATGGGCACCTCGAGCTTGGCGGCAGAGTCAGGCTGTGGCCGCCGTCTGCTTATGGGCGGTATGCAACACTTCGATCAAGCAGTCCTCGAGCTCGAAACGCTCGGCCAGGAGCCCTCCCAGGCGGGCAAGGTCATCGGCCAGCATGGGGCTTTCCAGGCAATTCCCCTGCTCGCACTGATCATTGAAAGCCAGCACCATTTCGGTGATGGCCTGGATCCGTGGATAGATCTGGTTTGCCAGCTCCAGCCCTCGAACGTCGTCAAAGGCTTCAGCCTCTTTGCTGAGTTGCTCGTAGATCTCGAAATGCCCGGCCGAGCAGTAGTCCAGGAGGATTTCGCAGAACTCCTGCAGTTGCTGAGGACTTGACGACGCCAGATCGCCCTCCAGTCGTGCGAAGGTACTCGACAGCTCGTGCCGTTCCTGCAACCAGCGATCGATCAACAGATGGACCCCACCCCAGCGTTCCTGAGCATTTCGGCAGCTTTCGAGCATGGTGACCTCACTTCCCTAACGATTATTCTGGCCTGCGGGGCGCAAGCCGTGGTGAGCGCCTGCGTGGCAGAGAGCGCTTGATGCGCCTGACCAGACTATGCCGCCTGCCACTCGCGTTCAACCCACGGCCGACGAACCATTCGCCGATTCACGGGTTCGAGTCCACCAGAGACCATTGGCGCTTGCGAGGAGTTCGCCGCTTCGCTCAGGTGCGGCGAAACAATTGCCAGCCGCAGGCGGCGATCATCGCCAGGAACACCATGAGGCTCCACTCGGGGATGCTGAGACCGAACAGCGTCCAGCCGACCTCGGCGCACTCGGCAGTGCCGTGCAGGACCAACCGAACGATTTCCTGGAAGGGCAGCGCCTCCATCATGTAGTCGAGGCTCGGCAGGCAACTCGGTAGCTGGTCGGCCGGGACGCTCTGCAACCAGATCTGGCGCCATGCGGTCGCGCCACCGGACACCGCGAAGAGCAGAGCGATGACCGCATAGACGCGGCGCCCCAGGCGGGCCGGAGCATGCAGGGCGGCGACCAGGCAGACAAGGCCAAAGCCCATGACCGCGATTCGCTGCACGATGCACAGGGGACAGGGTGCGAGACCGACGACATGCTCGAGATAGAGCGCACCGGCGATGATCGCCAGGCAACCGAGAAAGCCGATGAAGAAGGTCGAACGGGTACTGGCCAACGCCATGGGAACTCCGCGGGGCGGGAAAATCCGGCTACGGTAAGGAAAGCGGCGGCGGCTGACAAGCCGGAGCCCGGCCGGCTCCCTGACCGACCGGGCTCGGCATGGGGCTAACGCAGCACAGGCAGGCTGCGGTCGAGCAGGCCGAGGCCTTCCTGGAACAGCAGGTTGCTGCGCTCCACCTCGCCCAGGCGGGCGAGGAGACGCGCCAGCTCTGCGCAGGTTTCGGGGCGGTGGGCGAACCTCAGGCTGCTCTCCAGGTAGCCGCGCGCCTTGCCCCACAGCTCGTTGCGCAGACAGAGTCGGCCCAGCGCCAGCAGCAGCGCAGGATCATCCGGGTGATCCTTCAGCCAGGCTTCGGCCCGCGCCAGCTGACGGACCGGGTCGTCACCATGGACCCGGCCGTAGGGCTCGACCAGCAGAGGGCTGAAATGCCGCTTGATCGCGCCGTGCAGCACGTCCTCGGCCTTGGCTTCGGCACCCAGCCGGACCAGCCCGTCGCTGTAGGCCCGAACCACCACTGGATCCTGCCTGAGCCCGGTGGGCACGCTTTGCCAGCGCTGCTGCAGCTTGACCAGCGCCTCTTCGCGCTCGGGCTCCTCGACGTTGCCCAACGACTCCAGCGCCGCAGTCCAGGCCAGTCGCTCCAGTTCATCCAGGCGCGCGGTGGGCAACACCTTCAGCTTGCGCAGTTCAGGCAGCAGCGTGCACAGCGCGACCCACTCCTGTAGCTGGACATGCAGCTGCTGCAGCAGCTGCATGACCTGGACATTACGCGGATAGTCCTGATGCAGCGTCTTGAGCAGGTCCCGTGCGTCCGCGTACTCGCCACGGTCGATGAGCAGCCGTGCGCGGGTCAGGCCTACCGCCAGCGTCGCGTCGGGCTCGCGTTTCATGGCTTCATCGAGCAGGGCATCGGCTTCGGCGTACTGGCGCATCTCGTTCGCCGCCCTGGCCGCGCCGAGGTAATGCATCAATGGACGACCATCCTTGTCGGCGGCAACCCGCAGGTGGTCGAGCGCCTGGTTCCACTGCCCCTCGGCCAGCTCCCGCTGCCCCAGCCGCGAGGCCTTGCCGATACGGCGCTGGCGATGTTTGCGCGACCAGGGGTTGACCAGCGCGCCGGACGCCACCAGCAGTCCCAGCAGACGGTTGAGCAGAAACGCCAGCAGCCAGAGCACGAAAAGGATGCCAAGGAACACCCAGAACGTGGATTCGTAGCGGAAGCGGTCATAGGTGATCAGTACGTAGCCCGGGCTTTGCAGGAAGGCCCAGCCCAGCCCCCCGAGCACCGCCAACAGCAGCACGAGCGATAACGCCAGTCGTTTCATGTGCGTACACCCTCATCCGCCGCCTCTTCGGGCGTCTCTCCATCAGCCGGTGCGGGCGCCTCCGGCTGGGCGGAATCCTGCGGTGCGTCGTCATCCTGACGGCGCTCCTCGATGTAGGCCTGCAACGCTCGCAGCGAAGGCGTCAGGTCCGGCAACTCCACCGCAACCTGCCGCTGCGACAGTCCGGCAAGGCGCTGGGACAGCGCACGGCTCTGCTCGTTGTCCTCGCTGAACTGCTCGTCGAGCAGCGCACGGGCCTGCTCCAGCGCCTGGCGGAACACTTCGGTATTGCTGTTGAGCACTGCCCACTGGGCCTGTTCAATGGCCAGCGCCAGCGCCAATCGCACCTGCCCGAGGCTCTGCCCGGCAAGCAGCGGGCGGGTATCATTATCGGCGTCGAGGTCGACCCGCACGTAGCGCTGCAGCTGGTCGAGCCACTGCTGCCAGCGCCGCTGGCCGGGCTGCGCCGCAGCCTCCTCGCCCACCTGGAACTCAGGAGCCTGCTCCACCACCCGACTGGCCTGCCCGCGAAGCGCGCCGAGCTGCAGGAACAAGCCGGTGCGATCGAGCTGCGGCAGGCTACGCAGCGCCTCCAGGCCCTCGAGTAGCCGCCGCCGCGCGCCATAGGCGCCAGGGTCATCCTGCGCCTGCAGGATCAGGTCGGCCTCTTCGATCAACGCCGCGGCGCTGTTCACGTCCTGCATGGCCGACAGGCGCAGCATCGCCATGCGCAGCAGGTGCTCGGCCTCGGCCAGGCGCCAATGCTCGCGGCTTTCACCGAGGACATCTTCCACCCGGTCGGCCAGCCGTTGCTGCTGGCTTTGCAGGCGGCCCAGCAGGCGCGCACGGTCATCCAGCTCGTCAGCCGACGGCAATTGCTCGAGGCGCTCCAGACGCGGCATCCACTCACGTTCGCGCTCGCTCAGTTGGCGGGTCTGCCGGGACAGCTCCTGCACAGCGTTCAGTTGCGCACCGACCCGTTGCTCCACCCGCTGATCGATCTGCTGTTCAAGATCGGCCAGGCGTGACTGCTGCACCAAGCTGTAACCGCCTGCGCCCAATCCGGCCAGTCCCACCAGGAGCGCCAGCAGGGCCAGGCCCTTGCCGCTGCCGCCACCATCACGGCCGGAACCGCTATCGGCGCCACGCCTGCGCTTGCCGTTGCCCGTACCGCCAGGACTGCCTGGGGGATAATCAGACGTAGTGGTCCCGGTTCCCGAGGGCTTGGCGGTGGCCTCGCCTGGCCGGCCTTCCGATGGCTTGCCGGGCGCGGCAGCCGGCTCCGACGTCCCCCCTGGGGTGGAAGAGGGTCGGGATCCGGCAATGGGTGCGGCGGCGGCGCCGCCATCTGCGGGGGAATCCGCTGCGGGGGCACCGGCCGGGGAGGTGTTCTTGTCTTTCGGATGCTTCTCTTTGTCAGCTTCGCTCACGTTTCCGTCCTTTGCATCATGAAGCGGTCGGCGCGGGAAGTTCCCGCAAGGCCACCTGCAGGGCCTGCTCACCGGCCCCGCGACATTCGACGATTTGGGTTGCACCGAGCTGCCGTGCCGCTTGCGCTACACGCGCACTGGGCACGAAGAGAGGTAGCCGCCTCAGCCTTGGCCAATCATCTCCCGCAAGATCCCGCAATGATTCGAGACCCTGCCCACTGCTGACCACCAGTCCGTTGAGGCGTTCCGACTCGACAAGCCGCGACAGGGACCCGGCGGGGTAGCTTGGCGTGACGCGCCGATACAGCACCAGCGCATCCACCTCGGCCCCGCGTGCGCGCAACGTCTGGGCGATCAGATCGCGCCCACCCTCGCCCTTGAGCAGAAGCACACGGGGGTCGGCAACCGCCAGCGCGTCCGCCAGTGCCGGCAGCGCCAGTAATGCTTCACTGTCGTCGCCCTGCTCAGGCCAGGTCACGTCGAGGCCATAGTCGGCCAGGATTGCCCCGGTGGCCGGCCCCACACTGAACCAGCGTTGGCCGAACGGCGGCTGCGGCCAGTAGCGGTCAACGTATTCGAGGCCCAGCCGGGCGGCCGGCTTGCTGATAACGATGACCGCCTGATAGCGATCCAGCTCCATGATCCGGCCCCGCTGCCCGGGCGTCTCGGCCAACGCCTCGGCGGCCAGCAGCGGCATGCAGGCGCAGTGTGCACCCGCCTCGGACAGGCGTGCCGCCAGCGCAGCGCACTCGGCGGCCGGACGTGTCAGCAGCAGGCGCCAGCCCTTCACTCAGCGGCATCCCCACCGTAGATCGCGGAGAGAATCCGCCCGGCGCCCTGGGCCAGCAACTCCTCGGCCAGGCGCACCCCCAATGCTTCGGCATCCTCAATAGGCGCACGCCCCTGGGCATGCAGCAGCTCGCTGCCGTCGGGCTGGCCGACCAGGCCGCGCAACCACACGCCTTCCGCTTCAAGGACGGCGTAACAGGCAATCGGGACCTGGCAGCCGCCGTTGAGGTGTCGGTTGAGGGCACGTTCGGCGCTGACGCGAACCGCGGTGTCCGGATCGTTCAGCGGCGCCAGCAGGCTGTGAATCTCTTCGTCGCCGCTGCGGCACTCGATACCCACCGCACCCTGCCCACCGGCCGGCAGGCTGTCGTCGACGCTGAGGGTGGAACGGATCCGCTCGCCGAAGCCGAGGCGTATCAGGCCGGCCGCGGCCAGGATGATGGCGTCGTACTCGCCAGCGTCGAGCTTGGCCAGACGGGTGTTGACGTTGCCGCGCAGGAACTGGATTTTCAGATCCGGCCGACGTGCCAGCAACTGGGCCTGGCGGCGCAGGCTGGAGGTGCCCACCACGCTACCGGGCGGTAGCGCGTCGATGCTTTCGTACCGGCCCGACACGAAGGCGTCACGCGGATCCTCGCGCTCGCAGATGCAATAGAGGCCGAGCCCCTCGGGAAAGTCCATGGGCACGTCCTTCATGGAGTGCACGGCGATGTCGGCCTCCTGATCCAGCAGGGCGGTCTCCAGTTCCTTGACGAACAATCCCTTGCCACCGATCTTCGCCAGTGGCGCATCGAGCAACTTGTCGCCGCGACTGACCATGGGCACCAGGCTCACCTTGAGCCCCGGATGCGCCTGCTCGAGGCGCGATTTGACGTATTCGGCCTGCCATAGGGCCAGGGCACTCTTGCGGGTGGCGATGCGAATCTCGCGAAGGGACATGACAGCTTCCGGCAGAAATTTTGCCGGCATGATAGCAAGCCTTAAGCCTCAAGCGCCTGCGCAGCGCAGCGACCCGCTGCAATCTGCTTCGTTTTTGCTTGCAGCTTGCAGCTTGCAGCTAAAGATTCTGCATCAGCTTGCGCACACCCGGGACGTGGCGGCGGCTGACGGTCAGGCCTTCGGCGCCCATACCACGGAGGAACAGCTGGAAGTGCCCCAGCGGCGTGCGCTGCAGTCGCTCGATGCGTTCGCGCACCACCAGCGCATTGCGGTGGATACGCACGAAGCGATCACCGAACTCGTCCTCCAGCGCCTTGAGCGGCTCGTCGAGCAACACCTCGCCCCCCTCATGGCGCAGCGTGACGTACTTGTGGTCGGCGATGAAGTAGATCACCTGATCGAGCGGAATGAGTTCGATGCCCTTGCGCGTGCGGGCGCTGATGTGGGTACGCGGCCCGGTACCAGCCACGGCCGCCGGCCGAGTGAGGGCCGCCAGCTGTACCCGATTGGGGCGCTCGGCGCTGCGCAGCGCCTCCTGGAGGCTTTCCTTGCGGACGGGCTTGACCAGATAACCGACTGCGCTGATCTGGAAGGCATCCAGGGCGAACTCGTCATGGGCGGTGCAGAAAATCACAGCGGGCGGCGCATCGCGCTCGCAGAGTTTTGCGGCGACCTGAAGACCGTCGAGCCCCGGCATGCGGATATCCAACAGGACGATATCCGGGCGCAGCTCATCGATCAGCCCGAGCGCCTCCTCGCCATTGCTGGCAGCAGGTTCGAGGGCACGGTAGCCGTCGAGCTCACCTACCAGTCGGCTAAGGCGCTCGCGGGCTAGTGGTTCGTCATCGACAATCAGGACATTCATAAAGATCCGGCTTCCTGCGTTGGCCTCGCACAAGGATAGCGAAGACAGGTGTAATGGCGACCTTCACGCCGTTCCACGCTGAGACTCGCTCCCGACCCGAAAAGTGCCGCTAATCGCGCTTCGATGTTCGCCAGCCCCTGGCGCGGGCGCCGCGAAGACCGTGGTCTCGGGACCTGTTTCGCAGGGGAGTGTTCAATGGAGAGACAGCGCTGCGCCAGTTCAAGCTCGTCGCGCCAGGGGTGAGGATGCCGGGACGGGCCAGATTTGAAGAAATCGTTGGTGGAAGCTGGCAGGCGATGGCATTCCAGGGGCGGCAGGGCAATCGCGGCAGTGTCGATGCTCGCCATGCCGACAACAAGCCGCTCGTCGGGAAAGCAGTGACGACGCCTGCAAACGCTACACAACGCACAGTCCGGAGGCGCCCGATCTGGCTGACCGGGGCCTTTTTTCCAGCGGCCCCTACAGCCTTGCCCTGCTATCATGCGCGGCTTTCCCGTTCAGCCAGCACACCTCAGCGAGCGCATTCATGACCGACAAGACCAACCAGTCCTGGGGCGGCCGTTTCAGCGAGCCCGTCGACGCCTTCGTCGCCCGTTTCACCGCCTCCGTCGAGTTCGACAAGCGCCTCTACCGCCACGACATCATGGGCTCCATCGCCCACGCCACCATGCTGGCGAAGGTCGGAGTACTCAGCGAGGCCGAGCGCGACACCGTCGTCGACGGCCTGCAGGCGATCCAGGGTGAAATCGAGGCCGGCACCTTCGACTGGCGCGTCGACCTCGAAGACGTGCACATGAATATCGAGGCCCGCCTTACCGAGCGCGTCGGAGTGACCGGCAAGAAGTTGCACACCGGGCGTTCGCGCAACGACCAGGTGGCCACCGACATTCGTCTCTGGCTGCGCGACGAGATCGACGCGATATTGGGCGAAATCACCCGTCTGCAGCAGGGGCTGCTGGACCTTGCCGAGGCCGAAGCCAATACCCTGATGCCCGGCTTCACCCACCTGCAGACCGCCCAGCCGGTGACCTTCGGCCACCACCTGCTGGCCTGGTTCGAGATGCTCGCCCGCGATCACGAGCGCCTGGTGGATTGCCGCAAGCGGACCAATCGCATGCCGCTGGGCTCGGCCGCGCTGGCTGGCACCACCTACCCCATCGACCGGGAAATCACCTGCGAGCTGCTCGGTTTCGAGGCGATCTCCGGCAACTCGCTCGACGGCGTCTCGGATCGCGACTTCGCCATCGAATTCTGTGCCGCGGCCTCGCTCGCCATGATGCACCTGTCGCGCTTCTCCGAAGAGCTGGTGCTGTGGACATCCGCCCAGTTCCAGTTCATCGACCTGCCGGATCGCTTCTGCACCGGCTCCTCGATCATGCCGCAGAAGAAGAACCCGGACGTGCCCGAGCTGGTGCGTGGCAAATCCGGCCGGGTGTTCGGCGCGCTGACCGGCCTTCTGACCCTGATGAAGGGCCAGCCGCTGGCCTACAACAAGGACAACCAGGAAGACAAGGAGCCCTTGTTCGACGCCGCCGACACCCTGCGCGACTCGCTGCGCGCCTTCGCCGACATGGTCCCGGCGATCCGCCCGAAGCGCGAGAACATGCGCGAGGCGGCCCTGCGCGGCTTCTCCACCGCCACGGACCTGGCCGACTACCTGGTGCGCAAGGGCCTGCCGTTCCGCGATTGCCACGAGATCGTCGGCCACGCGGTGAGATACGGCGTGGAATCCGCCAAGGACCTGGCCGAGATGAGCCTGGACGAGCTGCGCCGCTTCAGCGACCAGATCGACGAGGACGTGTTCGCCGTACTGACCCTGGAGGGCTCGGTGAACGCCCGCGACCACATCGGCGGTACCGCGCCGGCCCAGGTTCGCGCCGCAGTCCAGCGCGGCCGCGCCTCGCTGGCCAGCCGCTGAGCCCCGTACGGGTGGAACTCGCCTGAGTTCCACCTCCTCTGAAGGTGATACTTCGAGGGGGCTGCCATGCCGGATCTGCGAAACCTGCTCCTTAACCAGGAGACCCAGGGTGCCGAACTTTTCGAGTCGGCCAAGGATCGCCTTAACTTCTATCGAGCCGAGATCCATTTCGAATCGACCCTGCTGGCCGAACGCACCAGCACCTACCTGTCGTCCCAGTCCTTTCTGATGATCGCTTTCGCCTCGTCCATGGCCAATACCAATCCGGAGTGGGGCGGCCTGTTCCGCCTGGTGATTCCCTCGATCCTGTCGCTGCTCGGCTTCATCACCTCGCTGCATGCGATTCCCGGGATCAAGGCCAATTTCGAGGTGATCGAACGCTGGCACCAGAAGCAGGCGGAACTCTTGCAACTCGAGGGGCACGTCGGCCTGTTGCCGAACAATGAGTCAGCCCTGTTTGGCGAGGGCACCAACCCGAGCGGAGGCAAGCGGTACAAGCGAACCCTGCTGTTTTCGCTGCGCACACCGCTGATATTCGGCGCGGTATGGGTCATCTTTGGTCTATTCTGCATCGTTCTGCATTTTGTCGACTGACCCCGATACGAGGAGCTCCGCGTACCGATGAGTGGCACCAACGAAGATGACGAAACCTTCGCCGAACAGGCGCTGCTGGAGGCCATCGAAAACCAGCTCGAGGCCGATGACCCATCGGCGGTGAAAGCCACGCTGAACAAGCTGACCCTGGTTGGCTATTCGCGGGAAGAAAGCCTGCAACTGATGGCGCGGGTGCTGGCCGACGAGATCCAGCAGATGATGAGTCTCGAGCGTCCCTTCGACCGAACGCGCTACGAGGCGCTGCTGCGCCAGTTGCCGACGCTGCCGGACGACGACGAGGAGGCCGGCAGCGACGCAGCTGGCGATCAGTAGCGTAGCTGTATCTCCACCCGGGTCAGCGGCTCGTCCGCCACCTCGAAAGCGCTGGCCTCGTAGGAAGGCGGCCCCATCACCCGGGGATTGTTGGACAGGCCGTACCCCTCGGCGGGGAACATGCCCAGGCGGCGGTTGAGCTGACCATTGTCGTCCTCGTCGTGATAGGCGAGGACCGCGTAGCGCCCCGGCCCCACCTCGAACTCGACCATGACCGTGCCGGGCTCGGCGGCCAGCTCGCGGGTGGCGAAGGCCTGGTCCGGCTTGAGAAAGCCTTGCGGGTCGGCGTACACGGCAATGCGCAAGGTGCCGCGATCATGCTGCACCTCGTGAAGCTCGACCTGCAGGGTCTGCGCAAGGCATCCGCTGGCGGCGAACAACGCCAACAGGGCCAATGGCGATCGGCTGTTCAATGCGGCACTCCTGTGATCATTCGCTGCGCCTGAAGGGTCCGGCAAACGCCGCCCGCGGTCAACCGACTCAGGCTGCCAGCCAGGCGAATTCCCGCAGGCAGCCCACCAGGGCCTCGCTCTCGCGGCGCAGCTCCTCGACCCTCGATCTCGCCTCTCCGCGGCGCCCTTGCTCGCACTCGGCCAGCAAGGCGGCGGCCAACCGCTGGACCTTGCGGTGGCGCTGGCCGATCTCGACAAAGGCCGGGTGCGCATCGAAGTGTTCACGACCCTCCTTGGCGTACCAGGTGGCAAAACGTCCACCGCTCGGATCCTGGGTCGGCAGCAGGTCGTGTCGGCCTAGCAGGTAGGCCTCGACCTCGTCGCGCCAGGCCGAATGCTCGACTGTCGCCAGCAGCACCGGCAGGGCGCGCGGTGACAGGCTTCGCCCTGCCCAGGCGCGCCAGGACTCGCAGGGCTGCCATCGGCTGGCCCAGCCAGACAGCTCGTCTGCCGGCATCGGCCTGCCAATGGCGTAGCCCTGGGCCAGTTCGCAGCCCATCGCCAGGAGCATTTCGCCCTGCCATTCGGTTTCCACCCCTTCGGCGATGAGGCGGCGGTGAAAGGCCTTGGCCAGGCCGTGTACCGCCTCGACCACCGCCATGTCGCCGGGTGCCGAGGGCATGGCCTGGACAAAACTCTGGTCCAGCTTCAGGGTATCGGCCGGCAGCCGGCGCAGGTAGGCCAGGGAGGTGTAGCCGGTGCCGAAGTCATCCAGCGCGAAGCGCACGCCGAGTTCGCGGCAGGCGTTCATCATCCGCGCGGCATAGTCGATGTCCTCCAGCGCATGGGCTTCCATGACCTCCAGCTCCAGACGCTGCGGGGGCACATCGGGATGACTGTCGAGCAGGGTTTTCAGTGACGGCAGGAAATCCCGGTTCTGGATGTGCCGTGCCGAAAGGTTGACGCTCACCGGAATATCCAGCCCCTGGCGCTGCCAGGCCGATATCTGGCCAAGCGCCTGGGCGATCACCCACTGGCCGACCGTGACGGAAACGGCGTGGTGCTCCACTGCCGGCAGGAAGGCCGAAGGCAGCAGCAGCCCGTGCTCCGGATGCTGCCAGCGAATCAGGGCTTCGGCGCCGACCAGCTGGCCGCTGCGCATGTTCACCCGCGGCTGGTAATGCAGGCAAAACTCGCCGCGCGCCAGCGCCTGGTGCAGCGCCTCCAGGGTCTGGTTCGGCTCGTTGCTTGGCCTAGTGTGCTTGATATCAAAGATGTGATAACGGTTCTTGCCGGTCTGCTTGGCGATGTACATGGCCTGGTCGGCATGGCGCAGCAACTGGTCGGCCTCGACATCGTCCAGCGGATAGAGCGTGACGCCAATGCTGGCGCTCACGTGCAGGACCTCCCCGGCGACCGCCACCGGATCGGCGAGGGCCTGCAGCAGGCGTTCCAGCACCGGCACGCAATCGTGCTGACGAACCATGTCGACGATCACCACGGCGAACTCGTCGCCGCCCAGGCGGGCCAGGGTGTCGCCTTCACGCAGGAGCGACTTCATGCGGTTGGCCAGGATGACCAGCAAGCGGTCGCCCACGGCATGCCCGTGGCGGTCGTTCACCGCCTTGAAACCATCCAGGTCGATGTAGGCGACCGCCACCTTGTCGCAATGACGATGGGAGCGAACCATCGCCTGCTGCAGGCGATCGGCCAGCAACAGGCGGTTCGGCAGGTCGGTCAGCGGATCGTAATGGGCGCTGCGTTCGAGTTGCTGCTGGTGTTGCTTCTGCTGGGTGATGTCGTTGAACAGCGCCACGTAGTTCTTGACCTGACCCTGCTCATCGCAGACCGCGCTGATGTTGACCAGCTCGGCGTACAAGTGACCTTCCCGGTGACGGTTCCAGATTTCCCCGGACCATTCGCCCTTTTCGCGCAGGGCCTTCCACACCTCGGCATAGAAATCCGCACCGTGCAGCCCTGATTTCAGCAGGCCCGGGGTGCGTCCCAGCACTTCCTCCTGGCGGTAGCCGGTGATCCGGCTGAAGGCTTCATTGACCGAGACGATGCGCACGCTGGCATCGGTGATCATGATGCCCTCGCTGGCGTGGGTGAAGACGCTTGCGGCGAGCTTGAGCTGCTCCTCGGAGACCTTGCGCGCGGTGGCATCCTGGATGGTACCGGCCATGCGCAGCGGCTGTTGATCGTCACGCCATTGCACGACCTTGCCGCGAACCACGATCCAGACCCAGTGGCCGGCCTTGTGCCGCATGCGCATCTCGACGCGGTAGTGCTCGATCTCCTGGCGATAGCAGCGATGCACATCGTGCATGGCCCGCCGGAAATCGCCTGGATGAGCCAGGCGGCGCCAGGTCGACAGGCTCAAGGGTGCCAGCTCGCTAGGTCCATAGCCCACAATCCAGGCCCAGCGTTCGTTGCACACCAGACTGTCGGTCCGCAGGTTGTACTCCCAGGTACCGGTATGGGTGCCCTCGATGACTTCCTGGAGACGCTGGCTCTGCTCGCGAAAGCTGCGCTCGCGCTCGGCCAGGCGGCGTTCGGCGAGCTTGCGCTGGGTGACGTCGTGCCAACTGCCGAGCACCAGGCGGCGGCCGTCCAGTTGCAGCGGGGAAAAGATCACCTCGCCGATGCGCTCTGTCCCATCGGCAGGTTGGTGAGCCCACTCGAAACGCTGGGTTTCGCCGGCCTGCGCCCTTCTCACCCGCTCGAGGGTCTGCGCCCTGGCCCCCTGCGCAGCGTCCACTGGACTGCCCAGCAGCGTCGCACGATCAGGGTAGCCGAGGGTGGCAATGGCCGCAGGGTTGGCATCCAGGTGCCGGTTGTCGTCCATCAGCCAGAGCGGGTTGGGCAAGGTGTCGAAAATGCTGCGGTAGTAGCTGTTCTGCCGCTCCAGTTCCTGCTGACGCGCCATGGCCATGGCCAGCCGCGCCTCGAGCGCCGCCTGATGGGCGACCATCGCTTCCAGCGTTGCGCCCTCTTGGGCAGCGCCGTCCATGCCGGTACCCTCCGGCAAGGCGGACGGCAGCAACTGGTCACTCGTCTGATTCATCGACTACCGCAGCCCCACGGACGTTCGTCATGACGCGCCCGGCGTAAGCGCCGGAAAAGTGATACCAATATAGCATCATCAGTGTGACGAAAAAGCGTTACCCGTCCCTAGGGTCTGTTGCCGTTTCGTCGCGAGCCGCGTTGCAGCGGCAAATGGCGCCAGGTCGGGCGGCGTTCCGCAGGCGCGGGACGCAGGTAATGGTCCTTGCCAAGTCCCGCAACGCCGCATGACGCTATTTGCCGCGCAACCCAAAGGGCCGGGCCTGTTTTTGCGCGATGCGGCGTTTCTCGTCGCTTATTTGGAATGACCAAACTTCGCTCCTCGTGCCTTGCCTCGCGCAAAAACAGGCTCCGGCGCGGCCGCGAACGAATGGCAACAGACCCTAGTCGCGAATACCGTCCGTCAGACCGGCGCTAGAGCAGGCGGGCCGCGCGGCGCCGGAACCAGCCGGTCAGCGAAAGCCGGTCACGCTGAGTCGGCAAGACTTCGTGAGGCACCTCGGCAGAAAGAAACACCACCAGGTTTCCCGCCAGTGGAGCCACGTCCAGGGCCGGCCCCTGGCGCAGGTGCATGCGCATGCAGCCGCCGTCGGCCGACTGCCATTCGGTGTTCAGGTAGAGGACGACCGTGACGATCCGGCTGTCGTCATCACGAAAGCAGTCCAGATGCGTCTTGTAGAACGCCCCTGGGGGATAGAACGCGAAGTGGCACTCGAACTCCTCGAGGCCGAGAAAGAACGCCCGGTTCAGTTCCTGACGCAAGGCTTCCATGTGCGTCAGGTAGCGATCGCAGGCCGGTGACTGTCCCACTTCGATCCACCGGATGCGATCCCCGCGGACGCCCTCACGCACGGCCAGTCCCGCCGCGCGGCCTACCCCGGCGGGCTCGAGTTCGCCCAGGGATTCGCGCTGGCGACACTCCTCGGCGAGGGCGTCGATCAACGGCTGCTCGACGAATCGCTCCTGCAGCGACCAGCCGCAGCGGGCCAGGTCCTCAATGATGGGTTGCAGCGACAAGGGGGGCACTCCTGAAGGGATGATGGAGTCTATCAGCGGCTCCTCGACAAGCACGCATCCGGGGTCAAGAATAGCGTCGCCGCCATTCAGGAGTCGCCATGCGCCTGCTCGCCCTGTGTTTGCTTATGACCGCCAGTTTCGCCAGCGTCGCCGACGCTTATCGGGATCTCTACCAGACCGCAGGCTGGCAGCAGCAGCGCGTGCATTTCCGCGATGCCCTGGAAGCGGCGCAGCAGCGCTACCAGCCGACCCTGCCGCCGGCGGTGTTCAACGCGCTGGTAGCCAACAGCAACCAGCGCTTCGCTGCGCCTGCGATCGACCAGCGCGCCATGAATGCCTTGCGCGCGCAGCTCGCCGATCCGCAGCCGGCCCTGACATTCTATCGCTCGCCCTTGGGGCGCAAGATCGTTGCCGCCGAGGTAAAGGCCACGCGTCCGGACGAGGTCGCCAGGCACGCCGATGGCGTACCGCGGCTCGAAGCCGGCAGCAACCGGCAGTTGCTCATCCGCCATCTGGCCCAGGCGTTGCCCGCCAGCGAGGCAGGTGCAGAGGTCAGCCTGGCACTGGGCGGTGTGGCTGCCGACAGCCTTTCGCAGATGGTGCCCGGCCTGCTTTCCGGCGCCTACGCCCAGAGCCTGCTGCAAAGCCAGCGCCAGCGCCTGGTACAGCAGGTCGAAGCGGATCTGGACGATATCCTGCTCTACGTATACCGCGACCTGTCCGACCCGGAGCTGGAGGAGTATCTTGAGTTCGCCCGTTCAGCCGAGGGCCAGGCCTATTACCAGGCCGCGCTCGGAGCCCTGCGCGCCGGTCTGGCGGTGGGCCTCAGCGGCAGCGAACTGGAGTGGGACCGCGGGATATGAGGCCAGTCGGCACTCACGCCAGTCGCTCATCGAGAAAGGCAAAATACTCGCGGCGGATGTCTTCGCGTTCGTTGACCAGATGATGGCGGGCGTCGGCCAGCCTGAGGATTTCCGGCTGGGCGAATTTGGCTTGCAGCACCGGCAGGTTGTAGCGCCAGTCCACCGTCATGTCCTGCTCGCCCTGGATGATGATCGGCCGGTAATGGCAGGCCGGGGCTGCCTCGACCTGGGGGATCCAGCGGTCCAGCGCACCGACCCAGGCGGTGGGCAGGGTCGCGGCCTGCAACGGATCGCGACGCTGGAACTCGAGAAAGGCCCGGTCGCCGGAGTTGTCGCTGAACTGGCGCGGGATCCCGTCGACGAAATGCCGCAGCAGCTGATAGCTCAGCCGCGAACGCGCCCAGGCGCGCGGGCGCACCAGCGGCGCCAGCAGGATGCTCTGGCCCAGCCTGGCGGCGGCCGGCTGGCGCAGCAGGTGATCCAGCAGGATCGCCCCGCCAGTGCTCTGGCCGAGAAGGTGCCAGGGCTGCGGCAATCCCAGCCGCTCTGCTTCAGCCATGAGCGCCTGCAGTACCACCTGGTACTCGGCGAACTCGTTGATGCTGGCCGGCGCGCCACTGGACAGTCCGTGGCCTGGCAGGTCGCAGCCGAGCACCGCGAATCCCCGCGCCAGCCCCCAGGCCACGACGTTCCGGTACAACCCCATGTGGTCGTAGTAGCCGTGCAGGACCAGCAGCGTGGCGCGAGGCTCATCGGCGGTCCACAGCTGCAGCACCACCTCGTAGCCGCCAACCTGGCGCTTGCCCTGGCGAATATGCACGTCGGCCCGCGACGACAGATCCAGGCCATAAAAGCCCAGGTACTCGCAGGCGGCCGGCGATGGCCCGACAGCCATGTCCAGGTCGCCCAGCTCGGCGCGGATCAGCTCCGGCTGAATCACTCGGGTCTCTCCTCTCGGGATGATATTCAGATATTCTGCCGAGCGCCCGGGCATGGCAAGCTAGTCGCCCCTCGCCGCCCCTCGCCGCCCCCCCGAACCGATGCCCAGAATCCCGAGACTCCTGATCGCCGCCGTGCTGCTCTGCGCCGCTGCTGCCGCGTTGTTGCTGGCCATACGCTGGTACGAGGAAAGTTTCCGCGAGGCAGGCGAGCGCGCCGCGATGTTTTCCGGTGAAGCCCTGAAGCTGCCAGCGGAACTGGCCGGACCTGGTCCGGTGCGGCTGGTGCATTTCTGGGACCCGGCCTGCCCCTGCAATGTCGGCAACCAGCAGCACCTGGCTGAGATGCTGCTGCGTTACCGCGACGCCCCGGTGGCCTTCTACGCCGTGCAGCGCCCGGGCAGCCGCGGAAAGCTGCCCCCGCCGCTACAGGCGATCGAGACGCTGACCGACTTCCCGGGGAGCGAGACACTGCCGGCCAGCCCAGCCGTGGCGCTCTGGGACGCTCGGGGCGAGCTCGTCTATCTGGGTCCCTACAGCGAAGGGGCCGTGTGCACCTCCGATAACAGCTTCGTCGAACCCATCATCGACGCACTGCTGGCCGGCCGCCAGGTCCGCGCCACCCAGGCGCTGGCGGTGGCCTGTTTCTGCGACTGGCCACACAACGCCCGATAGGCCTCAGATACGCCATGGCCGAGCGATAAACCTGAATGGCTGCCAGTGTTGCGCCATTAGCGTCTCTACTACCGAGACCCGCCACCCATCGACACTGAATGCCCTGAGCCTAAGCCAGAAACAGCTGACCGGCCGACTGGAAGATCAATGCCCGCTTCCAGGTCTCCTGAGTCCCTGCCGCCGCCTTAACGCCGTGGCGGCGCGCCCAGTGGCGGCAGGTTGGCGACTGCGGCTCCCTCGTTGGCCTGGCGCATCGCCAGCCGCCGGTTGCGCTCAGCGCGGCGGGTCAGGTACCAGGCGATGAAGGTGACCAGCGAGACCGCCAGCAGGATGAGGCTGGCCACTGCGTTGATCTCCGGCCGCACCCCCAGGCGTACCGCCGAGAAGATTTCCATGGGCAGGGTAGTGGCGCCCGGGCCTGCGACAAAGCTTGCGAGCACCAGATCATCCAGCGACAGGGCGAATGCGAGCATGCCGCCGGCCAGCAGCGAGGGGGCGATCATCGGCACCGTGATCAGGAGAAATACCTTCCACGGCCGCGCGCCGAGGTCCATCGCCGCTTCCTCGATGGACAGGTCCAGCTCGCGCAGGCGCGATGACACAACCACCGCCACGTAGGCCGTGGCAAAGGTGGTGTGGGCGATCCAGATGGTGCTCAAGCCACGCTGCGCCGGCCAGCCGACCAGTTGCGCCATGGCCACGAACAGCAAGAGCAGCGACAGGCCGGTGATCACCTCTGGCATCACCAGCGGTGCGGTGACCAGCCCGCCGAACAGGGTGCGCCCGCGAAACCGCGCGATGCGGGTCATCACGAAGGCTGCCAAGGTGCCCAGCACCACCGCGGCCAGCGCCGTGAAAAAGGCGATCTGCAGCGACCGCCCCACTGCCGTCATCAGTTGGGTGTTGTCCAGCAGTCCGGTGTACCAGCGTACCGACCAGCCGCCCCAGACAGTCACCAGGCGCGAGGCGTTGAACGAGTAGATGACCAGGATCACCATCGGCAGGTAGATGAAGATCAGCCCCAGCACCAGGATCAGATTGGAGAAGCTCCAGCGTTTCACGGCTTGCCCTCCAGCGCTTTCGCCTGGTTCCGGTTGAAGAAAATGATCGGCACGATGAGGATCAACAGCATGATGACCGCCAGCGCCGAGGCCACCGGCCAGTCACGGTTGTTGAAGAACTCCTGCCAGAGCACGCGACCGATCATCAGCGTCTCGGGGCCTCCCAGCAGCTCGGGGATGACGAACTCGCCCACCACTGGAATGAACACCAGCATGCAGCCGGCGATGATGCCGTTCTTCGACAGCGGGACGGTGATCCGCCAGAAACTGGTGAAGCGGCGGGCGCCCAGGTCCGATGCTGCCTCGAGCAGGCTGGGGTCGTGCTTCACCAGGTTGGCGTAGAGCGGCAGGATCATGAACGGCAGGTATGAGTAGACCACTCCGATATACACCGCGATATTGGTATTGAGGATCTGCAGCGGACTGTCGATAAGGCCGATGCCCATCAATGCGCTGTTGAGGATGCCGTTGTTGCTGAGAATGCCCATCCAGGCGTAGACGCGGATGAGGATCGCGGTCCAGGTCGGCATCATGATCAGCAGCAGCAGTACCGTCTGCAGGTCCTTGCGCGCGTGGGCGATGGCGTAGGCCATGGGGTAGCCGATCAGCAGGCAGAGCAGGGTGCTCACCAGCGCGATGCGCAACGACCCCAGATACGCGGCCAGATAGAGCGAATCCTCGCTGAGGAAGATGTAGTTGCCCAGGTTGACCAGCACCTGCAGCTGCTGGTCGGCGTACTCGAAGATCGCCGTGTACGGGGGAATCGCCACGGCCGCTTCGGCAAAGCTGATCTTCAGCACGATGACAAAGGGCAGCAGGAAGAACAGGCCGAGCCAGACGAAAGGAACGCCGATCACCAACTGGCGGCCGAGGCGTGCGCGCAATTCCCTCATGAGTGCAGCACCACGCCAGCGTCGCCCTGCCAGTAGAGATAGACCTGATCCTCCCAGGTCGGGCCCTTCAACCGCCGCTCGGCATTGGCGGCGAAGGCCTGGAGAATCAGCCCGGAGGCCAGGCGGATGTAGTAGATCGAATGGCCGCCCAGGTAGGCGATGTCATGCACGGTGCCGCGCTCCCAGTTGTACTCGGGATGCTCCAGCTCCGGCGGATCGACGCTCATCAGCAGCTTTTCCGGCCGCAGCGCATAGGTGGCCTGCTTGTCCTGTGCACGGGTACTGATGCCATGCCCGATATAGATGGGCCGCTCCAGTTGCGGACAGCCGATCACCGCATGGTCTTCGGCGTCCTCGATGAGTTCGCCGTCGAACAGGTTGACGCTACCGATGAATTCACAGACCAGTCGGTTGGCCGGGGTCTCGTAGATGTCCATCGGGCTGCCCACCTGGGCGATCCAGCCCTGGTGCATGATGGCGATGCGCTCGGCCATGGTCATGGCCTCCTCCTGGTCATGGGTGACCATCACGCAGGTTACGCCGACCCGCTCGATGATCTGTACCAGTTCCAGTTGCATCTGCGAGCGCAGTTTCTTGTCCAGCGCGCCCATGGGTTCGTCGAGCAGCAGCAACTTCGGCCGCTTGGCCAGGGAACGGGCCAGGGCCACTCGCTGGCGCTGGCCGCCGGAGAGCTGGTGGGGCTTGCGGCTGGCGTACTGCTCCATTTGCACCAGCTTGAGCATTTCGCCGACGCGTTGTTCGATTTCGCCCCTGGCCAGGCCGTCCTGCTTCAGGCCGAAGGCAATGTTCTGCTTCACGCTCATGTGCGGAAACAGGGCGTAGGACTGGAACATCATGTTGATCGGCCGATCGTAGGGCGGCAGATCGGTGATGTCCTGACCGTCGAGAAAGATCCGGCCCTCGCTGGGCCGTTCGAAACCGGCGAGCATGCGCAACAGGGTGGACTTGCCCGAACCGGAACCGCCGAGCAAGGCAAAGATCTCGCCGCTGTGGACGTTCAGCGAGACATCGTCCACGGCGACCGTCTCGTCGAACTTCTTGGTGACGCGGTCGATACGCAGCAATACCTGCTTGCTCTGGCTCTCACCGGTCAAGGCCTTCTTGAAGGCACTGGAAGCAACCGCCATTACCGAAACTCCCGAAAATCTGGATGGCACCGCGGATATGGCAGCGCAGTGAAGGGCCGATGGTCAGGCACTTCCCGGGTCAGAAAGCCGGCCGGCCTGTGGCGAGCGCGACTGTGTATTGGAAAATTCGCAGGAAATCAACGGGACCCGCCTCATCGCGGGGCCGGTCCCGTTGCTGCCTGACGACAGGCTCACTTGCCTGACTTGACCCGCGTCCAGCTACGGGTAACGGCACGCTGGACCCGCGGGTTCAGCTCGCTGAAGGTATAGAGCTTCTGGCTCGCGGCTTCAGTCGGATAGATGCCCGGGTTGTCGCGAATCTCTTCATCCACCAGCGGCGTGGCCGCGCGGTTGGCGTTGGGGTAGGCCACGTAGTCAGTGATCGGCGCGATCACTTCAGGGCGCATCAGGTAGTTCAGGAAGACATGGGCTTCCTCGACGTTCTTGGCGTCCACCGGAATCGCCATCATGTCGAAGAACGAGGCTGCGCCTTCCTGAGGAATGGCGTACTCGACCGGCACGTTGTTCTCGGCTTCCTCGGCCCGCGCCTGGGCCTGGAACACGTCGCCCGACCAGCCCACCGCCACGCAGATCTCGCCATTGGCCAGATCGGTGATATAGCGCGAGGAGTGGAAGTAGCGCACATGCGGACGGATCGACATCAGCAGCTCTTCGGCTTTTTGCACGTCGTCCACATTGGCGGGGTTGGGGTCCAGCCCGAGGTAATGCAGCGCGGCGGCATAGACCTCGTCAGGGGCGTCCAGGAAGGAAACGCCGCAGGAGCGAAGCTTCTCGATGTTTTCCGGCTTGAACACCACGTCCCAGGAGTCGATGGTGTCGACGCCCAGTGCGGCCTTGACCTGTTCGGGGTTGTAGCCGATCCCGGTGGTGCCCCACAGGTAGGGGAAGGCGTACTGATTGCCCGGATCGGCGTTGTCCAGCGCCTTGAGCAGCGAAGGGTCGAGATTTTCCCAATTGGGCAGCTTGGACTTGTCCAGCGCCTGGAATACCCCGGCCTTGATCTGCTTCGCCAGGAACTGGTTGGACGGCACCACCACGTCGTAACCCGAGCCGCCGGACAGCAGCTTGGCCTCGAGCACTTCATTACTGTCGAACACATCGTAGACGACGCGGATACCGGTTTCCTTGGTGAAATTCGCCAGCGTGTCCTCAGCGATGTAGTCGGACCAGTTGTAAACATGCAGTACCCGCTCCTGCGCCTGCGCTGCACCGGCGACGGTGCCGGCCAGCGTCAGGGCGAGTAGGGTCTTGGCGAAAGGTGTCATCCTTAATGCTCCTGTTGTCGTCAGTCGGGCAGTTGCGCAGCCAGTTCCACGCCTGCGGAGTCTGGCAAGGTCGAGAGGTGCATTTCAATCACCGCTGGCTGCCTTTTGCTAGCATAAGCAAGCTCCAGGCCAGCCTCTCTGTAACAGATCATTCCACCTCGCCTGCGGTGAGATCCAGGCACAGCCGCGCCTTGCTCACCAATTCGTCGATCTGCGCCTCGCTGATCACCAGCGGCGGCGAGATGATCAGGGTATCGCCGACTGCTCGCATCACCAGACCGTTGTCGAGGCAGTGCTCCCGGCAGCGCATGCCGAGCTCGATGCCGCTGAAGCGGGTGCGCGTCCGCTTGTCCTTCACCAGCTCCAGCGCACCGAGCATGCCCAGACCGCGGGCTTCGCCCACCAGGGGATGATCGGCCAGCTCGCGCCAGCGCCGTTGCAGATAGGGCGCAGTGTGGGTCCTGACCCTATCGATGATGCCCTCGCGCTTGAGGATCCGCAGGTTCTCCAGGGCAACCGCGGCGGCCACCGGATGGCCGGAATAGGTAAAACCGTGGAAGAACTCGCCGCCCTCATTGAGGACCGCCGCCACCTCGTCGCGCACGATCACTCCCCCCATGGGCACGTAGCCCGAGGTCAACCCCTTGGCGATGGGCATCAGGTCCGGCGCGCTGCCGTAGTAATCGCTGCCGAACCACTCTCCAGTGCGACCGAAGCCACAGATCACTTCGTCGGCGATGAACAGGATGTCGTAACGGGCAAGGATCTCGTGAATCTTCGGCCAGTAGCTGTCCGGCGGAATGATCACCCCGCCAGCTCCCTGGATCGGTTCGGCGATGAAGGCCGCGACTTTCTCCACGCCGACCTGGAGGATTTTCTGCTCGAGTTGCTCGGCCATTCGCACACCGAAGGCCTCCGGGTCCTCGTCACCGCCCTCGCCATACCAGTAGGGCTGGTCGATGTGTTCGATGCCGGGGATCGGCAACCCGCCCTGGCCGTGCATGGCCTTCATGCCGCCAAGGCTGGCGCCGGCAACGGTCGAGCCGTGGTAGCCGTTCCAGCGCCCAATGATGACCTGCTTCTGCGGCTGCCCCTTGACCGCCCAGTAATGGCGCACCATGCGCAACACGGTGTCGTTGGACTCGGAGCCGGAGCCGGTGAAGAACACATGGGTCATGCCGGCAGGAGCGATTTCCGCGATCGCCTCGGCCAGCTCCAGCACCGGCGGGTGGGCGGTCTGGAAGAACAGGTTGTAGTAGGGTAGTTCGCGCATCTGCCGCGCCGCCGCTTGCACCAGCTCCTCACGGCCGTAACCGACGTTGACACACCAGAGCCCGGCCATGCCATCCAGGATGCGGTTGCCCGCGCTGTCCCAGAGATAGACGCCCTCGGCGCGGGTGATGATGCGCGAACCCTTGGCATTGAGAGCCTTGTAGTCGCTGAAGGGCGGCAAGTGATGTCGACGCCCCAGGGCCTGCCAGTGTTGCGTGTTGCCTTCTGTCACATCCGCCTCCGTTTGGGTTTTGCCGCCTCGATGGTTGACGCTGTGCTCACTCTCCTGCTTCTGATGTGGGCTGAAGCCCACCCTACGAGGCCACGCTAGTCCAGGCTCCAGCACTCTTACCGAGCGATTTCAAACCGAAAGCATGAGAAATTCGCGTTCCCAGGAGCTGATGACCCGGTTGTAGTTTTCCTGCTCGGCGCGTTTGACCGCCACGTAACCGGTGATGAATTTCTGCCCCAGATAGGGCTCCAGGTCTCGGCAGTTCTCCATTCGCTCGAGCGCCGCTTCCAGTGACAGGGGCAGCCGCAGGTTGCGCCGCTCGTAGCCCCGTCCCTGCACCGGGGCGCTGGGGCTCAGCTGCTCGACCATGCCGATGTAGCCGCACAGCAGGCTGGCGGAGATGGCGAGGTAAGGGTTGGCGTCGGCGCCGGCGAGACGATTCTCGACTCGCCGGTTCTGCGCATCGGAATCAGGGACGCGCAGGCCCACGGTGCGGTTTTCCTCACCCCATTCCACGTTGACCGGGGCCGAGGTATCGGGCTGGAAACGCCGGAACGAGTTGACGTTCGGCGCGAACAGCGGGAGCACCTCGGGGATGTACTTCTGCAACCCACCCACGTGGTGCATGAACAGTTCGCTCATGGAGCCATCAGCATTGGAGAAGATGCTTTGCCCCTGCTGGTCGAGGACGCTCTGGTGGAGGTGCATGGCGCTGCCCGGTTCACCGGTCATGGGCTTGGCCATGAAGGTGGCCGCGACGTTGTGCTTGAGTGCCGCTTCGCGCATGGTGCGCTTGAACACCAGGATCTGGTCGGCCAGGTGCAGCGGATCGCCGTGACGGAAGTTGATCTCCATCTGCGCCGTGCCTTCTTCATGGATGAGGGTATCCAGATCCAGCCCCTGCGCCTCGCACCAGTCGTACATGTCCTCGAACAACGGGTCGAATTCGTTTGCCGCATCAATGGAAAACGACTGGCGGCCGGTTTCCTGGCGGCCTGACCGCCCTACCGGTGCCTGCAAGGGGAGATCCGGGTCCTCGCAGCGCTTGGTCAAGTAGAACTCCATTTCCGGCGCCACCACCGGCTTCCAGCCCCGATCGGCATACAGGCGCAGCACCTTCTTGAGGATGTTGCGCGGCGAGATCTCGATCGGATTGCCCTGCTTGTCATAGGTGTCGTGAATCACCTGGGCGGTGGGTTCGATGGCCCAGGGCACGAGAAACACGGCGCAGGGGTCGGGCCGGCAGAACATGTCGATGTCCGCCGGGTCCAGCAGGCGGTAGTAGACCTCGTCCTCGACGTAGTCGCCGGTGACCGTCTGCAGCAGCACGCTCTCGGGGAGGCGCATCCCCTTTTCGAGCACGAATTTGCTGGTGGGAGATATCTTGCCGCGAGCGATACCGGTGAGATCGCTGATCAGGCATTCCACCTCGGTGATCTTGCGTTCCTTCAGCCAGCTCGTCAGGTAATCGAAGTTGCTCATGATGGTCGCTTCCGGTCTCTAGCGCTGCCGCGAACGGGCCAGACAGGCCACGGCAAAGGCGTCGAACAAGGTCAGGTAGTCGGGGTTGTCCTGGACTTTCCATTCGGGATGCCACTGCACGCCCAGCGCGAAGCTGGCCGCGCCCTCGACGCTGAACGCTTCGATCAGGCCGTCCGGCGCCAGCGCCTCGATCCGCAACCCCGGCCCGAGCCGCTCGACACCCTGACCGTGCAGGGAATTGACCTGGATTTCTCCCGCCAGCCCGATGTCGGCCAGCAGACCACCGGGCTGCACCTGCACCGCATGCCGGAACCCGTATTGCATGTCTACCGGGTCGCCCTGCACTTCGCGGTGATCGGCGAAGGGACCCGCGGCATGCACCTTCTGGTAGAGGCTGCCGCCAAAGGCCACGTTCATCTCCTGGAATCCGCGGCAGATGCCCAGGACCGGCACCCCGGCGGCCACCGCTTCGCGTATCAGCGGCAAGGTGGTGCTGTCACGCGCCGGGTCATGCGGTGTGCCGGCCTCGCTGGCCGCGCCCTGGTAATGACGAGGCTCGACATTCGAGGGAGAGCCGGTAAAGACCAGGCCGTCTACGCTTTCCAGCAAGGCCTCGCGATCGATCAGCGAGCCCAGCGAGGGTATGACGAAGGGCAAACCGGCGATGGCGGCGGCGCGCAGGTACTTGTCGCCGGCGATGTGAAAGACATGATGGCCAATCTGCGTGGTACAGGCGGAGACGCCGATCAATGGCATGCGTGCCATGGGAAACCCGTTCACGTCGAGAAGTTGAATAGGAGGTTAGCCTTGTTCATTTTTTCTTACAACCACCCCCGAAAATTCCGAACAGGCCCGCTTCACGAGCTCGGCACCGTTCCGGTCCACGCCCAAAAAACGGACACAGCCGCGCCATATCAGGGCACTCTATGCGGCTATTGACACTCTGCCGGCTTTTCGGCTTGACTGCCTTAAAGCCAGAGATTGATTGAAATTTTTAACAAATCGAAGGTGCACACCATGTCACCCCCGCCACGCGTCGTTCAGCTCAATGAGGCGAACGCCTTCCTCAAGGAACACCCCGAGGTTCAGTTCGTCGATCTGTTGATCGCCGACATGAACGGTGTGGTCCGCGGCAAGCGCATCGAGCGCGCCAGCCTGCATAAGGTCTATGAAAAGGGCATCAACCTGCCCGCCTCCCTTTTCGCGCTCAACATCAACGGCATCACGGTGGAAAGCAGTGGCCTGGGACTGGACATCGGTGATGCCGACCGCATCTGCCTGCCGATCCCCAACACGCTGAGCAAGGAACCCTGGCAGAAGCGCCCTACCGCTCAGTTGCTGATGACCATGCACGAGCGCGACGGCTCACCGTTCTTTGCCGATCCGCGCGAGGTGCTGCGCCAGGTAGTGGCTCGCTTCGAGGAGGAAGGCCTGACGGTTTGCGCCGCCTTCGAGCTGGAGTTCTACCTGATCGACCAGGAAAACGTGAATGGCCGTCCGCAGCCCCCGCGCTCGCCGATCTCGGGCAAGCGACCGCATTCGACCCAGGTCTACCTGATCGATGACCTCGACGAGTATGTCGACTGCCTGCAGGACATTCTCGAAGGCGCCAAGGAGCAGGGCATCCCGGCCGACGCCATCGTCAAGGAGAGCGCGCCGGCGCAGTTCGAGGTCAACCTTCATCACGTCGCCGACCCGATCAAGGCTTGCGACTACGCGGTCCTGCTCAAGCGGCTGATCAAGAACATCGCCTACGACCACGAGATGGACACCACCTTCATGGCCAAGCCCTACCCCGGCCAGGCCGGCAATGGGCTACACCTGCATATCTCCATCCTGGATCGTGACGGCAACAACATCTTCGCCAGCGAAAACCCTACCGAGCACCCCACGCTGCGTCATGCCATCGGCGGGCTGCAGCAGACCATGGCCGCCTCGATGGCGTTTCTCTGCCCGAACGTGAACTCCTATCGCCGCTTCGGCGCCCAGTTCTATGTGCCGAACGCGCCCTGCTGGGGCATCGACAACCGCACAGTGGCCCTGCGCGTGCCTGCCGAGAGCGCCGATTCGGTGCGTATCGAACATCGGGTGGCCGGTGCCGACGCCAACCCCTACCTGATGATGGCTTCAGTACTGGCGGGAATTCATCATGGCCTGTCGCGCCAGCTCGAACCCGACGCGCCGATGGAGGGCAACTCCTACGAGCAGGCCGAACCCAGCCTGCCGACCAACCTGCGCGACGCATTGCGTGCGCTGGATGACTCCGAGGTGATGTCGCGCTACATCAGTCCCGACTACATCGACATCTTTGTCGCCTGCAAGGAGAGCGAACTGGCCGAATTCGAGTATTCGATCTCGGACCTCGAGTACAACTGGTACCTGCATACCGTCTGAGTACGGGGGCTGCTCATCTTTTGTGACGCAACCGGCGCCCCCGGACGCAACGGGGCTGGCGTCCGGGCTGTCCTTGCTCTGCACGTCTCATCAACAGCTGAGCAGGACTAGGCCCATGAATCCATCCACCCACGCGCTGCTGGCGGTCGGCACCTACACCGAGTCGATGGCCGACTCCGAGGGACAGCCTGGCGCCGGTATCCACCTGCTGCGGCTCGACCTTGCCAGTGGCGAACTGAGCGAAGCCGTGGTTCATTCCGGGCCGGTCAACCCCACCTACCTCACCAGCGCGCTGGACAAGCTCTACAGCATCCGCGAGGTGGGCCGAGACGCCAGCCCGAGCCTGGACGTATTTGCCCTGGACCGAGCCGCAGCGACCCTTACCCCGCTGTCCAGCCTGTCGACGCCTGGCTCGGGGCCCTGCCACGTCTCGGTCGACAGCCTGCGCAGCCTGGTGCTGGTGTCCAACTACAATTCCGGCGAAGTGCTGGCCTACAGCCTGGATCCCGACGGGCTGCCCTGGGACGAACCCGTGGTAATGACGCGCAGCGGCTCCGGCCCCGACAGCGAGCGCCAGGACGGCCCGCATGCGCACTGCGCCAGGACCTCACCGGATGGCCATTTCGTCTATCTCTGCGACCTGGGCACCGACAAGGTCATGCGCCATCCGGTGATCGACGGTCGGGTACGCACCAGCGCGGACCTGACCCTGGCCGCACGCCCTGGTGCCGGCCCGCGCCATCTGGACTTCACTCCCTCCGGGCGCCATCTGCTGGTCAACAATGAGCTCGCCTCGAGTCTGTCGCTCTATCGACTGTCAGGCGACGAGGTCGCGCTTGTTCAGGAGCTGTCGACCCTGAGTGGCGAGGTCGAAGGCAACAAGGTGGCAGCGCTGTGTATTCACCCGTCCGGTCGTTTCGTCTACGTGTCCAACCGCGGGGAAGACAGCGTCTTTGCCGCACGCCTGGACGAAGCGGCAGGCAGCCTGACCCGCCTCGGCAGCTGGAAGGCAGGCGGGCGCACGCCACGCGGCATGGCGGTATCGCCGGACGGCCGGTTCCTGCTGGTGGCGTCCCAGGACGATGGCCTGATCCAGGTGTTTCGCATCGAACCGGATGATGGCGGACTGCAGCCGCTGGAGACCCGCTACCCGATCGACAGCGCCGTCTGCCTGCACTTCACGTGAACACCGCGGGCTTGCCCGGGCGAAGCGGCTGGCGTCCAATGGGCGCCTATCCGGAGATCCCCATGCGCCCCGTCAGCCCGCGAAAATCCAGAGCCAGCAGCCAGCAGCGCATCGATGCGATCCTCTCCGCCGCTCGCGCGCTGCTTGCCGAGCAGGGTCTGGGTGCCCTGAGCATGTACAGCGTCGCCGAGCGCGCGGGTATCCCGCCCTCTTCCGTGTACCACTTCTTCGCCAGTGTCCCGGCGGTGCTCGGAGCCCTCACGGCGGAAGTGCATGCCGCCTTTCGCGCCTGCCTCGAAGCCCCGGTCGATGCAGCCGAAATCCATGACTGGCGCGACCTTTCGCGACTCATCGAGCAACGCATGCTGGCCCGTTACGCCGAAGACCCCGCAGCCCGGCAGTTGATCCTCACCCAGCATGGCCTGGCGGAGATCACCCAGGCCGATGTCCGCCACGACCTGGAGCTCGGTCGGCTGATGCAAGGGTTGTTCGAGCGGTTCTTCCGACTCCCGCCGTTGCCTGAAGAGCTGGATGTCTTTTCCCTGGCGCTGGAGCTGAGCGATCGCGTCTATGCCCGCTCGATCCAGTTGCATGGAGAGATCACGCCACGCCTGGCCGAGGAAGGCATGCGGGTGTTCGACGCCTACCTGGGGCTCTATCTTCCGCCCTGTCTTCCCCGACGGTAAATCCGATTCTCATCGGCTCCTGACCCTAACCAAAACGACCGACAACGAATATTGGCTTTTATTATCGATATTTATCGAATATAACTAGGCCACTTACCCGCAGCTGGAACCTGATATCTCCTGCCTGTCCAACACTGCATCGCTCGCGCCGAGGTTTTGCCATGACCCGCACCGTCACCGTCGCCGCCACCCAGATGGCCTGCTCATGGGATCGTCAGGGCAATATCGCCCGGGCCGAGAAGCTCGTGCGCGAGGCCGCCGCGAAGGGCGCCCAGATCATTCTCATCCAGGAACTGTTCGAGACGCCCTATTTCTGCCAGAAACCCAACCCTGAATATCTGCAGATGGCTACGACGGTCGAACAGAACCCCGCCATCACGCACTTCCAGAAGGTCGCCGCCGAGCTGGCAGTGGTGCTTCCCATCAGTTTCTTCGAGCTGGCCGGCCGTGCGCGCTACAACAGCGTGGCGGTAATCGATGCCGATGGCCGCAACCTCGGCACCTATCGCAAGAGCCACATCCCGGATGGCCCGGGTTATCACGAGAAATACTATTTCAACCCGGGGGACACCGGCTTCAAGGTCTGGGACACCCGCTATGCGCGAATCGGCGTCGGCATCTGCTGGGATCAATGGTTTCCGGAGACAGCCCGCAGCATGGCGCTGATGGGCGCGGAACTACTCTTCTACCCCACCGCCATCGGCAGCGAGCCGCATGATCCGAGCATCACCTCCCGCGATCACTGGCAGCGTGTCCAGCAGGGTCACGCCGGTGCCAACCTTATGCCGCTGATCGCCAGCAACCGCATCGGGACCGAAGAACAGGACGGCTACGACATCACCTTCTACGGCTCGTCGTTCATCGCCGATCAGTTCGGCGCCAAGGTCGAGGAGATGGACCAGACCAGCGAAGGCGTACTGGTGCACAGCTTCGATCTCGATCGGCTCGAGCATGTGCGCAGCGCCTGGGGCGTCTACCGCGACCGCCGACCCAATCTCTACCTGCCGATCAGGACGCTGGACGGCTATAACGAGTGCAAGTGAGCCCTACCCCGCACCCTGAGGCGCCCGATCCATGACGACGCTCTGTAGTACGCCCCGCACCGATGGTTTCCGCATGCCCGCCGAATGGGAACGGCACAAGCAGACCTGGATGCTCTGGCCCGAACGCCCGGACAACTGGCGGGCCGGCGGCAAGCCCGCCCAGGCCGCCTTCACCGAGGTGGCAAGGGCCATCGCACGTTTCGAGCCTGTCAGCGTTGGCGTTTCCGCGGCGCAGTACGACAACGCTTGCGCGCGACTCGAGCACCCGCGCATCAGGGTGGTGGAGCTCAGCAGCGACGATGCCTGGGTGCGAGATACCGGGCCCACCTTCGTCATCAATGGCGAGGGCGAAGTCCGCGGGGTGGACTGGGATTTCAATGCTTGGGGCGGTTTTCAGGGCGGCCTCTACGCCCCCTGGCAGCGTGACGATCAGGTGGCACGCAAGATTCTCGCCCTCGAACACTGCTCGCGCTACCGAACCCGAGGCTTCGTGCTCGAAGGCGGCGCCATCCACGTCGACGGTGAAGGCACCCTGCTGACCACCGAGGAATGCCTGCTCAACCCGAACCGCAACCCGCATCTGACGCGCCAGGCCATCGAGGAAACGCTGCGAGAGTACCTGGCGGTCGAGCGCATCATCTGGCTACCCGAAGGGCTCTACAACGACGAGACGGACGGCCACGTCGACAATTTCTGCTGCTTCGTCCGTCCGGGAGAGGTGCTGCTGGCCTGGACCGACGATCCGCAGGAGCCCAATTACGACCGCTGCCGCGCCGCCCTCGAGGTGCTGGAAAAAACCCCGGACGCGCGCGGTCGCCTGTTGCGCGTCCATCGGCTGCCGATACCCGGCCCCCTCCACGCCACCGAGGCCGAATGCGCTGCGGTGGACCGGGTGGCCGGCAGCCAGCCACGCAATCCGCTGATTCGCCTGGCCGGCTCCTATGTGAACTTCCTCATCGTCAACGGCGGCATCATCGCACCGGCGTTCGGCGACCCGCTGGATGCCCAGGCCGAAACCATCCTGCGCGACTGCTTCGCCGACCGGGAAGTGGTGATGGTGCCCGGCCGGGAGATCCTGCTGGGCGGGGGCAATATTCACTGCATTACCCAACAGCAGCCTGCCTGAGCCATATACCCTCGGGGGTACATGGCCTGGGCCGCAGACGGGTGCCGCCGGCGGCTGACGCAGAATGTAACGATTGGATGCAGCGAAACATGGCCGCTTTCAGCCAGCGCCCGGAGCACGCCTGAATGCGCTGAAAGCACTGCGCCAGTAGTGCGCCGGCGCTTTCGCCATGCCGCAAGTCCGGGCTTGCGCTGGCCAACGCAGCGGGGGAGTATTGGCTGCTTGAGGCTGCCGAGGGGCCGCCCGCAACACAAGGAGAGAGTCGTGAAAGCACTGATCGTCGGCGGCCTGAGTGCCGTTATCCTGGCCGCGGGTCTGGCCGCCCAGGCCCAGCAACCCGATATCGAAGACCAAATCGAGTTCCGCCAGGCTGGCTACAAGTTCATGTCCTGGAACATGGGCAAGATCAAGGCCCAGGTAATCGACGGTTCCGTCGAATACGATCCACTGCAGGTTCAGGCGGCCGCCAACGCCATCGCCGCGATTTCCAACTCCGGCATGGGTGCGCTGTTCAGTCCCGGCAGCAGCCGGGCCGAAATGGGCGAGATCACTGCGCTGCGTCCGGAATTTTTCCAGAACCTGGACGAAGCGGGCAGGCTGGGCCGCAACTTCAATGTTGCCGCCAACAACCTGGCCAGCGAAGCGGCCTCCGGCGACCAGGCGCGCATTCGGCGGGCGTTCGGTGAAGTCGGCCAGACCTGCAAGGCCTGCCATGACGAGTTCCGCTTTTCTCGCCAGTAATCCACAGGCCGCGCCTGACGGCGTGGCCTGTTGCCGGTTTTACCAGTTCAGCGCCGGAGGTGCGGGTGGTGCTGGCGGGGGTGCCATCCAGCCCGCCGCCGACTGCACCACCCAGACCGCCAGCAGCGCGATCGCCACGGCGATCACCACCGCCCACCAGGCACCGCCGACCGCTTCGCGCTCACCCGCATCGCGCCGCTGCGCCCGTCCGCACACCATCGCCCAGACCAAGGCGCGCTTCTGGGCCAGCTTGTAGAACAACAGCGCCGCCAGATGCAGTCCGATCAGGCCGATCAACCACCATTTGGTTTCCCGGTGCAGGCTGCTGAACAGAGCGCTGGTGTCTCGCTCCACCAGCCGGTACAGCGGCCCCTGGAAAGCGATATCGTCAGTCGCGATCAGGCCACTGCCGGCCTGGAAACCCAACAGTGCCAGCATGGCAATCACCGACAGCGAACCGATCGGTGAATGGCCCGGCTGGCGCCACTCGCCACGCAGGTAGGCCAGCAGGCTGAACGGCGCTGTGCAGATCCGTGACCAGCGTGCGTAAGTCGACCCCACCAGCCCCCACACCAGGCGAAAAACCAGCAAGCCAAAAATGAACTGGCCCAGGCGACCGTGCCAGAACATCCAGTTGCCACCGATCCAACCCGTGGCAATGGCCACCACAACGCTTACCGCCAGCAACCAGTGAAACAGCCTTAGCGGTACGTCCCAAACCTTGATGCTGTCGGCCATGCAAAACTCCCCTTAATCTCCTAGGATTTGGCCTTCCGACAGGTATTGATTCCCAGCAACGGATAGGCAGGGCAGAAGCGTATCAGTCCGGTGAACAGAGGCAAAACGCCGATCCAGCCCCAGAGGCCAAGGGTGCCGGCCAACGCAAGGCCGATCAGCGCGAGGCCAATGACAATCCGCAGGGTACGGTCGAGAGTTCCGATGTTGGTCTGCATGCTTCTAGGCTACTTTAGGCCCCTTGAGTGCGCCGGCGATCCAGCGCTTCGAAAATCAACATTCCCGCCACCATCGCAGTGAAAAAGGCCCAGGCCTGCCAGTGACCGGCGAACAGTATCGTCAGCGCCGGTCCCGGGCAGATGCCAGCCAGCCCCCAGCCCACGCCGAACACCAGGTTGCCGACGATCAGCCGGCGATCGAGGGCGCGGGCCTGCGGCAGCTGCATCGGCTGATCGAGCAACGAACGCGCCCGCCTCTTGGCCCAGGTCATCGGCAGCAAGGCCGCCGCGACGGCACCGAGCATCACCAGGGCCAGCGACGGGTCCCAGGCACCCGCCAGATCAAGGAAACCTGTCACTTTGGCCGGATTCGCCATGCCGGACAGCAGCAGACCGACGCCAAACAACAGTCCCGCCAGAAATGCGGTCAGCCGCGCCATTGCTCAGGCCCCTCCCAGCAGATGTCGAACCACATAGACGGTCAGGAATCCGCTGGCCATGAACGCCAGGGTAGCCGCCAGCGCGCGTGGGGCCAGGCGGGACAACCCGCACACCCCATGCCCGCTGGTGCAGCCGGAGCCGTAGCGGGCGCCCAGACCGACCAGCACACCGGCCGCCACCAGAGCCGGCCAGCTGCCCTGGAATTCGATTGTCGGAAGCGCCGTGAAGAATCGCCAGAGCACGGGTGCCAGGACCAGTCCAAGCAGGAAGAGGGCCTTCTCGTCACGCCCTTCGCCCAAGCGAAACAGGCTTCCCAGCAACCCACTGATCCCGGCGATGCGCCCGTTTGCCATGATGAACAGGCCGGCCGACAGCCCGATGAGAAGCCCTCCGGCGAGCGCCGACCAAGGCGTGAAGCTGTTCCAGTCGATGGTCATCGTTCCCCTTCCTTGCAAAATTGCAGATACAGCGTCTGCAGCACGGCCAGTGCTGGCTCGCTGGCGATCCGGTAGTAGACTTGCTTGCCATCACGACGCGTCGTCACCAGGCCTTCGCGCCGCAGCACCGCCAGTTGCTGCGACAGGGTCGGCTGGACGATGCCCAGTAACTGCTCGAGTTCGCCGACGCTGCGCTCGCGCTCCACGAGCTGGCAGAGCAGCAGCAGCCGGTCCGGATTACCCAGCGCCTTGAGCAACTGACAGGCTGCGCCAGCACTATTGCGCAGCTGCTTCAGATCCACGCGCGCGTTGCCGGAATCCATAGACCTTTCCTCAGTTGACATAATAACAATATGTTTATTTATATATTGTCAGTCAAATCGCTTTCGCCCCTGCCTTGCGCGCACCCACCAGCAGCAGGCGCCGGCCACGGTAACGGCGGGACTCATGACGGCCAAGGCCCACCCCGAGGAGGTCCCACGGCTGCAGCGACTCGGTGCCACGGCGTGATTCTCAGGCCTTTGATCCTTGAGCTCGCCGACCGTCTGCTGGCCATCTAGCGTACCCGTGACGACTCGACCACAATGCAACGAAGGGCGCTTCCCCCACAGGACGGATGACCAATGATCACCCTAGAGGCCAGTCAGGTGCCGCCGCCGGGCGATCCGGTGTGCAGCGAGCTTTCGCGCCTGGCGGCCCTGCTCCGCTACGAGATCCTCGATACGCCGGATGAGTCGGAGTTCGACGATTTCACCCAGCTGGCAGCCTATATCTGCAAGACGCCCATCGCCCTGATTTCCCTGGTGGACGAGCATCGCCAGTGGTTCAAGAGCCGCTATGGCCTGACCGCCACGTCCACGCCCCGTGCGCTCTCCTTCTGCCATCACACCATTCGCGGGAGTGAGATCTTCGAAGTCCCCGATGCGACCGAGGACCCTCGCTTTCGCGAAAATCCGCTGGTGACCAGCGCACCGAACATCTGCTTCTATGCGGGTGCACCCCTGATCACTCCGGATGGCCACAATCTTGGCACCCTGTGTGTCATCGACCGGCAGCCACGCCAGCTCGACGAAGAGCAACGCGCCGCCCTCGAACGCCTGAGCCGGCAGGTGATCCGTCTGTTCGAACAGCGTCTGCTGACGCGCCAGCATGCCGAACAGGCCACTCTGCAGCGCGTCATGCTCGACAACGCTACCAACGCTCTGCTGATGATGGATCGCGATGGCCGTATCGAGCAGGCTAACCCGGCGGCGACCCGGCTGTTTGGTTATTCCGGAAACGGACTGACCGGTCGCGACTTCTGCCGGACGCTGTTTTTCGCCGACACCCTCAAAGAACAGGCAGCGCGCCTCTCCCTGGAGCTGGAACGTCCGATCGAACCGGGCTTCGCCGCGCTGACCGAGCCCCTGCGCCGGGGCCAGCGCGAGCAGCGATCCTGGCGCCTGCGCCACCGAACCGGCAGCGAGATTCCGCTGCTGCTGAGCCTTTCGGCGATCCCGGACGCCCATGGCGACACCCGCGGCTACCTCGCCATCGGCTATGATCTGACCCTGCAGGAACAGCTCCAGTTGCGTCTGCAGCAGATTGCCGCTCAGGTTCCAGGCATGCTGTTCCAGTACCACTGGAAACCGGGCGGAGGTGGCTTCACCTATGCCAGCGAAGGGATCGAGGCGGTCTACGGCTTGAGCCCCGGGCAGCTGGTGGAACATCTACACCCGATTCTGGAGCGGGTGCACCCGGATGATCGTGCGCCGATGCTCGACACCCTGCGCCATGCCGCCGAGCAGCGCATCCCCTGGCAGCATGAGCATCGGGCCACGCACCCCAGGCGCGGCCTGCTATGGCTCGACGCCCGGGCCACGCCGCTGTGCCAAGCGGACGGCAGCGTGCTCTGGCACGGGCTGGTCACCGATGTCAGCGAGCGAAAGGCGCAACAGGCGGAGCTGGAAAAACAGCAGGAGATGACTCGCCGCCTGATCGAGTCGCTGTCGGAGGGCGTAATCGCCTGTGATGCCGAAGGACGCCTGGCCCTGCTGAACGATAAGGCCCGCCAATGGTTTGGCGAAACCTACCCCAGCCATCAGCCATCCTGGCTTGATGCGATGTCGCTGTTTGACAGCGAAGGGGCTCGCCCGCTGAGCCGCGACGAGATTCCACTGACCCGCGCACTGCGCGGAGAGGTGGTGGCCAACGCCGAGCTGACCATTCTCAATAACGGCAGCCCCCGCTTTCTGCTGACCAGCGCCGACCCGCTGTACGCCTCCGACGGTAGTAGAATCGGGGCTGTCACCGTGATGCACGACATCAGCGAGCGCAAGCGCAACGAGCGCCTGCAACGCGAGTTCGTTTCCACCGTCAGCCACGAACTGCGCACCCCGCTCACCTCCATCAGCGGCTCGCTGGCCCTCATCTGCAGTGAAGTCATGGGCGAGGTGCCCGCGCACCTGCGGGAACTGTTGGACATCGCCAACCAGAACAGTCAGCGCCTCAACGCTTTGATCAACGATTTGCTAGACATCGACAAGCTCAACGCCGGCAAACTACGCGTCGACCTCTACCGGCAACCGCTGCAGCCCCTGCTGCAGCAAGCGGTGCGGGCCAATCAGGCCTACGCCGACCGCTATGGTGTGACCCTGGAGTTGAGCAGCGCCAGCGCTGCCCGGGTAAGGGCCGACGCATTGCGCCTGCATCAGGTACTGACCAACCTGCTGTCCAACGCTGCGAAATTCTCGCCCGCCGGTGGCACGGTCAGCATGGAGACCCGGCAGACCGGGCAATGGGTACGCGTCACGGTACGGGATCAAGGCCAGGGTATCGACGAATCGTTTCGCGACCGGGTGTTCCAGCGCTTCGCCCAGGCCGACAGTTCCGATACCCGCGCGCAGGGCGGGACCGGCCTGGGGCTGGCCATCAGCAAGGCGCTGATCGAGCGCATGAACGGCCGCATCGGCTACGACTCCCAGCCCGGCAAGGGCGCCTCGTTCTGGTTCGACCTGCCGCTGGACGACGAGGACGACGCATGAAGCCACTACGCAGGGTTATGCATGTCGAGGATGTGCCGTCGATTCAGGTGATCGCCCGTATCGCCCTGGAGCGCGTTGGCGGGCTGGAAGTGCTCAGCTGCTCGTCCGGCCAGGAAGCGCTCGACAAGCTCGACGCCTTTGCTCCGGACCTGATCCTGCTCGATGCGATGTTGCCGGAGATGGACGGTGTGGAACTGTTGCGCCTGCTCGCTGCGCGCATCGATCTGGAGCAGGTGCCGGTGGTCTTTCTCACCGGCTATATGGAGCCAGTGCGGCGCGAGACCTTGCTCGGGCTCGGCGCCCGCGAGGTGCTGGTCAAACCCTTCGACCCGATGCAACTGCCAGCTCAGTTGCAGGAGATCTGGCAGCGGAACCCGAATCAGGCTACAGCTGAATCCAGGTAGCCTTGAGTTCGGTGTACTTGTCAAAGGCATGCAGCGACTTGTCACGGCCGTTGCCGGACTGCTTGTAGCCGCCGAAGGGTGCGGTCATATCGCCGCCATCGTACTGGTTGACCCATACGCTGCCAGCCCTCAGGGCCCGCGCCGTTCGGTGGGCGCGCGACAGGTCGGCGGTCCAGAGCGCCGCGGCCAGACCGTAGGGGGTGTCGTTGGCAATGGCCACCGCCTCTTCCGCGCTATCGAAGCCGATCACCGACAACACCGGGCCGAAGATCTCCTCCCGAGCGATCTTCATGGCATTGCTGACCCCATCGAACAGGGTCGGCTCGACGAACAGCCCGCCGGTCTCCTCGAGCACCCGCTTGCCACCGAGCACCACCCTGGCACCCTCGGCCTGCCCCGCCTCGATGTATCCGAGCACGGTATCGAGCTGCTGGGTGTCCACCAGCGCGCCAACATTGGTCGCCGGATCCAGCGGATGACCAGGCTTCCACGCCTTGAGCGCCTCTACCACCATGGGTAGGAAGCTCGACTTGATGCTGTTCTCCACCAGTAGGCGCGACCCCGCGGTACAGACTTCGCCCTGATTGAAAGCAATCGCCGCGGCTGCCGCCTGGGCGGCCTTGTGCAGGTCCGGCGCGTCGGCAAACACAATGTTCGGGCTCTTGCCGCCAGCCTCCAGCCACACCCGTTTCATGTTCGATTCGCCGGCGTAGATCATCAGTTGCTTGGCGATGCGGGTGGAGCCGGTAAAGACCAGGGTGTCCACATCCATATGCAGCGCCAGCGCCTTGCCGACGGTATGCCCATAGCCCGGCAGGACGTTCAGCACTCCGGGCGGAATACCCGCCTCGACTGCCAGTTGGGCCAGGCGTATGGCGGTCAAGGGGGATTTCTCGGACGGCTTGAGCAGCACCGAGTTGCCGCTCGCCAAGGCGGGGCCCAGCTTCCAGCAGGCCATCAGCAGGGGGAAGTTCCAGGGCACGATGGCTGCCACCACACCGACCGGCTCGCGAGTGACCAGCCCCAGCTGATCGTCAGGCGTCGGCGCCACTTCATCATAGAGCTTGTCGATCGCCTCCGCACTCCAGCGCAGCGCGCGCGCCGCAGCCGGGATGTCGACGCCCAGCGAATCGCCGATGGGCTTGCCCATGTCGAGGGTCTCCAGCAGGGCCAACTCCTCGCGGTGGGCCTCCAGCAAGTCGGCCAGGCGGATCATCACGGCCTTGCGTCTGGCGGGCGCCAGTCGTGCCCAGCGGCCAGAGTCGAACGCGGTTCTTGCGCTGCTCACCGCCCGCTCGGCGTCAGCCGAGTCACAGCTGGCGACCTGAGCCAGGAGGCGGCCATCGATCGGACTCAGGCAGTCGAATCGCTCGCCTGCCGTCGCCTCGCAATAGGCGCCTTCGATGAAGGCGCGCCCCTCGATGCCCAGGTCCCGGGCACGTTGTTGCCACTCGGCGAATGTAGGGCTGGGCATGGGTCGTCCTCCGGGTTGATCAAGTGGAACCGGCACCCTAAACCAGGGCTGGGAGCGCTATCAATATTTTTTACGGAGCAGGCCATGGCCTGCTTGTTTTGTTCAATTTATTAAACATAGACTCAGAACATTCGTGCCTCTCGACCGGAGTCCTTGCGCCATGATCACTCCCTCGCCTGACCAATTCTGGATGCCCTTTACCGCCAATCGTCAGTTCAAGAGCGACCCTCGTCTGCTGGAGAGCGCCGAAGGCATGTACTACACCGACACCTCGGGGCGCCAGGTGCTGGACGGCACGGCAGGCCTCTGGTGCTGTAACGCTGGCCACGGCCGACGGGAAATCACCGAGGCGGTCAGCCGCCAGATCGGCAAGCTGGACTTCGCGCCTACCTTCCAGATGGGCCACCCGCTCCCCTTTGAACTGGCCGAGCGCCTCAGCGCCATCGCTCCAGCGGGCCTCAACCGGGTGTTCTTCACCAACTCCGGCTCCGAATCGGTGGACACCGCCCTGAAGATCGCGCTGGCCTACCATCGGGCCAACGGCCAGGCTTCACGCACCCGCCTGATCGGTCGCGAAATGGGCTATCACGGGGTCGGCTTCGGCGGCATCTCGGTAGGCGGCATGATCAACAATCGCCGCGCCTTCGGCCCGCTGCTGCCCGGCGTCGACCACTTGCCACATACCCTCGACCTGCAGCGCAACGCCTTCAGCATGGGCCTACCCGAACATGGCGTGGAAAAGGCCGAGGAACTGGAGCGACTGGTCGCACTGCATGGTGCTGAAAACATCGCCGCCGTCATCGTCGAGCCGATGTCCGGGTCGGCCGGGGTCATCCTGCCACCCAGAGGCTATCTGAAGCGGCTGCGGGAGATCACCCGCAAGCACGGCATCCTGCTGATATTCGACGAGGTGATCACCGGCTTCGGGCGTGTCGGTGAAGCCTTTGCAGCACAGCGCTGGGGCGTGACACCCGACCTCCTCACCTGCGCCAAGGGACTGACCAACGGCAGTGTGCCCATGGGCGCTGTGCTGGTGGCCGAAGACCTCTACGAGACCTTCATGACCGGCCCCGAGAGCGCCATCGAGTTTTTCCACGGTTACACCTACTCGGGCCACCCGGTCGCTTGTGCCGCGGCGCTGGCGACGCTCGATATCTATGCCCAGGAAAATCTGCTCCAGAGGGCGATCGAGCTCGAAGGCTACTGGCAGGAAGCACTCGCTAGCCTGCAAGGCCTGCCGAACATCATCGATGTGCGCACCGTGGGATTGGTGGCTGGCATCCAGTTCGCACCGCATCCTGAGCAGATTGGCAAGCGCGGCTATGAAGTGTTCTGCCAGACCTTCCAGAACGGCGCGCTGGTACGCGCAAGCGGCGACACCATCGCCCTCTCCCCGCCCCTGATCATCGAGAAGGCCCAGATCGATGGCCTGTTGGAGCGCTTCACCGACGCGATCAAGGCCACTGCCTGAATCCAGCCACGCCCGGGCCTATGCCAAGGCGCACGGCCACGCCTGGCCACAAACGAAAAACCCGCCAGGAGGCGGGTTTTTCGTGAAAGCCGGACCAATTACTTGATCTTGGCTTCCTTGTACATCACGTGCTTGCGAACCACCGGATCGTACTTCTTGATCTCGATCTTGTCGGGGGTGGTGCGCTTGTTCTTGTCGGTGGTGTAGAAGTGGCCGGTACCGGCGCTGGACACCAAACGGATCAGATCACGCATGTTCGTTCTCCTTAGACCTTCTCGCCACGGCTGCGCATTTCAGCCAGGACAGCATCAATACCACGCTTGTCGATGATGCGCATGCCCTTGGCAGTCAGGCGCAGGCGAACGAAGCGGTTCTCGGACTCGACCCAGAAGCGATGATGCTGCAGGTTCGGCAGAAAACGACGACGGGTTTTGTTGTGTGCGTGGGAAACGTTGTTCCCGGTCACCGGACCCTTACCGGTCACTTGACAGACTCTAGACATGCCTCAGCCCTCTAAACCACATGCCCAACCCGGCATGGGTTGGCCGCTTGAACGTTGTCATCGGCGCCTTGCGCCGCATCTTGTCAGAGCCGAACGGCACGCCGGCACGTCAACCCTGAAAAAAGAGCGCTGCTTTATAGCAGAAAGGCTTGCTGGCAACAAGCACGGGTAGCTTTCGCGGACCGGCGGAACGCCCTGCGAAAAGCGTACTGGAGGCTGGAAAGCTGAACGGAAAGGCAGTCTGCCGGACATTGATTGTCTGCAGCGAAACCGGATTTCCTCGCCATCGAGACCCTTGCCACAGGTTCTGCCGCACCCGGGGCCTCTTTCGTCCAGCCTCCAGCGACTTTTATATCCACCCATGCTCGGCCATCGACAATGGCTCGCCATCGCCGACGATGAAATGGTCGAGCACCCGCACATCGACCATTGCCAGCGCATCCTTGAGCCGCTGTGTCAGCGCCCGGTCGGCCTGGCTCGGCTCGGCCACTCCGGAGGGGTGGTTGTGGGTGAGGATCAAAGCTGCGGCGTTATGTGCCAGGGCGCGCTTGACCACTTGGCGCGGGTAGACGCTTGCGCCATCGATAGTGCCATGAAACAGCACTTCGAAACCGAGCACCCGATGCCTGGCATCCAGGAACAGGCAGCCAAACAGTTCATGGGGCTCATGGCGCAGTTGCGCCTTCAGGTAATCACGCACCGCCTGCGGGCTTTCCAGTGCCGAGTCGCGCCGCAGGCGCTCGGCCAGATGCCGACGGCCCATTTCCAGAACAGCCTGCAACTGGGCAAACTTGGCCGGCCCCAGCCCGAGTTGCGCGCTGAACCCGGACTGGTCGGCCTCGAGCAGGGCACGCAGGCTACCGAAGTCGTTCAACAACCGCCGCGCCAGATCCACCGCGCTTAGCCCGGCGACGCCGGTGCGCAGAAAGATCGCCAGCAACTCGGCGTCGGACAGCGCGGCAGCGCCCTGGGCCAGCAGCTTTTCCCGCGGCCGCTCGGCGGCCGGCCAGTCTCTGATACTCATGTCACGCTCCCTGTGTATGCCTCTCTTGCAGCGGGTCCCTTCGCTGCGCAGCCTTTTTTCCGCTGTGGGCCGCTGTGCTATTTTAGCCGATCTCTCCAGGCGCGAACCGTCACTGGCGCACGCGCATCCTATCGAACAACAAGGCAGGCCTATGCAGCGGCTGTATCGTAAACGCATCGTCCTGGGTGTCGGCGGCGGCATCGCTGCCTACAAGAGCGCAGAACTGGTACGCCGCCTGCGCGACCAGGGTGCCGAAGTCCGGGTGGTAATGACCCGCGCCGGCCGCGAATTCATCACCCCGCTGACCCTGCAGGCGCTGTCCAGCCATCCCGTCCACCTGGACCTGCTGGACCCGGCCGCCGAAGCCGCCATGGGACACATCGAGCTAGCACGCTGGGCCGATCTGGTACTGGTCGCGCCAGCCACCGCCGACCTCATGGCGCGCCTGGCGCAGGGCACCGCCGATGACTTGCTCACCACCCTGGCGCTGGCCACCGACGCACCCGTCGCCCTGGCCCCGGCGATGAACCAAGCCATGTGGCGCGACCCGGCGACCCAGGCCAATGTGGCGCTGCTGCAGTCTCGCGGCATGCGTCTGTTCGGCCCGGGCGCGGGCAGTCAGGCCTGCGGCGATGTAGGCCCGGGCCGCATGCTCGAACCTGACGAGCTGGCGCTGGTTGCGGCAGATTGCTTCCGGAGCGGGCTCCTCAGCGGCCGTCACCTGCTGGTTACCGCCGGCCCGACGCAGGAAAACATCGACCCGGTGCGTTACATCACCAACCACAGCTCCGGCAAGATGGGCTTTGCCCTGGCCGAGGCGGCGGCAGAAGCCGGGGCGCGAGTGACGCTGGTCAGCGGTCCGGTGCACCTGCCGACACCGGACCGGGTCGAACGGGTCGACGTGGTCAGTGCGCGCGACATGCTAGCCGCCTGCGAGGCCGCGATGCCCTGCGACCTGCTCATCGCAGCGGCCGCGGTCGCCGACTACCGCCCCGAGGTGGTGGCGCCGCACAAACTGAAGAAGGACCCGAGCACCGTTGACGGAATGCTGCTGCGCATGGTGCGCAACCCGGACATCCTCGCCACTCTGGCCAACCGTCCGGATCGCCCGTTCAGCGTCGGCTTCGCCGCCGAAACCGAGAACCTGCTCGAGTACGCCACGCGCAAGCTGCTCGACAAGAACCTCGACCTCATCATCGCCAATGATGTCGCCAATCCGAGCATCGGCTTCAATGCCGAAGACAACGCGGTCAGCGTGATCGACCGCGCCCAACATGAAACCCGCTTCGGCCAGGCCAGCAAGGGGCATATCGCTCGCCAGCTGGTAGCCTTCATTGCCGACCGCTTCCTCAAGGCCTGACATGCACAGACTGCAAGCCAAGACCCTCGACCCGCGCCTGGGCCGTGACTTCCCCCTGCCGCAATACGCCACCGAAGGCTCGGCAGGCCTCGATCTGCGCGCCATGCTGCAGGAGAACACCCGCCTGGAGCCGGGCCAGACCCTGCTGATCCCCACCGGGCTGTCCATCTACATCGGCGACCCAGGCCTGGCGGCACTCATCCTGCCGCGCTCGGGGCTGGGCCACAAACATGGCATCGTGCTGGGCAACCTGGTCGGACTGATCGACTCGGACTACCAGGGCGAGCTCATGGTGTCCTGCTGGAACCGCGGACACACCGCTTTCGAGATCGCTGTCGGCGAGCGCATCGCCCAACTGGTGCTGGTGCCTGTGGTGCAGGCCCGTTTCGACCTGGTCGAGGATTTCGCCGAGAGCGAACGTGGCACCGGCGGCTTTGGCCACTCCGGCAGTCACTGAGGCGGGGCGCCGGAACTCTGCCCCGGAGAGGCTATCAAACCCCTGTCCCCCGGCTCCGGCACTCTGCCAGCCCCGCCCCTGCATCCGCGCCTGCGCGCCGCAGGGCGCTCTAGCTCAAGCCAGCCGCACCCATTCTCGACGGGCAGGATGTCCCTGATCCCGACACAAGGAGCGAGAACCGCAATGACCCGCGAACAAGCCCCCCTCATACCCGCCAGCATCTTCCGCGCCTACGACATCCGCGGCGTGGTCGGCGACTCCCTGACCCCGGAAACGGCCTACTGGATCGGCCGCGCCATTGGTTCGGAGACCCTTGCCAAGGGCGAGCCGCATATCTCGGTCGGACGCGACGGCCGCCTGTCCGGCCCGGAGCTGGTCGAGCACCTGATCCAGGGTCTGGTGGACTGCGGCTGCCGCGTAGACGACATCGGCATGGTACCGACCCCGGTGCTCTACTACGCGACCCACGTGCTGTCGGGTAAATCCGGAGTGATGCTCACCGGCAGTCACAACCCGCCCGACTACAACGGCTTCAAGATCGTCATCGCCGGCGACACCCTGGCAAACGAGCAGATTCAGGCCCTGCGCGAACGCCTGGAGAACAACGACCTCGCCAGCGGCGAGGGCCAGGTCGAGCGCATCGATCTGCTGGAGCGCTACGCCACGCGCATCACCGACGACATCAAGCTCGAGCGCAGGCTCAAGGTGGTCGTGGACTGTGGTAATGGCGTGGCCGGCGTCATCGCGCCGCAACTGGTCGAGGCCCTCGGCTGCGAGATGATCCCGATGTACTGCGAAGTGGATGGTCGCTTCCCCAACCACCATCCCGATCCGGGCAAGCCGGCCAACCTGCAGGACCTGATCGCCCGGGTACAGGCAGAAGGCGCCGATCTTGGCCTGGCCTTCGACGGCGATGGCGACCGGGTCGGCGTGGTGACGAACCTGGGCAACATCATCTACCCGGATCGCCTGCTGATGGCCTACGCCCAGGATGTGGTCGCGCGCAACCCGGGCGCCGAGATCATCTACGACGTCAAGTGCACCCGGCGGCTGGCCAAGCTGATCGAGGGCTACGGCGGCAAGCCGATGATGTGGAAAACCGGTCATTCGCTGATCAAAAAGAAAATGAAGGAAACCGGCGCACTGCTGGCCGGCGAGATGAGCGGGCACGTGTTCTTCAAGGAGCGCTGGTTTGGTTTCGACGACGGCATCTACGCCGCCGTGCGCCTGCTGGAGATTCTGGCAAAGGATTCGCGCGACGCCGATGCCTTTTTCAACGATTTCCCCTTGGACGTCTCGACCCCGGAAATCAACATCACGGTGACAGACGAAAACAAATTCACCATCATTGATGCCCTGCAACGCGACGCTCAATGGGGCGAAGCCGACCTGTTCACGCTTGATGGCGTACGCACCGACTATCCGAACGGCTGGGGCCTGGTTCGCGCCTCCAACACCACTCCGGTGCTGGTGCTGCGCTTCGAGGCCGACACCGACGAGGAACTCCAGCGCATCCAGAAAGTGTTCCGGGAACAGCTGCTCAACGTCGCGCCCGACCTTAACCTGCCGTTCTGATCCGCGGAGCCCTGCATGTCCCTCAGCCGTGACGCTGCCACTCAATTCGCCCAGGTGCTTTCCGAGGCACTGCCCTACATTCGCCGGTTCGTCGGCAAGACCCTGGTGATCAAGTACGGCGGCAACGCCATGGAGAGCGAGGAGCTCAAGACCGGCTTCGCCCGGGACATCGTGCTGATGAAGGCGGTGGGCATCAACCCGGTGGTGGTGCACGGCGGCGGCCCGCAGATCGGCGATCTGCTCAAGCGCCTGGACATCCAGAGCCAGTTCATCGAAGGCATGCGAGTCACCGACAGCGCCACCATGGACGTGGTGGAGATGGTACTCGGTGGCCAGGTCAACAAGAGCATCGTCACCCTGATCAACCAGCACGGCGGCAGCGCCATCGGCCTGACCGGCAAGGATGCCCGCCTGATCCGTGCCAAGAAGACGATGGCGACCCGTCAGACCCCGGGCATGAGCCAGCCGGAAATCATCGACATCGGCCAGGTCGGCGAAGTCACCGGGGTGAATACCGATCTGTTGGACATGCTGGTCAAGGGCCACTTCATTCCGGTCATCGCCCCGATCGGGGTCGGCCCGGACGGCGAGTCCTACAACATCAACGCCGATACCGTGGCTGGCAAGGTGGCCGAGGCGCTGCGCGCCGAGAAGCTGATGCTGCTGACCAACATCGCCGGCCTGATGGACAAGCAGGGCAACGTGCTGACCGGCCTGTCCACCTCCGAGGTGGATGCCCTGATCGCCGACGGCACCATCTACGGCGGCATGCTGCCGAAGATCCGCTGCGCACTGGACGCTGTTCAGGGTGGTGTGATCAGTTCACACATCATCGACGGGCGTGTGCCTCACGCGGTGCTGCTGGAAATCTTCAGCGACGTGGGCGTCGGCACCCTCATCAGCAACCGCAAGCACTAAGCCCAGCGGCACAACAAAGGGGAGCCGTCAGGCTCCCCTTTTTTCATTCCATCAGAAACCTCAATCCAGCACCCTGAACGACTCCAGCATCGCCGGAATGCCCGGGAACATGCCGATCGCCAGCATGATGCCGCAGAGGATTGCGAAGACCACGGTAGGAATGATCCAGCGATGAACATGGGTCATGGCCTGGCCACGCTCCTTGTCGCCAACCAGTCCCAGGTTGTCCAGCAGTACCGTCAGCGACCAGCCGAACACCGGGTTCACCAGCGCCGAGGAGAAGATCACGATCGCGGCGGACTGGGAGGTCTTGCCCTCACGGGTCATCTGCATACCGGCTTCCAGCAGCGGCAGGAACACACCCACCATGAGCGCGACGCTGAGCACCGGCGGCCAGATCGCCAGGTCCATCGGGTAGCCCCAGAGGGCGGCGACCACGCAGAGCAGCCCGGTCAGCACCGCACCGGCTGGAATCGGCCGCTTGGCAATGGCGGCAGGAACGATATAGGTGCCCCAGGACGAAGCCAGGTTACCGCCACCCAGGGAGGTACCCACCACCTGACGGGCGGCTGCCACGCACATGGTGTCGTCGATGTTCATCAGAACCTTTTTCGCCTTGCCCGGGTAGTTCAACTCCTGGAAGACCCGGTGACCGAGGAAGTCCGGCGACCACATCGCCACCGCCAGCACGGCGAAAGGCGCCACGGCAATGAAGTGATGCAGGCTCGGCAAGCCCAGCTGCCAGCCCGTGTCCTCGCCCCACCAGTAGGCCGGATTCATGTTTGGAATGCCGGGCTCGGTGGTGAATTCGAACGGCGCGCCCAGGGCGAAGGCAATCACCGCCGCCAGCGCCGAGCCCAGCGGAATCGCCAGCCAACGCATGCGGATGTGCTCGAGGTAGGCATACATGACGATGGTGGCGAACACCACGACAAAGGCGATGTAGCCCATGTCGAAGCCATTCGCCCAGGCGAACAGGCGAGCGATCTGGGACGTGATGCCGATGAATCCCAGGTAGAGCAGCAGCCCGCCGCAGACACCGTTACTGGTCAGCTTCGCCAGCAGGCTTCCCCCCTTCAGCACCCCGAGAATGAAGCCCAGCACACCGATCATGATGCCCAGCGCCATGGGGTGACCGCCTGACGCCACGATCAGCGGCACCAAGGGAATGATCGGACCATGGGTGCCGGCCAGGTTGCAGTTCGGGTTGAGAATGCCAGAGAAGAGCACCACGAACAGCACCGCGGCGATCAACATCTCGAAGCGGGCGTTCTCGATGACGAATTCATTGGACAGCCCGAGCGGACCGGCAAAGGCGGCCACGATCGCCGCCACCATCACGATCTTGCCGATGGTCGCCGCCATCGCTGGCACCCAGTCCTCGTACTCGAAGCGGTAGTCGCGATACGGCAGGTTCAGTCGCCAACGCTTGGGCGACATGATGCTCAGTTCGTGATCGAGGTATTCGGAGCGCGTTGCGAAGTGCCTTTTCGGCTTGTGACGCTCTTTATAGCTGCGCAAGTCTTCGTCAATCATGGTAAATGGGCCCCCAAAGGTAGGGCGAGACGTTACCGTTTGACTCAACGCAACTCACCCCCGACCTTGCGGGGATTGACGAAAACTTTTGTAAAGTGCTACCTAGAGCCAAAGTCATGTTCCAGGCTGCCACCAAAGAGGTAACAGCCAGGGTAACAACCTCGCCTCAGTCGACCACCAGCTCGGGGGTCAGGCCGCCCAGCAAGACTGCCAACCGCTCGCGATCGGAGGTAAAGCTGACCTCGGCGGCCAGGCGTGCCGCGCGATAGCTCTCGACGTTGCGCTCGAGACCGAGCCGTTCCTGCCGCAGGTTCAGCATCTGCTGGCGAAGGCTCTCCGGCACATCCTGCTGCTCGGCCAGAAGGCGCTGCTCCTCCACCTGCAGTCGCTGCAGCTGGCGGTTCACTGCTCTCAGGCTGGAGCGAGCGATGCCACTGACACTGTCCAGCTGGGACAGCTTGCGCAGCTTGGCTGCATCGACCTCCTCCACCGCCGCATATAGCCGCAGCAGTCGCGCATCGGCCAAGGCCTGCTCGGCCTCCTGCTGCAGTCGCTGCCGCTCCTCTGCAGAGGGTGCCGGCGCCACGCTGCGCAGCACCCGCCCCTTGTCGTTGAGCACCTGATAGCCACTCCCGATCAGATGCGGCGGCACACCATGGCGATCGAACACCACGGCCCCACTTTCGTCGACATAACGGTAGAGCTCTACCGCGCCCACCTGAAGCGTGGCGAGAAGAAGCCCCACGCTCATAACGCACCCCAACAGATTCCTTTCCATGTGCGCCGCTCTCTAGATCCCGTACTGCGCCCGATACGCCTCGACTGCCGGCAGGTGCTGCTTTAGCTGTTCATCACTGGCCAGGTATTCGAGCACCTGATTCAAGGAAACGATGCTCACCACTGGCATGCCGAAATCGCGCTCTACCTCCTGGATCGCCGACAGCTCGCCCTGGCCACGCTCCTGACGATTGAGCGCGATCAGAACACCCGCCGCCGCGGCCCCCTGGGCCTGAATGATCTGCATGACCTCGCGGATCGCCGTTCCAGCGGTGATGACATCATCGATGATCAGCACTCGACCGACCAGCGGCGCGCCTACCAGTGTGCCCCCCTCGCCGTGATCCTTGGCCTCCTTGCGGTTGAAGCACCAGGGCAGGTCGCGCCCATGCTGCTCGGCCAGGGCGATGGCGGTGGCCGCGGCCAGCGGGATGCCCTTGTAGGCCGGCCCGAACAGGACGTCGAAATCCAGATCGCTGTGCTGCACCGCCTCGGCGTAGAAACGACCGAGCTGGGCCAGCGCCGCGCCGCTGTTGAACAGCCCGGCATTGAAGAAATAGGGACTGGTCCGTCCGGACTTGAGGGTGAACTCGCCAAAGCGCAACACACCACGCTCGATTGCAAAACGGATGAAGTCGCGCTGATACGCCTGCATGGGAAGCTCCGTAACCCTCGGATTTAGCGAAATGCACAGTCTCGGGTATGATACACGGAGGAATTTTCAGGGGCCATTTATGCGGATCATCAGCGTCAATGTGAATGGCATTCATGCGGCGGTTCAGCGAGGTCTCCTCAGCTGGCTGCAAGCGCAGAATGCCGATGTCATCTGCCTGCAGGATACCCGCGCCTCCGCTGCGGAACTCGACGATCCCGCCTACCAGCTGGACGGTTATTTCCTCTATGCCGCGGACGGCGAAATCCCCGCGCAAGGCGGAGTCGCGATCTACTCGCGGCTGCAACCGAAGGCGGTCATTTTCGGCCTTGGCTTCGAGATGGCCGATCGCTACGGCCGCTATCTGCAAGCCGACTTCGACAAGGTCAGTATCGCCACGCTCCTGTTGCCCTCCGGGCAGTCCGGCGATGAGAGCCTGAACCACAAGTTCAAGTTCATGGACGACTTCACCCATTACCTGGACAAGCAGCGACGCAAGCGGCGCGAGTACATCTATTGCGGCTCACTGCATGTGGCGCATCAGAAGCTTGACGTGAAGAACTGGCGCGACTGCCAGCAGAGCCCCGGATTCCTGCCCCCGGAACGCGCCTGGCTGGATCAGGTGTTTGGCAGCCTGGGCTACGTTGACGCCCTGCGTGAAGTGAACCGGGAGGGGGACCTGTTCAGTTGGTGGCCCGATACCGAGCAGGCCGAGATGCTCAACCTCGGCTGGCGATTCGACTACCAGATCCTCACCTCGGGCCTGCGTCGCTTCGTTCGCAACGCCCGCCTGCCCCGCCAGCCACGCTTCTCCCAGCACGCGCCACTGATCGTGGACTACGACTGGATGCTATCGGTCTAGCCACAAGCTGCAAGCCAGGGGAACGGCGAGCGGGCTCGGCCGAGCTCTCGCGGTTATTGGAGCTTGTGGCTTGTGCGGCTTTACTTCACAACCCGCCAGGTCAGCGGATAGCGATAAGCCTTCCCCTCGTTCGCCCGGATTCCGGCGATGATCACCAGCACCAGGGCCACCAGGTTGACCAGCGCCGCCAGGGCGAAGCCGATGAGGATCCAGGCAAGGATGCCCGAGATGATCATCCAGATGCTGTAGGTGATCTGGAAGTTCAGCGCCTCCTTGCCCTGGTCGTCGACAAAGGGATCCATGTCCTTTTTCAACTGCCAGACGATCAGAGGCCCGAGCACATTGCCGATCATCGGCACCAGAAACCAGAAGAACGCCGAGTAGTGGCAGAACATCGCCCACTGACGCGCCTGCCGGCTCGGCTGCGGCACCAGGTCCCGGTTTTCACTCATCGGCGTCTGGCTCATGCCTGTTCGGCCAGCGCAGCGCGTTGGCAGTCGAACAGCGCCTGCATGCCGGTCTGCGCCAAGGCCAGCATGGCGTTGAGCTCCTCCGGCTGGAAGGGCGCACCCTCGGCAGTCCCCTGCACTTCGATGAAGCCCCCAGCGTCGGTCATCACCACGTTCAGATCCGTCTCGGCCGCCGAATCCTCGGGGTAATCCAGATCCAGCACAGGTTCTCCCTGGTACATGCCGACCGACACCGCCGCCACCATCTGCTTGAGCGGCTCACCCTTGAGTGCGCCGCGCTTCTTCAGCACGCGCAACGCATCGACCAGCGCCACCATGGCGCCGGTGATCGACGCGGTACGCGTCCCGCCATCCGCCTGGATGACATCGCAATCGATATAGATGGTGTTTTCACCCAGTTTGCTCATGTCCAGCGCCGCACGTAGCGAGCGGCCGATCAGGCGCTGGATCTCCAGGGTGCGCCCACCCTGCTTGCCGCGGGTCGCCTCACGCTGGTTACGGTCGCCGGTCGAACGCGGCAGCATGCCGTATTCGGCGGTCAGCCAGCCCTGCCCCTGCCCCTTGAGAAAGCGCGGTACGCCGCTCTCCACACTGGCGGTGCAGATCACCCGGGTGTCGCCGAACTCGACCAGCACCGAACCTTCGGCGTGGCGAGTGTAATGACGGGTGATTCGGATAGAGCGCAGCTGATCGGCAGCGCGGCCACTGGGACGCTTCATCGGGAAACCTGCTTTGGTTGGATAGGTCTGGCCAGCCATTATAGAGGCGCGGCACCGCCTTGGGGCAAAGCTTCGCGGGTGCCAGGCGGCGAGCCGCCGCCGGCCGCAGCGGCTCGCCTCGTTGAACCGTCGATTTTCCATTACAATCGGCGGTTTTCAGCCAAGCTGCCCGAGGTATTCGATGATCCACAGCATGACGGCCTTTGCCCGCGCCGAGCAGGCCGGGAGCTTTGGCACCCTCAGCTGGGAAATCCGCTCGGTCAATCACCGCTACCTCGAGCCGCACCTGCGGCTGCCGGAGTCCTTCCGCGAACTCGAAGGCGGCGTGCGCGACGCGCTGCGCAAGGGATTGTCGCGTGGCAAGATCGAATGCACCCTGCGCCTCAGCGAGGCGGGTTCCGGCCCGGCCCTGCAGGTCGACCGCGAACGCGCGGCCCAGCTGATCGCCGCAGCGGAAAGCATTGCCGAACTGAGCGCCCGCCCCGCCCCGCTCAACCCTCTGGAAATCCTCAACTGGCCCGGGGTGCTCGTCAGCCAGGGGGCCGACCCGCAGGCACTCAACGAAGCCGCTCTGCAGGCGTTCGATCAGGCACTGCAGGAGCTGCGTGACAGCCGCGAGCGCGAAGGCCGCGAGCTGGCGCGCCTGATCGGCGATCGACTCGATGCGATCCTCGAAGAAGTGGCCGCATTGCGCACACTGCTGCCTGAACTGCTGGAGAACCAGCGCCGACGCCTGCTCGAGCGCTGCGCCGAACTACAGGTCGAGCTGGATCCTGCGCGCCTGGAGCAGGAGATGGTACTCCTGGCGCAGAAGAGCGATGTGGCCGAGGAACTCGACCGGCTCGTCACCCACGTCGCGGAAGTTCGCCGGGTACTGGCCACCGGCGGTGCGTCGGGCCGACGGTTGGACTTTCTCATGCAGGAACTCAATCGCGAGGCCAACACCCTGGGTTCCAAGGCGTTCGACACCCGCAGCACCCAGGTGGCGGTCAATCTCAAGGTACTGATCGAGCAGATGCGCGAACAGGTCCAGAATATCGAATAATCGGCGCACGCCCAGGTGATCTCCATGTCTGCCCACACCGGCACGCTCTACATCGTTTCCGCCCCCTCCGGCGCCGGCAAGACCAGCCTGGTCAAGGCGCTGATCGAAGCGATGCCGCAGGTTCAGGTTTCCGTTTCCCACACCACTCGCGCCATACGCCCCGGCGAGGTGGACGGGGTCAACTACCACTTCGTCAACCGCGAGGATTTCCTGGCACGCCTGGAGCATGGTGACTTCATCGAGCACGCCGAAGTGTTCGGCAACCTCTATGGCACCTCGCAACGCTGGCTCGAGCAGACCCTGGCGGCCGGCTTCGACCTGATCCTCGAAATCGACTGGCAGGGCGCCCAGCAGGTCCGCCGCCTGCTGCCCGAGGCCCAGTCCATCTTCATCCTGCCACCGACCCAGGAAGCCTTGCGCCAGCGACTCACCAGTCGCGGCCAGGACAGCGACGAGATCATCGAGCGGCGCATGCGCGAGGCGGTGAGCGAAATGTGTCATTACGTCGAGTATGACTACCTGGTCATCAACGACGATTTCGCCCATGCGCTGGATGATCTCAAGGCCATCTTCCGCGCCAACCAGCTCCGCCAGGAAACCCAGCACGCGCGCTTTACCGGGCTGTTTCAGCAACTGCTGGCGTAGCGACAAGCCGAGAAGAGCGCTGAAGGCGGGACAGCAGGACGAGAGGCCAGGGCCGCGCATTCCTTCCTCCAACGCTTTTCATCGGCCGGAGGCCGCCGGCTTCCCCCTACCGCTCTGTTTTCTTTACACTACCCAGTCCCGCCCGCCATTCGGGCTGCCATCGCAAAAGATCACGAGGAACACCATGGCCCGCGTTACCGTTGAAGACTGCCTGGACAACGTCGATAACCGCTTCGAGCTGGTCATGCTCGCCACCAAGCGTTCCCGTCAGCTGGCCACCGGTGGCAAGGAGCCGAAGGTAGCCTGGGAGAACGACAAGCCCACCGTCGTCGCCCTGCGCGAAATCGCCAGCGGCCTGGTCGATTACGACGTCATCGCGCAGGACGAGATCGTCCATGAAGAGCCGTTGTTCGCCCAATACGACGAAGAGCCCAACGAGGGCCTGTAACGCGATGCCTGGTCGAAGTCGCCATCCCGAGCCAGACAGGCAAGGAGCTTTACCTTGCCTGCCATAGACGCGCTCGCCGCCCGACTTTCGACCTACCTCAGCGAGGATCAGGTAAATCTGGTCCGCCGCGCCTATTACTATGCCGAGCAGGCCCACGATGGGCAGCGCCGGCGCAGTGGCGAAGCCTACGTTACGCACCCCCTGGCGGTGGCCAGCATCCTCGCCGACATGCACATGGACCATCAGAGCCTGATGGCCGCCATGCTGCACGATGTCATCGAAGACACCGGAATTCCCAAGGACGCCCTGGTCAAGCAGTTTGGCGAAACCGTCGCCGAGCTGGTGGACGGGGTCAGCAAGCTGACCCAGATGAATTTCGAGACCAAGGCCGTGGCGCAGGCGGAAAACTTCCAGAAGATGGCCATGGCCATGGCCCGCGACATCCGCGTGATTCTCGTCAAGCTGGCCGACCGCCTGCACAACATGCGTACCCTGGAAGTGCTGTCCGGCGAAAAGCGCCGCCGCATCGCCAAGGAAACACTGGAAATCTACGCCCCCATCGCCAATCGGCTGGGCATGCACAACATGCGCGTGGAGTTCGAGGACCTGGGCTTCAAGGCCATGCACCCGATGCGCTCGGAGCGCATTCGCGCGGCGGTACGCCGGGCCCGCGGCAATCGCAAGGAGATCGTGCACAAGATCGAACAGTCGCTGATCGCCTGTCTGGAGCGGGAAAGCCTGGGCGGCGAAGTGCTGGGCCGGGAAAAGCACCTCTACAGCATCTACAAGAAGATGCGCAGCAAGCGCAAATCCTTCGGCGAGATCATGGATGTCTACGCGTTCCGCATCGTGGTCGACAAGGTCGATACCTGCTATCGGGTATTGGGCGCTGTGCACAACCTCTACAAACCGCTGCCGGGGCGTTTCAAGGACTACATCGCGATTCCCAAGGCCAACGGCTACCAGTCCCTGCATACGACCCTGTTCGGCATGCACGGCGTGCCCATCGAGATCCAGATCCGCACCCGCGAGATGGAAGAGATGGCCAACAACGGCATCGCCGCGCACTGGCTCTACAAGTCAAGCAACGAAGACGTGCCGCGCGGCACCCATGCCCGCGCCCGTGAATGGGTCCGTGGCGTGCTGGAGATGCAGGAGCGGGCCGGCAATTCGCTGGAGTTCATCGAAAGCGTCAAGATCGACCTGTTTCCCGACGAGGTCTACGTCTTCACGCCCAAGGGCAGCATCATGGAACTGCCCAAGGGCTCCACGGCGGTCGACTTCGCCTATGCAGTGCACACCGACGTCGGCAACACCTGCATTGCCTGTCGCATCAACCGTCGCCTGGCGCCGCTGTCTCAGGCGCTGGAAAGCGGCTCGACCGTGGAAATCGTCAGCGCACCGGGGGCCCGGCCCAATCCTGCGTGGCTCAACTTCGTGGTCACCGGCAAGGCGCGCACCCATATCCGCCACGCGCTCAAGCAGCAGCGGCGCTCCGAATCCATCAGCCTCGGCGAGCGCCTGCTGAACAAGGCCCTCGCCGGCTTCGAGACCAGCCTCGAGCAGGTCTCCCAGGAGCGCATCCGCGCGGTGCTGGCCGAATACCAGATGGATGTGTTCGAAGACCTGATGGAAGACATCGGCCTGGGCAATCGCATGGCCTATGTCATCGCCCGCCGCCTGCTCGCCAGCGATGGCGACGAGACGCCCCAGAGCGAAGGCTCCCTGGCCATCCGCGGCACCGAAGGCCTGGTCCTGAGCTACGCGCGCTGCTGCTCGCCGATTCCCGGCGACCCCATCCTCGGCCATCTCTCGGCAGGCAAGGGCATGGTGGTCCACCAGGAAACCTGCCGCAACATCGCCGAATTCCGCCAGAACCCGGACAAGTGCGTTCCGCTGTCCTGGGCTCGGGACGTTTCCGGCGAGTTCAACGTGGAGTTGCGCATCGAGCTCGAGCACCAGCGCGGCCTGATCGCCCTACTGGCCGGCAGCGTCAATGCCGCCGACGCCAATATCGAGAAGATCAGCATGGACGAGCGCGACGGACGCGTCTCGGTGGTCCAACTGGTGGTCAGCGTCCACGACCGCGTCCACCTGGCCCGCGTGATCCGCAAGCTGCGCAAGATCGGCGGGGTCAGTCATATCACGCGAGTGAAGGCTTAAAGCTATTTCATAAGGAGATCTTCGATGCCCCGTACCGTCATCCACACCGACAACGCCCCGGCCGCCATCGGCACCTATTCCCAGGCCATCCAAGTGGGCGATACCGTCTACCTGTCCGGGCAGATCCCGCTGGATCCACAGAAGATGGAACTGGTCGAGGGCTTCGAGAACCAGGCGGTGCAGGTCTTCGAAAACCTCAAGGCCGTGTGTGAAGCCGCCGGCGGCTCGCTGCAGGATCTGGTCAAGCTGAACATCTTTCTCATCGACCTGGGCAATTTCGCTACGGTGAACGAGGTGATGAGTCGCTATTTCGAGCAGCCCTACCCGGCGCGCGCCGCGATTGGTGTCGCCGCGCTGCCCAAGGGCGCCCAGGTCGAGATGGACGGGATACTGGTGCTCGGCTGATCTTTACTGGATACGGATCTCGACCCGTCGATTGCGCGGCTCGTAGGTCTCGTCCGGCGTCCTGACCAGCGGGTTGGCCTCACCATGCGAGGCTACCCGCAGCTCCAGCATCTCGATGCCCGCGCCCTTGAGCCGTGCCGCCATGCGCGTGGCGCGCGACAGGCCGACACCTTCGTTGAAGCGCGCATCACCCAGGGTATCTGTGTGACCGATCACCCAGACCACCGCTGGCGACCGCTCGCGCAGGGTCGCCAGGACCTGCTCCATCTGTAATTCGGAGCGCGGTTCGAGCGCGCCATCTCGCCGATAGAACAGCTGAAAACGGCGCGGCTCGGCCGGCTGTGCCTCCAGCGCAGCGCGGTGGGCCCAGGTGTTGGCGGGCATGCCGGCATTGAACGGCTGGCCAGTGAGCAGTGCCACGCCCTGCCCCGCCTCCACCAGCAGCCGCTCGCCCTGCGGCAACCCCACCAGCACCGGACCACCCTCCAGCAGCAGCACCTGCGGACCGCTGCAACCACCGAGCGCCAGCAGCGCCAGCCCTGCTGCCAAGACGCGCCTCATGGCAACCGCACCAGCAGGTGCGCCTCGCCCGCCAGCACCATTTCGCCCTGCGGCGTATGCAACCGGACGGCGCCGGGCTTGAGCCGGGCAATGTCGCCGCTGACCAGGCTCAGGCTGCCGCGTGACAGCGAGGCCTCGAAGGCAAGCGCGCCGCGGGCGGGTTCGAAGCGGTAGCGGTCCAGATGCAACTCGCTGCGCGGGCCAAGCGAAAGGCGTGTTCCGTCATTGAGCACCAGCCCCAGCGACCCTCCCGGCCCGGTCTGCAACAGGGCCCCGCGCAGCACGCCCTGCCCCACGCGAGCCGTATTGGTCTGTCCGCGGCTGGTGAAATTGGCCGGCTCGCCGACCGAGCGCACGTACCCGATCACCTCCGGAAGCTCGCTCCCTTGCGCGATTGCAACCACGCCCAGTCCGACACCCGCCAGCCACAGCCACCAGGTCCCCTTTCCTTGTCTCATCATGCCTCCACGCTGCCGATCCATCGGGCCGGAGCAGTGTCCGGCCCTCTCCGAACTCAGGCAACGAAGCGGTACGGAAGATTCACGTGGAGCGCTTGAATCCTCAAGAGGTTATTTCAGAAAACCTGACCTCGCCGACCCGACTGCCAGGGCGGGGCCTGAAATAAAGAGTCTGGCCACAGGTGAGACCTGCCAGGCTCGCATGGTCGGCCGCGACCTCGGCTTCGATGGGCTCGTCTTGCCCGTCGACGTTCAGGATGACCCTGGTCACGGCTCCCAGCGGCCGGATGTCACGAACTTTCCCAGACTGGTGATTGCTCCCAGGGTGGAGCGACAAGCTCACTTCATGCGGCCGAAACAGCAACTGCTGCCCAGCAAGATCCAGCCGATTGGCATCCCCCATGAAGTGGTAGACGAACTCGCTGGCCGGGTTGGCATACACCTCCGCCGGCGAGCCGATCTGCTCGATCACGCCCTTGTTCATCACCACGATGCGGTCGGCCACTTCCATCGCCTCTTCCTGGTCATGGGTAACGAACACGGAGGTGAGGTGCACCTCCTCGTGGAGCCGCGCCAGCCAGCGGCGCAATTCCTTGCGCACCTTGGCGTCCAGCGCGCCGAACGGCTCGTCCAGCAGCAGCACCCTGGGTTCCACCGCCAGCGCGCGGGCCAGGGCGATGCGCTGGCGTTGGCCACCGGACAGTTGCTCAGGGTAGCGGTCGGCGATCCAATCCAGCTGCACGAGGTTCAGCAGTTCATGCACCTTGTCGGCGATCACCTTCTCGCTCGGTCGCTGGCGGCGCGGCTTCATGCGCAGGCCGAAGGCGACGTTGTCGAACACCGTCATGTGGCGGAACAGCGCATAGTGCTGGAACACGAAGCCGACGTTGCGCTCGCGCACTTCGCGGCCGGAGACGTCCTCGCCGTGGAAGGCGATGCTACCGCTGTCCGGCGCTTCCAGTCCGGCGATGATGCGTAGGAGTGTGGTCTTGCCGCAGCCGGACGGGCCGAGCAGGGCGACCAGCTCGCCGCTTTCGATGTGCAGGTCGATATTGTTAAGCGCCTGGAAGTGGCCGAAGCGCTTGTTGACTTGGCGGATCTCGATGCTCATGGCTCAGTCCTCGGCGGCCTTGCGGCGGTTGATGCGCGATTCGCTCCACTGCTTGAGCAGCAGAATCAGCAGCGCCAGGGCCAGCAGGAGGCTGGCGACGCTGAAGGCGGCGACATGGTTGTACTCGTTGTAGAGAATCTCGACGTGCAGCGGCAGGGTGTTGGTCAGGCCGCGGATGTGCCCGGACACCACCGACACCGCGCCGAACTCACCCATTGCCCGCGCGGTGCACAGCACCACGCCGTAGATCAGGCCCCAACGGATGTTCGGCAGGGTGACGTGCCAGAACATCTGCCAGCCGCTGGCGCCCAGCAGGCGCGCGGCTTCCTCCTCCTGGGTGCCCTGTTCCTGCATCAGCGGGATCAGTTCGCGGGCGACGAAGGGCACGGTGACGAACAGGGTGGCCAGCACGATGCCAGGCACGGCGAAGATGATCTGGATGTCGCGCTCCATCAGCCAGGGGCCGAACCAGCCCTGGGCGCCGAACAGCAGCACGTAGATCAGGCCGGCGATCACCGGAGACACCGAGAACGGCAGGTCGATCAGCGTGACCAAGAGGCTCTTTCCACGAAACTCGTACTTGCTCACGCACCAGGCGGCGGCCACGCCGAACACCAGGTTCAGCGGCACTGAGATGCCGACGGCGATCAGCGTGAGCCTAAGCGCGGCGAGGGCGTCGGGTTCCAGGATCGCGGCGAAGAAGGTTCCCAGGCCTTGCTTGAGCGCCTCGTTGATCACCACCAGCAGGGGCAGCAGCAAAAAGAACGCGAACACCAGCCAGGCGGCGCCGATCAGCGTCCGGCGACTCCAGGGATTACCCCGGCGGGTGGCGCCCAGGGCCTGTGCGGCGAGAGTTGCGGAGGTCATTGGGGGCTCCTCAGGCGCGCGCCAGACGGCGCTGCAGCAAATTGATGACCAGCAGCAGGGCGAACGACACCAGCAACATCAGCACGCCGATGGCGGTGGCGCCGGCGTAGTCGTACTGGTCCAGCTTGACCATGATCAAGAGCGGCAGGATCTCGGTCTTGCCCGGCATGTTGCCGGCGATGAAGATCACCGAGCCGTACTCGCCGACGCCGCGGGCGAAGGCCAGGGCGAAGCCAGTCAGCCAGGCCGGGAGCAGCGCCGGCAGCAGCACGTGGCGGGCGATCTGCAGCGGCTTGGCGCCGAGGCAGGCGGCGGCCTCCTCCACCTCGCGCGGGATGTCGGCCAGCACCGGCTGCAGCGTGCGGACCACGAAGGGCAGGGTGACGAAGGTCAGCGCCAGGGCGATGCCCAGCGGAGCGTAGGCAATCTTGAAGCCCAGCTCGGTAGCGAACCGGCCGACCAGCCCGGACGGCGCGTAGAGCGCGGTCAGCGCGATGCCGGCCACCGCCGTGGGCAGGGCGAAGGGCAGGTCGATCATCGCCTCGATGATCTTTCGCCCGGGGAAGCGGTAGCGCACCAGCACCCAGGCCAGCAGCGTGCCGATCACACCGTTGAGCAGGGCAGCGGCGAGGGCGGCGCCGAAGGACAGTTTCAGCGCGGCGATCACCCGCGGCGCGGTGATGACGGCGATGAACTGATCCCAGGTCAGCTCGGTGCTCTTGATGAACAGCGCGCCCAGGGGAATCAGCACGAGAAGGCTGAGGTACACCAGGGTGTAGCCCAGCGTCAGCCCGAAGCCGGGTATGACGGGGGAAGTGCGGGACATGGTATCTCCTGAAAGGCGGCGACAGACGCCGCGACCAGAACGCAGGTTGAGTAAGGCCGGCGGCCCCGATGCACGTCGGATTACGCTTCGCTAATCCGACCTACGCAGGGGGCGTAGGTCGGGTTAGGCCAGCGGCCGTAACCCGACGCTGAGGCCAGGCAGTCAGCGCGTCTCGTAGATCTGGTCGAAGATGCCGCCGTCGTTGAAGAACTTCGGTTGCGCCTCTTTCCAGCCGCCGAAGTCGGCGTCGATGGCCACCAGCTCCAGCTCAGGGAACTGCTGGGCGAACTCGGCGGCGACCGACGGGTTGCGCGGCCGGTAGAAGTGCTTGGCGGCGATGCGCTGGCCTTCTTCGCTGTACAGGTAGTTCAGGTAGGCCTCGGCCAGTTCGCGGGTGCCCTTGCGCTCGACGTTCCGATCCACCACCGTCACCGGCGGCTCGGCGAGAATCGACAGCGACGGGGCGATGATTTCCAACCCATCGCCGCCTTCTTCCTTGAGCGCAAGGAAGGCCTCGTTTTCCCAGGCCAGCAGCACGTCGCCGATCTTGTTGTTGACGAAGGTGATAGTCGAGCCGCGGGCGCCGGTATCCAGCACCGGAACCTGGTGGTAAAGCTTGGCGACGAATTCCTTGGCCTTTTCCTCGCTGCCGTACTGCTGCCGGGCATAGGCCCAGGCGGCCAGGAAGTTCCAGCGCGCGCCGCCGGAGGTTTTCGGGTTTGGGGTGATGACTTCTACGCCCGGCTGGACCAGATCGTCCCAGTCCTGGATGCCTTTCGGGTTGCCCTTGCGCACCAGGAATACGATGGTCGAGGTGTAGGGCGTGCTGGCCTCCGGCAGGCGGGTCTGCCAGTCCTCGGGGATCAGCTTGCCGATGCGGTGCAACTCGTCGATGTCGCCGGCCAGGGCCAGGGTCACCACGTCGGCGCGCAGGCCGTCGATCACCGCGCGGGCCTGCTTGCCCGAGCCGCCGTGGGACTGCTGGACCTTGACCGGCTCATGGCCTTGGGCCTGCCAGTGGCGGTTGAAGGCGGCATTGTATTCGACGTAGAGCTCACGGGTCGGATCGTAGGACACGTTGAGCAAGGTCTGGGCGAATGCGCCGGAGGACAACAGGGCGGCCAGCGCGGCCAGGGAAAGCTTCTTGAGAAGGGGTTTGTTGAACACGATGCAGCTCCTTGCGCGTGCCGCCGTTCGGCACGCGGGCGAATGATTCGATGCGGATATCGGGATCGGATATGGCTGAGCGTTTCGCTCAGCGACGCATTCGCCAGCTACAGCTACGGGACCGGTGCGTGGGCATGGATTGTCTTCCTGGTTGAAGAATCGGGCTCATGTCACGCCCTCCGGCGGTCCGGTCGGGGTGGGGCTGTTGGGTTGCCTAGCGGCCGTTGGGGCTTTGCAGGCGGATCTTTTCCTTACGTTCGATCTGCACGACCTGGCCGTTGTGCACGGTGATCTCGACCGAGCCGAAGCGCAGGTCGCGCAGGGCCGCCTGGATCTCGCGCAGGATGGCGGCTTCGTCCTGCCCATCGACACTACGTACTGTCACGCTCATGCGGAGGCTCCTTGCTTGATGCCGTGGCGTACCACACCGGGCGTTTGCCGGGTGGTAACGGAGCGAACTCTAAAAGCGATTTTTTATTCTTCAAAAGAATGTTTCTGAATTTTTATATTCTATATTGTTATTAAAAAATGCCTCCGGCGTGCCTGGCCTCGAGACCGTGGTGACCTATCTGTCTGGCGACCGCATCGACTTCGCCTTGCAGGACGGCCCGATCAAGGGGCTCGGCCTGTCCTGGCGCAACGCGATTTTTCGGACAGGCACCCGTGCGAACGATCTGGACGAGAACCGCCTCATCCTCAGCTACAGCCTGCCGCTGCTCGGACTTGCATGGGTTGTTCTAACCCCGTCACTGCGGGGTGCGCCCCATTGAGCCGGCGACCACCGATCGCGCACCAGCGGGGGGCGCGGGCCTGGCCCACCCCAGGCTCCGGCGGTCTCCGGCCTCGTTCTCTAAACCATTGATGCGGGGCTTAAAACCCTCGTTTCACGGCAATCTGGCACGGCCACTGCACCAGTAAACACAGGCGTTATGACCTGCTAGTACAAGTTGCTCTCTCACAAGGTGACGACAATGACACACCGTAAAAGCCTGCTTGCACTCTCGATCACGGGATCCCTTCTGCTCGGCAGCGGTACCGCGGCTGCCGAGACCATTCGTATCGGTATCGGCCACCAGAGCATGGTCACCAATACCGTCTCGGGCGGCATCATCCTGGAAAAGCTCAACCTGCTCGACAAGCATCTGCCGAAGACCGGGCGCTACGAAAAGGCCAGGTACCGTGTGGAGTTTCGCGACTACGATTCCGGCCCGCCGATCACCAACCAGATGCTGGCCGGCAAGCTTGAATTCGGTGTGATGGGGGACTACCCGCTGATCGTCAACGGCGCCAAGTTCCAGGAAACCGGCCGCCAGCAGAGCCGCTTCATCGCGGTGACCGGCTACAACCTCAAGGGCACCGGCAACGGCATCGTGGTACCGGTGGCCTCTTCCGCCCAAAGCCTCGAGGACCTGGCCGGCAAGAGCCTGTCCACCCCGGTGGGTTCGGCGGCCTGGGGCATGACTCTGAAGGTGCTGCGCGACGCCGGCCTGTCGGACAAGGTGACCCTGGTGAATCAGAGCCCGCCGGTGGGCGCGGCGAATATCGCGGCGAACAAGATAGACGCCCACGCCGACTTCTGCCCCTGGTCCGAGATCATGGAGTTTCGCGGCACCGGCCGGAAGATCTTCGATGGCAGCGAGGCGAACATTCCCACCTTCCACGGCATCGTGGTGCGCGACGCCTTTGCCGAGAAGTACCCCGAAGTGGTCGAGGGCGTGCTGAAGGCCACCCTCGAAGCCCAGCAGTGGATCCAGGAAGATCCGGTGCGGGCCGCCACCCAGGTCGCCCAGTGGACCGGCGTGGACAAGGAGGTGCTCTACCTCTACTTCAGCAATGGCGGCATCTCCACCATGGAGGCGAGCATCAAGCCGGAGTGGGTCGAGGCGCTCAAGTATCACCATTCGGTGCTGCAGAGCGAGATGCAGATCCCCGATCTCGACTTCAATGCCTGGATCGACGACAGCTACCTCAAGCGCGCCTACGCCGCCACCGGCCTCGACTACGAGGCCATGGTCACCCAGGTGGTCTCGCCGACCCCGCGCAACCCGGCGCTCAAGCCCGCCGAGATCTGGTTCGAGGACGAAGGCATCGTGCGCTACGACAGCACCGCCGAGATGCTCGCCGCGGTGGACGAGGCCAAGGGCGCCGGCAAGGCGATCAACTCCACCTACGTCTACGACAACCTCAGCGGCCTGAAGCTGTTCGGCAAGACGGCGTTCCTGGTGCGCGACCCCGGCGGCGAGGTGCTGGCCTTCATGAGGAAGGCCGACTCCGAGCAGTACATCGCCCAGCACGGCGGCACCTCGCTGTCCGCCAACGCACCACTGGCCATGCTGCCGTAAGCCGCTCGCCAGCCGGCGCCAGCGGCGCGGGCCGGCCTCGACTCCGAGGACAGATCCGATGAGTGCACACAGCAACACCGCTCTGAAACCCGCCACACCGCCCGCCGCCCCGGCGTCGGTGCTGGAAGTGGCGTCGCCGCCGGCGGCGCCCATCAAGCAGACGACCATGAACAGCGCCCCCCCGCGCTTCGAGCTGCCAGCCATGACCGGTCGCTACCTGGTGCGCATCGGCGCGCTGCTCGCCGCCGTCCTGCTCTGGCACCTGGCATCCAGCTACGGCTTCAACCTGCTGCTGAACTTCGAGAATGTTCCGGGCCCCGCCCTGGTGGGCGAGACCCTGGTGGCCCAGGTGACCAGCAGCGAGTTCTACGTGCACATCCTGCACAGCCTCAAGCGCATCGCCATCGCCTACGCCATCGCCGTGGTGCTGGGCATCACCCTGGGTGTGATGATCGGCCGCTCGCGCTGGGCCGAAGACATCATCCTGCCGTTCATTGAGCTCTTGCGCCCGATCCCGGCAGTGGCCTGGATTCCCCTGGCGATCCTGATGCTGCCGACCGAAGAGTCGAGCATCATCTTCATCACCTTCCTTGGCGCGCTGTTCCCGGTGGTACTGAACACCATGCACGGCGTCGAACAGACCCCGCCGGTATTGATCCGCGCCGCCCGCTGCCTGGGTGCCAGCAACCGCGCGATCCTCTGGCACGTGGTGATTCCCGGTGCCATGCCGAGCATCGTCGCCGGCCTGGCGATCGGCATGGGCGTTGCCTGGTTCTCCCTGCTGGCCGGGGAAATCATCAGCGGCCAGTACGGCATCGGCTATTTCACCTGGACCTCCTACACCCTCGTCCAGTACCCGGAAATCATCATCGGCATGCTCACCATCGGCGGCCTCGGCACCCTGTGCACCCTACTCGTGCGCAAGGCCTGCACCCCGCTGCTGCGCTGGCAGACCCAAGGAGCCCGGCCATGACTAGCGCTGTTTCCGACAACCGCCTCGCCGTCCTCGACCACAGCCGCTTGCGCGCCAAGGCCCAGGCCAAGGGAGAAGGCCGCGGCCATATCAGCGTGCGCGACGTGCACATCGAGTTCAAGCACAAGGGCGGCATGCGCCCGGCGGTGCAGAACGCCGACCTGGAGATCAAGCCCGGTGAGTTCGTCTGTTTGCTCGGCCCCTCCGGCTGCGGCAAGTCGACCCTGATGAACGCCATCGCCGGGTTCGTCAAACCCACCCGCGGCGAGCTCACCGTGGACGCCAAGCCGGTGAAGGATCCGAGCCCGGACCGCGGCATGGTGTTCCAGCAGCACTCGCTGTTTCCCTGGAAAAGCGTCAAGGACAACGTCGCCTTCGGCCCGCTGATGGCCGGCTCCAGTGCTGCCGAGGCCGACAGCGTGGCGCGTACCTTCCTCTCACTGGTGGGCCTGGCCGGCTCGGCGGACGCCTACCCGAGCATGCTCTCCGGGGGCATGCAGCAGCGGGTCGGCATTGCCCGGGCGCTGGCCAACTATCCCAGCGTGCTGTTGATGGACGAGCCCTTCGGCGCCCTCGACGCCCAGACCCGGGTAATGATGCAGGAAAACCTGCTGGAGATCTGGCGGGAATTCAAGAACACAGTGGTGTTCGTTACCCACGACATCGACGAGGCGGTATTCCTCTCCGACCGCGTCGTGGTGATGAGCGCCAGTCCCGGCCGGATCATCGCCGACATCAAGGTGACCCTGCCACGGCCGCGGGAACAGGCGCTGCTCACCAGCCCTGAGTTCATGGACTACAAGCGCCAGTGTCTGGGGCTGATCCGCCAGGAAACCCTCCGTGCCTTCCAGCAGCAGAACGGCGGGCACTAGCCATGAGCACGTCCTTTTTTTCGACCCGTCTCGACATGACAGGTCATGACAAGTGGGAGCGACAAGCATGAAACCGCTCGACTTCAACCTCAACATCGGCGAGTCGCCACTGCCTTTGTATGTGCAGATCCGCGACAACCTGCGGCGCAAGATTCTCGAAGGCAGCTATGCGGTGCATGAGCGCCTGCCCTCGGAAAACGAGCTGATGGGTGTGTTCGGCGTCAGCCGCATCACCATCCGCCAGGCGCTGCGCGACCTGCATAACGAGGGCCTGGTGTTCAGCGCCCAGGGCAAAGGCACCTTCGTCAGCAAGCCCAAGGCGGTGCAGAACGTCCAGCGCCTGCAGGGCTTCGGCGAGGCCATGGCCGCCCAGGGCTACGAAGCCGTGGCCAGGCTGATGAGCATCCAGGAGCGCCGCCCACCGAAAGCTGTGGTCGCGGCACTGAAGCTCGAACCCGGCATCGAGGTGGTGGAGGTCAAGCGCGTGCGCTACCTCAACCGCGAGGCGGTGTGCGTGGAGAACAGCTACTTCCCGGTGGACATCGGTCGCCGGCTGTTCGGCATGGACCTCTCCGGAGACATCTTCCCGCTGCTGGAAAACAGCTTCGGCATCGCCCTCGGCCACGCCGAGATCGGCCTCGACGCCACCCTCTCGGACGAGGAAACCCAGCGCTTTCTCAGCCTGAAATCCGGCGAGCCCATCCTCCGGGTGGAGCGCCTGACGCACAACCGGGCCGGCCGGCCCATCGACTTCGAATACCTCTGCTACCGCGGCGACGCCTTCAAATACCAATTCCGTGTGGATCGGAACTAGGAGATCACGACATGACCACTATCCAAGACATTCCCGTAATCGACACCGACGTACTGGTCATCGGCGGTGGCACCGCCGGCCCGATGGCGGCCGTGACCGTGAAGGAGCAAGACCCCAAGCTCAAGGTCCTGCTGCTGGAAAAGGCCAACGTCAAACGGTCCGGCGCCATCTCCATGGGCATGGACGGCCTGAACAACGCCATCGTCCCCGGCCACGCCACCCCCGAGCAGTACGTCAAGGAAATCACCATCGCCAACGACGGCATCGTCCACCAGCCGGCGCTGATGGCCTACGCCACCCGCTCCTTTCCGATGATCGAGAAGCTGGACTCCTGGGGCGTGCATTTCCAGAAGGACGAGACCGGCGACTACGACATGAAGAAGGTCCACCACCTCGGCACCTACGTGTTGCCGATGCCGGAGGGCCACAACGTCAAGAAGATCCTCTATCGCCGCCTGCGCCGGATGCGCGTAGACATCGAGAATCGCTTCATCGCCACTCGCCTGCTGAAGGACGCCGACGGCAAGATCGCCGGCATGATGGGGGTGAACACCCGCACCGCCGAGCCCATCATCATCCGCGCCAAGGCAGTGATCATGGCCACCGGCGCCGCCGGGCGCATCGGCCTGCCGACTTCCGGTTACCTGTTCGGCACCTACGAGAACCCCGCCAACTGCGGTGACGGCCATGCCATGGCCTACCACGTCGGCGCGGACCTGGCGAACCTCGAGTGCTTCCAGATCAACCCGCTGCTCAAGGACTACAACGGCCCGGCCTGCGCCTACGTCACCGGCCCGCTCGGCGGCTACACCTCCAACGCCCACGGCGAGCGCTTCATCGAGTGCGACTACTGGTCCGGCCAGATGATGCTGGAGTTCTTCAAGGAACTCGAAGGCGGCAACGGCCCGGTGTTTCTCAAGCTCGACCACCTGGCCGAGGAGACCATCCAGGAAATCGAGACCGTCCTGCACACCAACGAGCGCCCGACCCGCGGCCGCTTCCATGAAGGTCGCCACGTGGATTACCGCCAGAGCATGGTGGAGATGCACATCTCCGAAGTGGGCTTCTGCTCCGGCCACTCCGCCTCCGGCGTGTGGACCGACGAGACCGGCGCCACCACCGTGCCCGGCCTCTACTGCGCCGGCGACATGGCCTCGGTACCGCACAACTACATGCTCGGTGCCTTCGTCTACGGCCAGATCTGCGGCGAAAGCGCCGCCGAGTTCGTCAAGGGTCGACCTGAGCCGCAACTGGACGAGGCGTTCATCGCCACCGAACTGGCACGCATCCAGGCCCCGCTGCAGGTCAAGGACGGCATCCCACCAGAGCAGATGGAGTACAAGGTGCGCCGCCTGGTGAACGACTACCTGCAGCCGCCGAAGGTCACCCGCAAGATGGAGATCGGCCTGGACCGGATCATGGCCGTGCGCCAGGACCTGCATCGCCTGTCCGCCAACGATCCCCACGAGCTGCTTCGCGCCCTGGAAGTGCAATCGATCATCGACTGCGCCGAGATGGCCGCCCGCGCCTCGCTGTACCGCACCGAATCGCGCTGGGGCCTCTACCACTACTGCGTCGACCACCCGGAGCGGCAGGACAACGACTGGTTCTGCCACACCCGCCTGTTCAAGGACGACAGCGGCCGGATGGCCCACGGCAAGCGCCCCATCGCTGACTACGTCGTGCCGCTGGGCGAAGAAAAGGACGCCTACAGCAAGCTGCGGGTAGCCAAGGCCGTGAACGCATAAAGATGCTTTTCGTAGGAGCGGGCCTGCCCGCGAAGCGATGCGCCGTCCTGAACGCCATATCGCGGGCAAGGCCCGCTCCTACAGGTCAGGCGTTATCCAGGAACACCGAATCGCTAAACGAATTTTCGAGGAATACCACCATGCCCGTAGCCACTCACCGCTCCAGCGTCCCTGTCATCGTCGACGAGGAAAAATGCATCGCCGACAAGGGCTGCCGCGTCTGCATCGAGGTCTGCCCGCTCGATGTCCTGTGGATCAACGAGGACACCGGCAAGGCCCATATGAAGTACGACGAGTGCTGGTACTGCATGCCCTGCGAGGCCGACTGCCCGACCGATGCGGTCAAGGTCAACCTGCCCTACCTGCTCAGCTGATCGCCTGACGCCCTGCTTGCACGCCATTTTGCGGGCCGGCCATGCGCCGGCCCAGAGGAGATAACCATGAAACAGTATGACGATCCCCAACTGCAGGCCCTCGCCGACGGCCTCGCCTCCAAGGACCCGGGCATCCGCCGCGTGACCGTGCTGGAACTGGTCGATTGCGGCGAGCCCGAGGCCGCCGAGCTGCTGATCCTCGCGCTGAAGGACGAGGACGCCAGCGTGCGCCAGGAAGCGGCCAAAGTGATCGACGAGTTCGACGCCGTCGACATCGCCGACGCCTTGCTCTCGGCCCTCGGCGATGATGACGAGGTGGTACGCAACGCCGCCGCCCATGCCCTGGCGGACCTCAAGGACCCGGCCGCCGCCAAGCCGCTGATCGCCGCCCTGGAAGGCAGCGAGGACCCCTTCGTGGTGGCCGGCATCCTCCGTGCCCTCAAGCCGCTGCGCGACCCGGCCACCCAGGCCCCGGCGCTCAAGCGTCTGGAAGACGCCAGCGCCAACGTGCGCCGCGAAGCGGTGGGTGCCCTCGGCTGGTTGAAGCAGCCGGAGAACCTGCCGGCGTTGATCGACCGCGCCCAGCATGACGAGGACGCCGAGGTGCGCCGCGCCGCCACCGGCGCGCTGGTTTATGCCGAGCCGGCCCAGGCCGGTCCGACCCTGGTCGGCATGCTCCACGACGAGCATTGGCAGGTGCGCGTCGAGGCCGCCGTCGGCATCGGCAAACTGAAATACCAGGACGCCCTGCAGCCGCTGGTGGAAGCCACGCATGACAGCTTCTGGCAAGTCCGCGAGAAGGCCGTGGACGCCCTCGGCACCCTGGGCGCGGTGGGCGCGATTCCGGCAGTCGGCGTCTGCTCGCGGGACCCGGTGAGCAACCTGCGCAAGGCCGCCATCGGCGCGCTGGGTGCCATCGGCCACGGCGATGGGCGTCCGTTCGTCGAGGCCGCCATGAACGACCCGGACCCGGACGTGCGCAAACTGGCCCGCTGGGCCATGTCGAAGCTCGACGCCGCCGCCTAGCTCCGGCCCACAAGCGGCTGCGCGTCAGCGATACCGCGTTGAACGCAACCCCGGACTGCTCTGCGGTCCCCGGTTGCTTCTACCCTGTCGCGCCCTGGCTCGCTCGCTTGTGGACCGGTCCCGGTTACCTGACTTCTTGATATTGAGAGGTATACAACCATGACCTACGTCGTCACCGAAAACTGCATCCGCTGCAAGTACACCGACTGCGTCGAAGTCTGCCCCACCGACTGCTTCCACGAGGGGCCGAACTTCCTCGTGATCAACCCCGTGGCCTGCATCGACTGCAGCCTCTGCGCCCCGGAGTGCCCGGCCGATGCCATCTATGCCGACAACGAGCTGCCCGAAGACCAGGCCCACTTCCTCGAGCTGAACGCCGAGCTGGCCGAGGTCTGGCCGGTGATCGCCGAGCCGAAGAGCCCGCTACCCGACGCCGAATTGTGGAACGAGCAGGGCGACAAGCTGCAGTTCCTGGAACGCTGAGGCATGCCTGAACTTGTCATGACGAGTTGGCGCCGGCGGATGGTCCTTGCCCTGGTATTCATCAGCACCGGCGCCTCGGGCGGCGTGCGTCCCCTCGACATCCAGACCGAGTTCGTCAAGCCCGCGGAGGCGCCAGCGCTACAACTGGCCGCCAATGCCCCGCCACCCCTGCCGCGCAGGAGCCAGCCGTCACTTTTCGTCTACCCGGCACAGGGGCCTGGCGCCCCTGGAGAGATTCGATGAACACCCAACCGATTGTCGCGGCACCCAAGGAAATCCGCCTGCGCAAGGCTCACAAGCTGCTGGAGATCCTCTGGCAGGACGGTCATCGCAGCTTTCTCAGCTGCCTGGTGCTGCGCAAGTCCTGCGCCTGCTCCAATTGCCAGAAAGCCCAGCAGACCGGCCGGCTCAGCCTGATCGATGCCGAGGTGGGCATCGAGCGCATGGAAGTGTCCGGCGTCAGCGGCCTGCAGTTCCATTTCAGTGACGGCCACTTTCGTGGGCTTTACCCCTGGGGCTACCTGCGCGAACTGGCCGACTGCTACGGCCTCGGCGAGAGCGCCTGATGGACGCCCGCGCCCTGCTGCTCGCGCCACCGCTGGCCACCGCGCGCAAGCTCTATCCCGGCATGGCGATGTGCACGGTGCTGGCGCTGGCCGGCAGCTTTCTGGCCGAGCACTACGGCACGCCGGCGCTCATGCTGGTGCTGCTGCTGGGCTTCGGCTTTGCCAGCCAGGGCGAGGACGCCCGCCTGCAGCCGGGCATCGCCTTCTGTAGTCGCAGGGTGCTGCGCATCGGCGTGGCCCTGCTTGGCGCACGCATCGGCGTGGACCAGATCGAGGCGGTGGGCAGCCTGCCGCTGCTGGTGGTGCTGATCACCGTGCCGCTGGTGATCGGTGCCGCGCTGCTGCTCGGCCGTCTGCTGCGCCTGCCCATGCTGCACGCGCTGGTGGCCGGCTGCTCGGTGGCAATCTGTGGCGTCTCGGCGGCGATCGCCGTGGCGGCGGTGATTCCGGCCGGCAAGCTGGAAGAGCGTCGCCTGCTAACCGTGGTGGTCGGGGTCACCGCCCTGGGCACCCTGGCCATGCTGGTCTACCCGGCGCTGGTCACCGCGCTCGGCTTCAGCGAGGCGCAGCGCGGCATCATCCTCGGCGCCAGCATCCATGACGTAGCCCAGGCCGCCGGGGCTGGCTACATGGTCTCGGACAATGCGGGTGACCTGGCCACGCTGACCAAGCTGCTCCGGGTGCTGCTGCTGGCACCGCTGGTAATGCTGCTGGGCTTTGTGCTGCGCCGCGGCGAAGCCGGGCGCACCGACTTCCCCTGGTTCCTGCTGGGCTTTCTCGCCCTGTTCGGCCTGAACAGCCTGGGCCTGCTTCATGATGGCCTGCGCGAGGTGCTGATCAGCGCCTCCTACGGCTGCCTGCTGGTGACCATGGCCGCTCTCGGCATGCGCACCAGCCTGAAACAACTGATCACCCAGGGCTGGCAGCCGCTGGTGCTGCTGGCCGTGCTCAGCGGCGGGCTGCTGCTCGCCGCCATGGGCCTGGTCACCTTCTTTACCCCCTGAAGCTCTCGCTACCGTTCGGAGAACACACCATGGCAACTGCACTCGGACTCGAAACCGTTCTCAGCGTCCACCACTGGAACGACACCCTGTTCAGCTTCAAGACCACCCGTGACCCGAGCCTGCGCTTCGAGAACGGCCACTTCGTGATGATCGGCCTGGAAGTCGAAAGCCGGCCGCTGATGCGCGCCTACAGCATCGTCAGCGCCAACCACGACGAGCATCTGGAATTTCTCAGCATCAAGGTGCCCAACGGCCCGCTCACCTCGCGCCTGCAGCACCTGAAGGAAGGCGACCAGATCATCGTCAGCCGCAAGCCGGTGGGCACCCTGGTGATGCATGATCTGCGTCCCGGCAAGCACCTCTACCTGTTCGGCACCGGCACCGGCCTCGCGCCCTTCATGAGCGTGATCCGCGATCCGGAAGCCTACGAGCGCTTCGACAAGATCGTGCTGGTGCATTGCGTGCGGGAAGTCAGCGAGCTGGCGTACCACGACTTCCTGCTCAACGAGCTGCCAGAGCACGAGTTTCTCGGCGAGTACATCCAGGAAAAGCTCATCTACTACCCCACCGTGACCCGTGAGCCCTTCCGCAATACCGGACGCATCACCACTCTGGTGGAAAACGGCAAGCTCTGCCAGGACATCGACCTGCCCCAGCTCAACCCGGAAACCGACCGGGTAATGCTCTGCGGCAGCCCGGCGATGCTCGACGACCTGTGCAAGATGCTCGATGGCATGGGCTTCGAGGCCTCGCCGTCCCAGGGAGAACAGGGCGACTACGTGATCGAACGGGCCTTTGTGGAGAAATAGGAGAACAGGCCCGCGCCTCTGGCCTAAACCACTCCGCCGCCCCGTAGGAACGAGCTCGCTCGCGAATGGGCCTGCCGGACCGGCTCCTGCGCCGCGCCTGGCTCCGCGTTCGCGAGCAAGCTCGCTCCTACAACGGCAACGGCAACGGCAGATCCACCTCCGAGCAGAAACCCACCATCCCCGTAGGAGCGAGCTCGCTCGCGAATGGGCCGGCGACTCACCTAGGTTTACACAGCGCAACGGCACCTATCGCTCCAACCTCTGCCCGGCTTTGCGCGCCGTACGTCATTCGTCGAGAAGGTTCATGCCATTCGTCGATTGGCCATGCAATGACCAGGCATTGCCGTATTCTCGGACCATCGGGTGATCACCCACTCGACGTAGGGTCGGACGCCGTAGGCACCGGCCACCTGCCTCCGGCAAGGACTGCTGTCGGGCCGTTCGGCCCAGAAAAAACTGTGTTCCGTCCCGCCGGGACGGTGTTTTTGACCGACGCGACGGGCCCATGCCCGCCTGGATTCGTAATGAAGACTCCTCGCTTCCTACAGGGACGCCGCAGCCTCGTGCTGTCCCTGTTCCTGCTTCTTCTCTCGTCAACCCTGGCGGCCTGGCACTTCTGGCCAAGCACACCGTCCACACCGCCCGCCAGCGGCTCGATGGCTGCCATGCTGGTGGAGTTGAAGAGTTCCAGCGAGCCCTGGAGCAACAACCGAGCCGACCTGTCGCGCCTGCTGGGCGACCTTCGGGACGACCGCATCGCCTCCGCCGCGGTGAGCGACCGGGGCGTCTATGTCACCACGACCGATGACCAGCGCTACTGGCTCGCCGACCAGAAAGGCCGGGTCGCCGACCTGCTGCTCGACCAGTACGGCAACAGCGGCGCGCAGTTTCCAGTCAGCCTGTTCGACACCGACGGCGAGAAGCCCTGGTATCGGGGCTTGCTGCCCTACTTCGCTCTGGCCTCGCTGCTGGTCGCCGTGCTCTGCATCGTCCTCTTGCGCACCCATCCGTTCCGGGCCCACCGCAAGGGCACCGACATTCGCTTCGATGACGTGGTTGGCGCACGCGAGGCCAAGCAGGCGCTACGCGATGTCAGTGCCTATCTGAAGGATCCCTCGGCGTACGCCGCCCTTGGCGCCCGCCCGCCCAAGGGCGTGCTGCTGACCGGCGAGCCCGGTACCGGCAAGACCCAACTGGCCAAGGCCCTGGCCAGCGAGGCCAACGCCAGCTTCATCCAGGTCACTGGCAGCGACTTCTCGTCGATGTACTTTGGTGTCGGCATTCAGAAGGTCAAATCGCTGTTCCGCCAGGCGCGCAAGCAATCGCCGTGCATCATCTTCATCGACGAGATCGACGGTATCGGCAAACGCGCCGAGCAAACCCGCTCCAGCGACGCCGAGAGCAACCGCATCATCAACCAGTTCCTCGCTGAGATGGACGGCTTCGACGGTGTCAGCGGCATATTGGTGCTCGGCGCCACCAACTTCCCCAATTCGCTTGACCCGGCGCTGGTGCGCGAAGGCCGTTTCGACCGAACCATTGCCGTCGGCCTGCCCAGCCTGGAGGATCGCGAGGCGCTGTTCCGCCTCTATGCCGGCAAGATCCGCCTCGGCGACTCCCCCGACTTCGCCGCCCTGGCGCGCAACAGCGTCGGCTTGTCACCGGCCGCCATCGCGTCCATCGTCAACCAGGCGGCACTGCTGGCCGCCCGCGCCGGCGCTGCGAGCGTCGAGATGCAGCATTTCGTCGATGCCATCGAGACCTGCCGTATCGGTGAAAAACCCTCCGGCGTCTCACCACTCTCGGAAGTGGACCGCAAGCGCATCGCCGTACACGAGGCCGGTCACGCGCTCGTGGCTGCGGCGCTGCAAGTCGGCCGGGTGGAAAAAGTCACCATTCTTCCCCGTGGCCAGGCCCTCGGCGTCACCCTGGTGACCCCGGTCGAGGACAAGCGCCTGCACATGTATTCGGAGCTGCGCAATCGCATCCAGATGCTGCTGGCCGGACGCGGTGCCGAGCAGCTGTACTTCCACGAAGTCTCCTCCGGGGCCGGTCAGGATCTGCAGGAAGCGTCCAAAATCGCCTTGTCGATGGTCGGCGCGCTGGGCATGGGCCCCAAGGGTTCGCTGTTGAGCCTGCAGGCCGTGCGCGAGGCACACCTGGAGAGCGACCCGCGCGAAGCGCTGGAAGCCGCCGACCAGCTGTTGCAACAACTCAACCAGGACTGCATGGCCCTGCTGCAACGCCTCAAGCCGGCGCTGGATCACATCACCGAGCGTCTGTTGGAAGCGGAAACCGTGCCGGGCGAGGAGGTCGTGGCGGCCATCGCCGACCTCCCCGCCGATCGCGCCCATGGCGTCTGCCCGCTGCACGCACCTGCGATCCATGGTCTCGAGCGAGTCGCGACAAGCAGCTACGAAGACGCGACCGATGCACTCTTCGAGCTCGTCGCCGGTGATCTGGAAGAAGAGGAGCCGGAAGGGCCCGGGATGGCCTGACCTAGCCTGACCGACCCCAGAATGCCGGCGCAATGCCGGCATTTTCTTGCCTGTTGCCCGCGCTTGCCTTCGTCAATGGAAGCCTACACAGCTCAGAAAGACATGGGGATGTCGCCGCTGTGAACAAACCGCAGGCAAAAAAAAGGCGTGAGCAGAGCTCACGCCTTTTTCTAGATTCCTTTTCTTCCCGAGGAGCATCGTCCTGATGAATCACGTCCTGTGATGTCCCCTCCACTGGCTTTTCCCTGCCAGCCGTGCCAATCCCTTGAACACAGGGCTATAGTAATTAACGCCGGCCTCGCAGGAACTGGATTATTGCTTAATTATTTGTAAGCCTTTTCCTACACCTTGCCTGAGCCTCCTTTGTTCGCCTGGGCCTCCTTGCGTAGCAGCTTGTTTGGCATCAGCGTATCCGGATCGGAATAGTCAGTCACTCGCGCCGCCCGATCGCGTTCGGCGACGCGAAGATCCAGATATACCCCCGCGCCCACCGTTCCTATTGTCACCAGAGCGCAAAGGAGCATTTGCAACGCATTCATGTTCAAGCACCTGTACCGTGGCTGGAGCGAGCGAGATGGCGTCTGCAGTAAAAACTTTCAAGTCGGCGCTGGAAATTTCTTGAAACATTCAGCCGGCACGCCAGAGCCTCGGTATCGACGCCCGCGCATGCGGTAACGCCAGAACAAGGCCCGCCATCGGCGCTCGATCTTCTTCTCGAGGATGGACTGTTGGCGCCGTTATCCCCCTAGAGCCAGCAGCGTCAACCCATGGATCACCAGCCCCACCATTCCGCCCACCAGGGTACCGTTGACGCGAATGTATTGGAGATCCTTGCCGATATTGGCCTCGATCTGCTCGACCAGCTCCCCGGTGTTCCAGCCTTCGACACGCGCGGCGATGTAGCGCCCGATATCGGCCCGGTAGCGCTCGATCAAGGGCGGCGCTGCCGCCAGTAGTTGGTCGTTGAGCCAGTTGCGCATGGCCTCGTCGCGCTTCAGCGCCGCGCCAAGCGTACCGGCGACTTCGGCGATGCGGCGGCCGATGGATGAGTCCGGCCTGGCCAGATCCGCCTGCAACCAGTCGACCAGATCGTCCCAGAGGCCGCCCAGATAACCGGTCAGCGCCGGGTCCTTGAGCAGTTGATCTCGCAGCTCCTGCCCCTTGCGCTGGAACTCCGGGTCAGCCTTGAGCTGCTCGATGAAGCGCGCCAGGTAATCATCGAAACGACGGCGCAGAGGATGCTCGGGGTCGTGGCTGACCTCGCCCAGCACCTCCGACAGGCGTTGCACCAGCCGCTCGGTGGACCAGTCACCGGCCATCTCGCCAAGCTTGCGGATGCGCAGCAGCTTGCCCAGCTCCTCGGCGAGGATCGCCGCGATGCGCTGCTGCATCTGCTCGCTGCGCAGGGTGCGGTCGAACAGACGGAGCAGTTCGTCCAGTACCTGCTGGTGTCGCTTGTCGGCGGTGAGCAGGCCGAGCACCTGACCGGTGAGCGGGGCGAGGTCTATCTGCGCCAGACGCTTTTTCGCACTGCGCTCGATGAAGGCCGCGGCCCGCTCGTCGCGCAGAGCGCCGACGAGGTGCGCAGAAACCGCCACTGCCTGCCGTCCCACCCGCTCGGCATGTTCGGGCCGGGCCAGCCAGACGGCCAGCCGCCCCGCGGCATCGAATTCACGGATCTTTTCCAGTACCTGCGCGGTGGTGAGAAAGTGAGTGCAGATGAACTCGGCGAGGTTGTCACCGATGCGCTTCTTGTTGCGCGGGATGATGGCTGTGTGCGGAATGGGCAGCCCCAAGGGATGGCGGAACAGCGCGGTGACGGCGAACCAGTCGGCTATCGCGCCGATCATCGCCGCCTCGGCGAAGGCCACCAGCCAGCTCCATCCGGGATGGTGGATCTCGACCAGCGCCGTACCCACCACGTAGAGCGCGGCCGCCAGCAGCAGCAAGCCGAGGGCGATGGCCTTCATCCGACCCAGCGGCGTGGCGAGATTCAACATGGGTGGCACAGTCCTGGGCGAGGGGTGAAAGCTCGAAGTGACATCGACTGCATATCCGTAACGGGGGTCTGCTTACTCTTCCGCTGAGCGGGCCCTTTGCCGGTCCGTTGGTTCCTTGCCCGCCCATCAATCTGCGGGCGCGCCGGGGACCTGAAGGCGCTCGCCGTGGCGGAGGAAAACTGTCGCTACGAGTTCTTTATCCTGGGGGGAGCCGGCCCGCGATGCCCCTCAATCCAGGACGATCAGGCGGTTCGGCAGCTCGTTGCGCTCGTGGGTCGCGGGCACCGCATGCTTCAGCTGCGCCCCGCAGGTCTCGATGCAGTCGAGAAACCCCTGCAAGGTCTTGCCGGCGCGGACCTGCTCGGTAAAGCGCGCCACCGCCCCTTCCCATACGGCGTTGTCGACACGCGAGGAAATGCCCCGGTCGACCAGGATCTCCACATAGCGCTCGGCCTCGGAGACGAAGATCAGCATCCCGGTCGCTTTCTCGGTATGGTGCAGGTTCTGCTCGATGAACTGGCGTCGTGCCAAGTTGCAGGCCCGGCCATGGCGCACGTTGCGGGGAATCAACCGGGGAGCGACCTGAGGCAGGCGAAACAGCACCGCAAGCACCACGAACAGCGCCCACTGCACCAGCAGCAGTTGGTGGTGCGCCAGCCAGCCGGGGAGGTAGTTGATTGCCCCCGGCACCACCAGCGCGATCAACGCCGCCCACAGCAGGGGTATGTACTTGTAGTCGTCCGCCTGGCCGGCCAGCACCGTCACCACTTCGGCGTCGGTATCGACTTCGATGCGGTCGATTGCCTCGGATACCTGACGTTGTTCGCTTTCGCTCAGTAAGCTCATGCCCAATCCATCATCGCGTTACCATCCACCCGAGGCACCGCCGCCGCCGAAGCCGCCGCCTCCTCCCCCGAATCCACCACCGCCGAAACCACCGCCGCCCATGCCGCGTCCCATGCCGCCCAGCATGGCGCCCATCAGCGCCGCGCGACCCACGCCGCCGCGTCGACCGCCACCTCGACCGCCAAAGCTGAGAAAGGACAACACGATCATCACCAGCAGCAGCAACGCCGGCCAGGCGGCAGGCTGCTCGCCACGCATCGGCATGACCGGCTGCATGCCGGGGCCGGCCAGGGGCTCGCCGCCAAGAACCTGGATCATGGCCTCTGTCGCCTCGACGATGCCGCGCTCGAATTCGCCCTGCTGAAAGGCCGGCACGATGATGCGGTTGATGATGACAGAAGCCTGGGCATCGGTCAGACGCCCCTCGAGACCGTAGCCCACCTCGATGCGTACCCGGCGATCATCGCGTGCGACGATCAGCAAGGCGCCATTGTCCTCGCCCTCCTGCCCAATACCCCACTCGCGACCAAGGGCAATACCGAACTCCTCGATGCTGCCGCCCTGCAGATCCGGGACAGTGACCACCACCAGTTGCTCGCCTGTCGCCCCCTCGTGCGCAGCCAGCATCTGCGTCAGCCGCGCCTCGGTGGGCGGCTCGAGCAACTCGGCACTGTCCACCACCCGGCCGGTCAGCGCTGGCAACTGCTGGGCGGAAGCCAGCAGTGGCCAGAGCAGCAGGGCCAGGGCGAATGCTATGACCGGCTTCATCAGAACTGCACTTGCGGGGCCTGGTCGGCATTTTCCGCCGTGGCCTCGAAGTTTTCCCGCAGCGGCATGTCGCTGTACATCAGGCGATGCCAGATGCGACCGGGAAAGGTCCGGATCTCGATGTTGTAGCGCTCCACCGCCTGGATGAAGTCGCGCCGGGCCACTGCCAGGCGATTCTCGGTGCCTTCAAGCTGCGACTGCAAGGCCAGGAAGTTCTGGTTGGAGCGCAGCTCCGGGTAGCGTTCGGACACCGCCATCAGCCGGCTCAATGCGCCGGTCAACTGGTTCTGCGCCTGCTGGAAACGCTCCAGCTGCGCCGGGTCGTCGAGGGTGCCGGCGTCCACCTGGATCGAGGTGGCCCGCGAGCGCGCCTCGATCACCGAGGTCAGCACTTCCTGCTCCTGCGCGGCGAAGCCCTTGACCGTCTCCACCAGATTGGGGACGAGGTCGGCGCGACGCTGATACTGGTTTTCCACCTGCGACCAGGCGGCCTTGACCTGCTCGTCATAGCGCGGAATGTTGTTGATTCCGCAACCGCTGAGCAGGGTGGAGAATAAAAACAGGATGGCCAGCCGCCAGCCGAGTCGGGAGGGTTGAATATGCATGGGCCACTCGCAGTACTGGATCGTTGTGCATAGGAATGGAAGAGGCCGGCCAGAGTTCACCGCGGATTCCCGCAGGGTCGGGATAGGCTCATTAGAATGCCGGCAGGCCGGCCAGGGCATTCCCGTGAATCAACCCATGGACCGCGATCGGATCAGCGGATCGGTCCGCCCATGCCAGAAGATCCGAGCACTCCTGACGCGAGCTTGCCAGCGGCGCCTCGAGCAGCAGCGAATCCGCGCAAGTCGAAGCTGGCCCGCCTCTCGCGATTAACGGCGGCTCCAGGGCCGCCCCAACGATCATTTGGCTATGGCGTCGCGCAATGCCTTGCCCGGCTTGAAGGCAACGGTATTGCTGGCCCCGATGGTGACCGGCTCGCCGGTTTGCGGGTTCTTGCCGGCCCGGGCGCCGCGGTGACGCTGCAGGAAGGTGCCAAATCCGACAAGGGTGACACTGTCCTTGCGGCCCATGGCCTGGATGATCTGATCGAGGATCGAATCCAGTACCAGATTCGCCTGATCCTTGGGGAGGTCCGCCTTGGCGGCGATGGCTGCGACGAGTTCCGATTTGCGCATGGTTAGCCTCTTGCTTGTTTGTTGTTATTTTGCCCGGCTCAACGGCCGGAAACTGCTCTGGACAGCAGTTCAAGGAGCATGGCACGGCGCCGAGAAACTCGCCAGCTTTGCCAGCCGGCACTCGCCTAACGTCGTAGCAGCGCCATGCTAGACTCAGCGGCCATGTCCTGAATATGCGCCCTGCCATGCCTGATTCCCCCGTCTGGCTGACCGCCGATCAACTCCACTCCAGTCTCGACGCGACGCTGCTCGACTGGCTGTTCGACGAAGGCTCGCTGACTCGCCGGCTCACCGCCCACGCCAGCGGCGCTTTCAGCATCCAGACCCTCTCCGAAGGCTGGCAGCCGCTGCGCGCTGAGGAGTGCGAGCGCCTGGACGTACCCGCCGCCAGCGAAGGCTGGGTACGCGAAGTGCTGCTCTGCGGCCATGAGATGCCCTGGGTGTACGCCCGCAGCGTGGCAAGCCGTGAGTCCTTGATGGCGGATGGACTGGATTTGCAGAGCCTTGGCCAGCGCTCGCTGGGCGAGCTCCTGTTCAGTGACCGCGCATTCAGCCGTGGGCCGCTGCGAGCGTGTCGCTACCCCGAAGCCTGGCTGCCGGAAACCGTTCGCCAACCGGGACTCTGGGGCCGGCGCTCATGCTTTTCCCGCGGTCCTTTGCACGTACTGGTAACCGAGGTGTTCCTGCCCTCGCTCTGGGACGCCCCGCAGCACTGACGAACCGGCAGCGCCGCCATTACCCTTAGTTCGGCCAGTTCATGGAGCCTGCCGATGTATCAGACACTGCTGCGATCGACCAACCGCCTGCACCCGCGTGCCTGGGACTTCATCCAGCTGACCCGGCTGGACAAGCCCATCGGCATCCTGCTGCTGCTCTGGCCCACCCTGCTGGCCCTGTGGATCGCTGGCGAGGGCTCGCCCAGCTTGGCCAACGTGGTGATCTTCACCCTCGGGGTGATCCTGATGCGTTCGGCCGGCTGCGTGATCAACGACTTCGCCGACCGCAACTTCGATGGCCATGTCCAGCGCACCCGGACCCGCCCGCTGGCTACTGGCCGGGTGTCGACCCGCGAAGCCTGGGTGCTGTTCGCCGTGCTGGTGGGACTCAGCTTCGGCCTGGTACTGCTGACCAACCTGCCCACCATCCTGCTCTCGTTCGGCGCGGTGGCGATCGCCGCCCTCTACCCCTTCATGAAACGCTACACCTATTACCCCCAGGTGGTGCTGGGCGCGGCATTCTCCTGGGGCATGCCCATGGCGTTCACCGCCGAAACCGGCAAGGTGCCAGCCGCCGCCTGGCTGCTGCTGCTGTTCAACCTCGTCTGGACCGTGGCCTACGACACCTACTACGCCATGGCCGACCGCGAGGACGACCTGAAGATCGGCGTCAGGTCCACCGCCGTGCTGTTCGGCGATGCCGACCGCACCATCATCGCCCTGTTGCAGGGTCTGGCCCTGCTCTGCCTGCTGCTGGCCGCGCCGCGCTTCGAGCTTGGCCTGCTCTTCATGCTGGGATTGGCGATGGCGGCGGCCTGCTTCGTCTGGCAGTTCCTCACCACCGCGTCACGGGAACCGGCGCTGTGCTTCCGCGCCTTCCTGCACAACCACTGGGCAGGGCTGGCGATTTTCCTGGGCGTGATACTCGATTACGCCTTCGCCTGAGCCGGCTCGCCAGTGCCCCTGCGAGCCTGTAACCTGCCGCCCTTTGCGTCCCGGAGCCCACCATGTCCCTGCCCAGCCTGCGCCTCAAAGCCAACGCCGACCGCCGCCTGCGCGCCGGCCACCTGTGGGTCTACAGCAACGAGGTGGACGTCTCCGCCACGCCCTTGACCGGCTTTCAGGCCGGCGACCAGGCGGTCCTCGAAGCCGCCGGTGGCAAGCCGCTGGGCATCGTCGGGCTGTCGCCGAACAACCTGATCTGCGCCCGTCTGCTGTCACGCGATCTCAAGCATGCGCTGGACAAGTCGCTGCTGGTGCACCGCATCAAGGTGGCCCTTTCCCTGCGTGAGCAGCTGTTCGAGGCACCCTGCTACCGGCTGGTGTACGGCGATTCGGACTTCCTGCCGGGGCTGGTGGTGGACCGCTTCTTCGACATCCTTGTGGTGCAGCTGGCCTCGCCGACCATGGAACGCCACCGCGACGAAGTGCTCGCCGCGCTGGTGCAGGTGCTCAAGCCCGCCGGCGTACTGTGGAAGAACGACTCCAGCGCCCGCGACGCCGAAGGCCTGCCGCGCTACGTGGAGACCGCCTTTGGCGAGGTGCCCGAGTGGGTGCCGCTGGAAGAAAACGGTGTGAAGTTCGAGGCGCCGGTGCTGCAGGGCCAGAAGACCGGCTGGTTCTACGATCACCGGATGAACCGTGCCCGCCTGGCGCCCTACGTGCAGGGCAAGCGCGTGCTGGACCTGTTCAGCTACATCGGCGGCTGGGGCGTACAGGCCGCGGCCTTCGGTGCCAGCGAGGTGATGTGCGTGGACGCCTCCACCTTCGCCCTGGACGGCGTGGAGCGCAACGCCGCCCTGAACGGCGTGGCCGAACGCATGGCCATGGTGGAAGGTGACGTGTTCGAGGCGATTCGGGAATTGAAGGCCGCCGAAGAACGCTTCGACGTGGTGGTCTGCGATCCGCCGGCGTTCATCAAGCGCAAGAAGGACCTGAAGAATGGTGAAGCCGCCTACCGCCGCCTCAACGAACAGGCCATGCGCCTACTGAACAAGGACGGCATTCTGGTCAGCGCCAGCTGCTCCATGCACCTGCCCGAGGACGACTTGCAGAACATCCTGCTCTCCAGCGCCCGCCACCTGGACCGCAATGTCCAGCTACTGGAGCGCGGCGCCCAGGGCCCGGACCACCCGGTCCATCCGGCGATTCCCGAAACTCGCTACATCAAGAGCCTGACCTGTCGCGTGCTGCCGAGTTGATCCCACGGAAGTCCCCGCCCGCTCTGGCGGAACAACCTTCGTTAGGGTGGGCTTCAGGCCTACCGAAGGTGCAAATCCGAGCGAAGGGCGGCTGGGGCTTCAAAGATCCCGCTTGCCCTTGTCTTGAGGAAGATCTCGCCGGTCGCCCCGGGGTCGGCGGATGTTGATCAGGCTGATCGCTGCCAGCGCGAGCATCAGCCCGGCCAGGTTGAAATTGCCCAGGGCCAGATAGGCCAGGGCGGCAATACTGCAGGCAATCAGCCCGATCCAGCGAATGTAGACCATCAACTTCTCCTCATGCAGGCGCGCAAAACCACGCCTCGATAGTCCCAGGCTAACACCCTCATCCGACACCTCGCCTGTGCGAGAAGCAGCCGATGGCGTATCCTTTCAGGCTTTCTTCCTGCCTTTCCGGGAACGTCGCCATGCCTGATTACCGCTCGAAAACCTCCACCCACGGCCGCAACATGGCCGGCGCCCGCGCCCTGTGGCGCGCCACAGGGATGAAGGACGACGACTTCAAGAAGCCGATCATCGCCATCGCCAACTCCTTCACCCAGTTCGTGCCCGGCCACGTGCACCTGAAGGACCTCGGCCAGCTGGTCGCCCGCGAGATCGAGAAGGCCGGCGGCGTGGCCAAGGAATTCAACACCATCGCGGTCGACGACGGCATCGCCATGGGCCACGACGGCATGCTCTATTCGCTGCCTTCGCGCGAGATCATCGCCGACTCGGTCGAGTACATGGTCAACGCCCACTGTGCTGACGCCATCGTCTGCATCAGTAACTGCGACAAGATCACCCCCGGTATGCTGATGGCCGCCCTGCGCCTGAATATCCCGGTGGTGTTCGTCTCCGGCGGCCCGATGGAAGCCGGCAAGACCAAGCTGGCCAGCCACGGCCTGGACCTGGTCGACGCCATGGTCATCGCCGCCGACGAATCGGCCAGCGACGAGAAGGTCGCGGAGTACGAGCGCAGCGCATGCCCCACCTGCGGCAGCTGCTCGGGCATGTTCACCGCCAATTCGATGAACTGCCTGACCGAAGCCCTGGGCCTGTCGTTGCCAGGCAACGGTTCCACCCTCGCCACCCACGCCGATCGCGAGCAGCTGTTCCTGCGCGCCGGCCGGCTGGTCGTCGAACTCTGCCAGCGCTACTACGGGGAGAACGACGAATCCGTGCTGCCGCGCTCCATCGCCAGCTTCAAGGCGTTCGAGAACGCCATGACTCTGGACATCGCCATGGGCGGCTCCACCAACACCATCCTGCACCTGCTGGCTGCGGCCCAGGAAGGCGAGGTGGCCTTCGACCTGCGCGACATCGACCGCCTGTCGCGCAAGGTGCCGCAGCTGTGCAAGGTGGCGCCGAACATCCAGAAGTACCACATGGAAGACGTGCACCGCGCCGGCGGGATCTTCTCGATCCTCGGCGAGCTCGCCCGTGGCGGCCTGCTGCATACCGACGTGCCCACCGTGCATTCGCGGACCCTGGCCGAAGGCATCGTCCAGTGGGACATCACCCAGACTACTGACGAAGCCGTGCACGACTTCTTCAAGGCCGGCCCGGCCGGGATCCCCAGCCAGGTGGCCTTCAGCCAGAACACCCGCTGGCCGAGCCTGGACGACGACCGCGCCGAGGGCTGTATCCGCAGCGTCGAGCACGCCTATTCCCAGGAAGGTGGCCTCGCCGTGCTCTACGGCAACATCGCCCAGGACGGTTGCGTGGTGAAGACCGCCGGTGTCGATGAGTCGATTCTTGTCTTCGAGGGCCGCGCCAAGGTGTTCGAAAGCCAGGACAGCGCGGTGAAGGGCATCCTCAACGATGAGGTCCAGGCCGGCGATATCGTCATCATCCGCTACGAAGGCCCCAAGGGCGGTCCGGGCATGCAAGAGATGCTCTACCCGACCAGCTACCTGAAGTCCAAGGGTCTGGGCAAGCAATGCGCGCTGCTCACCGACGGCCGCTTCTCCGGCGGCACCTCGGGCCTGTCCATCGGCCACGCCTCGCCGGAAGCGGCGGCAGGTGGCGCCATCGGCCTGGTCGAGAACGGCGACCGCATCCTCATCGACATCCCCAACCGCAGCATCAACCTGCTGCTGGACGAGCACGAACTGCACGCCCGTCGCCTGCACCAGGACCAGAAGGGCTGGAAACCGGCCCAGCCGCGGGCACGCAAGGTGACCACCGCGCTCAAGGCCTATGCCCTGCTCGCCACCAGCGCCGACAAGGGCGCGGTGCGCAACAAGGCGCTGCTGGACGACTGATCCAGCCCGTCGGGCGGGACAGCCGGCGACGCTCAACCGAGCATCGCCGGATTGCCCCGCCACAGCGTCCAGGTCAGCACACAGGCAAAGCCGACCCAGGCGAGATAGGGCAGGAGCAGCACCCCTGCCAGCCGGCGCACCCGCCAGAAGGCCAGAGTCGTGGCGACTATCAGCGCGGCGAGCAGCAGCGCGTCGGCAAACGCCAGCGCGCCCAGCCGCCAGGCGAAGAACAGCCAGGTCCACAGAGCGTTGACCGCCAGTTGCACGATAAACAGCCCCAGCGCCAACCTGCGGCCCGCCACTGCCTGCTCCCGCCAGACCAGCCAGGCTGCCACCCCCATCAGCAGATAGAGCAGTGACCAGACCGGTCCGAAGGCGGCTGCCGGCGGTGTCCAGGCGGGACGTTGCAGCTGCGCGTAGAGGGCACCGGCGTCGGCCGACGCGATCGCGCCGACGCCCGCTGCGAGAAAGGTCAGCGCCAGCCAGGCGGCGAGCCCCAGCGCCTGACGGAATTTCGGGCCTATGTCCATGGTTACCCTCGGGTGCGGTAGATGAACGATTGGACCTGCCCAGCCGCCCGCGGGTCCAATGGCGGTCCCGGATCAGGTGTCACGAGGCCCCATGAATACTCCCCTTACCCTTGGCGTGATCGCTGATACCCATGGCCTGGTGCGTCCCGAGGCGCTGGCAATCCTCCGTGGCTGCGACCACTTGATCCATGCCGGTGACGTCGGCAAGCCGGAGGTTCTCGGCACCCTGGGGTCGCTCGCCCCGCTCTCGGCAATACGAGGCAACGTCGATATCAAGCCGTGGGCGGCCGGGCTGCCCGAACGACTCGACCTCGAACTGGACGGATTGCGCCTGCTGCTGTTGCACGACCTGAATGACCTGAGCCTCGACCCGGCAGCGACGGGCTTCGAGGTGGTGGTCAGCGGACATTCGCACAAGCCGGCCAGTGACTGGCGGGACGGGGTGCTCTATCTGAATCCGGGCAGCATCGGCCCGCGGCGCTTCAGGCTGCCGATAAGTCTGGCACTGCTGCGGGTCTACCCGGACCAGCTTGAGGTGGAACAGCTTGAACTCGAGGACGGCATCTGGACGCGCCATGCCCAGTTGCGGCAACCCAGGTCGCTAACGGATAAATGCGAAACGGATCAGCCCAAAGGGCGATTGTGATAGCGCGGCAATCGCGGCACGACCGCAACAAGTCGCTGCGGAAAACGCTCAACTTGAACCCGCACCAGGAGCTCGGCGTCACCAGGGTCTGGCTCGACTCCTGATGCGCTCTACGACGCCAGGGCGACAGGGCGCAACCGGCTACGGCTCTATGCCGCGCTGGAGGCCCGTTCCCAGACCTCACAGGAATAGGCCGGACGCCCATCCCGGGCGGCATGCTCGTGCCGCGTCGCGAGGCTCCACTGGCGCTCGTCCCACTCGGGGAAATACACATCACCGTGCGGGCGCAACGCCACCCGGGTCAGGTAGAGCCGGTCGGCCTGGTCGAGGGTCTCGGCGAACAGCTGCGCGCCGCCGATCACCATCACCTCCGCCGCGCCCTGTTCCCGCGCCCATCGTTCGGCACGGCGCCGCGCCGCGCCCAGATCGCTGAACACCTCAGCGCCATCCAGACGCAGCTCCGGCTGGCGGCTGACCACCAGATTCAGCCGCCCCGGCAGCGGCCGGCCCAGCGAGTCCCAGGTCTTGCGGCCCATGATCACTGGCTTGCCGAGGGTGACAGATTTGAAATACTGCAGCTCGGCCGGCAGGTGCCAGGGCATGCGGTTGTCGGCCCCAATCACCGCGTTTTCGGCCACGGCGACGATCAGGGCGAGGGAAACAGGTGTCGTAGTCATGCTGGCGAGAATATCAGAGAAACAGGCCCGTCAAGGAGCACCCTGCCCGATGCGCTGGATCCTCACTGTCCTGCTGTTGCTTTGCCTGCAGCCCACCGTCGGCGCTGCGGACGCCATCGAGACGGCGATCGCCTGGGCCGAGCGGGAAGTCGGCCCAGACCGCGCCCGGCCAGCCGGCGGACCACTGGTGATAGCCCACCGCGGCGCCAGCGGCGATGCGCCGGAGCACACCCTGGAGGCCTACGCCCTGGCGGTGCTGCAGGGCGCCGACCACCTGGAGGTCGACTTGGTGAGCAGCGCGGACGGGGTGCTGATCGCCCGTCATGAAAACGAACTGGGGTTGACCACCGACGTCGCCGAGCGCCCGGAATTTGCCGAGCGCAGGAAGCGGCGCCTGGTGGATCGCCAGTATCGCCGGGGCTGGTTCAGCGAAGACTTCACGCTGGCCGAAATCCGTCAGCTGCAGGCGAAGGAGCGGATGCCCACGCTGCGCCCGGCCAACAGCCGCGTCGAAGGCCGGGTGGCGACCCTTGAGGAAATCATCAGGCTCACAAAACGGCTGGAGGCACGCGAGGGCCGCCCCATCGGGCTGTATCTCGAGACCAAGCACGCACGGCATTTCGCCCGTCGCGGATTGCCGCTGGAAGCGCCACTGGCGGAGTTGCTGGCGGCCCATGGCTACACCAGCGCCGAGGCCCCGGTGTTTCTGCAGTCGTTCGAGCGCAGCAGCCTGGAGCGCTTGCGCGATCTGACCCCGCTACGCCGGGTGCAGCTGATCGGCCGACGCTACCCTGCCGATCAACCACTGCTGGCCCGCCAGAGCTTCCGGCGCATGGCCAGCGCACGGGGCCTGGCCGAGGTGGCCAGCTACGCCCACGCAGTGGGCCCGGAAAAAGGCTACGTGATTCCCCGTGATCGGGACGGCAGGCTGACCCAGCCCAGCGACTTCGTTGGCCACGCGCGGGCCGCCGGTCTTCAGGTTCATCCCTACACTTTTCGCGCGGAGAACCGCTTTCTGCCCACCGGATTGCGCCTCGGCCCCCACGATCACCAACGGGGCGACCTGAAAGCCGAGCTGTCTGCCTTCCTTGCCGCCGGGGTCGACGGCCTGATCATCGATCACCCTGCCATCGCGGTCCGCCTGCTGCAGCAGTCCAGCGTGAGGACGCTCGGCACCGCCGAGGCGCCAGCCTTGTTATCCTTTTCCTCCGACCGCCACCGAGACATTGAGTGACCGCACAACCTGAGACCCCTCTGGACCGGCTCTGGCTGGTCGAAACCATCCGCCTGCGCGAAGACCATGCCGGCCTGCTCGACGATGCCGAGGCCAATCGCCAGGCGCGTGCCGCCGGCGGCACCCTGAGCGAGCAGATCGAGCGCCGCGCGCTGTTTCTGGCACAGCGCGACGGCCAGCTCGAGGCCTGGCGGCACTGGCACCAGGGCGCGCGGCTGGCGGGCCTGCTATTGGTACTGCTGGCGCTGCTCAGTGGCGCCGGCCTGGCCTTCGCGGCGCTAGGTGACGGCCAGCGCCCCGTCAATGTGTTCTGGGCACTCGGCAGCCTGCTCGGACTGCACCTGCTGACCTTGCTGGGCTGGTTTCTGGGTTTTTTCGCGCTGGGCGATCACGGCGGCGCGCTCGGCCGCCTGTGGCTCTGGCTCAGCGAGAAGTTCGCCCGGGACGCACGTGCCGTGCATCTGGCCCCGGCACTGCTGATGCTGCTGCAACAGCGCCGACTCAGCCGCTGGCTGCTGGGCGCTGGCATCCACGGGCTCTGGTTGCTGGCCATGGGCAGTGCCCTGCTGACCCTGCTGGCGCTGTTGGCCACGCGCCGTTACGGATTCGTCTGGGAAACCACCATTCTCGGCGAGAACGCCTTTGTCGCCCTGACCCAGACGCTGGGTGCGCTGCCGTCCCTGCTCGGCTTCGCCCAGCCTGGCGCCGAGCAGATCCGTGCCAGCGGCGTGCTTGGCGAGGAACTCGAGGGCGCCCGCCAGGCCTGGGCCGGCTGGCTGGTGGGGGTGACCCTGGTCTATGGCGTAGTGCCGCGCCTGCTGCTCGCCGCCGTCTGTGTCTGGCGCTGGCGGCGCGGGCGGTCGGCGCTGCGCCTGGATCCCGAACTGCCGAGCTATCGCCTGCTGCGCGAGCGCCTGCAGCCGCCCAGCGAGCGCCTCGGGATCAAGGATCCCGCCCCGTCGAGCCTGCCGCACAGCAGCGCCGGCAGCCTTCCTGAAGCGCTCGGCAACGCCCTTCTGGTTGCCATCGAACTGGACGACACCCAGGCCTGGCCGCCGACACTGCCGGCCGACGTCACCGATGCCGGGATTCTCGACGATCGCCATCAGCGGCGCCGGCTGCTCGAACAGCTCACCCGCCACCCGCCCAGCCGCCTGCTGATCGCCTGCGACCCGCGGCGCTCGCCGGACCGCGGCACCCTGGCACTGATTGGCGAATTGTCGCGCTGCGCACGAGCGACCCGGGTCTGGCTCCTGCCGCCACCGCCGGGCAATACCCTCGACCCGGCTCGACTGGCCGACTGGCATGAAGCACTCGAGCGCAGCGGCCTGGCCCCCGCCGGGCCTGCTCCCTTGCAATGGCTGGAGCATGGCGATGATTAGACTCGCGGTCGTGGGCCATACCAACGTCGGCAAGACCTCCCTGCTGCGCACCCTGACCCGCGACATCGGTTTCGGTGAGGTGTCCCATCGCCCCAGCACCACCCGCCACGTCGAAGGCGCTCGCCTGCAGGTGGATGGCCAGGCGCTGCTCGAGCTATACGACACCCCCGGGCTGGAAGATGCCAGCGCCCTGCTCGACCACCTCGACCAACTGCAGCGGGCAGCCGAACGGCTCGACGGCCCGGCGCGCATCGAACGCTTTCTCGACGGCAGCGAAGCTCGCCAGCGTTTCGATCAGGAAGCCAAGGTACTGCGTCAGCTGCTCGCCTCCGACGCCGGCCTCTACATCATCGACGCCCGCGAGCCGGTGCTGGGCAAGTACCGGGACGAACTGGAGGCACTGGCCATGTGCGGCCGGCCGCTGCTGCCGGTGCTCAACTTCGTCGCCAACCCTGCTACCCGCGAGACTGACTGGCGCGAGGCCCTGGCGCGCATCGGCCTGCATGCACTGGTGCGCTTCGACAGCGTAGCGCCTCCCCAGGATGGCGAGCGGCGCCTGTACGAAAGCCTGGCCTTGCTGCTCGAGCGTAGCCGCGGCGATCTCGAACGGCTGATCGCCGACCACGAGGCGCAGGCAAGTGCCCGGCATGAAGCAGGTGCGCGCCTGATCGCCGAGCTGCTGGTGGATGTGGCTGCCTGCCGACGCAGCGTGGCCACCGCGCAACCGCTCGAACAGGGCGCGGTCAACGAACTGCATGAGACTGTTCGTCAGCGCGAACAGGCCTGCGTGGAGGCGCTGCTGCGTCTGTTCGTCTTTCGCCCGGAAGACGCGGCAGCCACCGACCTGCCCCTGCTGGACGGCCGCTGGGGCGATGATTTGTTCAACGGTGAAACCCTCAGGCAGCTTGGCGTGCGGGTCGGCGGCGGCATGGCGGCTGGCGCGGCGGCGGGCGCCGGGGTCGACCTGATGGTTGGCGGCATCACCCTCGGCGCCGCCGCCCTGCTCGGCGCCCTCGCCGGTGGCGGTGCGCAGACCGCCCGCCATTACGGCAACCGCCTGCTCGGCAAGCTCAAGGGTCAGCGCGAGCTGAGCGTGGACGACGCGGTGCTGCGCCTGCTCGCCCTGCGCCAGCGCCAGTTGCTCGCAGCCCTGGCGATCCGCGGTCATGCTGCACAGCAGGCGATCCGCCTGAAAACACCACAGGACGACACTTGGCGCAAGGGCAAGCTACCCGAGCCGCTGAACCGCGCCCGCGCCCACCCCGAATGGTCGTCACTGAACCCAGGGGCCCGGCTCGAGCAGACCGAGCGACGCGAACAGGTCACCATGCTGGCAAGGCAACTGGCCCGCACCGATGAAAGCTGATCGGTGCGAAGGCATACTGGGCCCCAGCCCTTCCCAAAGAGCCCACCATGCCCAGACAGCTGCTCCTTGCCCATGATTCGAGCCCAGAAGCCGATCTCGCCCTGTTGCGCGCCGGCCAGTTGGCACGCCAGCTCGATGCACGCCTGAGCCTGGCGCACGTGCTCGAGGATGGCGACGAAGCGTCCAGCCGGCGCCGCCTCGAAGCGCTGGCAGCCGATTGCGGGCTGGCCATCAGCGATGTGCACCTGCGCCGCGGGCCAGCGGTGGAAAGCCTCGCCGCCCTGGCTAGCGGGCTCGAGGCCGACCTGCTACTGCTCGGCCGCCATCGCGCTGGCGCCGTCGAAGGGTTTGCCGGTACGACCCTCGAACGCCTGCTGCTGGCCTCCCCGGTGCCGCTGCTGCTGGTGGTCAACCCGACCGGCCTGCCTTATTCCCGCGCCTTGGCCGCCCTGGACTTCTCCGCCTGCGCCAGTCGCGCCTGGCAGCGCGCCGCTGAACTGCTGCCGGCCACGGGCGAGCTGCGGGCGCTGCACGTACATGAAAGCGCCGGCCTCGACCTGCCGGACGAAGCGGAGCTGGCGCTGGACCGAGAACTGTTCGACAGGCTCCTGGAGGATCTGAATGCTCACCAGGCGGGCAGCGCCAGGGGCAGCCACGAAGTGCGCAGCGGCGAACGCCTGCAGTGCCTGGAAGAAGCCATTGCGGGATTCGACCCGCAAGTCCTCGCGCTCGGCGTTCACAGCCGCGGCGAGATGAGCAGCGCACTGGTCGGCAGCCTGACCCGCCAGCTGCTGGAAAACCCGCCCTGCGACCTGCTGCTCAGCCGCTGACGCTAGGCCTGGGCTTCCAGCCAGTCGTGCAGCGCGACGAACTGCTCGGTGAGCTTGTGCCGGGCATCCAGGTGGATCAACGGCAGGCAGGCCTGGTGCGATTCACGCATCTTCACCGAGTGCATCAGGTACATGGGTATCACCGGCAGCCCCCCGGCCACCAGCCCCTCGACCAGTTGCTGCGGCACCGCGGCGCGTGGCTGGAAGCCGTTGACCACGATGCCTTCCACTTTCAGCCCTTCGTTATGGTCCTCGCGCAGTTCGTCGATGTCGTCGAGCAGCCCATAGAGCGCCTCGCGAGCGAAGCTGTCGCAATCGAAGGGGATCAGGCAGCGGTCGGCGGCGATCAGCGCCGAGACCGAATAGAAGTTCAGCGCCGGCGGCGTGTCGAGGTAGATGCGTTCGTAGCCCTGGTCGAGCACGTCGAGCAACTTTCGTAGCTTGTTGATCTTGTGCTTGGCCTCGAGCTTGGGTTGGAGATCGGCCAGTTCGGCCGTGGCGGTGATCAGGTCCAGGTTGACGAAGCGGGTCGGCGTGATTTCGGCGCGGGCCTTTTTCGAGGGGGTGCCGGAGTCGAGGATCAGCCGGTAGAACTCGGCGATCCCCGAGGGCGCTTCTCCCGCCGTGAGGCCGGTGAGGTAGTGGGTGGAGTTGGCCTGCGCGTCGAGGTCCACCAGCAGGGTACGATAGCCCTGGGCGGCGCTGATGGCCGCCAGGTTGCAGGCGATGCTGGTCTTGCCGACCCCGCCCTTGCGGTTGAATACGGCTCGTCGCATCGGCTCACTCCTTATGCGCCCCGGGAAACCGACTCTTATAGCCCGGCAACTGTGACAGAACGATGAATCAGACCGCGACCGGCGCTTTGATGTGCGGATGGGATTGGTAGTTCTGCAGCTCGAAATCCTCGAAGCGAAAGGCGAAGAGATCACTGATCTGCGGATTCAGGCGCATGCGTGGCAACGGCAGCGGATCACGGGAGAGCTGCAGGTCGGCCTGTTCCAGGTGGTTGGCGTAGAGGTGGCAGTCGCCGCCGGTCCAGATGAAGTCGCCGGGCTGCAGGCCGCAGACCTGCGCCACCATCAGCGTCAGCAGCGCATAGCTGGCGATGTTGAAGGGCACCCCGAGGAAAATGTCCGCCGAGCGCTGGTACAGCTGGCAGGACAGCTTGCCGTCGGCTACGTAGAACTGGAACAGCGCGTGGCACGGCGGCAAGGCCATCTGTTCTACCAGCGCGGGATTCCAGGCCGAGACGATCAGCCGGCGCGAATCAGGGTTCCTCCTGATCATCTCGATGAGCTTGCCGATCTGGTCGATCGACTCGCCGTTAGGCGTCGGCCAAGAGCGCCATTGGTAGCCGTACACCGGGCCCAGCTCGCCCTGCTCGTCGGCCCACTCGTCCCAGATCGAGACGCCGTTTTCCTTCAGGTAGGCGATGTTGGTCTCGCCCCGCAGGAACCACAGCAGCTCGTGGATGATGGACTTGAGGTGGCACTTCTTGGTGGTGACCAGCGGGAAACCTTCGGCCAGGTCGAAGCGCATCTGGTGACCGAACAGGCTGTAGGTGCCGGTGCCGGTGCGGTCCGGCTTGAAGGTGCCCTGCACGCGCACCAGGCGCATCAGGTCGAGGTACTGTTTCATCGGGTCACCGCGGCGTGAAAGGGCCGAGCATTATGGAAGCGGGAGCGCGGCGGCATCAATGCCGCCACACCGATCAGGCCAGCCGGGCGTCGCGCCGGTAGGCCCAATACATCATCCCGGCACCGCCGAGGATCATCGGCAGGCACAGCAACTGGCCCATGGTCAGCCAGCCGAAGGCGAGGTAGCCGAGCTGGGCATCGGGCACCCGGACGAATTCGACGATAAAGCGGAACACACCGTAGCAGATGCCGAACAGCCCGGAGACCGCCATGGTCGGGCGCGGCTTGCGGGAATAGATCCAGAGAATGAGAAACAGCGCCACGCCTTCCAGGGCGAATTGATAGAGCTGCGAGGGGTGCCGCGGCAGCTGCGCCGGATCGGTGGGAAACACCATGGCCCAGGGCACGTCGGTGGCCTTGCCCCATAGCTCCGCGTTGATGAAGTTGCCGATGCGCCCGGCGCCGAGGCCAATGGGCACGAAGGGCGCGATGAAGTCCATCAGCTCGAAGAAGCCCTTGCCGTTGCGCCGGGCAAAGATCCAGGTGCACAGCAGCACGCCGATCAGCCCGCCGTGGAAGGACATGCCGCCGCGCCAGACCTGCAGGATCAGGCTCGGGTCGTTGATGTAGGCCGCCAGGTCATAGAAGAGCACGTAGCCCAGCCGGCCGCCGACGATCACCCCCAGCGCCACCCAGAACACCAGATCCGACAGTTTGTCCCGGCTCCAGCCCGGGTCGAAGCGGTGCAGCCGCAGCGAGGCCAGCCACCAGGCGCCGCCGATGCCGATCAGGTACATCAGGCCGTACCAGTGCACTTGCAGCGGGCCGAGTGAAAAGGCGACCGGGTCGATTTGCGGGTAAGCGAGCATCCAGGCCCCTCAGATCAGAAAAGTGATGCCCACGCCCAACAGCAGCAGCGCGAACAGGCGTTTGAGCATGGCCTGTGACAGGCGATGCGCCAGGTTCGCGCCGACCCGGGCAAAGAACATGCTGGTCACGGCGATACCGACCATCGCCGGCAGGTAGACGAAGCCCAGACTCCAGTCCGGCAGCTGCGGCTCGTCCCAGCCCACCATCATGAAGCTGATCGCACCCACCACGGCGATCGGCATGCCATTGGCCGCCGAGGTGGCCACCGCCTTCTGGATCGGCACGCTGCGCCAGACCAGGAAAGGCACGGTCAACGAGCCGCCACCAATGCCGAAGATCGCCGAGGCCCAGCCGATCACCCCGCCGCTGACCGCCAGCCCCACCGGCCCCGGCACGTCTCCCGCCGCCTTCGGCCGCAGGTCGAATCCCATCTGGATGGCCATGAGGATGGCGAACACACCGATGATCTTCAATAGCACCGGCCCCTGGATCATCGACGCGGTCAGGCTGCCCAGCACCGTGCCGAACAGGATGCCCAGGGTCATCCAGCGAAACACCCGCCAGATCACGGCGCCCTTGCTGTGGTGGGCCAGCACCGAATTGATCGAGGTAAAGACGATGGTCGCCAACGAGGTCCCCACGGCAAGGTGGGCCAGCACATCGGCATCGAAGCCCTGCGCGGTGAAACTTAATACGAGCACCGGCACGATGACGATGCCCCCCCCTACGCCGAACAGCCCGGCAAGCACGCCCGCCAGACTACCCAGCACCAGATAAAGCAAGAACTCCATGACCTGTCCCGACGAGGCAAAGCGCGATGGTAGCCCAAAACGAGGCGAGAGCCGACGCCCTTGGTGGTCGGGGGTCGATGCAAGACGAGCGGACGGGGCCGGGAGTCAGCTCTGCAGCAGCGCGCCGGGGTTGATCAGACGGCTCAGGCCAAGGTTGCGCAGGCTCAACTGCAGGGTGCTCTGGATGATCTTCGGGTTGTCCAGCTGCTGGACCCTGGCCAGAAGCTCGCGGGAGTCCTGCAGGCTCACCTGGCGCAGCAGGGACTTCACCTTTGGCAGGTTGGTGGCGTTCATCGACAGGCTGTCGAAGCCCATCGCCATCAACAGCATCGCCGCGCCGGGGTCGCCGGCCATCTCGCCACAGATGCTCACCGGCTTGCCTTCGGTGTGCGCCTCGTTCACCACACGCTGCAGCGCCTCGAGCACGGCCGGGTGCAGGTAGTCGTAGAGCGCTGCCACGCGCGGATTGTTGCGGTCGACGGCAAGCAGGTACTGGGTCAGGTCGTTGGAGCCGACCGAGATGAAGTCCGCCTGGCGGGCCAGCTCGCGGGTCAGGTAGACGGCCGCCGGGACCTCGATCATGACGCCCACCGGCGGCATCTGCACGTCGGTGCCCTCGTCGAGGACCTCGGCAAAGGCCCGGTGGATCAGCCGCAGCGCCTCTTCGAGCTCCTGCAGGCCGGAGATCATCGGCAGCAGGATGCGCAGGTTGTTCAAGCCTTCGCTGGCCTTGAGCATGGCGCGCACCTGGACCAGGAAGATCTCCGGATGGTCGAGGGTCACGCGAATCCCGCGCCAGCCGAGGAAGGGGTTCTCTTCCTTGATCGGGAAGTAGGAAAGCGACTTGTCGCCACCGATATCCAGGGTGCGCATGGTCACCGGCAAGGGGTGGAAAGCCTGCAGCTGCTCACGGTAGATGGCCAGCTGTTCCTTTTCGCTGGGAAAGCGCTCCTTGATCATGAAGGGTACCTCGGTGCGGTACAGGCCAACGCCTTCGGCACCGCGCTCCTGGGCGCGTACCACATCAGCCAGCAGGCCGGTATTCACCCACAGGGGCACCCGGTAGCCGTCGGTGGTCTCGCAGGGCAGCTCGCGCAGCCCGTCGAGACCCTCCGACAGCTGGCGATCCTCCTCGACCAGGGCTGCATACTGCTCGCGCAGGACGGAGCCGGGATTGGTGATGATCTCGCCGCGATAACCGTCGATGATCAGCTCGATACCATCGACCTTGGAATACGGCAGGTCCACCGCGCCCATGACGGTGGGAATGCCCAGCGCGCGCGCCAGGATCGCCACATGGGAGTTGCCCGAGCCCAGTACCGATACCAGGCCGACCAGCTTGCCCTCGGGCACGTCGCCCAGCATCGCCGGAGACAGCTCCTCGCTGACCAGGATGGTGTTGTCCGGGTAGGTGAGCGTCTGCTGGCGGGCCTGCTGCAGGTAGGCCAGCAGGCGCCGGCCGATGTCCTTGACGTCCGAGGCCCGTTCGCGCAGATAGGCATCGTCCATCATCTCGAAGCGCTGGACATGGTCGGACACCACCTGGCGCAAGGCCCCCTGCGCCCATTGTCCGGTTCGGATGACCGCCGATACCTCGCCGCCGAGCGCCGCGTCTTCGAGCATCATCAGATAGACGTCGAACAGCGCACGCTCTTCGCGCCGCATCTGGTTGGCGAGTTTGTTGGACAGCATGCGCATGTCGCCCCGCACACTTTCCAGCGCGGCCTGGAACAGCGTCAACTCGGCCTCGATGTCGGTCACCGCCTTGTCCGGCACCACCTCGAGATCCGCCGGCGGCAGCACTACCAATGCCGTCCCTACCGCGGCCCCGGGCGCGCCGGGAATGCCGATGAAGCGGGTATCGCGGCCAGACTTGCCCTGCCGGCCAAGGCCACTGATCGAGCCCGTGGCTTCGGCATGGGCGATGACCCCGGCAAGCTGGGCGCTCATGGTGACGAGAAAGGCTTCCTCACCCTCGTCGAACTGGCGCTGCTCTTTCTGCTGCACCACCAGAACCCCCAGCACCCGGCGGTGGTGGATGATCGGCGCCCCCAGAAAGGACGCGTAGCGCTCCTCACCTGTTTCGGCAAAATAGCGGTAGCGCGGATGCTCGGAGGCATGTTCGAGGTTCAGAGGCTCCTCACGGGAACCGACCAGGCCGACCAGGCCCTCGTTTGGCGCCATGCTGACCTTGCCGATGGCCTTCTTGTTCAGACCCTCGGTGGCCATGAGCACGAAACGGCCGCTATCGCGGTCGAGCAGGTACACGGAGCAGACCTGGCTGGCCATGGACTCCTTGACTCTTTGCACGATGATGCCCAGCGCCGCCTTGAGGTCCTTCGCGGCGTTCACTTCCTGGACAATCTTGCGCAACGTGCCGAGCATGCTCAGGGCCGTATCTCCTGGTTGGAATGTCTCTCGCAGGCTGGCGGCCTGCCTCGCCGCGCCCGACCTGCCTGGGTTTCTGCCGTCAGGTTTCGCGAACCAGCAGGCGAGGGGCAAGCTCTTTCAAGGCACGGCGATAGACCTCGCGCTTGAACGACACCACCTGGCCCAGCGGATACCAGTAACTCACCCAGCGCCAGCCATCGAACTCCGGCTTGCCGGTCAGATCCATGCGTACCCGGTTCTCGTCGGAAACCAGCCGCAGCAGAAACCACTTCTGTTTCTGGCCGATGCACAACGGCTGGCTATGGGTACGCACCAGTCGCTGCGGCAGACGGTAACGCAACCAGCCCCGGGTACAGGCAAGGATTCTCACGTCCGCCTCTTCCAGGCCAACCTCCTCGGTCAGTTCTCGGTACAGGGCCTCTTCCGGGGACTCGCGATCGTTAATTCCCCCCTGGGGAAATTGCCAGGCGTCCTGGTTGATCCGCCTGGCCCAAAGCACCTGCCCGACATCATTGGTCAGGATGATGCCGACATTCGGGCGAAAACCATCGGAATCAATCACGGGTATATCTCGAAGTCACATGCGCGGCATTGTTCCACAAAAGAGCGCGAAGCCGAAAGCGTAGCGGATTGCCGCGTTCGCCCGGCTGGCGGCGTCTCGCTGCGTGCCCGCCAGATAGGGATGTGGCGACCGGCGAAAACGACTCGGGGCTTCAGAGCAACCGTTTCAAGGCGTCCAGAAGCAGCGTGCGCAGCCGCTCCAGCATCGCCTCGCGGCGGCACTGGCCCGCATCGTAGGGCCCGACGTAGGGGTTCTCGCGGCCCATGGCGCAGCTCACCTTCTGGTTGCGCCAGCGCTCCCAGTCGCTGACCGGATAGGCCCGGTGCCAGGTTTCGTAGATCTTGCGATCCTGCGGCGACAGGCGCAGACCGTACTGGTCGGCCATGTACAGGTAGATCCGCGCCGCCGGGCCGCGAGCGGCCTCGGGCGGCATGGCGATCCTCCGATCGAAAGCCACCACCATCGGGCAGGCACCGTACTGCGCGGGCGAGTTCGGCAGCCAGCCCAGGGCGAAATTGGAGCGATCGCCGTTGACCTCGCCGATGCTGGGCACCAGATTGTGCAGGTCCGCTTCGGCGGCGCTGAACTGGGGATCGCGGGCGGTGCAGTTCCTGCGCCCGCCGCTCTGCCAGCACTGGCGCTGGTGGCCAATCACCCAGGCCGGAACCACATGCTCCCATTCCAGCTGGCGCGCTCGCGTCGGCTGCTTGCGCGGTTCGTAGCCACAGCTGGCCAGATCGACCTGATTACCGCTGTAGCGGCAGCCGCAGTAGAAGGTGACCGGCTGCTCGGCATAGATCTGCCGGGCAATTCGCTTGGCCTCATCGAAGGAGCCCGGCGGTCGCGGGCTGCTGTCGACGTACAGCAGCGCCAGGGCGGACAGGCCAAGGCCGAGGAGCGTGGCAAGGGTGGAACGGCGCATGCGGACATCCGAAAAAGTCGCGCATGATAGCCCCAGCGCAGCGGCAACGGCAGTTCAATCGGCCGCGCCGGAGGGCCTCAGCCGAGAAACAGCCGGTACGCCGGGTTGTCGCTCTCGTCCCAGTAACGATAACCGACCTTCTCCAGCGCCGCTGGCAGCAGGTGAAGCTCGTCGGCCGGGACCTGCAGCCCGGCCACCACTCGGCCGTCGGCAGCGCCATGGTTGCGGTAGTGGAACATGGAGATGTTCCAGCGCCCGCCCAGCTTGCTGAGAAAGTTGAACAGCGCGCCGGGACGCTCGGGAAACTCGAAGCGCAGCACTCGCTCGTCGGAAACCCGAGCCGCATGGCCTCCGACCATGTGCCGCAGGTGTAGCTTGGCCAGTTCGTTGTCGGTCAGGTCCAGTACCGGGAAACCCTTTTCACGCAGCCCTTCCACCAGTGCGGCGCGGGGGTCGTGCTCCGGATGCGTCTGCACCCCGACGAAGATGTGCGCCTCGCGGTCGGCATGGTAGCGGTAGTTGAATTCGGTGATCTGTCGCTTGCCCAGCGCCTCGCAGAACGACTTGAAGCTGCCCGGCCGCTCGGGAATGGTCACCGCGATGATCGCCTCGCGCCGTTCGCCGAGTTCGGCCCGCTCAGCCACATGGCGCAGGCGATCGAAGTTGACATTAGCCCCCGAGTCGATGGCCAGCAGCACCTGCCCGGTCACGCCTTCGCGCTCGACGTACTTCTTGATCCCCGCCACCGCCAGCGCGCCGGCCGGCTCGGTGATCGAGCGGGTGTCGTCGTAGATGTCCTTGATCGCCGCGCAGATCTCGTCGGTGGAGACGGTGATCACCTCGTCCACATAGCGCCGGCACAACTCGAAGGTGTGATGGCCGATCTGCGCCACCGCCACGCCGTCGGCAAACAGCCCGACCTGCTGCAGGACCACCCGCTCGCCGGCCGCCATGGCGGCCTGCAGGCAATTGGAGTCGTCCGGCTCGACGCCGATGACCTTGATCTCCGGGCGCAGATACTTGATATAGGCGGCGATGCCCGCCACCAGTCCGCCACCGCCCACCGGTACGAAAATGGCATCCATCGCGCCCTGGTGCTGGCGCAGGATCTCCATTGCCACGGTGCCCTGCCCGGCGATCACTTCGGGATCGTCATACGGGTGGATATAGGTGAAGCCCTTCTCCTCCACCAGCTTCAGCGAATGGGCGAGGGCCTCGGGGAAGGCATCGCCGTGCAGCACCACCTTTCCGCCCCGTGCCCGCACGCCCTGCACCTTGAGCTCCGGCGTGGTGCGCGGCATGACGATGGTCGCCTTGATGCCCAGATATCGCGCCGCCAGCGCCACGCCCTGGGCATGGTTGCCCGCCGAGGCGGTCACCACGCCGCGGGCCAGCTCTTCGGCAGTGAGCTGCGCCATCTTGTTGTAGGCGCCACGGATCTTGAACGAGAACACTGGCTGCAGGTCCTCGCGCTTGAGCAGAATCTGATTGGCGAAACGCTCGGACAGCTGCCGTGCCGGCTGCAGGGGAGTCTCCGCGGCGACGTCGTAGACGCGCGAGGTGAGGATCTTCTTGACGTACTGTTCGAGCATCGGAGGGCGTTCACGGCGGGCTTGCGGGCGAAGCGGCCAGTGTACTCCGCCAGCTGCCCGGCTGTCATAGGACACGCAGCGAGAGCAGTCTCATCAGGCACAGGCCGCGCGGGATCGCTATAATTTCGCCCCACACTTCCGGATGCCCGTTCATGACTCAGGATCAGCTCAAGCAGGCCGTGGCCCAGGCCGCTGTCGACTACATCGTCCCGCAACTCACCAAGCAGAGCATCATCGGCGTCGGGACCGGCTCGACCGCCAATTTCTTCATCGACCTGCTGGCCCACCACAAGATGGATTTCGACGGCGCCGTGGCCAGTTCCGAAGCCAGCGCCGAGCGGCTCAAGGGTCACGGCATCCAGGTCTATGACCTGAACTGGGTTGGCGAGCTGGAGTACTACGTGGACGGCGCCGACGAAACCAACGGCCGGCTGGAACTGATCAAGGGCGGTGGTGCTGCCCTGACCCGGGAGAAAATCGTCGCCGCGGTGGCCAGGACCTTCATCTGCATCGCCGACGAGAGCAAACTCGTCGAACGGCTGGGCGAGTTCCCGCTGCCGGTCGAGGTGATTCCCATGGCACGCAGCTACGTCGCTCGCGAACTGGTCAAGCTCGGCGGTGACCCGGTGTACCGCGAAGGAGTCGTCACCGACAACGGCAACGTGATCCTCGACGTGTACAACCTCGAGATCGGCCATGCACAGGATCTTGAGGAAAACATCAATAACATCGTTGGCGTGGTCACCAACGGCCTGTTCGCCGCACGCCCCGCGGACGTCTTGTTGCTGGGCACGCCCGAAGGCGTGAAGACCCTCGCCCGCGATTGAACCCTGGCGGCCGGTTCAAGGCGTGACGCCCCGCCCGGCCCCTCGCGCCTGAATGCCCCCGGCCCCGACCTCGGCCGCATCGACTCAGCGGTCCGGGCCCTGCCGTTCGAAGACATAGAAGAGGTTCGGCTCGCCGACCACGAAGATCCGCCCGGCATCGTCCATGGCCACCCCTTCGGCCTGGTGGATGCTGCGACGCAGGCCGTGGAGCCCACCGAGCAGGCGGATGTAGCTGCGCGGTCGTCCCTGGCGGTCGAGCTCGAGCAGCAGCCGCGATTCATCGGAAAGCAGCAGCATGTGCCCACTGCGCGGATCGACCGCCACCGAGGAGAGATCGCGGACCATCAGGCCCGGCCCGCTGAATGGCTGCAGCGCGCCGGCAGCGCCGTCATCGCCGGGAAACGGCAGGCTGTAAAGCCCGTGCGGCTCGCGTTCCTTGGCCAGCATCAGACGACTGGCGCGGGCGTCCCAGGCCAGTCCTTCGAAACCCTTGTTGCCGGCATCCGGATAACCGAGGTCATAGGTGGCGGCGTCCGCAAGATGCAGCCGCTCGGTATCCGGCGTCACCTGGACTACCGCCACCAGCCGCTGCCGCTCGTCGACAATGGCCAGGCGGCCGTCATCCAGCGAGGTCACGGCTTCAGGGTCGGAGAAGCCGTCCAGCCGGATGCGCCGCAGGATCACACCGCCGGGGCTGAGCTCCACCAGCTGCGGGTTCTGTCCGGTGACGGTGAACAGCGTGCCGGTGAGCGGACTCCAGGTCAGGCCGGAGGTCTCGTCCTGCTCAAGGCCGGGCAGGCTCACCTCGTGAACGAGGCGATAGTCGGGCAACCAGATGCTCGCCTCGCGGACCGCGGGGCCGGTCTGTCGCTCCTGCCAGGCCAGGCGGACCTGATCGTCCCAGTGCAGCGCGACAGCGGTACCCATCAGCAGCAGCGCGGCCAGCAGAAAAAGCGCCGCGCGCAGGCGGCCACCGCGAGTCAGGCGGGAGGCATGGTCAGGCATCAGGGTTGCGCCTCAGGCAAGAGAAGCCATTCAGCATAGCGCGTGCCGGAAGAAACAGGTGCGCCGGTCAGCCGCGGCGGGAGCCACGGCTCGGGCGAAAATCAGAGCACCTGGCTTTCGAAGCGGGACAGACCACTGAGCTCGAGCACCAGGCGATCGCCAGCCTGCAGCGGGCCGACGCCGGCCGGAGTACCGGTCAGTACCACGTCGCCCGGCAACAGACTGAAATGTCCGGCGATGTGCTGCAACAGAACCACGATCGGGGTGATCATGTCGCGGCTGTTGCCGTCCTGGCGGGTTTCGCCGTTAAGGCTCAGACGAATGCCGATGTCGGTGAGGTCTTCGACCGCATCGCTCGGTACGAAGGGCGCCAGCACACAGGCGCCGTCGAAGCTCTTGGCCAGTTCCCAGGGATAGCCCTTGTCCTTGAGCCGCGCCTGCACCTCGCGCAGGGTGAGATCCAGCGCCGGGGCAAAGCCGGAGATGGCGTCGAGGATTTCTTCCTCGTTGGGGTGGGTCGACAGGGGCTTGCCGACCAGCACCGCGATCTCCGCCTCGTAATGCACGGCGCCACGGTCGACCGGAATGGCGAAGCCCCCTTCCAGCGGTACGGTGCAGCTGCCTGGCTTGATGAAAAGCAGGGGCTCGCTGGGTACGGGGTTGTTCAACTCGCGGGCGTGCTCGGCATAATTGCGGCCCACGCAGACCACCTTGCCCAGCGGGTAATGGATGAGGGTGCCATCGGTGTATTGGTGCTGGTAGCTCATAGTGGGATCCTTAAAAGGGGCCAAACCCCAAGCCTCGAGCGTCACGCGCGTGCGGCCCCCTTCGGCCACCGCAACCTGCTTGTAGCTCGCCGCGTCAGACGAAGATCTTGCCCGGGTTCATGATGCCGTTCGGGTCGAACACGGCCTTGATCGCCTTCATGTAAGCGATTTCGGCATCGGAGCGACTGTAGCCCAGATAGTCACGCTTGGTCATGCCCACGCCATGCTCGGCGGAGATCGAACCGTTGTACCTGGCGACGATCTCGAACACCCACTTGTTGACCGTGGCGCACTTGCCAAAGAACTCGGCGGTGTCCATCTCGGCCGGCTTGAGGATGTTCAGGTGCAGGTTGCCGTCACCGATGTGGCCGAACCAGACGATCTCGAAGTCCGGGTAGTGCTCGGCCACCAGCGCGTCGATCTCCTTGAGGAAGGGCGGCACCTGGGAAACGGTCACCGAAATGTCGTTCTTGTAGGGCGTGAAGTGGGAGATGGTCTCCGAGATGTACTCACGCAGCTTCCAAAGGTTCTGCAGCTGCTGTTCGCTCTGGCTCATCACCCCGTCCAGCACCCAGCCCTGCTCGACACAATGCTCGAAGGTCTCCAGCGCGGCGTTGGCCACCTCCTCGGTACTGGCCTCGAACTCCAGCAGCGCGTAATAAGGGCACTCGCTTTCAAAGGGCGCAGGCACGTCGCCACGGGCCATGACCTTGGCCAGCGCCTTGTCGGAAAAGAACTCGAAGGCGGTCAGGTCGATGCGGCTCTGGAAGGCATGCAGCACCGGCATGATGGCGTCCAGCTCGGCGGCGCCAAGCACCATCGCGGTGAGGTTCTGCGGCGCGCGGTCAAGGCGCATGGTGGCCTCGACGACAAAGCCCAGGGTGCCCTCGGCGCCAATGAACAGCTGGCGCAGGTCATAGCCGGTGGCGTTCTTGATCAGGTCCTTGTTCAGCTCCAGCAGTTCTCCGGTACCGGTGACCACCTTCAGCCCGGCCACCCAGTTGCGGGTCATCCCGTAGCGGATCACTTTGATGCCACCCGCGTTGGTGCCGATGTTGCCGCCGATCTGGCTGGAGCCGGCCGAGGCGAAGTCGACCGGGTAGTACAGCCCCTTCTCTTCGGCAAACTGCTGCAGCTGCGCGGTGACCACCCCTGGCTGGCAGACCGCGGTCCGGTCGAATTCGTTGAAGGCGAGAATCTGGCTCATGTAGTCGAAGGCGACCACCACCTCACCGTTGGCCGCCACCGCCGCGGCAGACAGACCGGTACGGCCGCCCGAAGGCACCAGGGCGACCCGCCGCTCATTGGCCCAACGTACGATGGCCTGCACTTCGCCGATGGTTTTCGGGAAGACGATCGCCGAGGGCGCCGGCGCGAACTGCTTGGTCCAGTCCTTGCCGTAGGCGTTCAGCGAGTCGGCGTCGAGGAGCACCTTGCCGGGCTCGACCAGGGATTTCAGCTCGTCGATCAGGACGGAGTCGATCATCACGGAAACTCTCATAAGGTTCATGATCACCCTGAGCAGCCTTCAGCTCGGGGCTGGGTGATTCGCGGGGCGCGTATGCTAGCATAAGCCCCCTTTGGATGCCCCGCGGCGGCTGTCATGCGTGGCTCGGCCAGCAACTGCTGGCGCTCGGTTTCTTCTTCGGAAAAAAGGTTCGACCCCCAGATGAGCAAGACCTCTCTCGACAAGAGCAAGATCAAGTTCCTTCTTCTCGAAGGCGTCCATCAGAATGCCGTGGACACCCTGAAGGCCGCTGGCTACACCAACATCGAATACCTCAAGGGCGCGCTGTCCGCCGAGGAACTGAAGGAGCGGATCGCTGATGCCCACTTCATCGGCATTCGCTCGCGCACGCAACTGACCGAAGAGATCTTCGACGCGGCGAACAAGCTGATCGCTGTCGGCTGCTTCTGCATCGGCACCAACCAGGTCGACCTGAACGCTGCGCGCGAACGCGGCATCGCGGTATTCAACGCGCCCTACTCCAACACCCGCTCGGTGGCCGAGCTGGTGCTGGCCCAGGCAATTCTGCTGCTGCGCGGCATCCCGGAGAAGAACGCGTCCTGCCATCGCGGCGGCTGGATCAAGTCAGCCGCCAATTCCTTCGAAATCCGCGGCAAGAAGCTGGGCATCATCGGCTACGGCTCCATCGGCACCCAACTCTCGGTTCTGGCCGAAGGCCTGGGCATGCAGGTGTACTTCTATGACGTGGTCACCAAGCTGCCGATCGGCAATGCCACCCAGGTCGGCTCGCTGTACGAGCTGCTGGGCATGTGCGACATCGTCTCGCTGCATGTGCCCGAACTGCCATCCACCCAATGGATGATCGGCGAGAAGGAAATCCGCGCGATGAAGAAAGGCAGCATCCTGATCAACGCGGCGCGTGGCACCGTGGTCGAGCTGGATCACCTGGCCGAGGCGATCAAGGACGAGCACCTGATCGGCGCGGCCATCGACGTCTTCCCGGTCGAGCCCAAGTCCAACGACGAAGAGTTCGAAAGTCCGCTGCGTGGCCTGGACCGCGTCATCCTCACCCCGCACATTGGTGGCTCCACCGCCGAAGCCCAGGCCAACATCGGCCTGGAAGTGGCAGAGAAGCTGGTCAAGTACAGCGACAACGGCACCTCGGTGTCCTCGGTCAACTTCCCCGAGGTGGCCTTGCCCTCGCACCCGGGCAAGCACCGCCTGCTGCACATCCACCACAACGTGCCGGGTGTGATGAGCGAGATCAACAAGGTCTTCGCCGACAATGGCATCAACATCTGCGGCCAGTTCCTGCAGACCAACGAGAAGGTGGGGTACGTGGTGATCGACGTCGACGCCGAATATTCCGATCTCGCTTTCGAGAAGCTTCAGGAAGTCCACGGCACCATCCGCAGCCGTGTATTGTTCTGACGCCTGAGGCTGGCCGACGGCGAGGCGTTGCACCTGCGCCATGCAAAGCAAGGGAGACCGGCAGGTCTCCCTTTTTCGTGATGTCCAAGCTAGTTGGACTGTGGCACTCCCAGCCCGCCACCCGTACCCGGCAGTGCCGGTGGCCGATCAGGCTCGAGGGTGCTGGACGGATAGTCCTCGCCTTCTCGATCGCCCAGTTCAGGGGCACCTTCACGCCGGGGCGAATGGGGGTCACGGTCATGCTCCACCGCTTCGTGACGCGGCTCGGTATTGTCCAGCGGGCCAGTCCTGGCCTTCTCAGGCTGATTGGCCTCCGCCAGCACCACCGCGCTGAAGCCCAGGGCCAAGGCAGCTGCGACCCATTGACGCATCGTCTTCATGCTAATTCTCCTGGCGCTAGATAACGCGACGGGTGGAGATCCGGCTCATCAGCGGCCTCCTGCACCGCCACCGCCACCGCCAGGAGTGGTGCCGGGCGTACCCCCGGGAGTTCCTGCAGGGCTGGCGGGTCCAGCACGGTCAGCCGCGCCAGGGCCGGTCTCGGTGCCGTTGTCGGTGCCGTAGTCGGACTCCGTCTCGTAGGTGCCGGTGCCTTCGGTACCGGTGCCCATGCCGGTGCCCATGGTGCCGGTCTCTGCCCCACCACCTGCCGGGGTGCCGGCGCCAGTCGTACCACCGGTACCGCCGCCAGCGGCAAAGGCGCTGGTGGAAAGAATTCCCGTGAACATCAGGGCTGCAAGCGTCTTCATCTGCATTGTCGTTCTCCTGTCTCTTGGGGTGTCCTGTTTGGGCAGCTCTCCCCGACAAGGGTTTCCCTTCTGCAGATGCAAATTGTTTCGTGGCTCAGCGCTCGCCCTCACCGTGGTCGCCGAGCACATCCTCGACGTAGAGCATTCGCGTCATCACCATCGCGACGGCGGCAAGCGGGGTCGCCAGTAGCAATCCGAGGGTCCCGGCGAACAGGCCGAACAGCAGCTGGACGATCACGGTGATCGCCGGCGGCACCGAGACGATGCGTTTTTGCAGCCAGGGCGTGAGGCCATAACTTTCGATCGACTGCACCAGCAGATAGAGGCCGGCCACGTAGAGCATGGTCCGCCCACCCTCCAGCGAGGCCAGCAACAGGGCCGGTATTACCGCGATGACCGGCCCGATATTGGGAATGAACGACAACAGGCCCGCGATCAGCCCGAGCACCAGCGCCAGCTCGATGCCCAGCAGCCAGAGGCCGAGCGTGGTCAGCACCCCGATCAGGATCATTTCGAACAGCTTGGCGATCAGCCAGGACTTGAGGGTCCCGCCGGTTTCGTTCATCACCTCACGGGCACGGTCACGGTAGCTCAGCGGGACCAGCCGCAGGAAACCTCCCTGATACAGGCCCGGCGAGATAGCCAGGCAGATGCCCACCACCAGCGCGATGAAAAAGCCGGTCAGCGCACCGATGATCGAAGCGGTCACCGAGGCCACGACTCCAAGGCCGACACCGCCGTCAGGCATGGCGTCCTCGAGGCGGTCACGGTGCTCCATCAGGCGGTTGAACCACTCCGAGTCATCGAGCCGATCGCGCAAACGCTCCACCGCCTCGGGAAGTGTTCGCGACAGGGCGTCGATCTGATCGGATATCCCTGGCGCGACCAGCATGCCGAACAACCCACCGATCGCCACCAGGATGACGATAAATCCCGCCAGGGCAAGCTTGCGCGGGATCGGCGTCTTCTCGCTGACCCAGCCGCTGACACCATGGAAAAACACCCCGAACAGGATGGAGGCGAAGAGGATCAGCAGAAAATCGAACGCCACCCAGACAAACAGGCAGAAGACGACCACAGCGGCAACCACCGCCGTCTGTGACAGCGCGCGGACCGCTGCACCCTTGTTCGATTGTGGCCCCGCCATCCACGCCTCCCGTCAGCTCTATGCGGTTACGACTGACGCAGCGGCGCTAAATTCAGCCCGTCAGCGCAGCAATTGCCAGAGCGCGGCGGCCACTCCGGTCATGCTCTCGCCGGCCACCAGCCCGGCGGCAGCGACAATCACGAAGCGTTCGGCCAGGCTGCGCCAACGTGCGGCGAACAGCCAGGCGAGCCCTGCGCCAAAGGCCATCGTCAGGGAAATCGAGGCAGGAATGATGAAGGCCAGCCCCAGTGCCGCCGAGCTTGGCAGCCAGCGCAGCCCGCGCAACGGCAGCAGCGCCTCCAGCGCACCGAGCAGCAGCCCGGCCAAGCCACCGGCCAGCATTGCCCAGCGGATCTCAGGGGCCAGCGCATCGAGCCCGAGGGTCAGCGCTTCGGCCACGGCGCGCCAGGTCGCCACCGCTGGGGCCGGCCACTCGGCGGTGATCAGCATTGCCTGTGGATCGGGGATCAGAGCGCGGTAGGCCAGCGCCCCGACCAGGCTGCCGACCGCGATGCCCAGGCACTGGGCCAGCAACTGGCGCGACGGTGACGCACCGATGGCATGGCCCACCTTGAAGTCATTGAGCAGATCGGCGCACTGCCCCGCAGCGCCGCCGGCGGTATTCGCCGCCATCAGGTTGATCGGCACCTGACCGGGTGCCAGTACGCCAAATGACAACTGAGACACCTGGCCGACGGCGCCGATCGGCGGTATGCCGGTAGCGCCGACCACCCGCGCGGCGACCATCGCCAGCAGCACTGCCAGCGGGATCGACAGCAGCGCCAGCAGGGGCGAGATGCCGAACAGCATGACTTGCAGCAGCACCACCAGCGTACCGGCCAGGCCCAGCCCCAGCAGCCCCAGCCAGGGCCATCCCATCGCTGCAGGCGCCCCGCCGGAGGCGGGCCTGACGCGCTGCAGGCGAGCCAGCCGAATCGCCAGACTGGTGAGAGTGGCGCAGACCATCAGGCTCACGCCGGGCCACAGCAGCCACTCGATCAGCACTGCAAACTGCGGGCCCCGTGCGTCGGCCGCCAGGGTCACCCAGCCTTGGTCGATTACCCAGGGGGCCAGCAGACCCCAGGCCAGGGCGGCACCAAGCACCAGCGACAAGCCGACCCGCAGGCCGATGATGCCGCCGAACCCCACCAGCAAGAGTGACGGCTCCAGATTGAAGGTCAGCCGCTCCAGCGCAGGAGTGGGCGCCCAGCGCGGCAATGCCAGAAGGATGTCCAGCCCCTTGGCCAGCGCCGCAAGCATCGCCGCACCAGCCAGCACCCGCAGCCGCTGCAGCGCTTCGCGGCCATGACCATAGATCTGCTGCAGTGTTTCCAGGGTGGCCATGCCTTCGGGAAAACGCAGCCCGTCGTCGACCACCAGCCCGCGCCGCAGATACCAGGCCACCCACACTCCGAGAAAACTCACCGAGAACACCCAGGCCACCAGCGCCGGCAGCGGCAGTTGCTCGCCGGTCAGCAGAGTGTAGGCCGGGATGGGTGCCACCAGCCCGCCGGAGATGATCGAGGCAGCCGAAGAGGCGCTGGTCTGGGTGATATTGCTCTCGTGGATTGCCCAGCGTGGCAGGCCGAAGGCGCCGGACAGGCTCTGCCAGAGCGTGTAGCCCACCAGCAGGGCGATGATCGACATATTGAAGGACCAGCCGATCTTCAGCCCCGCATAGAGATTCGCCGGAGTCAGCAGGGCACCGAGCACTAGCCCGGTCAGCAGGGCACGCAGGGTCAGCTCGCGGGAAGGCGTCATGGGCACCGATTTCTGACAAGCGTTCGGAGAACCTTAGACGCTCTGCACAGGAAGTCGAGAGGGCCGTTCCAGAGCCTCCCGGCAACGTAGGCATCAACCGACCGCTCCTCGGATGGACGGCCCATGAGAGGAACTAATACGGAACCTTCGGGTCGCTTGTAGTCGACACAATCCCGAGCGACAACCACCTAGAAGGCGCTGAGTCATGGACGCGAACGCGAAGCTCCCGGAAAACTCCCCCTCCCATATCACCTTGCTCACCGGTAATGAACTACTGGGGCTGTTCTTCAAGCACTTTCTCGGCGAACACGGCTTTCACCAGCTCTCCATCGCCCGGCTCGATTCACCACCGCCGGCCAGCCAGCTGTGGCTGCTCGATGCCGGCTACGCGCCAGCCGAGGCACTCTCGGAATTCATCACCCAATGTGGTGAGCAGACCCCCATCGCCCTGGTGAACATTGCCGAAGGCGAGGCCGAATGGCTGGTGGACAAGCATCCGATCATCAACGGCGTGTTCTACAGCAACGCCACCCGTGAACAACTGCTGGCCGGCATCCAGGTCCTGCTCGAAGGCGGCGACTGGCTGCCGCGCCCGCTGATGGAGCGCCTGCTGGGCCAACTGCGACAGATGCGGCAGGTCTCGGCGAACAAGGCAAGTCTCACCCTGCGCGAGCGCGAGATTCTCAGCCTTGCCAGCAAGGGGCTGTCTAACGCCGAGATCGCTGCCCAGCTGAACCTCAGCCCGCACACCATCAAGAGCCACGTGCACAACCTGCTGCGCAAGATCGGCGCTTCCAACCGCGCCGAAGCCGCCTTCCTGCTGCGTAACCACCTCGACTGGCCAGAGCCTTGCAACGCCTGACGCCGCTCCTCCTCGGCCTGGTGCTCGCCGGGCCGCTGGCGGCCAGCGAACAGGTGGCACTGGAAGCGCAACTGCACGAAGACACCGGCGCCAGCCTGGAAGCCGAGCTTTCCGGCCTGGTGATCGACAACACCATCAGCCGGTTCGGCTACGAATTCCATCGCCAGCTGAGCATGGGCCTGCAGGATCTGAGCGGCATGACTTTCCATCTGGTGGTGCGCGAGCGGCCCTCGGCCCGTTGGGGCAGCCTCGTCTGGGTCGAATATGGCAACCAGATCCTCTATCGGCGTTTTCTCCAGCCCAACGTCTCACAGATCGAGGAGATCGCCCGGCCGGCGGTGACGCAGGTTTTGGAAGAGCTGAGTCGCCTCCGCCTGCAGGCCCTGCTGCAAGACACCCACGACCTGGAAAGGGACGAACTATGACGCGCTCGATGCCCCTGATGCTGGCGGGGCTCTGCCTGGCCGGCACGCTCCACGCCAGCGAACTGGTCTACCAGCCGGTCAACCCGTCGTTTGGCGGCAACCCGCTCAACGGCGGCTGGCTGCTGGGCAATGCCCAGGCGCAGAACGATCACGAAAACCCCAACGCGCGCTCGCTGCTGCGCAATCAGTCGGCGCTGGAGCGCTTCACCAGCCAGCTCGAATCGCGCCTGCTGTCGCAGTTGCTCTCGAACATCAGCGATGGCAATGCCGGCTCGCTGACCACAGACGCCTTCGTCATCAACATCCTCGACAGCGATGGCTTCCTCACCGTCGACATCACTGACCGGCTGACCGGCGAGCGATCCCAGATCGTCATCGATGGCCTCGGCCAGGGCTTCTGAAACCAGGAACGACAAGAATCATGCTAAGGATGCCCTGCGTAGCCCTTGCGGTGATGCTCACGGCCGGTTGCGCATTGCGCGAACCCATGCCCGCGCAGCAGCGCGACATGCCAACCCTGACACCGCGCACTTCCACCTATCAGGACCTCCTCGACCTGCCCCGCCCCAGCGGCCGGTTGATCGCCGCGGTGTACGGCTTTCGCGACCAGAGCGGACAGTACAAGCCAGGCCCGGCCAGCTCGTTCTCCACCGCGGTGACCCAGGGTGCCGCCAGCATGCTGGTGGACGCCCTGCAGGCCAGCGGCTGGTTCGTCGTGCTCGAGCGCGAAGGGCTGCACAACCTGCTCACCGAGCGCAAGATCATCCGCGCCGCGCAGAACAAGCCGGAGGTCGCCGAGAATATCCAGGACGAGCTGCCGGGGCTGCTGGCGGCCAATCTGCTGCTCGAAGGCAACATCGTCGGCTACGACAGCAACGTCCGCACCGGCGGCGAAGGTGCCCGCTATCTTGGCATCGGCGCCAGCCACGAATACCGGGTCGACCAGGTCACCGTGAATCTGCGCGCGGTCGACGTGCGCACCAGCCAGGTGCTGGCCAACGTGATGACCAGCAAGACCATCTACTCGGTGGCCCGCAGCGCCAGCGTGTTCCGTTTCGTCGCCTATCAGGACCTGCTCGAACTGGAAGCGGGCTACACCACCAACGAGCCCGCCCAGCTGTGCGTACTCTCGGCAATCGAGGCCGCGGTGGCGCATCTGGTGGCCCAGGGCGTGGAGCGCAACCTGTGGCGAATCGCCGATGGCCAGGCGTTGGATCAGACCTCGCTGGGCAAGTACCTGAGCAAGGCGCCGGTGGTGAAATAGTCCAAGGTGACTGTTTCGTCCGATGAGGTGATCATCGCGCCGGTCTGCTTGTCGTAAGCGGAACACCCCCGCGAGGACGCCGCCATGAATCGCCCGACCCTTCTCATCGCCACCCTGCTGACCGCTCTCGCTACCCAGGCCAACGCTGCCGACCTGCTCGACAATGCGGACCTGATGGACGGCCCGGTGAATCTCAGTGGCGAGTTTCCAGCCGAGTGGGTGGTGTCGCTGCCCGATGGCCAGCAGGCACGGATCGATCAGGAAGGCGACGGTAACCGCGCCATCATCGAGCAGCGCGGACAGGGCCTGCTCGGCAATATCGTCCAGCTGGGTAGCGATCACGAAGCCTTCATCCTGCAACAGGGCAGCGACCATCTGGCGATCATCGAGCAACAGGGCTACGGTAATCACGCGGCCATCATCCAGGCCGGCCGTGGCAACCAGGCCGGCATCGTCCAGCAAGGCACCGGCAATGACGCCAGCATCGAGCAGAACGGCGATCAGCTGAGCAGCGCGATCATCCAGCGCGGCGACGGCCAGAGCCTGCACGTCATCCAGGGTTACTAGCCGCCGCGTCGGGCGCTCTCTGCTTCAAGACGGCGAACGCCTTTCGTCTTCGCTTGAGGCGCGATTAGGCTACGCTTGGGCATGCGGAACCGGCTGCCACGGCTACCGGTCTACCGCTGCGGTTCACGCCGGAACGCGTGACACCACGGGATAACAATCACAATACCCAGGGATGCACCCGCCCGCAGTCATGCCTTGCCAAGGCTGCGGCCGCCGTTCGAGGAATCACCCTATGAGCTCGATCCTGTTGATGCTGGTCGGACTGATCGCGATGTCGCTCGGCTACGTGTTCTACTCCAAGTTCATCGCCGAAAAGATCTACCAGCTCGATCCCAACTACCGAACCCCCGCCCACACCATGCGCGACGGCGTCGACTACGTGCCGACCAACCGTTTCGTCCTCTGGGGTCACCACTTCACCTCGGTGGCAGGCGCCGCGCCCATCGTCGGCCCCGCCATCGCGGTGATCTGGGGCTGGGGCCCGGCCTTTCTCTGGGTCATCTTCGGCACCATCTTCTTCGCCGGCGTACATGACTTCGGTGCGCTCTGGGCCAGTGCACGCAACCGTGGTCAGTCGATCGGCATGCTCAGCGGCAGGCTGATCGGGCATCGCGGGCGCAGCCTGTTCCTGGTGGTGATCTTCCTGGTGCTGCTGATGGTCAACGGTGCCTTCGCCGCCGTGATCTCCAGCCTCCTGATCTCAACACCCACGTCGGTGATTCCGGTATGGGGCGCAATCATCGTCGCCCTGGTGATCGGCCAACTGTTCTACCGCTACAAGATGAGCCTGCTCTGGCCTTCGGTGGGCGGAGTGATCGTGCTCTACCTGCTGATCCTGCTCGGCAACCAGGTCCCCATCGTGTTGCCGGAAACCGTGCTGGGCCTGTCGGCGCGCGCGTTCTGGATCCTGCTGTTGTTCGTCTACGCTGCCATCGCCTCGCTGCTGCCGGTGTGGGTGCTACTGCAGCCGCGTGACTACATCAATGGCATGCAACTCTTCGTCGGCCTCGGCCTGCTGTATCTGGCGGTCCTGTTCGGCGCGCCGGAGATCGTCGCTCCGGCGTTCAACACCGACGTGCCCGAGGGCAGTCCGAGCCTGGTGCCCTTGCTGTTCGTCACCATCGCCTGCGGCGCCATCTCCGGGTTCCATGGCCTGGTGGCCTCCGGAACCACCTCCAAACAGCTGGACAAGGAAACCGACGCCCGCTTCGTCGGTTACTTCGGCGCCGTCGGCGAAGGCATGCTGGCGCTGGCAGCGATCATCTGCTGCACCGCCGGCTTCGCCACCCTGGTGGACTGGCAGGAGGTCTACACCCGCTTCGGTGCCGGCGGTGTGAACGCCTTCGTCTCCGGCGGTGGCACGTTGCTGGCCAACGGCCTGGGTCTGCCGGCCGACTTGGGCGCCACGGTCCTGGCGACCATGGCCATTCTGTTCGCCGGCACCACCATGGACACCGGCTTGCGCCTGCAGCGCTTCGTCATCCAGGAAGCCGGTGAACTGGTGGGCATGCGTCCGGGCACCCTGGTCGGCACGCTCATTGCCGTGGCGGTGTGCATGGCGCTGGCCTTCGGCGCGGGTGCCGACGGCACCGGCGGCATGCTGATCTGGCCGCTGTTCGGCACCACCAACCAGCTGCTGGCGGGCCTGACCCTGTCGATCATCACGGTGATCCTGATCAAGAAGGGCCGCCCGGCGATCTACACCATCGTGCCGCTGATCTTCCTGCTGAGCATGTCGATCCTGGCGCTGCTGGTGCAGATGGGCCAGTTCTACCGGGACGAGAACTGGTTCCTGCTGGTGCTGGACGTGATCATCCTGATCGCTGCGCTCTGGGTGACCTACGAGGCGGTGGGCGCCATGCGTCGCGGCCGTGACCCGTCGGTTGACGCCACCACCGAAGAGCCACTGCCGTGACCGAGCCCAAGCCGCTCTTCGAGCGGCTGTCCGATGGACTGCGCGAGTTTTACGTGGCCCCCTATCGGCGCACTTTCGCCCGTGCCAGGCGCGACGAAGAGGACCTGTTCATGCTCCTGGTGTTCGCCGAGTCGCTGGGCGTGCCCAACCCCGCGGCCTGGTACACCCTGGAGCTGATGCCCGAACTCTACGAGCGCTTCCATGACTGGCATCGGCGGATGGGCATGGAACACTCGCCACTGGATCACATCGGATGTTGCTGACACTCGCAGAACAGCACCAGGTACTGTTTTTCGGCGGCAAGGGCGGGGTCGGCAAGACCACCCTGGCCGCCGTCACCGCCCTCTCCCAGGCTCGTGCCGGGCGCCGGGTGCTGCTGGTTTCCACCGATCCCGCGCACAATCTCGGCCACCTCTGGGACCGTCAGGTGGGCCCCCAGCGCGTGCGCCTGGCCGCCGGCCTCGATGGCCTTGAACTGGATCCCGAGCTTACCGTCCAGCAGCATCTGGACGAGGTCGGCGCGGCCTTGCGCAAGCTGATGCCAGCGCACCTGGCCGGCGAGGTGGACAAGCACATGGCGCTGTCGCGAGACGCGCCGGGGATGCACGAGGCAGCCCTGCTCGAACGCATTGCCGAGACGCTGATCGACGGATTGCATGAGTATGATCTGGTGGTTTTCGACACCGCGCCCTCGGGTCACACCGCCCGGCTGATGGCGCTACCGGAAATGATGGCGGCCTGGACCGAGGGCCTGCTTCAGCGGCACGAGCGCCAGTCGCGATTCGGCGCCATCCTGCGCAACTTCGGCCAGGACGACAGCCTGGGCGAGTCACTGATCGGCGGGGACCGCGGCGAGGGCGAGCAGACCCGTGAACAGCGGGTACGGCAGATTCTCGATCGACGCCGTGAGCGCTTCGCCCTGCTCCGCGAAATCATTGGCGACAGCCGCCGCTGCGCCTTTGTCGCGGTGCTCGCTGCCGAACGTCTGCCGGTACTGGAAACCATCGAACTGCAACAGAAGCTTGAACGAAGCGGCATCGACGTTGCCGGATTGGTAGTCAACAAGCGTTCACCCGCCGATGCCGGCGCCTTCCTGGCCGAGCGTCACGCGGTCGAGGAGCAGCATCTGACCACCCTGCGAGAGGCCCTGCCGACGCTTGCGCTGCAACAACTTCCCCTGCTGGCCGGAGACGTGGTGGGCGAGGCGGCGCTGGATGCCTTCGCAGAACGGCTGCGCCAGCCCTGGGGAGGCTAGGCCAAGGGAGGATTGGCACTGGCGGTGCCGCGTGCATAATCCGGTGATCGTCTAACGGAACCCTTCGATGAACCCCAGATTGCGTGTGATCCCGATCTACCTTGTCGCCGTGGCCTTTGCCGTGGTGCTGGGAACGATCATCCAGACCCAGTTCAACCTGGCCGCATTGCAGGCGCTGGGTGCCGACATTGGCGTCTTGGTACGCCTGCGTGCCACCGGCCAGGACCTGCTCGGCTTTACCCCGGCCTATGCCGCCATTGTCAGCCTCACCCTGCTGCTGGCCCTGCCGATGGCCGCGTTGCTGGCAAGGCTGCTGCCTCAGTGGCGCTTGCCACTTTACTTCTTCGCCGGAGGCGTCGGCCTGCTGGTGGCCTTCCAGGTGGCCAATGCGGTGGCTCCCATGCCGACCCTGATCGCCGCAACCCGCACCGCGGTGGGCAGCGCGGCGATGATCCTCAGCGGTGCCTTCGGTGCGCTGCTGTTCGCCACCCTGATGCGGCCCCGCTCATGAATCGCCTGACTTCCCTGCCCGCCCTGCTGCTGGCCACCTTGCTTGCCGCTGACGCTGCCAGCGCCGACAACTACCGCATCGAGACCCTTACCGAAGGGTTGAGCTACCCCTGGTCACTGGCGTTCCTTCCCGATGGTCGCATGCTCGTCACCGAGCGCGGCGGCCAGTTGCGCCAGCTGGAGGCCGATGGTCGGCTGCGCGAGGCACCCGTGACCGGTGTGCCGGAAGGCTATGTGGATGTCCAGACCGGACTGATGGAGGTGGCCATCGACCCGGACTTCGCCGACAACGGGCTGATCTACCTGACCTATGCCTACGGTGATGCCGAGGCCAACAATACCCGCCTGGCTCGCGCCCGCCTGGTCGACGACCGGCTGGAGGATCTGCAGGTCCTGTTCAGCGCCCAGCCGGCCAAGCGAGGTGGGTCGCACTTTGGCGGCCGCCTGGTGTTCCTGCCCGACGATACCCTGGTGCTGACGCTGGGCGATGGTTTCGACTACCGCGAACAGGCACAGAATCTCGGCAATCATCTGGGCAAACTGGTGCGCCTGACCCGCGACGGCGAGGTGCCGCCGGATAATCCCTTCCGGGACCAGCCCGGCGTCGAGCCGGCGATCTTCAGCAGCGGCCACCGCAACGTGCAGGGCATCGCCTACGACCCCGAGACAGGGCGTCTATATACCAACGAGCACGGCCCCCGTGGCGGCGACGAGCTCAACCTGATCGAATCCGGACGCAACTATGGCTGGCCGCTGGCGACCTTCGGCATCGACTACACCGGCGCGCAGATCAGTCCGTTCCGGCAGTTGCCGGGCATGACCGCCCCATTGCTGCACTGGTCGCCCTCGCTGGCGCCCAGCGCCCTGGCAGTCTATCGCGGCGAGCTGTTTCCCCAGTGGCAGGGCGACCTGTTCAACGCTGCGCTGGTCGGCCGCGAGGTCCGACGGGTGCGGCTGACGAACGGCACGCTGGTGGAGCAGCAGTCGCTATTCAAGGAGCTCGACGCGCGCATCCGCGATGTGCGGGTTGGCCCCGAAGGTGCGCTCTACCTGCTCACCGACGGTGCCGAAGGCCGCTTGCTGCGGGTCGTGCCGGCCGGCCCCTGAGCCGGCTCAGAAGCGCCAGGCCCAGCCCAGCCACAGCAGCAGGGCGATCAACCAGATGCTCAGGTTCAGTGCATTACCGCGCCAAAGCCTGTTCCAGGCCCGCTCGCGACGACGCCAGCGCTGCCGGTCGGGTTGCGGCTGCAGCTCGGCCAGCGGCGGATGCAGCACCAGCCAGCGCGTCCCCAGCGACAGCCGCAGCGCCGGTTGCGGCAGCTGCGCGAGGCGTGGAGGCACCCGCCAGCCACGCCGGATGACCAGCACCGCCAGGGCGAGCCCCAGCAACAGGGGCCAGAGCAGCCCCCAGAAATCGGCTGGAGCCAGATGTTCCATCATCGGCGTACGCAGTGCCGGCCACAGCCAGGGCATCGCCAGTGGCAACAGGCTGAGCAGCGCCCAGGGGGCCCACTGCGCCAGCGGGGGTCGCCGCCCCGGTGCCGGGGGCTGATCCTGGTACATCAGCCACAGGGCGCGCAGCACCAGAAGCGCGGTACCGACGCTGGCGATCCCCAGAATCGGAATCCAGAGGGCGAATTCGCCGCCGTACCAGGCTTCCTTCAACGCTTCCTTGGCCACCCCGCCACTGCTCAGTGGCAGCCCCGCCAGCGCCAGCGCGGGCATCGCCAGCAGCAGCCAGGCGTACCAGGGCAAGCGCGACTCGTGGCTCATGCCAGCGGCCAGGAACAACGCCCCCTTGGCCAGGCCATGGTGTACGCCGAACAGCATCAGCACCGCGGCAAGCACGCCCAGCTGATCGGGGTGGCGCCAGATCAGCGCCAGGATCATCACGAACCAGCCCATCTGGCTGACCGAAGAGTAGGCCAGCACCGCTTTGCTCCTGGGGTTGCACAGCCCGAGCAGGGCGCCATAGAAGGCACCGAACATGCCCATCAGCAATAAGGGGCCCGACAGCGACTCGAGCAGGGGGTCGGTTTCCGGCAGGCAGCGCCAGAGCCCCAGCACACCGGCCTTGATCATCGCCCCCGAGAGCACCGCGCTGGCAGGCGCCGGGGCGGCGGGGTGGGCCTGCGGCAGCCAGACGTGAAGCGGCCAGAAACCGGCTTTCAGGCCCAGCCCGATCATCAGCAGCGCCAGCGTCAGGCCATCGAGCGGCAGCGCCTGCCAGCCGAAGAAGTCGAACGAGCCGCCGGCGTCATGGGCGCGCAACAGCAGTCCGGCGAGCAGGAGCATCTCGCCAAGAATCGCCAGTTGCAGATACAGGCGCCCGGCGCGGCGCGGTCCTGGGCCGCCGTTGTGCACGATCAGCCCATAGGCGGAGAGGCTCATCAGGCTGAAGCCCAGATAGAAACTCATGGCATCGGCCGCGATGATCAGCAAGAGATTGCCCGAAAGCGCCAGCAGCCAGCAGGTCCAGAAGCGCAGCAGATGCGCCTGCCCGGCCATGCTGCTGACGGCAAAGATCCCCGCGCAGCCCCACAGCAGGGCGCTGAAACCAAGCCAGGCACGCCCGAGCGGATCCTCGCCGCCCCACCGCACGCCCTCCCAGATCCAGGGCAGGAACAGCTCGGGCATCGGCCAGAGCGCCGCCGCCAGGGCGGGCAGACAGCAGAGCCAGAGCCCGCCGATGGCCCGCTCGCGCCAGATCGCCAGGGCCAGGCAGCCAAGCAAGGGCGCCAGCGGCACCAGCAACCACAGCCAGGTGCCGTTCATATGTCGAACTCCCGCTCGACGATCAGTTGGCTCCAGCCCAGCGGACTGATCGCCGAACCGGCCAGCAGCCCCACCAGCAGTGACAGCAGCGCGGTGAACAGCGCCGGCAGCAGGAGCATCCAGTGGGTTTCCAGGCGCTCGCCGGCCCAGCGGTCATGGTGCCAATCAGCGGGCTCGGCAAACCAGCCACGCCAGAGCAGAGGCAGAAAGTAGGCGGCGTTGAGCAGCGCCGAACCGATCAACACCAGCAGCACCCAGTCCTGCCCCACTTCCAGCGCACCGACCCCCAGATACCACTTGCTGACGAACCCGGCGATCGGCGGTACCCCGATCATGCCCAGCGCGCCAATGGTGAAGGCGGCCATGCTCAGCGGCATCCGCCGGCCGATCCCGTCCATTTCGCGGATCTTGTGTACACCCAGCGTCTCGGCGAAATTGCCGGCGCAGTAGAACAGCGTCACCTTCATCAGCCCCTGGTGGATGAGATGCACCAGCCCGCCGACCGCCGCCAGGGGACCGAGCAAGGCCACGCCAAGTACGATGTAGGACACCTGGCTGATGGTCGAATAGGCCAGGCGCTTTTTCAGCTCGATCTGCTGCAAGGCCCGCAACGAGCCGTAAAGCACCGTCGCCACCGCCAGCAGCAACAGCGGCGTGGCTAGGTTAAGCTCGCCCATGACCTCCGCGCCATAGACGTCATAGACCACCCTCACGATGCCGAAGGCACCCGCCTTGACCACCGCCACGGCATGCAGCAGGGCGCTGACCGGAGCCGGCGCGACCATTGCCTCGGGCAGCCAGCCATGCAGCGGAATCAGCGCTGCCTTGACACCCAGCCCAAGCACCAACAAGGCGAAGCCGAGGCTCAGGGTAGGCCGGTGCGTCTCACTGAAGGCCGCAAGGTAGCCACCGGGCTGGAAATCGGGGCTGCCGCCAATGGTATGCAACAGCGCGACGCCCATCAGCACCAGGGTGCCGCCACCCACGGTATAGGCCAGGTAGATCCGGCCGGCACGCAAGGATTCTGGCGTTCCCCGGTGGACCACCAGGGGGAAGGTGGCCAGGGTCAGGAGTTCGTAGAACAGCAGAAAGGTGACCAGGTTGCCGGCCAGCGCCAGCCCTACCGTGGCACTGACGCAGAGACTGAAGTAGCCGAAGAAGCGCGAACGTAACGGCGCGCCTTCCATGTAGCCGATGGCGTAGATGGTGGTGGCCAGCCAGAGCAGCGAGGACAGCGCGACGAACAGCAGCGACAGGGCATCGGCCTGCAGCACCAGCGGCGCCCCCGGCAGAAAGGGCACCGCGAAGCGAAACACCAGGCCGTCGGCGACCCCCGCCAGCATGGCCCCGACCATGACCAGCTTGATCACCACGCCCACCATGTTCAGGGTCACCCGCAGGCGTGGCTGATCTTCTCGCAGGGAAAAGATGATCAGCCCCGGGATCAGCGAGCTGAGCACGATCAGCAGCGGTAGCCAGGTCGTCCAGTTCATTGCGCCATCCCCTCCAGCCAGGGCAGCAGGGATTCGCTGATCAACGCCAGGCTCCAGACCAGCAGGGCCGGCAGCATTGCCAGCCACTGCCCCAGGCGGTCCACGGCCACCGGATCGGGTACCGCCTGCGCCCGGTCGAAGCCGAGCGCGACCACGCGAAACACGTAGGCCGCCGAGACAAGGGTGCCGAGCAGCACGCCGAATGCCCAGGGCCAATAACGCGGTTCGTCGAGCAGCGGTTGCAACAGCAGCCACTTGGCCAGAAACCCGCCACTCGGCGGCAGTCCGATCAGGCTGCCGCCCGCCACGGCAAAGGCGAACATGGCCACCGGCGCCGTCTGGCTGGCACCGCGCAACGCCTGCACACGGCGGCTGCCGAGGGCGTCCTGCAGCTCACCGGCAGCCAGGAACATCGACACCTTGGCCAGCCCATGGGCCAGCACGAACAGCCAGAGCGCCGCCACCATGCGCGGCTCCTGCCAGCGCAGCAGCAGCCCCAGCGCCAGTAGCGCATAGCCCAGCTGGGCCACCGTGGAATAGGCCACCAGCGACTTGAGCATGGGCGCGCGCAGCGCCGACCACCCCCCGGAAATCAGCGCCAGGACCCCGGCGAGCGCGAACAGCGGACCAGCCTGTCGCGCCATCTCCAGCGGTGCCAGCCCATCCCAGAGGGTCCAGAGGATAAACAGCGGTCCCTTCACCACCAGCGCCGACAGCAGCGCACTGACCGCCGTGGGCGCTCCGGCATGGGCTGGCGGCAGCCAGAGGTGCAGCGGCCACAACGCCGCCTTGAGCATCAGCCCCAGGGTCATCAGCAGCAGCGCGGTGCGCGTCGGCAGGTCGTCCACCGACAGCGCACCCAGCAGGGCGATGTCGAGCACTCCGTAGCGGCCGTAGAGCAGGGCCACGCCGAACAGGTAGGCCAGCGAGCCGGCGAGCGACAGCAGCAGGTAATCCAACGCCGGGCGATAGGCCTTCTTGCCGGCCAGTGCGACCAGCCCCACCGCGGCGAGACTGAGCAGTTCCAGCGTCACGTAGAGGTTGAACAGGTCGGCCGACAGCCAGAGCGCGGCCAGCGCGGCATGCAGCAGCGCGGCCAGGCACCAGAAGTCCGAACTGCCGGCCGCGTGCGCACGGCGCGCGGCATAGAGCCCCACCAGCAGATGCAGGCCGGCAGTGAATACCAGCAGCAGTCCGGCCAACGGGGTGAGCAGAAAGCGAATCGGCAGCGGCTCGACCCAGCCACCCAGCGCCAGGGTCTGACTGCCCCGGACCATCACGTCATCCAGGGCCAGCGCCGCGCCCACCAGGCTGCACAGCGTATAGATGAATGCCCAGAGCCCGCCGCGCAGGCGGCGGAACAACACTGCCAACAACCCGCCCACCAGCGGCGCAGCAAGGCTCAGCAGGGCCCAGTTCATGATTTGCCCTCCCGCTCGCTGGCAGTCGCCAGGCGCAGTGCCAGGGCCGTGGCACTCACCGCCACCACCAGGCCGGTGACCACCAGTGCCACCAGCAGCGGGTCGGTCGGGGTATGCCGGGCGGCCAGGGCGATCATCACAAGAAAGACCCCGCTGCCCATCAGATTGATGGCGATGATCCGCCGCAGCGACTGATGCCGGGTGAGCAGGCCATAGAGGCCGACCACCCACAACAGCGCGCCAATCAGCAGATAGAATTCGATCACGGGCCTGCCTCCCGGGTCTCGCCGATTACCAACAGGCTCAGGCTGGCCGCGATGGAAAGGGTTGCCGCCACCTCGATGACAATGATCAACGGCTTGGCCCAGGCCGCGGGGTAGGTCAACCAGCCATCCCCCAGCCAAGCCGTGGCGGCACCGACCAGGACGAACAGCAGCAGCCCTGACAGTACCGCCAGGCGCAACGGCAGGCTGGACCAGCGCAGAGCAGGCAACAGCCCCGAAAGCCGCAGCAGCACCACTCCCGCGGCGAGCAGCGAGCCGGCCTGGAACGCGCCGCCGGGCGAGCTGCTGCCGCGCCACAACAGATAGCCGCCAGCCAGCACCAGCAACGGCGCCAGGCTGCGACTCCAGGCCTGCAATAACGGCCAGGGCTTTTCGGTATCCAGTTCGCCCGTGCCCAACTGCCGTGCGCCCAGCAGCGCCAGCAACAGCACGCCAAGCTCCAGCAGGGTGTCCCAGGCACGGTAGTTGAGCAGCACGGCAGTGACCGGATGCTCCACCCCGCTCGCCGGCAGGGCCTCCTGCACTGCAGCGGGCAATGGCGAGGCGAACTCGGCCAGCGGCCACACCGACTGGCCGAGCAGCACGACCAGCGGCAGTAGCACCACGGCCGCCGCCAGCCGCTGTCGCCGGGTATCCCGCTCGGTCTCGCGCGGGATCCGCGCCAGCGCGGCGAACAACAGGGTGCCGGTCAGGCCCGCGCCAATCGCCGCCTCAGCCAGGGCCAGGTCGGCTGCGCCAAGGCGTGCCCAGACCAGCGCCAGGACCAGCCCGAAGGTGACGAACAGCAGCACGCTGGCGTAGAGACTACGCACCTGTAGCGAGCCGACGGCCAGGCCCAGCAGCAGCAGGCCGAGCACGCCGTCGAGCAGCCAGTCAGTCATCGGGATGTTCCTCCCGCGCCTGACGCGCCAGCAACTGGCAGGCGGTAGCGCTGGAGGCAAGCACCAGCAGCCAGATCAGTACCAGCTGAGCGACTTCGGCCAAACCCTCGGCCCTCAGCGCCAGGCCTGCAGCCACCAGCCCAAGGCCCAGCGTATCGGCCTTGGTCAACGCGTGCAGACGACACAGCACATCGGGAAAGCGCAGCAGGCCAAGGCTGCCGGCGGCAAAAAACAACAGCCCGCCCGCCAGCAGCAGCCAGCTCAGCACGTTCAGCAGGCTATCCATGGCCACGCCGCCGCAGCAGTTGCACCAGGCCGACGCTGATCATTGCCGCAAGCAGTGCCAGCACCATTGCCACGTCACGCAAGGCACGCTGCTCCTGGGCCTGGGCCAGCACCAGGAGGATCGCCGTGCCGCTGGTGCCGCACAGCTGCACGGCCAGCAGCCGGTCGACCCGACCGGGACCGCGCATCACCCGCCACAGCCCGACAGCCATGGTCATCAGCAACAATCCGGCGTAGAGCATCATCGGGGGGCCTCCCCGGCACGCAACAGCGCCGCCAGCCGCTGCTCCAGCTCGGCGACCACCGGCTCCCAGGGCTGCTGCAGGTTGAGCACGTGGATACGCAGCACCCGGCCGTCGGCTTCGGATACCAGCGTTCCTGGCAGCAGGCCAACCAGTGCCGGGAGCAGCAACCGGACGCTCGGCGAATCGCACCTCAGCGGGTAATCGACCCAGGCGGGGGCGAGCGGTACCTGCGGGTGCAGAGCACGCCGGGCGACGTCCCAGGCACCCTCGACCATGCTCCGGATGAAAAACATCAGGAATCCCGGCAAGACGATGAGCTTGAGCCGGGTCGGGCGCAAACCAAGCCGGAGGCTGAGGCCGGAGGCCAGCAGGACACAGGGAATGCCGAACAACCAGCCCTGCCCTTCGGTGAACAGCGCCCAGAAGACGGCGTAGAGCACCAGCCAATGCCCGGCATCGAGCACCGCGCGGCGCAGCCGTGTTCTGCCCATACTCGTCATCCTTATCCCCGGCCTGGTCCCTCGACCGGCCCCTGGTTTGCGCCCCAAGCGCAGTCTCGAGGTCAGTGTAGAGACCGCCATGGTGCTGCTAAAGTCTGCTTCCGCCTCTGGAATGTCCGCATGACCGCTGTCTTAGAGATCATCCTGCCGATTTTCGTCCTCATCCTGCTCGGCTACCTGGGCCGACGGACCGGCCGCCTCGGTCCCACCGCCGCCAGCGAGCTCAACCGTTTCGTCGTCTGGTTCGGCCTGCCCGCGATGCTGATCAACGTGACCGCCGGTTCCGATTGGGAGCAGCTTTGGCAGCCGGAGTTCGTTGCGGCGTTCACTGCCGGTTGTATCGGCGTGTTCCTGCTGACCCTGTTCTATCGCTTCTGGCAGACCCGCAGCCTGGCTGACGCAAGCGTCGATGCCCTGAGCGCCTCCTATGCCAATACAGGATACATGGGTATCCCGCTGTGCCTGTTGCTGTTTGGTGACGAGGGCCTGCAACCGGCGCTGGTGGCCAGCCTGATCGTGGTCTGCGTGCTCTTCGCGCTGGCCATCGCCTGCCTGGAAACCGGCCTGAACGCCGGGCAATCGCCGCTGCGCACCCTGATTACGGTGGTCAAGGCACTGGCGCGAAACCCCATGGTGGTGTCGCCACTGCTGGGGCTGGCCTGGTCCTTTAGCGGTGCGCCAATGCCGAAACCGGTCGGCCAGGTTCTGACGCTGCTCGGCGCCGCCACGGTGCCCTGTGCGCTGGTCTCGCTGGGACTGTTCCTGGCGCGCGAGCAGCGCGGCGGGCAGGCGGCCGCCTGGCCACTGGTGGGACTCAAGCTCATCGTCCAGCCCGCCATCACCGCCTTCTTTGCCTTTCGCGTGTTCCAACTGCCGACCCTCTGGGCCAGCGCCGCGCTGCTGCTCAGCGCCTTGCCCACCGGCACCGGCCCCTTCATGCTCGCCGAATACTATGACCGCGGCGCCGCGCTGGCAGCCCGGGTCATTCTGCTCTCCACCCTGGGCGGCCTGCTGACGCTGTCCGCCTGCCTCTATCTGCTGGGTTTCTAGCACGCGGGACGCTCCAGCGGGACGGCCCGATCAAGCAGCTCGCCGGCGCTTGCCTCGACCCTGGCGCGATCTGGATAGGCAGCCTGGGAGCCGTATGCGGTAACCGCGTGCTGGGCCGTGGCAACGCCCCAGGCAGCAGCCTCCAGAGGCGGCCTGCCCTCCAGCAGGGCGATGGCCATTGCCCCGGTGAACCCATCTCCTGCACCGGTGGTGTCCACCGGTTTCAGGTGGCCTCCAGGCAGGTGCCATAGCCCAGCATCGCCGGCCAGCACGCAGCCCCCGTCCGACAATTTCACGCAGGCGATGGACACGCCCTCGCTCTGCAGCGCAAGGGCCGCGCGCGCAGCATCGTCAAGCGAGGCCACGGCGAAGCCCACCAGAGCTTCGGCTTCGGCCACGTTGGGCACGATGGCCGTCAGGCTCGGCAACAAGTCGCGCTCTACCCGGTCGGGAAACGAGGGATCAAGAACCACTGACCATCCCTGGCGACAGGCCATCTGGACGGCACGGCGTACGACGATCGCCGGCACCTCGTAATTGACTACCAGGCAGGCGGGCCCGGTGATGCCGTCGAACACCCCAGCCATGGCTTCTATCCCCGGCACTGCCCAGTCGTCATTGGCGTTGGTGGCCAGCACGATGTGCTTTTTCGCGTCCGGCGGCACCGTGATCATGGACACGCCGGTGGACCTTCCAGGTACCGACTCCACCGCGACCTCTACCCCCGCGTCACGCAACGGCGCCAGCGCCTGCTCGGCCAGGGCGTCGTCACCCACCCGCCCGAGCAACAGACTGCGATGGCCGAAACGCGCGCCGAGAAAGGCGGCGTTGCCCGCCTTGCCGCCGGCGAAGCGGCGGAACTGGTGCGCCAGCAGGGTCTCCTGGCTACCGGCAGGGGCGTCCACCCGCACCTGGAAATCCGCGTTGACGCTACCCAGCGACACTAGGGTTCGACGTGGCATGGTGGCAGTTCTCCTTGATCGGTTATTCAAGGTGACCGGAATCCCTGCGCGGGGTTCGTCCCTCGACAGCCACCGGCCCGCTCGCACCATCCGTCTCGTGCCGGGAACCCCTGAGCCCTGTCCGCTTCTACGTTCGGTAACCATTTGCGCCAGCGGAGGCACCATGAACCTCACTCTCAAACCCCTGCGAGAACAGGTGATCGTGATTACCGGAGCCTCCAGCGGCATCGGCCTGGCAACCGCCAGAATGGCCGTCGAAGCCGGCGCCCGGGTGGTGCTGGTGGCTCGCAACGAAGAAGCGTTGGCGGATATACAACGCCAGCTCGACGCCGGTGACCGGTTGATGTATGTCGTTGCCGACGTCGGCAAGCGCGAGGAGCTCGATCGCGTCGCCAGCGATACCCTCGACCGTTTCGGCGGCTTCGACACCTGGATCAACAATGCCGGCGCCTCGGTCTGGGGTCGCCTCGACGAGGTGGACGACGAAGACCACCACCGGGTCATGCAGACAAACTACTGGGGCACCCTCTACGGTTCGACCATCGCCATGGCGCACCTGCGTGAAAAGGGCGGTGCCATCATCAACATCGGCAGCCTGGAATCGGCGGTCGCGTTGCCGTTCCATGCCACCTACAGTGCCAGCAAGCACGCCATCAAGGCCTTGACCGAAGTGATGCGCGTCGAATTGCAGAAAAGCCAGGCGCCGATTTCAGTGACCCTGGTGCGGCCTTCCTCCACCGACACCCTGTTCATGGATCACTCCAAGAACAGGCTGCCCAGCGCCCCGATCTTTCCGCCACCGGTGTATGCGCCGGAGGTGGTGGCCCAGGCAATCCTCTATGCCGCCGAGCATCCGCAGCGCGACGTCTACATCGGCAACACCAAGTTTCTCACCCGACTCGCCCAGCATGCGCCCGGCCTCACCGACTGGATCAAGCGCACCTTCATCTATGACAAACTGCAGAGTGGCAAGCCCGACAGCGACCCGCAGGGCGCCCTGCACAACGCCGACGTGGGCAATGCCATCGACGGGCTGGTGAGCGGCAACTATCCGGGGCGGACCATGAAAACCAGCCTCTACACCCGCGCCAGCCAGCATCCGGTGGCCACAACCGCCGCGGTGATGCTCGGCGCGCTGACCCTCGCCTCGTTGATGACCCGGCGGCGCTAGCAGCAAGGCCGAGGCGGCGCCCTGATGCCCTCGTCCGCGGAGGGGACTCGCCTCCGCCCCACCCGGAGGCGCATCATGCACGCTACCGATTTACTCCAAGACCCAACGAGGAACAACCACATGTCTGATGCTCTGGGCTATGCCGCGCAGTCCGCTTCCGAACCTCTAGCACCCTTTCGTTTCGACCGCCGCGAGCCTGGCCCGCAGGACGTGCGCATCGACATTCTCTACTGCGGCGTCTGTCATTCGGATCTGCATACCGCCCGCAACGAATGGAACAACACCCTGTATCCCTCGGTGCCAGGCCACGAAATAGTCGGCAAGGTGGTGGCGGTGGGTGATCAGGTCGGCAAGTTCCAGGTAGGCGACACCGTCGGCGTGGGCTGCATGGTCGACAGCTGTCGTGAGTGCCCGTCGTGCGGACAAGGGCATGAGCAGTACTGCGACCAAGGCTTCATCGGCACCTACAACGGTTCACTGTACGGCGGTAGCGAAAACACCCAGGGCGGATATTCCGACCACATTGTGGTGGACGAGCGCTACGTGCTGAAGATCAGCCACAGCGACAACCTGGCTGCCGTGGCGCCGCTGCTCTGCGCGGGCATCACCACCTACTCCCCGCTGCGCAAGTGGGGCGCCGGGCCAGGCAAGAAGGTCGGCGTGGTGGGGCTGGGCGGGCTTGGCCACATGGGGGTCAAGATCGCCCATGCCATGGGCGCCGAAGTGGTGCTGTTCACCACCTCGCCGGAAAAGGTGAAGGACGGCCTGGCGCTGGGTGCCGATGCGGTGGTGGTGTCGCGCGACCCCGAGCAGATGGCGGCGCAGCGCGACAGCTTCGACTTCATCCTCAACACAGTGGCAGCCCCGCATGATCTGGACGCCTTTCTCACCCTGCTCAAGCTCGACGGCACCATGACACTGGTGGGCGCACCGGCAACCGCTCACCCGTCGCCCAATGTGTTCAACCTGCTGATGCGGCGGCGCAGCCTCGCCGGCTCGCTCATCGGTGGTATCGCCGAAACCCAGGAGATGCTCGACTTCTGTGCCGAGCACGGCATCGTCTCGGAAATCGAGATGATCGCCATACAGGACATCAACGAGGCTTACGAGCGCATGCTCAGGAGCGATGTGAAGTACCGCTTCGTGATCGACATGGCCAGTCTCTCGGGCGAACAGGCTGCCTGAACGGTCTAGACCGCGCCGGCCGCCCGCCGCTCGGCGAGCCTGGCCGGCAGGGCCGAGGCAGGCATCGGCCTGGCATACAGATATCCCTGGGCCTGGCAACACCCCAGCTGACGCAGGGCTTCGGCGGTTTCCTCGTCCTCGACCCCTTCGGCCAGCACCTCCAGCCCAAGCGAACGGGCCATCTGGATGATCGCGGTGACAATGGCGCTGCCGTCGGCACTGCTGTTCAGGTCGCGCACGAACGACTGGTCGATCTTCACCACGTCCACCGCCAACCGGCGCAGGTAGGCCAGACAGGAATAACCGGTACCGAAATCGTCGATCGCCAGGCCCACGCCCAGTCCCTTGAGCTGGTCGACGGTGGCACGTACCTGTTCGCTGTCCTGGATCAGGCCCGACTCGGTCAACTCCAGTTCCAGCGCTGACGGCGCCAGGCCGGCTTGGTCGAGCGCAGCGCGCACGGTCTTGGCGAGCGCGCTGTCCTGAAGTTGCAGCGCGGAGATGTTCACCGCCACCACCGGAATGCCAAGGCCCTCTGCCTGCCATTGGGCCGCCTGGTGACACGCCTGCTGGAGAATCCAGGCACCGATCGGCACGATCAGACCACTCTCCTCGGCAATCGGGATGAACCGCGCGGGGGATACCAGGCCCCACTGGGGGTGGTGCCAGCGCAGCAGCGCCTCGGCACCGATCACCTGGCCGCTGAAGAGATCGACCTGCAACTGGTAGTAGAGCTCCAGTTGATCCTGCTCGAGGGCACAGCGCAGCCCGTTGGTCAGCTCGAGGCGCTCGCTCGCCGTAGCGTTCATCGCCGGGTTGTAGAAACGCCAGGCATTGCGCCCCGCCTTCTTGGCGGTATACATGGCGGTCTCCGCATTGCATACCAGCGTCTCGAAATCCTCGCCATCGCCTGGGGAGATGGCCACGCCGACGGAGGCCGAGGAAAGGATGTCGCGCTGGCCAACCCATTGCGGCGTAGCCAGTTGCTCCATCACCCGCTCCACCACCACAGCGGCGAATTCTGGCTCCGGCAGCCCAGGCAGCAGGACGGCGAACTCGTCGCCGCCAACCCGACAGACCGTCGCCGTGGTGGGCACCGCGTCCACCAGCAGACACGACAGTTCGCAGAGCAGACGGTCGCCCTGGGCATGACCGAGGGCATCGTTGATCATCTTGAAATGATCGAGGTCGAGAAACAGCAGGGCCACCTGGGTACGGTCATCGGGCGCGCTGGCCAAGGCCTCCATGGTGCGATCCCGCAGCAGTGCTCGGCTGGGCAGGCCAGTCAGGGCGTCATAGAAGGAGATCTGTTCGATCCGTCGTTCGGCGGCCAGGCGTTCCTGGATTTCTGCTTCCAAACGGCGGTAGGGCATGTTCACGCAGCTGACGAATACCACCCGATAGATCAGCGCAAAGGCGAGCAGGTTGAACAGGTGGCCGAGCAGGCTGTAGAGGCCGTGCACCTGGGTATAACGGGTAAAGCACAGCCCGGCCAGCACCAGCAACAGCGTCGCGGCGAGCAGACCCCTCGGGTCGAACGGCAGGTCGTTGCGACGCTCGCGCCAGAAGCCAAGGGCTGCGAGCAGCATCAAGCCGATGAAGAACCATTCCAGGTCGATCTTGGACCGGGTGAGCCCGACACCTTGGACGAACGTTCTTGGCCACCGTTCCGGGGCCGCCAGACCAAGATAACTGGCGACCACCACGAAGCCGAGCACACCACCCAGCAACAGCAGCCGCGACGGCTTGCGGCAAGCGCTGCAGGACGGCAGGAAAGCCAGCCCCAGCAATGCCAGCGCCAGCAGCAGGCGGGTGACCAGCCAGAAATTGATGCCCTTCTCCGTCGAGGCGGGGGTCACCAGATCGGGCATGCCCGGATAGGACAGCGCATGCAGCAGGCCCACCAGCCCGATACCGAGGAAGGCACAGCCCAGCGCCAGGATCCGCAGCGACTGCCCCTCACGATGACTGTGCCAGGTCACTGCAAACACCAGCCCGGCCAAGGTAGTGGTGAAAACCTCGACCACAAGATGCAACCACAGCGGAAACCAGCCGGACCAGGCGTGCCACTCGCTCGGTGCCAGCCAGGCGGCGAGCAGCAGAAGCGCGCAAGCCAGGACCAGCCAGCAACCCGGCAGGTGGCGGAACAGGCCTGAAAGCGAGGCGAGAGAGCGATCGAACATGGGCACCAGACAGTCCTTGGGCGTTACCTCCCTGTAAGCGGAGGCGACTCTACACATCGTAATGTCATAACGCCATATGACCATGAGTAGTGTAGGGCTCTACTGACCTGCGGCAATCCTGCGCGTACCTGCCTCCCTGTCGTGGTGGCGCCGAGCGGGTGGCGTCACAACCCGGCGAAGCGGTTCCGGCCGACCCAGAACGTACAGCTCGGGCAATGCTCGCCCTCGGGGTAGTCGGTGCCTTCCTCGTGGGGACAACCGATGATCCGTTCCGGCATGATCACCGAGCCAAGCGCACCATTCTCGCCAATGAAGGCCAGCGCTTCGGCCAGCGCAGCCGCATCCTGGCGAAGGTCATGGTCGCGATACCATTTGCGCATGGGCTCTGCGGGAGCGAACTCGCTGGGCAAGATGCCGACCACCATCTTGGTGGCCAGCCGGTCAGTCGGCCCGTAGAAGGCTACACTGGCGGCCGGATAACCCTTGAAGCCCTTTCTGGCCTTTTTCTGCAGCGCCTTCTTTGCGCGATCCCTGAGCATGGTTCGACCCCCCTGATGCGAAAGCCGCCAGTCTGCCCTGCGACCGGGGCGGACGCCAGACCACCTAACCCTCGTCCTGTTCGCCGAGGCGGCGGTAGAGGGTGCGCCGGCCGATGCCCAGCAAGGCCGCCGCACGGCGCTTGTTGCCATCCACCAGCCTGAGCACATGCTCGATGTAGCGCAGCTCCAGCTCTTCCAGGGTCGGCAGCAACGGGCCGTCACTCAGTTGCGTCAGCAATTCGTCCGTGGCGCCTTTGACCGCTTCGTCCTTGTATTGGGCGATGCGCGTCGGTAGATGTTCGAGCTCGATGGTGCGTCCGTGGCAGAAGGTGACTGCCCGCTCGATCGCGTTCTGCAGCTCGCGCACGTTGCCGGGAAAGGGGTAGCGGCGCAGCTGCTCGAGCGCGCCACGCGACAGCCCGCGGATCGAACGGCCGCTGCTGGCGCCGAAGCGGGCGACAAAGCCCGCCGCCAGCAGTTCCAGATCCTCCTCGCGGTCGCGCAGGGGCGGCACCTGCAGGATGAAGGTTTCCAGGCGAAAGAACAGATCCTCGCGAAACGCCTCGCGCCCGGCCGCGGTTTCCAGCGGACGATTGCTGGCGGCGATGATGCGGACATCGACTGTCAGCTCGCGCTCGGCCCCCACCGGGCGAATCGTGCCCTCCTGCAGCACGCGCAACAGCTTGGCCTGCAACGGCATGGGCATTTCGCCGATTTCGTCGAGAAACAGGGTCCCGCCATCGGCCTGCTGGAACAGCCCCTTGTGGGCCCGGCTGGCGCCAGTGAAAGCCCCGGCGACATGACCGAAGAACTCGCTTTCGAGCAACTCGGCCGGCAACCCCGCACAATTGATCGCCAGGAAGGGTGCCCCCGCCCGGTCGCTTTCGGCATGCACCGCGCGGGCAACGAGCTCCTTGCCGGTGCCGCTTTCGCCAATCACCAGCACCGGCCCGGCGGCCCGTGCCAGCTGGCGGATCTGGTCGAACAGACCCCGCATCACCCGGCTGCGGCCGAGCATGCCGTGGAAACGGTCGTCGCTCAGCAACTGCTGGAAGCGTTTGACCTCGTCACGCAGCCGACGGGTTTCCATCGCCCGCCCGACGGCCAGACCGAAGTGCTCCAGGTCGAGCGGCTTGGTGAGAAACTCGTCGGCGCCCTCCTTCAGCGCCGCCACCGCCTGCTGGATGCTGCCAAAGGCGGTGATCACCAGAAAGGCCGGAGCCGCCTGCATTGCCTTGACCCGGCGCAGCAGGGCCATGCCATCGGCTCCCGGCAGACGCAGGTCGCTGATTACCAGCGCCGGCTCCCAGCGCTCGAGCAGGGCCGCCGCCTTTTCCGCCGAGGCCACCCCGCGCACCTCCAGGCCACGGTCGGCCAGCTCCTCCACCAGCAACTGGCGCAGACTCTCGTCGTCCTCGACCACCAGCACCCGCTCTTCATCCCTCGGCATCCCGCTCCTCCTCTGTAATCAGCGGCAGCCCGAGGCGAAACGCTGCGCCCGGCAAGCGGCCCTGGACCAGTTCGATACGTCCGCCATATTCAGCGACGACGCCATGCGCGACCGCCAGGCCCAGCCCACTGCCCTCGCCCACCGGCTTGGTGGTGAAGAACGGCTCGAAGAGCGCCGCGCGATGCTCTTCCGGCACTCCCGGACCATCATCCTCGACCTGGAACAGCAAGCGATTGCCCTCGCACCACCAGCGCAGCGCCACCTGCCCGCCAGGGCTGGCCTGGGCGGCGTTACGCAGCAGATTGGTCAGCGCCTGCTCGAAACGGGCCGGATCGACCCGGCAGGACAGCGGCTCGGCGGGGGCCTCCAGGCTCAGCCGCACCCGATACCGCTCGAGCTCATCAGCAACCGCCGCGGCTGCCGAGCGCGCCAGCACCTCGGCGCCGATGAGACGGGCCGGCTGACCGGCCGCGCGGCCGAAGTCCAGCAACTGGCGAACGATGCCACTGAGCCGGTCCACCTGGCCGCGGATCTGCTGTACCGACTGCCGCTGCGGTGCCTCCAGACGGTCGCTGCGCAGGATGCGCTGCGCCTTGCCATCGATGACACTCAGCGGGCTGCCCAGCTCGTGCGCTACCCCGGCTGCCAGCCTGCCCACCGCAGCCAACTGCTGGCTCTGCCGCAGGCGTGCCTGCAGATCCAGCTCGCGGCTCTTTTGCTCGGCCATCTGCCGCTCGGCCTCGGCAATGCTGTCGAGCATCTGGTTCAGTGCCTTGCCAAGCACCAGGATCTCGCGCGGCCCGCTCAAGGTGACGCGATGCGCCCGATCCCCGGACGCGACCCGCTCCATGCTTGCCGTGAGCCGTTGCAGATGCTTGCCCACCGCCGAGCGATGGCCGAACAGGATCACCAAAATCGCCACACCTGCCAGCAAGCCGCTGAGCCCGCCGGCGATCAGCCGCAGCTGCCGAATGTCCCGTTCGAAGTCGCTCCAGCGACGGGTCACCTGCAGCAGACCGTTGATGCGTCCGCCAACCCCCTCCAGCGGCACGAAGTAGGAGTACACCTCGCGCCCCTTGATCCGCTGGTATTCGCCGGTCTGTTCGCCCTCGGCGGTGAGCTCCTGGATCGCCGCCTCGTCCTGATCGGGCTCGATGGCGCCGGCATAGGCCACAAGCTTGCCGTCGCGGTCGTAGACGTATGCGCCATACACCCGGCCGACGCCAAGTACCGACTGCAGCAGCTGCTGCAGGTCATGGCTCTGGTTGCGCGCCAGGCTGTCACCAAGCGGCAGGCGGACTGCACGGGCGGTAAGCTCGACCTCGGCCTGCAAACGTCGCTCGCTGTTGCGCTCGACCGTCCACAATAGGAGATAACTGAAGGCCAACATGAGCGCCAGCAGCGGCACCACCACCTTCAGCACCAAGGCGCCGCGCAGGCTCGCGCCAGGCGGCCAATCTGATACATGTGTCATAACGGCACAATACAAGACCCTGTCTATCCCGGCCAGCGCGCCTCGACGAAACGGCAAAAAGCTTCCAGATCAATGGTTTGTTTAAAAATCGAATACCTGGCACGGCAGCTGCTTAGAGCAAGGCGACTCTAACGAAACAGGAATGACAAATGATCAAGCACAACGCCCGCCTCGCCTTCGCCGGTCTGTTCGCCGCTGTTCTCGCCCTCGGCGCTCCGCTCGCCCAGGCACAGGCCCAGGCCCAGGCGCCGGCCACCCAGGGCGCGCCGGCCACTGGCGCTGCGCCGATGGCACAGAACTTCAGCGACGAGCAACTGGAGCGTTATGCAGAATCCCTCGGTGAAATCGTGGAGATTCGCGAAGACTTCACCGCCCGCCTCGAAGACACCAGCGACGTCGAGGAAGCACGTGAACTGCAGCAGCAGGCGCAGCAGGAGATGATGACCGCGGTCGAGGACAACGGCATGAGCGTCGAGGAATACAACGCTATCAGCCAGGCACTGCAGACCGATCCGGACCTGCGTGACCGCGTCATCGCGATGTTGGACTGATTCACCGCCGCGAACGCCCCAAGGGCCCCGCTAGGCGGGGCCTTTCTCGTTCAGGCCCTAGTCCCGGGAGCATGAATTCGTCCTGGCCGCGCGGGCCTGCTCGTGACTGGGATTCCACCGGCCGGCTGGCGCAGCGTCCTCACTTCATCCAGGGCGGAGACGGCTCCTCGTCATCCGCGTTCGGATTGCGCGCCGCCTCGCGGCGCGCCTCGTCAGCCAGGGCGGCCTTGATCTCGCGCATCACCGCGGCCACGTCGGCAGGATCATCCGGGTCGGCGAACTCACCACTGAGGCGGCTTTCGGGGGTCAGCTTGCCCTGTTCATAGAGTGCCCAGATCTCGGGGGCATAACGGGTGAAGCGAAGCTCTGGCGCATATTGGCCAAAATACGCGGCCATGTTCTGTACGTCGCGCTCGAACAGGCGATAGGCGTGATTGTTGCCGGCAGCGTCCACCGCCTGGGGCAGGTCGATGATCACCGGTCCCTGTCCGTCGACCAGCACATTGAATTCGGACAGGTCGCCATGTACCAGGCCGGCACACAGCATCTTGACGATCTCGCTGATCATGAACGCGTGGAATTCGCGGGCGTCCTCTGGCAGCAGGTCGACGTCATTGAGCCGCGGCGCCACATCGCCATCGCCGTCCTCGATCAGCTCCATCAGCAGTACGCCATCCTGATAGTCGTACGGCTGAGGTACCCGGACACCCGCCTGGGCCAACCTGAACAGGGCACCCACCTCGGCGTTCTGCCAGGCGTCTTCCTGCTCCTTGCGCCCATGCCGGCTGCCACGAGCCATCGCCCGGGCATCGCGACTATTGCGCGTCTTGCGCCCCTCCCGGTACTCCACCGCCTGGCGAAAACTGCGCTGGTTGGCTTCCTTGTACACCTTGGCGCACCGCACCTGGTCGCCGCAGCGCACCACGTAAACGGCTGCTTCCTTGCCGCTCATCAGCGGACGCAACACCTCGTCGATCAGGCCATCCTCGACCAGTGGCAGGAGTCGTTTGGGGGTTTTCATGGAACGGGCGATACGCCTTGGCTGAGATCGGTCTACAAGAGTAACGGCAAGCTGCCGACAGCACCACGGTTGCCGGATGGCGGGCTGCCGGAGCACGGTTCCGGAGGCAGGTGGGCGGTGACAGACCGGGTGAGCTTGATCGGCGGGCCAGCGCGATGGCCTCGTCCTTGCCGGAAGCACGCATGTTGTCGAGTTTCTGAGGCGGTCACGCTAGAGCTGCGTCAGTCCTACCAGCGCTTGCCGATCCCGGCAGCGATAGGTGAAGGAGGGACGGCCGATCTGGCCGTAGTGAAAGGACTCACTGAGCATGCCGCTATCGGTGAGGTGCTTGAGGTATTTGCGCACCGAGACGCGGGACAGGCCTGTAGTGGGGATCAGGGTTTCGCTGGTGAAGGCGTCGCCCTCCAGCGTCAGGATGGCCCGGGCCACTTGGGCCAGCGAGGGGACCGTGAGGCCCTTGGGCAGGTCCCCAGGGCGGCGCGGCTCGGCATCGACGGCAGGCCCGAACAGCCGGTCTATTTCGCCCTGCCCCAGTTGCTCCGGCAGCCGGGCCAATGCCTGGCGCGCCAGACGGCAGGTTTCCAGGGCATCGCGAAAACGCTCGAAGGTGAACGGCTTGACCAGATAATCACGGGCACCGAGCTGTTGCGTCGCCCTGACCGTCGTGATTTCCGAGGCGGCGGTGATCAGCACCACGTCGACGTCCAGCGCCCGTTCGCGTAGATGGCGCAGCACCTCAAGCCCCGACCGGTTGCGCAGGTAGACGTCGAGCAGCACCAAATCGACCGGCTCGCGCGCCAGCACGTCGAGCGCCGCGGGCACGCTGTCGCAACGGGCAACGAGCTGCATGCGATCCAGGCGGCCGAGGTATTCCACGTTCAGGCGCATGACCATGGGGTCATCCTCGACAATCAGTACGCGCATCAGGCTCACCTTTTCACTCGGCTACCGGATAGGGTAACTCAACCTCGAACAGGGTCCCGCGCCCCGCCTCGGAATACACCGACAGGCTGCCGCCCCGGGCATCGACCTGCTCGCGCACCGCCGCCAGGCCGATGCCGCGCTGGGCACCCTTGGTGGATACGCCCGGCTCGAACAGTCGCTCGCGGATGGTATCGGCGATGCCGTCGCCGCTGTCCTGCACATGCAGCGACAACTGCGCCTCGTCGAAATCCAGCGTCAGGCAGACCCGCCGCGGGTCCCGCTCGGCCACGGCCTCGAAAGCGTTCTCCAGCAGGTTGCCGAGAACAGTCACCAGCGCGTGGACCATCGACGGGTCGGCCGGAGCCGGGATCGCCCGTTCAGCCTCGACGTCCAGTTGAATGTCGCGCTCGCGAGCCTCGCTCTGCTTGCCCAGCAGAAAGCCCGCCAGCACCGGTTCGCCAATGCCTTCCACCAGCGATGTGGCGGGTGTCAGTTGGTGATCGGCCAGATCACGAAGATAGGCGCGCAGGGCGTCCAGTTCACCCAATTGCGCCAGCCCCAGCAGCACGTGCAACTTGTTCTTGAACTCATGAGTCGCCGCGCGCAAGGCCTCGGCATAGCGGCTGACCCCGGTCAGCTGTTCGGCCAGCACGTTCACCTCGCTCTTGTCGCGAAAGGTGGCAATGGCACCGACTACCCGGCCGTGATGGCGGATGGGCGCACGGTTGGTCAGCACCACTTGGCGATTGAGGTTGAATTCCCGGTCCAGTTGCTCGCGGCCGCTGCCCAACACCTCGGGCAGGCCGCTCTGTGGCAGGTACTCGGCGATCGGGCGGCCCAGCGGCGGCGGACCCAGGCCGGCGCGGGTCAACAACGCCTCCGCGGCCGGATTGACCAGGGTTATGCGGGCCTGATCGTCGACCGCAATGATGCCCTCATGCACCGAGGCGAGCATGGCCTGACGTTCCTGCATCAGCCGGGTGATCTGGTGGGGCTCCAGGCCCAGCAGCACCCGTTTGACGTAGCGCGCCAGCAGCTGTGCCCCCAGCGCTGCGATGACCATCAGCAGCAGCACGCCAAGCACCACGTCGCGCCGGTTCTCGGTCAGCAGGGGCGCCAGCGAGGCCAGGGTGACCCCCACTACCACCGCACCGATCACCTCACCCGCCTCGTCGCGCGCCGGGGCGAAGCCGCGAATGCTGATGCCCAGGCTGCCCTCGGCGCGGGAGGCATAGGCCTCGCCGGCCAGCGCCGGGCCTTCGTCATCGCCACGAAAGCGCTGGCCTATAAGCTGAGGCTCGGGGTGGGTCAGGCGCCGAGCCTGTGCATCCATCACCACGATGAAGTCGACGCCCAGCTGCCGGCGCAAGGCATCGATTTGCTGCTGCAGCGAGTTGTCCAGGCGAAAATCGGTCTCGGCCGCGCGCAGCGCCTGGCGCACATCGAGGCTACCGGCCAGCGTCTGCGCCAGCCCGGTGACCCGCGACGCCTGGGTCTGCTCCAGGGTCTGGCGCAGCTGGGCATTGAACAGCCACAGGGCAAGACCCAGCGACAACACCACCATGAACGCCACCAGCAGCGAGATCAGTGTATTCAGGCGCAAGCCAGACAAGGTCGTGTCTCCAGGGCAGGCGGACGGAACAGCCGCAACGCCAGAGGATTGCAGCGGGCCACACACGGGGCGGTCAAGCTCGCCCGCACTTTCTTTAGTTTGTTAATGCTTTGTTAATTTGCCCAAACCTAGGCGTTGCCCGCCCTGCCCTTATGCTCGCCTGGCACGGTTGTCCGGCCGTGCCTCGCCGCCAGGCGATTCTTACAATAATCACCCGCATGTGCAGCGCCAGGCTTGCACGTCCGAAGGAGACAACAATGAGTCGGACCGACGCCGGTATTGCCCTGCCCCAAACATCCTCGCTGCTGTCACAGCGCATCTTCAACCTGCCCTTGCCGCTGTTCTTCATCGCGCTGGCCGTCATGGTGGCAGCGATCGCCACCGACACCTTGCCCACCGGCATGATCGGCGCCCTGCTGGTCATGATGCTGCTGGGCGAACTGATGGGCTTCGTCGGCGACCGCCTGCCGATCATCCGCACCTACCTCGGCGGCGGCGCGATCCTGGCCCTGTTCGGATCGGCCACCCTGGTGTACCTCGGCTGGCTTCCCACGCCTGTGGTCAACGATATCGCCACCTTCATGAAGGGCGGCGGCTTTCTCGACTTCTATATCGCCGCGCTGATCACCGGCAGCATTCTCGGCATGAACTCCAAGGTGCTGGTCAAGGTCGGCTCGCGCTACGCCCTGCCGCTGCTCTGCTCGGTACTGTTCGCCGCGCTGTTCGCCATGCTGGTGGGCTCGCTGCTCGGCTTCTCCGCGCAGGATGCGGTGGTGGTCATCGCCATGCCGATCATGGGCGGCGGTATGGGCGCCGGCGCGGTACCCATGAGCCAGATCTATGAGCAACTGCTGGGCCAGCCGGCAAGCTACTACATTTCCATCCTGGTGCCGGCTCTGGCGCTGGGCAATGTCTTCGCGATCATCATCGCCGGCCTGCTCAACGGCCTGGGCAAGCGCTTCCCGAGCCTGACCGGCAATGGCCAGATGATGCCGGGGGTCGACGTCAGCGAAAAGGACACCCCCATCACCCTGCCTGGCCTGGGCGTGGGCCTGGCGGCGGCGCTGACCTTCTTTGTCGCCGGACAGATTCTAGGGGCGTTCCTGCCGCTGCACCCCTACGCCCTGATGATCGTGCTGGTGGCCGCGCTTAAGGTCACTCACCTGATGCCCGAGTCGATCAGCGACGCCGCCTCCCAGTGGTTCCGCTTCGTCGCCCGCAACTGGACCTTCGCCCTGCTGTTCGGCATCGGCATTGCCTTTACCGACCTCGGCCAGGTGATCGACGCCATGTCGCTGACCTACGTGCTGATCGTCTTTGCCGTGGTCGCCGGCGCAGCCTTTGGCGCGGGCCTGGTGGGCCGCCTGGTGGGCTTCTACCCCATCGAATCGGCGATCACCGCCGGCCTGTGCATGGCCAACATGGGCGGCACCGGCGACGTCGCCGTGCTCTCCGCCGCCCGGCGCATGTCGCTGATGCCCTTCGCGCAGATCTCCTCACGCCTCGGCGGTGCGCTGATCCTGCTGATTTCGAGCGTGGTGGTGCCGATGTTCTTTGTGTGAGTGCGGAGCCGGGCCAAGGCGTGTGCAGGCCCGAAGGGGCCCAGCGCGACCTTTGCGGAAAGCACGCAAGCCCAACCCTGTGACCCAGGCCCGGTCCCTTGCCAGCCGGGCCGGCGATAATGCCAGCCCGAGCGCGCCGCGCCTCGGATACCGAACGACACTCAGGGAGCTTCACTATGCACAGGAATGCATTCATCCTTCTGCCGCTACTCGCCGTTGCCGGCTGCGCCTCGATGGCCGTCTCCGACGATCAGATCCTCCAGAACACCGCCTTCGCTCTGGGCATCGACGCCGACCAACTGGTGATTGCCGATCGACGAGACAGCGGCGTGAAAACGACTTACAGCGCATCCACTCCATCCGGCACCCGATACAACTGCTACGTCACCGGTACCATCGGCGTGATGGGCCCGGCGGTATCCGACGCCATCTGTTCCCGCCCGGGCGAGGCCGCACCCAACCCGCTGCTGCAAGGGCGATACTAAGCAACTCAGCGCACCCCCCGACAACGGCAGGCATTCGAGGATGTGGCGCAGCCAGGCATAAGGCTCCTGCCCGTTGGCCTTGGCGGTTTCGATCAGGCTGTAGATTTGCGCGCTGGCGGTGGCACCTTTGGGGGTGTCACTGAACAACCAGTTCTTGCGGCCGATGACGAACGGGCGGATGGCGTTCTCGGCGCGGTTGTTGTCGATGGGCAGGTGCCCACCTTCGACGTAGCGCACCAGGCGGCTCCAGTTGCTGGCCAGGTAAGTCACCGCCTTGCCCAGGGCCGTCTGCCCGGCCGGTCTTGCCCTTGGGCTGCACCTTCTGCGCCTCGACGAACTTGCGCCGCGCATGCGCCCAGCAGCCCAGACGTTCGATGCCCTCTTGCGCGGCCACGGCGTTGTAGCCGGCGTAGTCGTCGGTCATCAGGTAGCCACGGTAGCCATCGAGCAGGCGCAGCGGCACGTCCTGCGCGCGGCTGGTGCTGTAGTCGAAGAGGATCACCGGCTTGTCCGGCGGCCCACCGCTTTGCACCCACATCCAAGACTGCGCAGTGGGATCGCGTCCCGGTTCATGCAGCACCTGCAGGCGCGTTTCGTCGCAGTGCAGCACCGGGTGCTCCAGCAGCTTGTCGCGCATCAGATTGAGCAGCGGTTGCAGTTGCTCGCCACTCTGGATCACCCAGCGCGCCAGGGTTTGGCGCGGGATGTCGACGCCGTGGCGGCTGAGCATCTTCTCGAAGCGGTACAGCGGGATGCCGTCGGCGTACTTGGTGGTCAGCAACATCGCTAGCACGCTGGGGCTGGCCAGGCTCTTCTCGATCAGTTGTGCCGGCTTGTCGGCGGTGATCGGCGCAGCTTCGCAGACCTTGCAGGCGTAGGTCTTGCGGATATGGAT
>NZ_JBHRXZ010000017.1:1220-1303 GCF_042648805.1 Stutzerimonas tarimensis | reverse complement strand
TCTGGATCACCCAGCGCGCCAGGGTTTGGCGCGGGATGTCGACGCCGTGGCGGCTGAGCATCTTCTCGAAGCGGTACAGCGGA
>NZ_JBHRXZ010000017.1:0-1210 GCF_042648805.1 Stutzerimonas tarimensis | reverse complement strand
TGGAACTGCTCGCCGGCCTCTGCCTCGACTTCCTGAAAACAAACTCTGTCTGGCGGACGGGGTTTATGGAGCGCTTACGTTTATTCAACCATATTCACTAGCTTTTCGCAGCGGTCCACACACTCAAACCAAGGTTGTCCAGACCAGTCACCAGAACCAACTTCTCTAAACCAGGAAACCTTATCCGATGCAAACAAGTGGCGTTTTGGGTTCCTCAAAGGTTGCCACCCATATGCTTCCCCATTAGGACGCAAATATATATACATATTGCTGCGCTCCCCATTTCCCTTTGGACCACAGAGCCTTTCCGCTGCCTGCAAGTCTTTCTTTGACGTAGGGGGTAAATCTGGCCATGCAGCATTACGCTGCGCCAGGCTGATTAGAGTACGAGATTTTATATAAACACAGTACTCAAAATCATAATCCTTAGAATAAGCCAAATACTTTCCATTGAAAGCGTGAGTAATCTCCCAGCGATCAGATGGCTTCAGTGGAGGCCTCTTTTCCCCCACCTTTGCCATAGAGGAATCAGGATCCATTGGCGCATCGCGCTCCTGACGTATGGCAAAAACAGGGTAATCCAACGGGTCAACCCGTAGATATTTGTCATTCAGGGCGAAGCTGTCTCTCTCAGTCTCATAGACATGATAAGCAGCTTCAGGCACACATCCCATCACCGCCAAAATTAATAGAGCACCACTAATCTTTAATATATCTTTTGTAGTTTTCAAATCCATGTTCCCAAGGCTTGAGCGGGACGACTTCAGCATCCCAGTTTAATAATTTCCCTGCCCAGCCACCATTGACCAAGTCCCATGATCCAATCATAACCCCCGCATTAGGAGGAGCTACTGCTCCGAACGGGATGGAGTATAAGTAAACTTGATCGGTCAACCCATTGCTGCCTAGATAAATATTGGTCAAAGTTCCCAAAGAATGCCCCGTCGATAGCGCGTTTTCTGTACCAAGCGCTGACAAATAGTCCCGAACCGAAGCATCGGGTAACCCCTGATAACCCAAGGCAATATCCATAACATCGAAGGGCAGCCCTATCATTATATTTCCCCTGTTCCCTCCCCCTCTAACTCCATCATTTTTGGTTTTAGAGAAGCTCTCATCTTCACGTACAAACCTTGACCCAACACTCTCCCACTTATTTCCCGCGATCGACCCGGCCATCAGCAGCCAATTCAATTCCTCGGGTTTCAAG
>NZ_JBHRXZ010000016.1:0-345257 GCF_042648805.1 Stutzerimonas tarimensis | reverse complement strand
GCAGCGGCCAGGACGTGCGCTTCGGTGCTCGTGATCTGGCCCGCCGCCTGCGTACCGAACTCGAACCGGTACTGGCCGAGGCGCTCCTTGCCCAGCCGGAGGCGGGGATGTTCGAGGTAAGGATGAACCACCATCGCCTGCAGGTGGTGCCGCTACAGACCGGACCGAATCCCGAACCAGAACCGCAGACGCCTGTTAACCCCAGCGCAAAGGACTGACCGCCATGAGTGCCATCGAGCAACTGTATCGCTATCCTGTCAAAGGCCTGTCGGCCGAGCCCCTGGCGTCGGTTCAATTGACGGCCGGGCAGGCTCTGCCTCTGGATCGGATCTTCGCAATCACCGATGGCTCCTGGGTATTCGAACCGGGCAATTACGTCCCGCGACCGAAGACCGATTTTCTGGTCCAGGCGAACCGCGAGCAACTCGCCGAGTACCGCACGCACTACGACGACAGCCGTAACCGGCTCACCTTCCTCGACCCGGACGGGCGCATGACCGTTTTCGACCTCGACGACCCCGAGGATCAGGACAGCCTGTCACGCCTGTTCGCCGAGCGCTTTGCCGGCGAGCTGCAGGGGATGCCCCGGCTGGTCCGTGCGCAGGGCGTCCGCTTCACCGATGTCAGCGTCATTTCGACGCCAATGATGAACGCCATCTCGCTGGTCAACCTCGCCTCCGTCGAAGCGCTGGAGGCTGACCTGGGCCAGCCGGTCCACCCGCTGCGGTTCCGCGCCAATCTTTACTTCCGCACGGCGACGGCCTGGGAAGAGCTCGACTGGGTAGGGCGCCAGTTGCGTATCGGGCAGGCGCGCGTCGAGGTGGTGCTGCGGACCCGGCGCTGCTCGGCGGTCAACGTGGATCCGCTGACGGCACGCCGCGACCTGTCGATACCCAGGGCGTTGATGGCGCGTTATGGACATCCCGACATGGGCGTCTACATCGAAGTGCTCAAGGGCGGTTCGGTCCGGATTGGCGATGAGGTGGCCCTGCTTTAACGCAGCAAAGGACCGCGCGCATGTGGCGCAGCGGTCATGACAGGCGGCGCCTCCAAAGGGCGCCGAATATCACCAATGGAGAACGTCATGTCCCTACCACGTCCCAGCAAGGCCGATTTTCTCGACGCCGCGCACGACCACGGCTACACCCTCGATGACACCCAGATGGAGGCTTACCTCGGGCTTGCCGACACGACCCTGTCGTCCTACGAAACGATCGACCGGCTGTATCAGTCGGAGATCGCGAAGCAGCCACCGGTGCGGCATTTCACCAAGCCCGAGGGTGATGCCAACCCCTATGGCGCCTGGTACCTGAAGACCGCCATCGAAGGCGCGGAGGAGGGGCCGCTCGCCGGCAAGACCGTGGTAATCAAGGACAACGTATCGGTCGCCGGGGTACCGATGGCCAATGGCTCGCTGAGCCTGGACGGCTACGTGCCATCCGAGGATGCCACCGTGGTCAAGCGGCTGCTGGCGGCCGGTGCCACTATCGTCGGCAAGTCGGTATGCGAAGACCTGTGCTTCTCCGGGGCCAGTTTCACAGCGGCGAGCGGGCCGGTGACGAATCCTTGGGATTCGTCGCGCAATGCCGGCGGCTCGTCGAGTGGCAGTGCGGTGCTCATCGCGGTGGAAGAGGTCGACCTAGCGCTGGGCGGCGACCAGGGTGGTTCGATCCGTATGCCCTCGGCCTGGAGCGGCGTCGTTGGGCACAAGCCGACCTATGGCCTTGTTCCTTACACCGGAGCCTTTCCCATTGAGCGCACCATCGACCATGTGGGCCCGATGGGCCGGCATGTGCGCGACGTGGCAGTGATGCTCGACGTCATTTCCGGTGCCGACGGGCTGGATTCGCGGCAGAAAGATCAGCCGGCGCCGACCCAATGCCTGGCCGGCCTCGACGATGGTGTGGCGGGCCTGAAAATCGGTCTGTTGCAGGAAGGCTTCGCCATCGACGGGGTGTCCGAGGCCGAGGTGGATGCCGCGGTCAGGGCTGCGGTCGCCCAGCTCGAGGCCCTCGGCGCGACGGTCGGCACAGTCAGCGCGCCCTGGCACGGCGCCGTCGCCATGGACATGTGGAATGTCATCGCCACCGATGGCGCGGCCTACCAGATGCTCCAGGGCAACGGTTACGGGATGAACGTCAGTGGCTATTACGACCCGGAGATCATGAGCTACTTCGGGGCCAAACGCAGGGAGCATGCCGACGCGCTGTCGCATACCGTCCGCGCGGTCGCGCTGACCGGGCACTACAGCCTGAAGAAGTTGCACGGGGCCTATTACGGCAAGGCGCGGATGCTGGTGCCGGAACTGACCCGCCAGTACGACGCGGCGCTGGAGCAGTTCGACGTGCTGATCATGCCGACGATGCCCTTCGTCGCCACGTTGCTGACCGCACCGGATGCGCCGATCGAGGCGTACGTACGCACGGCCCTGAACATGCTCACCAATACCGCGCCGTTCGATATCACCGGCCATCCTGCGACTACGATTCCGGCCGGATTCGCGGCGGGGCTGCCGGTCGGGATGATGATCGTCGCGCCGCGTATGAAGGATGCCCTTGCGCTACGCGTGGCCCGCGCCTACGAGACGGTGCGTGGTGAATTTCCGAAGCCGCCACATGCCTGACCGCCGGGCATCCGGTACGCCTGCCGCCGATGGGCCCCGCGCCCGCCGGTGGTTACCCTATGTTCCGACTCGATGAGGATGTCGATCATGCGTTTCCCCACTTTGCTGCCCGTCCTTGGGGCTGCTGCCTTGCTGTCCGTACCATCGCTCGCCTTCGCCCACCCGGGCCATGCGCCTTCCGGATTGGTGTCCGGCATCGCTCACCCGCTTGGCGGGCTGGATCACCTGCTGGCCATGCTCGCGGTCGGGCTGTGGGCCGCGCAGCAGCAAGGCTCCGCGCGCTATCTAGTGCCGTTGACCTTTCTCGCAAGCCTGCTGCTTGGTGGGGGGCTGGGTCTGGCCGGGCTGGGTTTGCCGTATCTGGAAACCGGCATTGCCGGTTCGGTATTGGGGCTCGGGTTGCTGGTAGCCGTCGCTGCCCGGGTTCGCCTGTCCGTAGCGCTGGTGATGACTGCGCTGTTCGCTTTCGCCCACGGCCTGGCGCACGGCCTGGAGGGGCCGGTGCAGTCGGCTTGGAGCTACGTGGCCGGGTTCATGCTGGCTACCGCCGTGCTGCACACCGTTGGCTATGCCCTGGTCCGCCAGTTGCCTCGCGCCGCCTCGCCGCTGGTTCGGCTCGCTGGACTGCTGTCCGCCGCTGCCGGTGCCTGGCTGCTGGTCTCCGGATGAGCGCGTTTCCGCCTCGATAACAGCCGGAGCGCGCCGAGGCCAGCGGCCAGGCAGCACGCGCCGGAGCGGCGCCGGCACCGTTCAGCCTCAAGCGAGCTGAAGATCTCCGCCAGTTACTCGAGACCCTGACGCGAATTCGATAGTGGATTCGCGTCTGCTTTTTTTGTTTATGGATCGGTTACTTTGCTTCTGGTCCCATCGATGTCTTCTGCTCGTCGACATCCGCCAGCAAGGCATTGAGCTCGGTAAGATCATCGATGCCCAAGGACCCCACCGCAGCCTTGAGCTGCATCTGGGCCAGCAAGGTGTCGTATCGAGCCCGGGAAAGCTGCTGTAGCGTCTCGCTGAACTGGCTTTGCGCATCCAGCACATCCGTTCCGACACGTACACCCAGTTTGTAGCCCAACTGGTTGGAATTCACGGCTGACTGCGCGGATACCTTCGCGGCCTCCAACGCCTTTATCTGGGCGATTCCATCCATTACACCCGACCATGCCTGCCGAGTCGCCAGAGTCGCCGCGCGCCGGGTATCCTCCAGCTCATGCTCCGCCTGTATCCGCAGCGCTACTGCTTCGCGCGCGGAAGAGCTGAGTCGCCCGCCGCTATACAACGGCATGCTCAAGCGAAGCCCGATGGCGGCGGATTCGCTGCGTTCGGTACTCGCGTTGGGGCTCTGCTGCATGTTCTGGCTGAGCACCATATCGACCGTTGGCAGGAATTCGGCCTTGCGGCTTTGCACTTCCTTGGCGGCGATCTCCAGGAGCAACGCCTGGGTCTGCACTTCGAGGCTGCCGCTCTCGGCGGCTATGACCCAGGCACTGGCGTCTTCCGGCCGTGGCGGCGCAAGTTCCACATGCTCGCGCAATCCCTTGATCCGCTCGGGCTGCCTGCCGATGATTCGGGCCAGCGCATGCCGTGCCAACGCAAGATCGCTCCTGGCCTTGATGAGCTGTGCCATGGTCCTGTCGAAACTTGCCTGGGCCTCGTGGACATCGGTGATGCTGGCATTGCCCAACTCGAAGTGTTTGCGGGCACTCGCCAACTGCTCGGCATTGGCCGCTTGCAATTGCTCGACCGCATCGAGCACGTCACTGGCGTTCAATACCTCGAAATAGGACTCGACCACGCGCAGCATCAATGCCTGTTCCGCACTTGCCAGGCGCGTTTCGGCAAGTGCCTGCTGCTGGCTTCCCTGTTCGTACTGCAGCCATCTCTGCCAGCGAAACAAGGGCTGCACGAGCTGGATGCCATAGCTACGGTTCTGTCGGCGCTGCTCGAGGGTGCCGCCAGTCACGTCGTATTCGGTTTCGCTCCAGCTCGTCTGGGTATCGAACGTCACCTGTGGCAACAAGCCCGCACGCCCCTGGATCAGTCGTTCATTGCCCACGTGCCGCTGTGCCTGGGCCGCCGCATACTGGGCATCATGCCTTACGGCCTGGCGGTAGATTTCCATCAGGTCGCTGGCCTGTGCCTGGCCTGCCATGCATGCCAGCGCCCAGCCGCACAAGAGGTGCCTCCCCCTCATGCGCTGACCTGTCTCTCTTCATCAAGGCGAACGTCTTCGACCACTGCGCCTTTGTCCAGGCAGACCAGGCGCCTGGCGAAAGAGATGGTTTCGCGCCGGTGCGCGATGGTGATGCGGGTCATCGGCATCCGCTGCAAGGCCTGTACGACGTGCTGCTCGCTATGCAGGTCGAGATGGCTGGTGGCTTCGTCCAGCGCGAGAATCCGGGGTCGCTTGTAGAGGGCGCGCGCCAGCAGCACCCGTTGTTTCTGCCCGCCGGACAGGCCGCTGCCCATTTCCGCCACCAGTGTCTGGTAACCCATGGGCATATTGGCGACCGCCTTGTGGATATTCGCCTGACGCGCCGCTTCCTCGATCCGCTGCTGGTCCGCCTCAGGATCGAAACTGGCGATATTCTCGGCCAGGGAGCCGGCGAGCAACTGATCCTCCTGCATCACGGCCCCGACCAGATTGCGAATCGCCTGAGGGCCCAACTGGCGCGCCGGGATGCCGCCCACCAGAATCTCGCCTTCGGTCGGCGTGAGCAGTCCGAGCATGAGCTTGAACAGGGTACTCTTGCCGCAGCCGGAACGGCCGACGATGGCCACCGAGTCGCCGGCCTCGATGACCAGTGACAGATTGCGCAGCACCCAGGGCTCACCTTCCGCATAACGGTACGACACGTCGCGCAACTCGATGCGTGGCTCGATGCGCTCCAGGTCCGTTTCCATGTGGCTGTCCGGTTCCGGCGTTTCGAGCGCGATATCGGCCAGTCGCTCGGCATGCAGCGACAGCATGCGTATCTCCACGCCCAGATCTATCAACTGGCTGGCCCGGCCGGTGAACTGGCTCTTGTAGGCGATGAACGCCAACAGCATGCCCAGCGAGAGCGTGCCGTCGAGAACGGCCATTCCGCCCACGTAGAGCAGCAGCATGCCTTCCAGCCCGAAGATCAGGGTATTGAGGCTGGTGAATGCCAGCAGCATTTTCTGCGTGGCGACATCGCGGTTCTGCACATCGGCGACCAGGTTCTGCCAGGTCGCCAGGCGCAGGGAGGTGGTGTTGAACAGCTTGAGCGGCAGCACCGCCCGTATCGTTTCCAGAAAGTAGGAATTCTCCCGCGCCGCCAGCACGATGCGCTCTTCCGAGGCGTTGCGCAGCGGCTGGTAGAACGCCACGCGCAGAACCATGTACAGCGCCAGGGCGATCGCCACGATGCCGGTCAGCACCGGACTGTAGAGCAGCATCATGCCCAGCGTGATCAGGGTCACCAGCCCGTCGAGCACGACCATGATCGCGCCGTTGGTGAGAACGTTGCGTATGGCCGTCAGCGACTGGAAGCGGGCGGTGATATCACCGAGCTGACGCTTCTCGAAGTACGGCCAGGGCAGGCGCAGCAGATGACTGAACAGATTGCCCGACCATTGCAGGGCCAGCTGCTGATTCAGCCTCAACCCCATCCACCCTCGGGCCATGCGCAGCACGAAATCGATCAGCATCAACAGGCAACCGCCCAGCACGGCGATCAGCAGCAGATCGTGATCCGCCGATACCAGGGCACCGTCCACCACCCACTGGGTGACCTGTGGTGCCAGCAGGGCCACGACTTCGAGCGCGAGGGCCAACGCGAAGATATTGGCCAATGCGCGCTTCAACCCGATCGCCCGGCCGGTCAGTTCGCGCAGGCGGATACGTGCCTTCTGCTGGGCCGGGCGAAAGGTGACATTGGGCGACAGCTCCAGCGCCACACCGGTGAAATGCCGGGATGCCTCGGCCAAGGGCAGCACCCGGCGTCCGCTGGCCGGGTCGAGCAGATGCAGACGACCCCTGCGGACCGTTTCCAGCACCACGAAGTGAGTCATGTCCCAATGCAGGATGCATGGCAACCGCAGCTTGGCCATGTCTTCCAGTTCGAGGCGCAGAGGTCGGCATGAAAAATCCAGACTCTGCGCATAGCGCACCAGTTGCGCGAGATTGGTGCCCTTGATCGAAATCGAAAAGCGCCGGCGCAGGCTCATCAGGTCGAGGTGCAGGCCGTGGTATCCGGCGATCATCACCAGGCAGGCCAGGCCGCATTCCTGGCTTTCCGCTTGCAACACTGCTTCCATGCTTCAACGTATCCATGAACCACATCACGCAGTTATTTCGCGCGACAGTTCTAGAAGATCCTGATGGCAACGCCCATTTGCGATGCCAAGGAATTCTTAGGCCCCGACTTCGAGATGGAGGGCAGTCAACCAGATAGGAATTGGGAGTCAGCCAACAACTTCGATCACATCATTGAGGGCCAACTGAAAAAGCACCTTACCGACAATATCCGCTCCGTAATCTGAAAACTTTTCCTGAATTCCAGACACACTAACCCCCCCCTGATGATGAATAAACTCAATCAACTCGAAACCCACATCATCGATATTTATCTTGTTCCCATTGATCACCACAAACCCATCCGAAAATCGGTACAGCAAGTTAGCATTCAATCGAACGGTATGCTTCAAATCGAGCTGATGGCTGCTTCCGTCACCGAGAATATGAAGTGCAATCTTTGAATCCACTCTATGCTGGCCTATGTACGCCTGCATGAATTTCTCATAATTACTTCGATCGTTGACGGCGGCTCCAAGACTTGCTGCTATGTTTTCCAGAGATTGCTCGTCTCGCCCGAAGTCATGAAAATTCTTCCTGACATCAGGAATATTAGGCATCAGATTAAGCAGCCAGCGCAAATAGTCAAAACCGGTAGGTGCGAATGTGCCGATAGCGAGATGAAATGTTTCCCCTCCAAGAGGAAGCGGATTGTGCCACCATCCACGAGGCACATATATGATGTCACCCGGCTCAAGAATAACGTCTAGATAAACCTCTTCCGGCTCCACCGCTTCGGATATGTCTTTTGTCTGCTGCATGTACAAGGGAGACTCAAAGTTCGGCCGCTTGATGATCCAGCGTTTCCGCCCCAATAGCTGAACAGCAAAAACATCTCTTGTATCCCAATGGCTTCTATAGGAAGACTTTCCGCTGAAAGCGGCATATCCGCTGACGATAACCTGCGCATCGGCATAATTGGCAATCTGCTTGGATATGGCTGTCAGCAATGGTTCGTTTTTTATTCTATTGTAAACGAGCGTCGCGCCTTCGCGCATGTACCTGTAAACCACCGGCTTAATATATCGATGCTCCACACGCCCAACATTTATATGAGACTCCACATACTCTGATTTTGGAACCTCATAACCATTCATCAACTTGAAGCTTCTGTCGGACGCATCCGCTCTCTCATAAATTTCATTTATATCCTTCCAGTCTATATGTCCGCCTTGGACCGCACCTTTAAAAACGTGAGGCTTCTTGTAGAGATACTCGTCAAAAAAATCATTCTTCGTGACGTCAAACACGATTTGCATCATATGCCGCCTATACAATTAATATCGACACCAGATGATCTGAGACCCAGATCAAACCAATGGTTTTTTTATTTCAGACTCTTGATCTTTTCTCAACCATAGAACAAGGAGCATGCCGACCAAAGCCGATACGGCGCTCTCATTTCTTTGGCTGGCATCACCGCTTATCGCGAAAAACACTGTTGAAACAGCACATGCCAAGGTCAGAATAGTAAAAAAGTAGATTGCAAATTTACGCAAATAGTCAATTTTTTTGGTCATCTTCAACCCCCTAAGAAAAATAAACTAATTGACGCAATGGTGCGCCACTTAGCAAACGCTTTATTTAATAGTTGGTTCCATCTCCATAGTCGCTTCCATCTTGGCTGTCTTGGTACCAGTCATAAATCCCCGCGGCGGCGCCAATCACTGCGCCGGCAATAGCGCCATACAACCCAGCTCGACTCCCGTTGACGGCACCACCTGCCGCTGAGGCGAGTACACGGCCAGCGGCATATCCCGCACCACCGGTTGTGACTGTGGTATTTACCGTGTCAGTAGCATTGCCGGCGCCGCCTACGAAGCTCATCTCTGTTAGGGTAAGTTCTCTCACGGCTTTCTCCTTTTGAAACACCATATTTTTGCTAAATGAAGCAACTGCATCAGTACCTAATGTCGGCCCATACGATGCTGTCGCCATATTCGCCTCCCTTACGAATTCAGGGAAACGTCAAGAAGCTCTGCTCCGCAAAAACTATAAGTCATTGCACAATATCGCCTCTTGAAACTCCTTGTGTAGAACGCGCGATTAGCTCAGCGCAAGCAACGCTATTCAGTAGCCCACTTACCCGCCATAGAGCAAATTGACTCAAGCGCCAATTCATAAAGCCTGGGCGGCCTCAAGTTCCAAGCGCCCAGTTCATTTCGAATCTTAAAGCAAGGTCCATGAGACTTTTCATTTTCTCGTCTCGCAAGCAAGAGCTTTATCGATGATTCGAACTGTTTGTAGGGTAGAGGGAGTTTCACGTTAGACAGCCCGGCAGTTGTAGGGGGTTATGTCTCGGTCAGCTTCATATGCCGAGCGATTAACTCGGCCCTCGTGCAGCAATCACTTTTACGCAGCAGAACGGAAACGTGGTTTCCTCGCCCAGCGGCAACGGGTTATGCCACCAGCCACGCGGCAGATAGAAAACATCGCCGGCTTCGATGCCGTGACCCCGGTGGCCGCCGCGTTCGACGGTGTCGTGGTGGGGGAGGTGGCGATCAGCGTCGCGCCGTTGCGCAGGTAGTCGTAGACCACTGGCTTGATCAGGCGATGCCGCAGCGTGCCGATATCCCAGTAGCTCTCGACATACTCGTGCTTGGGCCGGATGCCATCGCAGGACAGCTTGAAATCGCTGGACGCCACATTGCTTCGCTCGAAGATTTCATTGGCGTCGCGCCAGGAGAAATCGTTCGAAGAAACTGCTCCTTTCATCAGGAGAGGTTTCTTCTCTTGGTATTGTTCCAAGAATTCATTTGCGGGGATATTAAATGAAATGCTCATAAACTAATTGCCAGTCCTTGGCAGGCTATAATCCTGCAGGTTTTATTAGGCTCTTGAGAGAGATTAAGTCAAGAGATTTTTTTCATCTTGCTTAGTTGTGATTGGTGCCCGCGGCATTGTTGTAGTCGGTGCCTGCGGTATCTGGAGCGTTCGTTGTAAACCCTCCAGTGCCGTCAATACTCATAATTCTTGATGCAGTTCCCCCTGCCGCTCCAGCCAGTATTCCGGTCCTGATTGAACTTGCCCCTCCTCCTGTAATGGCGCCAGTTACCGCAGCGCCTACTGTGCCAGAAAGTGTTACTGACTGCCCCTGCATAGATGATGATGCGACATATGATGCTACACCACTAGCCGCGCCGACGGGTCCCTCTAACCAATATTGGCACTATAGGTAAGGCAGCTCCCGATACAACTTTCCAGCTCTTTAAGGGTAAGCTCTCTCATGTTTTTCTCCAAAGGCATCCCTTCATGCCAGAATTATATTTCTCGATACCGTGGCTAATGCCACCCCTATGACAGTCGAAAAGACCATTGTTTTTTCATTATTTTTTCTTGCCAAATCACCTCTCCTGCGATTTGACAGGAAGGTCGTCATGTTAAATAAAATATTCAAAATAGCTGATAAAAAAAGACCGACGAGCAATATCCACATGCCCTCTGACTCGGCAAGCCTGCAAATGAATTCGCTATTCACCCTGCACATATGGCACCCTGACAATAAATAGAAAGCTTATCCACGCCCACAAGGTCGCCGTCAAAAAAATCAGATCAACTACTGGGGGGCTTTTCGCCTTTTGTTCTTCAAGGAGCGAAAAATCTCCCAGTAGAGCAAAGAAAAGCCTGTACCTGTCAGCACAAAACCATAGACTATAGATGTGTATGTTTCCTTGAAGTGTTCCGGGAAAATAATTATCAAAGAAAAGCCAGTCACGATCATTCCAATATAGATAATGTATTCCGTTGCTGTCTTTATTCTTTTTGTTGGTCTATTGTTGCTGTGGTTGACTTTTTCATGTCCGCCTACAACATAGGCGTTTACTGTAAGTGCTATTGAGAAAGCACATGCTGCCGAGACGGCAAACCATATATCCAAAATTCCTATAATATTATCTTCAAGTCCCAGTGCTCTTAGGTCTTCATTTAGAAAAATGAATCCAAATGCCAAGACGCTAGACTTGCCAATCAGACTCATGAACGCCCTGTTTTCTCTTGCCAGTCCTTCTACTTCTTCTTCCATGCTTGTCATTTTGGTTCACCCATCTTTTCTCTTTCTTTCGCCTGGAATGTAATCCGTCAGGATGCTTGCGAAGTTTCGCCAGGTTGGGTTCGCTATATAACTGTCAATTTTCTTCTTGTTGTCTATGAGGAATAAAATCAAGGCTAATCCGACAAGAACTCCTGAGATAATTTCAATAGGCATTATTTGGCCTTGTCTGATTTTGTCGGCTAGTCATCCGTTGGGGTGAATATGATGTACTGCTATTTTTTTTGTGTGGGAGAATTGATAGCTTTTGTGGCCCTCTTCGGGGCGGAATTTATTTCTTCGTAAAGCCTGACAACGACATATCTTTCCCAAACAGCAGTAGGCCAACCATAAAGCATACGAGCCCCTTGTTACCAAACTCGAATAGTGACCAGGCAAGTGTCATGGAAATAAAGAATGTATATAAGGTGAATAAGTCTGATCTCAAGAAATCATTTTTAACCCAGTCCATTTCGAATCTTAAAACAAGGTCCATGAGTCTTTTCATTTTCTCGTCTCGCAAGCAAGAGCTTCATCGATGATTCGAACTGGTTGTAGGGTAGGGTAGGGGAACTTTCACGTTAGATAACCATACAGTTGTAGGGGTTATGTCTCGGCCAGCTTCATATGCCGCGCGATTAATTCGGCTCTCGTACCGCAATCACATCGCGAGTATTCCAGTGGCAGCGGAACGAATCCCTTTCTCCGAAGGCGGCATAGGCACTGCTGACCACCTGCCGGCCGGTGAACTCCGCGACGCGCCTGGCGAACTGGTTGACCTTGGGCTCGTTGGCGATCTTGTTGGCGATCAGCGTCGCGCCGTTGCGCAGGTAGTCGTAGACCACTGGCTTGATCAGGCGATGCCGCAGCGTGCCGATATCCCAGTAGCTCTCCACATACTCGTGCTTGGGCCGGATGCCATCGCAGGACAGCTTGAAATCGTTGGAAGCCACATTGCTTCGCTCGAAGATTTCATTGGCGTCGCGCCAGGAGAAATCGTTCGAAGAAACTGCTCCTTTCATCAGAAGAGGCTTCTTCTCTTGATATTGCTTTAGGAACTCATTTGTGGGGATATTAAATGAAATGCTCATAAACTGATTGCCAGTCCTTTGGTAGACTATAATCCTGAGGCCTCTTGGCGAGAAATTTAACCAAGAGGATTTATCTTGCCTTGCTCAGTTGTAATTTGTGCCTGCAGCATCGTTGTAATCTGTGCCCGACAAGTCCACATAGGGATAGCAACTATTTAACGCATTCGCCATGGTTAGCGCAGTGACATAGGGGCCTAGTGGCATAGTCGCTACCGTTATAGCAATTGCCACCGCACAATCCCGATCGACATTCTCATAAGGGCTATTACCGCCTGCGACCAGCGCCAGTTCACGCAAATCAAGCTTCCTCACGACGCACCTCGATAGCTCAGGAGTTAATATTTTTATTAATTTCTTCGTAAAGTCTAATCACCAGATACCTTTCCCAAAACAGTAGCAATCCAACCGCAAAGCATACGACCCCCTTATTGCCAAACTCGAAGGAGGCCCAGCCAACTACCATGGACATGAAAAAAGCATACAGAGTGAACAGCTCAGACCTTAGAAAGTTAAACCTTACCCAATTCAGCTCAAACTTTAGGAAACTCTCCATCAGCTGTTTCATTTCTCACCCTTCGATGAATCAAGTCGCTTGCAATAGTAGGAGAAATCAGCAGGTCATATAACCCGACAGTTGTAAGGGTTATGTCTCGGCCCGCTTCATATGCCGAGCGATTAACTCGGTCCTCTTGCAGCAATCACTTTTACGCAGCAGAACGGAAACATGGTCGCGCACGGTGTAGTCGCTGATATGCAGGTTTTTATTGGACTCTTGAGAGAAATTCAACCAAGAAGTTTTTCTTACCTTGCTCAGTTGTAATTGGTGCCCGCAGCATTGTTATAGTCTGTTCCCGCGGCATCCAGAGCGTTCGCTGTAAACCCTCCAGCCATGCCAGCATAGAAAGCGGACTGAGTACCAATGATGGCCAGCGCGCCATTCTGCATAGCAGTCGCCCCGGTAGGACCTGCTACGAACCCACCAAGAGCACCCATTGCTGTAGTTCCAAGGAAGTCGGATAAATTGCCTTCTCCCCTGGCAGTCGCATATCCAATATAGCCTGCTGCAGCGGATGCGGCACCAATGGCTGCACCAACGGGTCCAACAGCCCCTGATACGATTTCCATATCACGTATTGATAACTCACGCATATCATTTCTCCTGTATGTAGGATGTTGGTTATCGAAAGAATAAGGTTTTTGTCACGTTTCCGAGAACCAGGGAAAGCGGAAGAAGGATAATCAAGTGCACAATGCTTTTCTTGTCGTACTTTCGTCTTTTTGCATGCAGGAATGTTCTATATGCGCCAAGAAGAAGTGCATAGAAGGATAGCCCAAGAATGAAGGTAAGCAGCATGTCGGAAAAGGAGCCAATAACAAATTTCGTTCCAATAAAATCGACTGAGCGGGCTTTTGCTTCTTCCATTTTTTCTACTCTACGTTAAAGGTGGCAGATTGTAAGGATTATTCTTTTTGCAACTGGCGCTCCAAAGCCACTCCTGCAGTTCGTGCAGATTGGCCATTATCTTGGATCGACCTGCCTCAGCGCTCTTGGCCATGATTTCAGGTGTCAATCTGATTGATTTCTTTCCGACCGGCGTTCGATAAAAATCGGCTAAGCTATTCAGCTCTTCAATACTGAAATGTTCCGTATAAATTCTGATCATGTCTGCCTTCATTGGCTCGTAACCGATGTGCCTTGCATAGAATTCGCGCATGGCATCCCGGTAAGGCAGAAGCTTCGGATTTTGTTGCAGCTCCATAGCGAGCACTTGATCGATTGATTGTTCGGTCAAAGTGGCCGCGTCCATCGCGATCAGAAAATCTTCTGCAGCCTGTTTTTTCTCTTGGCTTGCCGCATAGGTCAGATTGATGGTTAGTATTAGTATGCAGCAGAGTAGTAGCGAATTTTTCAAGTGGTGACACCTCGGAAATTATTCGGAGTGTTTGTTTTTATCTCTTCGTAGAGCTTGGTGACGACATATCTTTCCCAAAACAGCAGTAGGCCAACCATAAAGCATGCGAGTCCCTTGTTGCCAAACTCGAATAGTGACCAGGCAAGCGCCATGGAAATAAAGAATGTATATAAGGTGAATAAGTCTGATCTCAAGAAATCATTTTTAACCCAGTCCATTTCGAACCTTAGAAAAAGGTCCATGAGTCTTTTCATTTTCTCGTCTCGCAAGCAAGAGCTTTATCGATGATTCGAGCTGGTTGTAGGGTAGAGGAAGTTTTCACGTTAGATAACCCGACAGTTGTAGGGGTTATGTCTCGGCCAGCTTCATATGCCGAGCGATTAACTCGGTCCTCGTGCAGCAATCACTTTTGCGCAGCAGGACGGAAACATGGTCGCGCACGGTGTAATCGCTGATACCAAGCCCGGCGGCTATCTGTTTGTTGGTCTTCCCTTGCAGCAACAGCTGCAGGACGCTCTTTTCTCGTGTCGTCAGTTTCATCCGAGGCTTCCTTCCTACAGACTCAAGCATTCGGCTTAGAACCCGTGCATGATCTGCTGCGCGTCGGCCCTGCGGCGTTAAAAACAGGTTCGGAATGCTCATTTACATCAGTAAACTCCGCTTCCTCACCTGTTTTTGCCTTGCAGGGCCCTAGCTCGCGAGATCGTGAACAGGCTCTTAGAGTCATAATCTCCAAAGCCGAATGAGTCGTCGCTTGGCCAATTACATGATGCTGGGTCTTGGCTGTGGCGGATGACTACTCGGCGTCCGCCAGGACCTCGACCATCCTTTCGGCATCGAAATACCGTCGCGCCGCCGCATTCACCTGCTCGAGCGTGACGGCGGCAAATGCATCGTTGCGCTCGACCCAGGACAACAGGGTGACGTCTTCATAAAGCTGCCGCGGCAACCAGTTGAGGATGTTCAGATCCTGCCCGAAGGCCTGGCGGCGTTCGTTGAGGATGGTGGCCTTGGCCGCGTCAAGTTCCTGCTGGGTGATGCCGGATTCGGCCAGGCGGGCGACTTCTTCCTTGACGATGTCGGCGACCCGCTGTCCCTGGCCGAGGGAATAGCTGCCCTGGACGTTCACCCAACTGGCGTCGTCGAAGGTCGCGACCTTGATCGAGGAGCGCAGGTCGTAGGTCAGGCCTTCCTGTTCCCGCAGGCGCTTGCCCAGGCGGGAAGCCACCGGGTGGCGGCCGAGGACGTGCTCGGCGACGAACAGCGCCGCCGTGTCCTCCGACCTGGCATTGGCCTGGAAATGCAGGCGGCCGATGTAGTGGCCGGTCTGCGCTGCGTTGGCCTTGGCGTGGATGCGTGCCGGGGCGATGTCTTCGTAGGGCTGGGTCGTTCTGTGATGGGGCGTCTTGCTCGTCCAGCCGCCGAACAGCCGGTCCAGTTGCGCCATTACCTCGGCAGCGTCGAAATCGCCCGCGATGGCCAGCTCGCCATGGCTGGCCCCGTAGAAGTCCTCGTGGAAGCGTTGCACGTCCTTCAGGCTGACGGCCTTCATTGCTGCGCGTATTTCCTCATGTTCGACACGGCGGCGGATATCGCCTTCGGCATAACGTTCGACGTGCCGCCGCAGCGCCAGCCCCGCCACGCTGGCCGGTTGGTCGGCCGGAGCACGCAAGGCCTGCAGGCGCTGGCGCTTGACCAGGTCGTACTCGGCTCGCGTGAAGGCCGGCCGTTGCAGCACCTCGGCCATCAATTCCAGCAACGCGGGGAAGCTCTCGCCCGAGCTCTCGAAACGAACGGTCAGAGAACCGCCGTCCGGGACGACCGCCAATCCGGCGCCGAGCCGATTGGCCCGGTCCACGATCTGCTGGTAGCTGGAGTCCCGGCTGCCGCGGATCAGCACGGTGCCGGTGATGTCCGCCACGGCGCGCTTGCCGTGCAGGCTTTCGACGTCGCCGAAGCGCAGGGTCATGATGCCCTGCACCGGTTTCGACGACCCCGGCTGCGCACGCAGGGCCACTTTCAGGCCGTTACGCAGGCGGGTGCGCTGGATGCCCTGTTCGACGTCCAGGATCTGGCGGTTGAAACCGGCGAGATCGGGCATTGCCTGCAAAGCGGCTGGAGCGGCGGCGGTCGGTTGTGCCGTAGCGGTCGGCGCGGCGCGGCGCTCCGCGGGCGCGGCGGCCTCGCTACCCGCGCGCAACTGCCCGACGAGGCGATGTCGAGCGGTGAAATGCGCCTCGGCTTCACGCTGCACCGTCTCCACATCGAGTGCCGAGAACTGGTCGAAGCGCTCGAGCATCAGTTGCCAGTCGCCTACCGCCGCGGATTCGGACAACACCTCCGCCAGGGCGCCTGGATCGCGCAGGATCCTGGCTTTCATATGCTGGCCGCTTGTCTGTGCACGCTGCAGTTCCTCGGACGAAAGCCGTTGCCGAGCCATCGATTCGACCTGCTCGATCAGCAGTGCCTGCGCTTGTTCCATCGACTGTCCCGGCGCAACCACGGCACCGAACAGGTAGTGGCCGCCAAGCTCGAACGCCTGTTGCAGTGCGAACACGCTCTGGACTGCACCCGGTGTTACCAGGGCCTGGTACAGCCGACCGTGCGGCTCTCCGGCGAACACGTCGGCCAGCACGGCCAGCGCGACATTGCGTGTGTCCGCTGCCGCCGGCACGGGATAGGCCAGGGCCACCACGTCGGTATTGCCCCGCTTCAGCTGGGCCGTGGCCGGACCGCCTGGTGGCAGAGCAATACGGGTGCCTTCGGTCGCATGGACGGTCGCCGCCGGTTTCAGCTTCGCGAAATGGCGTGATATCGCCTCCAGCGTCGGGGCTCGGTCGAATTTGCCGGTGATCACCAGTACCGCGTTATCGGGGCGGTAGTGGTTTTCATGGAAGCGCTGCAGGTCCGCCAGTTCGATGGTGTGCAGCTCATCGCGCGAACCGAGCACGTGCCGGCCGAAGCCCTGGCCGGGTGTCGCCGCCGCCATCATGCGGTGCCCTAGCGCGCCAAGCGGATCGTCCTGGGCCCGCTCCATTTCCCGCAGTACCACTTCGAGCTCGCGGTCCAGGTCGTGCTGCTCGAAGCGCAGGCTGGCCATGCGCTCGGCTTCCAGCTCCAGCAGATGTTCCAACCGGGCCGCATCCGCCTCGAAAATGGCGGTGTAGCGCGTCCGGTCGAAACTGGTGGTGGCGTTGAAGCGGATGCCGCGCTGGCGCAGCCCATCGACCAGGGTCTCGGCGGATCGCTGCTCCGTGCCCTTGAACATCAGGTGTTCCAGCAGGTGGGCCGTGCCGCTGCGGCCATCGGGATCGGCGAGCGATCCGCTCCGGTACACCAGGTTGAAATACAGCGTGTTGCTCGACGCATCCGGGGCAAGGACGATGCGCAGGCCATTGTCGAGTCGATATTCCTTGATGCCTTCCAGCTCGGCGACAACATTGGTCGTCCCAGCCCAGGCGCTGCCTATGAGTGCAAGCAGAGCCAGTACCGTCGCAATCGAATGACGTGCTGCCAATAAATACATATGTTTCATTGTTATTCCTAGTCAGCGTAAGGTCGGTGGGTGTTTTTATTTACGGTAATTCGATTTTCCAGTTCGTCGTGTTGGAAATCCATACATAGCAAGGCAGCCGAGCATGAATATGCTCTTGCTTGTTCGAAGAGCATCCTTGTAGCCGCCGTGGAGTGGCGCATGAATTGCCAAAACATGCTGGCCAGAAGAAACATGAAAAAGTGAGTTTGCAAGCGAGCAGGAGTACTTCGAAAGCAAAGTGTTTTCATTGACACTGACGGGCCTTTATTCAATACCGTTCTGGCATGTTCAACCTTTATCCGGTGACTGGTTTGCGCTCATCTTTCCCGTTACCGAATAGATGGGTTCGAGTGCCCATTCGTAGAGGCGGCGCCTGTCCTGGATAATGTCCGCTTCCAACAACATGCCGGCCTGTAGTGATTGGGCGCTTCCATAGACGGAAATGGTCGGGGAGTCGAGCTCGACCGTTACCCGGTAGAAAAGCTCGGCGCTTGCACTGGCTTGCTGAAGGGCGCTGGCGATATGGGCGGGAAGTTCCTGAGCCGCGTAGGGGCTCTTCGCCACATTCGATACTGTGCCATGCGCCATGCCGAACTTCTGATAGGGATAGGCCGCATAGCGCATCAATACGGGTTGTCCGGGCTCGATGAAGCCGGCCTGGCGAGGGCCGACATATACCTGGGCAGTGAGCGTGGCATCCTCGGGAATCAGGCTGGCCAGTAGCGCTCCGGTCAGTATCTGTTGGCCGAGCTGCGCGTTCAGGCCTGTGACGATGCCCGAGAAGGGCGCCACGATAGCCTGTTCGACACGCACGTCGTTCTCGGCCTGCTCCTGCCTGACCAGGGAAATGCCGTTGTCGATTTCGGAAAGATCGGTGCGGTGACGCAGTTCGGCTTCCTGTCGCTGGGCGAGTAACTCGGTGCGCTCGCGGTCGAGGTTTGTCCGGCTGCGGCGGAGGGTTTGTCGCTGCCCCTGAAGCGACAGCAGCTCCGCCTCGGCTTGCTGGAGCTGGGCGACCGAGACGAACTGAGCCTCTACCAGTTGCTGCTGGCGATGCAGATGCGTTGCGGCAAGTTCCACGCGCCGTCCGAGCAGGCGAAGCTCCTCTGCGAGCCGCTCCGATTCCTCCACGATGGCGCCCAGACGGCTGTCGAGCATGCGCATTTGCCCGGTCAAGCGGTCCTCGGCCAGCACGCGATTGCGCTCCAGCAACAGCATGCGCTGGTCGAGTTGCTGCGCGATCAGTTCCTGGGCGCCACCGGCTGCGCTGATGCGCTCACCGGAGATCAGGAACAGCACGTCGCCCTGTTCGACGCGCTGGCCCTCGGTGACCTTGATCTGCGCAAGCACGCCGGTCCCGTTGGCCGTCAGGCGTAGCATGCCTTGGTGGGGCAGCAGCAGGCCGGTTACCGTCGCCTTGCGGGTGTAGGTTCCGAAATAGGCGAAGGCAGCGACCAGAAGAATCAGTACCAAGGCCAGGGCCGCGGCGACCGTATAGCCCCAGGGCCGGTGGATCAGCACGCTGCCGAACGAATGCTCACGTCGCGCGGAAAGCGCCTCGGAGCGAAATAAGGGGTCTTCATTCCGTGAAGCTTCAGACATCCTGTCCCACGCTTTATCCATGCTTTCAGTGTGGCATTGTACTCCCGTTAATCATAAATCTAAATGATAATGATTGAGCTTAAGAAGTTGCCTGGGGCAATTGCCTGGGCAATCACTTTCACCTTACCCCCATCCGCCTGAGCATCCAGTTGCGGGCGGGCTTGACGGCGTGTTCCTGTGTCCAGACGCAGACCATGATGGTCAGCAGCAGGTACAACGGGTAGAACCAGAGCGAGAGCGGCTGGTCGCCGGCCTGGAGGGCGCAGCTCGACCAGTCGGCCAGGCAATCGGCCGAGGCGGCACCGAGGAATTTTTCCGAGCGGGAAAACAGGATGAATATCGGTACGTGCAGCACGAACAGCGGGAGCGAGGCGCTGGCCAGGCGTTGGGCCCAGCGGGTGGTTCGCTCGCTGCGAGGATGCGGGGCGAGGGCGCAGAGGTAGAGCAGGGCGAGCTGAGCGGGTAGCAAGAGTCCCGTGTGTAGCAGGAAGTACCAGAAGCGCTCGCCTTTGAGCAGCCAGATGGCGGCGATGACCGAGCCGACGATCAGTGCGGCGAGGCCGAGCATGCCTGGTAGCCGGGGCTGCCAGCCTTTCAGGCGATGCTCTCGAAACCAGCCATAGAGGAGGATGCCGGCGACGAATTCGGGCAGGCGCACCAGTGGCATGCGGTGGAGGATGCCGGTATGGGGGATGCCGTATTCCTGGTTGATGATGATCCACAGCGGCGGGATGAGGTAGATGGCCAGGGTGACCAGCAGCCACCAGGGTTTGTGTTGCGCCCGCATGAGCCGGGGCGCCAGCAGGGGAAAGGTCAGATAGAAGAAGAACAGTGTGGAAATCGACCACAGCGGCGGGTTGAAGGTGAGGTAGTAGGGATTCCACGCCTGGAGAAGCAGCAACTGCAGGCCCAAGTTGAACAGCAGTTCGCCATCGCTCATGAAGTGGTGAAGGCTTTCCCTGGAGGCGTCGCCAAGGTCTTCATTGGTGTCGTAGATGACGAAGCGGATACTGGCGTTGGTATCGTCCGGGGGGATGCCAGCCGTCGCGATGATCCACAGCACCACCGCGGTCAGCGCCAGTGAAAACAGGTGTAGCGGATAGAGGTTGGCGAAGCGCTTGGCCCAGAAGCGCGGCGCCGGCTCCCGTAGCCTGCCGTCTTGGCTGTAGACGTGGGCCAGGAGAAACCCCGACAGCACGAAAAAACTGCTGGTGGCGAAAAAGCCGACGCCGGTGAGTTCGGTCAGCCAGAAGGGTCGCTGCTCTTCCGGGTAGGCGTGGAAGGTATGAAAAACGATCACGTAGACGGCGAGCAGAAAGCGCAACCACTCCAGGCCGATGAAACGTTCTGTGCCCGTTCGTCCCATACCTGTACTCCCGTCCGAAAGCCATCGCCAACGCCTCTTGGGCAAGGTGTAATCGAAGACGTTCGCCCGGCGTGCCACGGCGAGGTCGTCGGCATTCGCAAGATGGGCTTGACCATGCCTGGTGTCTGCCGGGGCGTTTTTTCCTCACTGTGTAGCGCACCTGTTCTGGCGACTGGAGTCAGAGCAGAGAGCGACGGTGACAGTTATGGAGGGTCTGGTGTTGTTGTCCAAGCGAGGCTGTGGCCAGAGGGGCAAGACAAGATTGATCGGGGCGCTGCTGTTCGCCCTGTCACTGCCCACGGTGGCTCAGGACGGGTTCGGCTGGACCGAAGCCTTCCTGGATCGGGTTGCCGAGGTCGACAAGCGTACGGCCGGGGTGCTGGGCGTCTACGTCAAGGACGTGGACAGCGGTGTTTCGGCGTCCTACCGCGGTGAGGAAACCTGGTATCTGGCCTCGACCATCAAGGTCCCGGTGGCGATCGCGATCATGCGTCGGGTCGAAGAGGGCAGTCTGTCACTGGATTCCACTGTCCAGCTATTGTCTTCGGATTATGTCGACGGGGCCGGGCCGACCAACGCCGAAGCGCCCGGCAGCTGGCTGAGCATCCGCTTCCTGCTTGATCAGATGCTGATCCACAGCGACAACACGGCAAGCGACATGCTTATCCGGGTGGCTGGCATCGACAGCGTGAATGCGGTGGCCCAGGAGTTGGTGCCCGGCGGTTTCGGCCCGATCACCACCCTGGCGGATGTCCGGCGTCTGGTCTACAGCCAGCTTCACCCGGCCGCCAAGAATCTCTCCGGTGCCGACTTCCTGTTGCTGCGCCAGCAGTCCAGCGAAGAGCGGCGGCTGGCCACGCTCGCGGAGTTGCTGAAGGTCGAGCGGTCGAGCTTCACCCCGATAGGCGTGGGTGAGGCTTTCGAGCGTTACTATGCGACGCCTTTCAATTCCGCACCCTTGACGGCATACGGCGAGCTGTTGGCGGCGCTGGTCGAAGGGCGGGCTCTCCAGCCAGAAGCCACGGCGTACCTGCTGGGCGTGATGCGTCGGGTGGAAACAGGCTCCCTGCGGATCAAGGCAGGCCTGCCGACCACGGTCAGTTTCGCCCACAAGACGGGAACCCAGGTGGCCCGCGCCTGTGACGCCGGAGTGGTGGTGCCCAAGCCCGGCGCCAGCGCAGAGGGTGCGCCACGTCTGGTCGTGGTGGCCTGCGTGCGCGGTGCCTCGACCGCTCGAGCCGAGACGGCGCTGCGGGGGGCCGGCGAAGCGCTGGTGGCTTCGGGGTTGATGCGCCTATGAAAACGAGCAGCAGCGCTGTATCCGGCTGCGTTGCCGCGCTGCTGGCATTGTATGCCAGCGCAGCACCGGCTGACTGGACGCAGCGATTGGAAGCTGATCTGCAGCGTATCGCTGACGAGTCGCCTGGAAACCTGGGGATCTACATCAAGCACCTGGGTGAAGATGAAGAAGTCTCGCTCAATGCGGACCGCCTCTGGTATCTGGGCTCGGCTGCCAAGGTTCCCATCGCGGTGGCGGTGTTGCAGGGCGTGGACGACGGCGATCATGCACTCAGCGACACCCTGGCGCTGCGCGTCGAAGACAAGGTGGACGGGTCGGGCCAGCTGGTCTGGCAGGATCCGGGCGTCGAGTATCGGATCGAGACGCTGCTGACCGAGATGCTCATCGAGAGCGACAACACGGCCGCCAACATGCTCGTCAGGCTGATCGGCGAGGACAGCCTCAACGAGCGCACCCGCGAGAACATGGGTGGACGCGGTGTCGAGCGCATCACCGATTTCACCCAGGTCCGCCGAGATGTCTATGGTGAACTGCATCCGGACGCCCGTGATCTGGGCAACATGGATCTGGTGCGAATCGCTGCGGCGCCTTTCAGTCAGCCACGCTATCGGGCCGTGGCGAACATGCTCGATGTGCCAACGAGCGAGTTGCAAGCGCCGAGCCTGGAAGAGGCCTACGACCGCTACTACGCTCGCAACATCAACGCAGCCAGTCTGGAAGCCTATGGCCGTTTGCTGGAAAAGCTGGTCAAGGGCGAATTGCTCTCCGAATCCAGTCTGACCAAGTTGTATGCCGACATGAAGATCGACTCCTATGACGCCTACCGGCTCGAAGCCGGTCTGCCCAGTGACGTGCCCTTCATCCAGAAGACCGGCACCCAGCTCGGCCAGGCATGCCACGTCGGGGTAATCGATCCCGCCGCCGAGGACCAGGCGACCACGGTCATCGTGCTGGCCTGCGCCGAGCATCTCGACGAAAACAAGGAGGCAGGACAGGCCTTCGAGCTTATAGGCGAAGCCATCACCCGTACGGTACTGCGTGGCATGGACGACTGAGCGCCACAATGCCTCGTCGCTGTATGGCTCGGGCGCGTTCCTGCTGCGCCTGGCATTCCGGCAATGCAAGGGCGGACCAATATCTTGCGCATGGTCATGGGACATGGAGCAGGCCGCTCCGGGTGGAGCGGCCAAGGCGACTACTTGCGTACCCACTGGCCGTTGATCAATACGAACTGGCCCGAGGGGGTTCGCTCGATGGCCTTCTTGCCCGCCAGTGCCTCGACATCGCGCACACTGATGCCGTTCTTCATGGCCACGCGGTGGTATTCGGCGCGACGGGCCTGGTTGATCTGGGCAGCGATGGCTTCGGACTGCTCTGCGGCACGTACCACGCCGAGATAACCGTCGGGCTGCTCGCCGAGCTGTCCGGCTGATTTCGCCTGCCCCAGGGCAGACATGGCTTCGTTCAGGCTCAGGGCGGCGGCGGGCAGGCTCAGCGCCAACAACAGGGCGCCCAACTTCAGGTGCAGTTTCATGGGCATCAGAAGAGTCCGCTGTCTTCGTTGATGATGGCGTCGAGCTGCTTGTCGACGCGGATGTAGATCTCGTGCTCGATCTTCACGTTGAGGTTGATGTTGATCGGTTCATTGGGCACTGCCAGCTCCACCCGTGGGGTGCAGGCGCTGGCGGCCAGGGCCATCAACAGGCTCAGTGCGAGGCGCAGTCGCATCGAGGTGTTCTCCTGGTTCAAGGTCTGACAGGGGCCGCGCCGCTACCCAGGCGCTCCTGTACCCGCCGCTGGATGATTTCACTCACCCGGTCGGACAGTTGCAGGCTGGTCAGCAGGGCCGGTATGTCTTCTTCGAGGTTGATGTTGAAGTTGATCGGACGTCCGCGCTCGAGGTCGGGATTGGTACCGTGCAGACGCAAGCCCAACTGAAGAAGGCCGTTCTCATCATAGCGGATGTCGCCCGTCAGCAGTTGATAATGAAAGTTTTCCAACGCCTCGGTGACGAACTGCATCGCAGGATTGGTACGTCCAAGCGCCTGAATCTGTGGTGAGTCGAAGCGCAGCACACCTGGCTCCCGGGCGGCCAGGCTGCCCTGTTCGATGACGAATCCCGCTGCGCTGCGCTGGAGGTCGAACTGGCCGTCGATGATGCCGGTGCCGGTCAGCCCCTGGGCTGGATAGGCGGCAAACAGTTCGCGCAAATCGAGGCCGCGGAGAGTTAGCTGCTGGGCAGGCGACCAGGTTTTCAGGTCGAGCTCGCCCGGGGTAATGGTCACCACCCCGCCAAGTACCTGCAGACGCGCCAGCCCCCAACTGAGGCGACCCTGGGCCGGCTCCTCAAGGGGTGCCTGATAGCGGCCCTGAAAGCGCAGGGGGCCAAAGCTGAAGCCCGGGTTCATCTGCGCGACTTCCAGGTGGGTCACCGCCGCTTCCAGGCGTTCGCCGGCAACGCTGAGGTCTATCTCGGCAGCCAGTCCGTCGAATTCGACGCGATCGAAGATGCCGGCAAGCCCCTTGCCCGAGAAGCGTCCGCTGGCCCGCAGCGGGCCGTTGACGGGCAATTGGAGCTGCCCTTGAGCCTGCAGGCGTCCGCCGTTGAGCTCGAGCGTAGCGGGCCAGGCGGTGAGGCTGCGCGCCAGGGGATTTCCCGCGAGCAGGAAAATCTCATCCAGGCGCAGCTCCATACGGGTATCGCCGGCGCTGCGTTGTGCGAACAGCAGGCTGGCGCCCAGGCCGGCTTCGTTGCCCAGTCGCCCGTCGAGATCGAGCCCCGTCGACTGGGCGTTGAGCTGCCCCTGCCAGTGCCAGGACAGTCCCTGCAGTTGGGGATGCCCGAGGGTGGCCGTGCTGAGCTGCGCTGGTCCTTGCAGTTGCCAGCTCTCTTGCTGCCAGTCCGCCACAAGGCGCAGGCCAGCCAGTTGCGTCTGAAGTCCCTGGGCGGTCAGGTCCAGGCTGTCCATGGCCATCTCGGCGATACTCAGGCGTGCCCCCGGGAGTGCGGAGAGATCCAGCTTTGAGCCGTCGACCTGACCGCGCAAGCGGGCCCGGACCTCTAGCTTGTCGAGGCGGGCAGGGGACATGAGCAGGCCTGGCGCCTGCAGGCTCAGGTTTGCGTCATCGAACGCGAGGGAGAAAGGCAGGGCCCGAAGCAGCAGGCGGTCGCTACGCAGTTCGATCTGCGAGGAGCCGCGGGCCAGGGCCTCCATCTGCAGTGAAAGCCGCTGGTCGGAGCTGGGATGAGGCGAGGGGGAGGCCTGCAATCTGATGGAGGAGGGGCGCAGCTCGGGGGGTAGCGCCTGCAGGATATTGGGGTTGGGCTGCAGCAGCAGATCGCCGGTAAGCCCGGTGGGCGTCCAGGCGCCGGCAGCACCGGTCAAGGCCAGATCGAGCTCTCCTGCCAGCAGGCCGATGCCGGGAACAGGCCAGGGTGCGGGCAATGCCAGCGAGGCGCGCAGTTCACCACTGGCCTGCTGGAGCCTCTCCTCGGGGAGCTCGACCGACCAACTCACGCCGAGTCGCATGGCTTCAGGAGCTGTCGGCACTGTCGAGACGTCGAAGTCGACCCAGCGCCCCAGCCATTCCAGTAGCCAGGGTGCTTCCGGCAGGTTGCCCATGGCCAGAGTGCCCTGCCAGGAAAGCACGTCGCCGGCTGTGTCCAGCTGGTGGCGCGAGTGAAGGCGCGGCTCGTTGTCCAGTGACAGCTGCAGCAGGACCTCGAGATGATCGCCCGGATCATCGGCCGAGGCCGATAGGCGCATCTGGTGCTCGCCGCGCTCCAGGCTGAGCTGCAGATGCGCCGGGTATGCCGAATCGCCGGGGCGGCTCCAGCTCAGGCTGCCCTGCTCGTGGCAGGTCTCGCCGAGGCAGGGCAACGCCAGGTGCAAGCTGGCGATATCCATACGATGCGGCGTCTGCCTGAGCCAGGCCTCCAGTTGCCCGGGGTTCGGCAAGGACGTGGACTCATCATCGACCAACGAATCAGTACCGGGAGTCCAGGAAACGACGAGCTGCTCGATCGTCAGGCGTTGAGCCGGCCAGGGGGCGAGCAGCCTCTTCCAGGCCAGCCGGCCGCCGGTCAGTTCGACCTCGAGGTGATCGCCGGCACGCGTCCGTTGCGACAGCTGGGCATGCTCGAGATGAACGCCGCGGGCGGACAGACGCAAGCCCTGCCAGGTCAGCGTCTCTATACCGTGCTCATGCCTGATCGTCTGCCACTGCGCCTGGATGTAGCCTGTCACCAGCGCTGCGGCTGTAACCAGAACAACCGTGACCAGCAGCAGCGAGTAAAGCAACGGGCGGGCGGACTTCCTCGCAACCATAGTCTGGTCAGGCTCTGCTTCGCTCGGAAGCTAGCTTAGACACGGCGTTTTTCATTTGGTTCCCTGAGTGATGGCCTGACGAATGGTGCCGAGGCCGCGAAATTCATGGCGATGCGCTGTTGCGCTTGACTTGTGCACATTTGCCCCTGGTGCTGTCAAGCCTGGCGGACAAAGTGTCGCAATCTCGGCAATTTTCTTGCTATGTGTTTAATTGATTGAAAAATAAAGACTTTTTTTGGTGGGTAAAATTTCGTCAGTTTGACTGAGGGCCACTGAATATAGGGGCTTCAGATAGTTTTGTGCAGATTGTCCACTGAGTTATCCACAGGTTCTGTGGATTTCTTTTGGCAGCGAACCTAGAACCGCAAACGCTCTTTTTGGCAAGACTTTAACTCCGCGAAAAAACCTGTAGAGTGCGCGGCCCAAGCCCATCAGCCAGTTTAGTCGTCATGCAATTTCCTTCCCGCGGCTCGTCGGCCATGACTGTCTCTTTCCGGCTCCCCACGCGCGTCGCGCTGTGGCTGCTGGACCATCAGCGCCTGGGTAAGACTGCTGGCGCCAAGCGCATTGCTGGACGTCTGCTCAAGCAGCCCGCCCTGGAAGGCGAGGTGGTTGCGCAGAGCCGTCTCGGGCAGTTGCTCTGCTGCGAATGCGAGACCCAGCGCGATCGTCGTATCGGCCTGCAGTTGCTGCGCCTGGCCGCCCGCGCGGGCGATTGCCAGGCGCAGCTGGAACTGGGTCGGCTGCACTGCCGCCCCAATCACTACGAGCCTGGCCAGGCTCGCCACTGGCTGCAGGCGGCGGCCACCCGCGGCTCCAAGGAAGCGCGGCAACTGCTCAAGGCGTTGCCGGCCCGTTGAGCCGCACCGGGGTCAGGCCAGGGTCAGGCGCCGCCCGATCAGGGCACGCAGGCCGGCTGGCTTGACCGGCTTGGGCAGGTAGTCGAGACCAGCTGCATGGATGACCGCCACCAGTTCCGGCCGTGCATCAGCACTGATCACTACCCCCGGTACTGGCTCGCCGAGTCGAGCGCGCAGCCAGGCCATGAGCTCGGTTCCGGTTTCTCCTTCGTCCAGGTGATAGTCCACCAGCACCAGTTGCGGATACAGACCCTCGTCCAGCAGGCGTTTGCAGTCGGCGCGGTTGCGCGCGGTCGAGACCTCGCAGCCCCAGCGTGACAGCAGGCTCTGCATACCGATGAGGATGCTGTCCTCGTTGTCGATGCACAGCACCTGGATGCCGACCAGGGTCTGCTGGGGCGTTTCGCTGACGGGCTTGGGCTTGCGCGGCGCCGCCGGTGTGCGTGCCAGCGGCACGGTGACGCTGAACACGCTGCCAGCGCCCGGCCAGGAGCGCACGGCGAGCGGGTGGTCGAGTACCCGGCAGAGTCCGTCGGCGATTGCCAGGCCCAGCCCTAGTCCTTTTTCGGCTCGGGTCTGATGGCTGTCCAGGCGTTTGAATTCCTCGAAAATCACGCTCAGCTTGTCTGCCGGGATACCCGGTCCGCGGTCCCACACTTCCAGCCTGAGGCTGTCGCCCTGGCGCCGCACGCCGAGCACCACACGACCCTTGGCATAGCGGAAGGCATTGGTCAGGAAGTTCTGCAGGACCCGGCGCAGCAACTTGATGTCGCTGTCGATGCGCAGCCCGCTGCCGTGCACGCGAAAGTCGATGCCGTCTTCCTGGGCCAGTACCGAGAACTCGGTGCGCAGGGTGTCGTACAGGGTTGCGACCGGGAAGCCGCTGCGGTCAGGGGTGATTCGGCCGCTTTCCAGGCGCGAGATGTCCAGCAGGTCGGAGATCAGGTCTTCGGCCGAGCGCAGGGAGCTGTCCAGGTGTCGGACCAGGTCGCGCGCCTCTACGGGGAGGGCGTCCTTCTGGTGCGACAGCGAGGCGGAGAACAGTCGGGCAGCGTTCAGCGGCTGCATCAGGTCGTGGCTGACTGCCGCGAGAAAGCGGGTCTTGGACGCATTGGCACTTTCGGCCACGCTCTTGGCTTCGCTTAACTCCTGGTTCAGCTCGGACAGCTCGCGGGTCCGCTCCTCGACGCGCTGTTCGAGCCCTTCGTTGGCGTCTTTCAGTCCCTTCTCCGCCCGGCGGAAGGCGGTGATGTCGCTGAAACTCATGACAAAGCCGCCGCCCGGCATGGGATTGCCGATGAGCTCGACCACCCGGCCGTTCGGGAAGGTGCGTTCGGATGTGTGCGCGGTGCCCTGGCGCATCCAGTACAGCCGGCGGGCGACGTGGGCGTCGGGGTCGCCCTCGCCGCAGAGGCCACGTTCGGCATTGAAGCGGATGATGTCGGCGATCGGGCGGCCGATGTACACCAGCCCCTCGGGGTACTCGAACATCTCCAGATAGCGCCGGTTCCAGGCCACCAGGCGCAGCGACTGGTCGACCACGCTGATGCCCTGGGTGATGTTCTCGATCGCGCCCTGCAACAGTGCACGGTTGAACTCCAGCACCTCGGAGGCCTCGCCGACGATGCGCACCACGTCCTCGACCTCCATGTCGCGTCCTTCCAGCACCGCCTTGACCACCGCGCGGGTCGAGGACGCCCCCAGGACCCCCGCCAGCAGCCGTTCGGTGTGGGCGATCCAGCGGGTATCGGCGGGCTGTTTCAGCGACAGCGGCTGGCCGGTGCGTCGGGCGAAATGCTGGAAGCTCTGTTGCGCCCGTTCGGCGCCGACGAAACGCGAGGCCAGGCTGAGCAGGTCTTCCACCTGGACGGCCAGCAGGCGCCGGACGCCCGGTTGCGCGTTGATCTGCTGGCCGACGAAGCGGCTCGCCTGCCAATGCTCGGAAAACCGCGAGCGGGTCATCACCGAGACCCAGAAGAACAGCGTGGAGTTACCTACCAGTGACAGCACCATGCCCAGGGTGAGCGGGTCGATATCCAGGCCGGTCGGGTTGCTGCGCAGCCATTCCAGCGCAGGAAAGATCTCCAGGGGCCAGCCCAGCACTCCCGCCACCAGTGGCAGGACCAGGGTATAGGCCCAGATCAGCGCACCGGCGGCGAGGCCGGCAAAGACTCCACGTCGGTTGGCTTGCTTCCAGTACAGCGCGCCGACCATGGCAGGCGCCAGCTGGGCGATGGCGGCGAAGGCGATCTGGCCGATGGTGGCCAGGCTGGCGGTCGAGCCGAGCAGGCGGTAGCTGACATAGGCCATCAGCAGGATCACCAGGATGCTGATGCGGCGTACCGAGAGCATCCAGTAGCGGAAGGCCTCGAAGGGGCGGTCGGTCTTCTGCCGACGCAGCAGCCAGGGCAGCAGGATGTCGTTGGAGACCATGGTCGAGAGCGCGACGCTGGCGACGATCACCATGCCGGTCGCCGCCGAAGCACCACCGATGAATGCCAGGACTGCCAGCCAGGGGTGTTCCTGGGCCAGCGGCAGGCTGATGACGTAGGAGTCCGGCGCGATTTCGGTGGGAAGCACCATGCGGCCTGCGAGAGCGATGGGCACCACGAAGATGGCGGCAAGGACCAGGTACAGCGGGAAGACCCAGCGCGCCAGGCGGAAGTCCCGCATGTCGATGTTTTCCACGACGGTCACGTGGAACTGCCGAGGCAGGCAGGTGAAGGCGATCAGCGAGACGGCGATCTGCACCATCATGCCGGGCCAACTGATGGTGGTCTCCCAGTAGTCCGTCATGGCTTCTGTGGATCGGGCCTGGTCGACCAGATCCTGGAAGCCGTCATAGAGGCCGAAGGTCACATAGGCGCCGATAGCCAGGAACGCCAGCAGTTTGACCAGCGACTCGAAGGCGATCGCCAGCACCATCCCCCGGTGGTGCTCGGTGACATCGAGATTGCGCGTGCCGAACAGAATGATGAACAGCGCCAGCACCACCGAGACGATCAGCGCCGTGTCCAGCGACTTGGTGGTGACCAGGTCGGCGTGATTGCCGCTAAGGAGGTTCACGCCGATCACGATGCCCTTGAGCTGCAGGGCAATGTAGGGCAATACGGCCACGAGGCAGATCAGGGTGACCACCACGGCGAGAAACTGGGACTTGCCGTAGCGCGAGGCGATGAAATCGGCGATCGAGGTGATGTTCTCGCGCTTGCTGATGGCCAGCATCTTCTGCAGGACATGCGGCGCGAACATCAGCAGGAGAATCGGTCCCAGGTAGATCGGCAAAAAGGACCAGAGCTCGTCGGCGGCCTGGCCGACAGCGCCGAAGAACGTCCAACTGGTGCAGTAGACCGCCAGCGAGAGGCTGTAGACGGTCGCTCTTAGGCGCGGGGACATGTTCTGGCCATGACGGTCGCCAAAGAAGGCGATCATGAACAGGACGGCCATGTAGATCAGGGCGACCAGGGCAATCAGCCCGTTGGACAGGGTCATGCGATCTCCGAAGACAGCAGCGCCGCGAATGCCGAGCGCTGCGGCCAGGGGCGCGCGACAGGGCGCTTCGCGGTAAGCTCGATGGGAGCGGGATTTTCTCAGCAAACCAGACGTCATGCGTCTCGTTCGACCATGGTCGCATGATTCGCCCCGCCTTTGACGATGCGCAAGCGTCTGGCGCTTTTAGCCGTCGCGGCGCTCTGAACTACAGGATCTTCGAGGAGACACAGTGATGTTCAAGCCCGGGCCGGTCACACTCCAGCGCGGCGCCTTGCGCCTGCTACCTCTCGTCGAGGCGGACATCCCCTGGTTGGTGGACCTGGCGCAGCACAACCATGAGGTGCTGGTACACATGAACGGCCCGCTGCGGCCCGACTGGTATCGTGCCGCGCTTGCCGACCAGAAAGCCGGTGAAGCGGTGGCCTTTACCGTCCGAATGGCGGACAGGATCGTTGGCACCACTCGCTTCGGCAGTTTTATCCCGGCCCTGCCCGCGGCGGAAATCGGCTGGACCTGGCTGGACCTGGCCCAGCATGGGCAGGGCCTCAACACCATGATCAAGTACCTGATGCTGACGCACGCTTTCGAGCGCTGGCATATGGTCAGGGTGCAGCTGAAGACCGCGGCCAGTAATGGGCGAACCCGGCGCGCCATTGAGAAACTGGGTGCCCGCCAGGAAGGCTTGTTGCGCAACCACCGGCGGCTCAGTGACGGGCGCCTGGACGACACCTTGATGTACAGCATTACCGACAGCGAATGGCCGGAGGTGAAACGCGGTCTGGAGGCAAGATTCGGTTAGGAGGCGAGGGGGCAAGGGCGGTGCTGCGGTACCATGACGCCTTCGTCCCCCGATGAGCCAGAGGCTGACGTGACCCACTCGCAATTCGGCCTGCTTGGTAGCAGACGCTTTCTGCCGTTCTTCATCACCCAGTTGCTCGGCGCCTTCAATGACAACGTCTACAAACAGGCGCTGGTCCTGGCCATCCTCTACAAGCTTGGCACTCGCGGCGATCCGAGCCTGCTGATCAACCTCAGTGCCTTGCTGTTTATCCTTCCGTTCTTCCTGTTCTCCGCGCTGGGTGGCCAACTGGGCGAGAAGTATCCGAAGCATCGTCTGATCCGCGTGATCAAGGTGGCGGAGGTGTCGATCATGCTGGTGGGCGCTGCCGCCCTGCTGCTGGGCAGTCTGCCGCTGATGCTGCTGGTGCTGTTCTGCATGGGCACACAGTCGGCGCTGTTCGGCCCGGTCAAGTACTCGATCCTGCCTCAGCATCTCGAGACGAGGGAGCTGCTCGGCGGCAACGCCCTGGTAGAAACCGGCACCTTTCTCGCGATTCTTGGTGGGACGCTGTTCGCCGGTCTGCTGATGACCCGCGAAGCCTATGCGTCCTGGGTCGCGCTGGCGGTGGTGTCGGTCGCCGTGGCCGGGCTGGCGGCGAGTCGCTTCATTCCACAAGCGTCACCCGGTTATGCGGCGCTGCGCCTGGAGTGGCACCTGCCGGCCAACGCTTGGCGAATCCTGCGGCTGGGGCTGCGGCAGCAGACGCCGCTGGTCTCCCGTGCGCTGATCGGAAATTCCTGGTTCTGGTTTCTCGGAGCGATCTATCTGACGCAGATCCCGCTCTATTCACGGGATGTACTGGGCGGCGACGAGACAGTGGTGACGCTGATCCTGACGATCTTCTCGGTGGGTATCGCGCTGGGATCACTGCTTTGCGAGCGCCTGTCGGGGCGGCGCATCGAGCCTGGGCTGGTGCCTCTGGGGCTGCTTGGGCTGACCTGTTTCGGGCTGCTGCTCTGGTGGCATTCGCCGGTTCTGGTCGCGACGCCAGACCGGGACTGGCTGGAATTGCTGGCGGAGCCAAAGGCCTGGTGGGTGTTGGGGGATATTCTGGGCCTGGGTATCTTCGGCGGGTTCTACATCGTCCCGTTGTACGCCCTGATCCAGTCTCGCACGCAGGATCAGGAACGGTCCCGGGTGATCGCCGCCGGGAACATCCTCAACGCCGTGTTCATGGTTGGCTCGGCGGTGCTGGCGATCCTCTGCCTGACCTTGCTGCAACTCGGCATCCCGCAGTTTTTCCTGCTGGTGGCACTGCTGAACCTGGCGATGGGAGTTTACCTGTGCGTGGCGGTCCCCGAGTTTTCGCTGCGCTTTCGCAGTTGGCTGATCGGCCGGTAGCCACCAACTGCGAGGCGCGTGAGGTGTCAGATGCCCTGCGGGATTTCCTCGCCCCCCAGGGCCTCGAACAGTGCGGGGAGAAACTCGGCGAAGGTCATCATCATCAGGGTGAAGCTGGCGTCCATCTGGCCGAGGGCATCCTCGCCGCCATCCTGCTCGGCCTGATCCTGCAGCAGGTCTTCGAAGCGCAGGCGCTTGATCACCAATTTGTCGTCAAGCACGAACGACAGCTTGTCCTGCCAGGCGAGCGCCAGCTGGGTGACCTGCTTGCCCGCGCCGAGGTGCTGGGTAATCTCGTCGCTAGTCAGGTCCTGGCGCTTGCAGCGCACCACGCCACCATCCTCGTGGGTATCGCGCAGCTCGCATTCGTCGAGCACATAGAAGCCTTCGCTGGCCTGCTGCGCCTGCACCCAGCCCGTCAGCGTGGCGCTGGGGGCTACCTTCACCGAAAGCGGGCGCACAGGCAGCGAGCCGATGGCTTCGCGCAGGGTGGAGAGCAGGTCTTCGGCACGCTTGGCGCTGGAGCTGTCCACCAGGATCAGGCCCAGCGAGGGCGCGATGGCTGCAAACGTGGCGGATTTGCGAATAAAGGCGCGGGGTAGAAAGGCCTGGAGGATCTCATCCTTGATCTGCTCCTTCTCCTTCTTGTAGACCTTGCGCATCTGTTCGGCTTCGATTTCGTCGACCTTTTCCTTCACAGCGTCACGCACCACGCTGCCGGGCAGAATGCGTTCTTCCTTGCGCGCGGCGATGAGCGTGAAGCCTTCGCTGGTGTGCACCAGTGGGGCGTCCTCGCCTTTGCCGAAGGGGGCAACGAAGCCGTAGGTGCTCAGTTCCTGGCTGGCGCAGGGGCGGGCGCGCTTGTTGGCCAGTGCGGTTTCCAGGGTCTCGGGGTCGAGACGGACGTCCTGGGTAAGACGGTAGACGAGCAGGTTGCGAAACCACATGAGAACAGGCACTCCGGAAAAACGAAGCGCGCATTATTCCTTTCTATAGAAGGTTGTCCAACCCCGCCGCTACATAGCCGACGGCGAGCGGACTGCCATGCGCTGGTCTTCCATGCCTCAGGCCGCAGCTAGACCCGAATTTAGCGAGTGTCGCTAAGTGTCTGGAAGATTTCATAAATTTTTTTCGATTGGGGGTTGCCAAGGTTCGGATGCCTCTCTAGAATGCGCACCACTTCGAGAGTGAAGGGTGATTAGCTCAGCTGGGAGAGCATCTGCCTTACAAGCAGAGGGTCGGCGGTTCGATCCCGTCATCACCCACCATCTCGTGGTAATGCGCAGCGGTAGTTCAGTCGGTTAGAATACCGGCCTGTCACGCCGGGGGTCGCGGGTTCGAGTCCCGTCCGCTGCGCCATATACACAGAGCCTGGACTGAGGGCTCTGTATCAAGAAAGGGTAGCCAATCTGGCTGCCCTTTTTTATTGGTCGCAATTTGCTGGTTTGGCTTGGATGCCTGCGGTCTGGGTCAGTGGCGCACTCCGACTATCAGGCGTGCCGATGCCGCTGGGGCTGCGAGGCACGGAAGTTGTTCATTGCGCCACGCTCTTGTTATTGACGTGTGGTCACCTATTGCCTTGTCGAAGCTGGAGGAGTGGCTCGGTCGCGGCAACTAGGCTGGCATTCGGGTTTTCGGTCGAATGGTCGATCGGCTGTGGAACTATGCGCCAATTGACGCTCTTAACACTCGACGTTCCTGTCCGGTCGTACCGGCCCGGCGTGCGGTAGCCAGCCTTTGTGGTCGCCTGTTAAGCTGGCTCGCTCTTTTGCATTCAAGCTTCGATAAGGAAACAGCATGAGAAATCAACGTTGGGCCCCTGCGGTGGCTCTGGTGGGTCTGGTTCTGGCGGGTTGCAACACCCAGGACGAACCTCAGGCCAATGTCGAGCTGGATACGCCGGCACAGAAGGCGTCCTACGGGATCGGCCTGAACATGGGGCGCAGCATGGCGCAGGAAGGCATGGAAGATCTCGATCCCCAGGCTGTCGCGCTGGGCATCGAAGACGCACTGGCCGACAATGAGCAGCGCGTCTCCGATGACGAGCTGATGGAGGCCTTCACTGCGCTGCAGACCCGCGCCGAAGAGCGCATGGCGCAAGCCAATGAAGAGGCTCGCAAGGCCGGCGAAGCCTATCTTGCGGAAAACGCCCAGCGTGAAGGCGTGACTGTCACCGAGTCCGGCCTGCAGTACGAGATCGTCGAGTCCTCCGAGACCGGCGAGCGTCCGACGCCCGACAACGTCGTCACCGTTCACTACGAAGGCCGGCTGATCGACGGGACCGTGTTCGATAGCTCGCTGGAGCGTGGCCAGCCGCTTGATCTGCCTGTGGGTGGTGTCATTCAGGGCTGGGTCGAAGGCCTGCAGCTGATGCGCGAGGGTGAAACCTACAAGTTCTACCTGCCGAGCGAGCTGGCCTATGGCGAGCAGAGCCCGAGCCCCACGATTCCGGCCAATTCGGTGCTGGTATTCGATATCGAGCTGCTTGAAGTGAAAGACGCCGACGGCATGTCGCGCTCGGCTGCACCTGTGGAAGAGTCGGCTGGCGACCTGCCCGCCGAGTGAGGCTTGGCCAGTCGTGGTAAAAAACGGGGAGCCAGAGGGTTCCCCGTTTTCGTTCCGGTACTGCCGGGGGAGTAGGTGATGGATGCTGTCTCGTTGCGGCACTCGATGCCGACGCTGGTGCAGGGGTTGCGCGATGCGCAGCATCTGGTGGTGTTCACCGGGGCGGGCGTGTCGGCGGAGAGTGGTATCCCGACCTTTCGCGATGCGCTCACGGGCTTGTGGAAGCGCTTCGATGCCGCTCGACTGGCCACGCCCGAAGCGTTCGAGAATGACCCCGCGCTGGTCTGGGGATGGTACGAATGGCGCCGTATGCAGGTTCTGCGGGCGGCGCCCAATCCGGCCCACCAGGCCATTGCCCGGCTCGAGCGGCGGGTGCCCAGGCTGACGCTGGTGACCCAGAATGTCGACGACCTGCATGAGCGTGCCGGCAGCGCAGGGGTGATTCACCTGCACGGCAGTTTGCACGCACCGCGCTGTTTCCACTGCTCGTCGCCGTTTGCCGGGTTGGTGGGGTGTCCGGACGAGCCGGAGCAGGGCAGGCGCCTGGAACCGCCGCGCTGCGGTCGCTGTGGTGGTCCGGTGCGGCCAGGAGTGGTGTGGTTTGGTGAGGCGCTTCCCGAACGGGCCTTGCAGGCTGCCTTCGAGGCGGCAGCGAGCTGCGATGTGCTGCTCTCGGTCGGGACGTCCGGAGTGGTCTACCCGGCTGCGCAGGTACCATCCATTGCGCTGCAGGCGGGGGCGCTGGTCGCGCATATCAACCCTCGGCCGGAGGCACCAGGCTCTTCGCGGGCTTTTGCCCTGGCGGGGCGGGCTGGAGAGATACTGCCTGCACTCTTTGAGGCCGCCTTCGAGGCTTAAATGCGCGGGCCGCGGCAAACGCTCGAGCACGAAAAAAGGGTTACGTCTGAACGTAACCCTTCGATGTGGCTCCGCGACCTGGACTCGAACCAGGGACCCAATGATTAACAGTCATTTGCTCTACCGACTGAGCTATCGCGGAACAGCGAGGCGTATCCTACTGATTCTTAACCGATAGTCAAGTCCTGTCGATCAGTCCGGCCATTGCTCCAGCACCTGCACGATGGCGTCGGTCACATGGCCGATATTGCGGCTGTTCAACGCTGCGGCGCAGATTCGCCCGGTGCTGATGGCATAGACGCCGTGATCGACGCGCAGCCGCTCGACCTGCTCCACGTTCAGCCCCGAGTAGGAGAACATGCCGCGCTGCAGCGCGACGAAGGTGAAGTCGCGGCGGGCACCCTTGGTGGCGAGCTGTTCGACCATGGCCTGACGCATCATGCGAATGCGATCGCGCATCTCGCCCAGCTCGGCTTCCCATAGTCCGCGCAGCTCGGTGCTGTTGAGCACGCTGGCGACAATGGTCGCGCCATGGGTAGGCGGGTTGGAGTAATTGGTGCGGATCACTCGCTTGAGCTGCGAGAGCACTCGCGCCGATTCGTCACGGCTCTGGGTGACCAGCGACAGCGCGCCGACCCGCTCCCCATACAGGGAAAAGGATTTGGAGAAGGAGCTGGAGACCAGAAAGCTCATCCCGGATTGGGCGAACAGGCGGGCAGCCAGGGCGTCCTGCTCGATACCATCGCCGAAGCCCTGGTAGGCGATATCGACAAAGGGCACGTGCTCGCGCTCCTTGAGGACCTCGATGATCTGCTGCCAGTCATCGGCGTTCAGGTCGACGCCGGTCGGGTTGTGGCAGCACGCGTGAAGGATGATGATCGAGCGCGGAGGCAGGTTGCGCAGGTCCTCGAGCATGCCGGAGCGGTCGATGCCATGGGTCTCGGCATTGTAATAACGGTACTGCTGGACCGGGAAGCCGGCCGATTCGAACAGGGCACGGTGGTTTTCCCAGCTCGGATTGCTGATCGCTACTGCCGCGTCGGGCAGCAGGCGCTTGAGCAGGTCGCCGCCGACCCGTAGCGCACCCGTACCGCCCAGGGCCTGAGCCGTCACCACGCGCCCCTCGGTGATCAGTGCCGATTCGCTGCCGAACAGCAACCGCTGTACCGCGGCGTCATAGGCGCCGATGCCTTCGATGGGGAGGTAGCCGCGGGGAGCCTGGGCCGCCAGTCGCGCTTTTTCCGCTTCGACCACCGCGCGCAACAGGGGAATCCGACCTTCTTCGTTGTAATACACGCCGACGCCGAGGTTGACCTTGTTCTGCCGGGTATCGGCATTGAAGGCTTCGGTGAGGCCCAGGATCGGATCCCTGGGCGCCATTTCAACAGCAGCGAACAAACTCATGGTGGAGGCTCGAAAGTGAGGTAAGAGAAGGGTGGGCGCCCGTCGCCGGAACGGCTCAGGGGCGGTCGTGCAAATGGGGCGGTAGTATAGCGGCCTAGTCCAGATCGGGGCGATACTGCACAGGCGTGAACTCGGGCTTTTTTTGCGCCGGTCGACGGGTTGCAGTGCGTCGGCACGGGTCAACGACTTTCCATGACAGCTGTCCGAGCAACAGTACTGACAGAGAGGCCTTTATGTCCGAATTCCAGCTGGTGACGCGCTTCAAGCCGGCGGGCGACCAGCCCGAAGCCATTCGGCGGATGGTGGAAGGTCTGGAGGCGGGCCTGTCGCACCAGACTCTGCTTGGCGTGACTGGCTCCGGCAAGACCTTCAGCATCGCCAACGTCATCGCCCAGGTCGCACGGCCGACGCTGGTACTGGCACCGAACAAGACCCTGGCGGCTCAGCTGTATGGCGAATTCAAGGCGTTCTTCCCGAACAACGCAGTGGAGTACTTCGTCTCCTACTACGATTACTACCAGCCCGAAGCCTATGTGCCGTCTTCGGATACCTTCATCGAGAAGGACGCCTCGATCAACGACCACATCGAGCAGATGCGGCTGTCGGCGACCAAGGCGCTCATGGAGCGACCCGATGCGATCATCGTGGCGACGGTGTCCTGCATCTACGGCCTGGGCGATCCGTCCAGCTACCTGAGGATGGTGCTGCACCTGGACCGTGGAGACCGCATCGACCAGCGTGCGCTGTTGCGCCGGCTGGCCGAACTGCAATACACCCGCAACGACATGGACTTTTCCCGCGCCAGTTTCCGCGTGCGCGGCGACGTGATTGACGTTTTCCCGGCCGAATCGGACCTCGAAGCCATTCGCGTGGAGTTGTTCGATGACGAGGTGGAAAGCATCGCCGCCTTCGATCCGCTGACCGGCGAGGTGATCCGCAAGCTGCCGCGCTTTACCTTCTATCCCAAGAGCCACTACGTCACGCCTCGCGAAACCATCCTCGATGCCATCGAGGCGATCAAGGGGGAGCTCGCCGAGCGTCTCGAATACCTGCGCGAAAAGGGTAAGCTGGTCGAGGCGCAGCGGCTGGAGCAGCGCACCCGCTTCGACCTGGAGATGATGCTCGAGCTGGGCTACTGCAACGGCATCGAGAACTACTCCCGCTACCTGTCCGGACGTACCCCGGGCGACCCGCCGCCGACGCTCTACGACTATCTGCCGGCCAACGCCCTGCTGGTGATCGACGAATCCCACGTGACCGTCCCGCAGGTTGGTGCCATGTACAAGGGCGATCGGTCGCGCAAGGAAACCCTGGTGGAGTACGGATTCCGGCTACCTTCGGCGCTGGACAACCGGCCGATGCGCTTCGAGGAGTGGGAAGCGATCAGCCCCCAGGCCATCTTTGTCTCAGCCACGCCCGGCCCTTACGAGGCGGAGCACGCCGGGCGCGTGATAGAGCAGGTGGTGCGCCCCACAGGTCTGGTGGACCCCGATATCGAAGTGCGCCCGGCGACCACCCAGGTGGACGATCTGCTGTCGGAGATCCGCAAGCGCGTCGCCAGCGAAGAGCGGGTGCTGGTCACCACCCTGACCAAGCGCATGGCCGAGGACCTGACCGACTATCTTGGCGACCACGACGTCCGCGTGCGCTACCTGCACTCCGATATCGATACCGTCGAGCGGGTCGAGATCATCCGCGATCTTCGCATTGGAACCTTTGATGTCCTGGTGGGCATCAACCTGCTGCGCGAGGGCCTGGACATGCCCGAGGTGTCGCTGGTGGCCATCCTTGATGCGGACAAGGAAGGCTTCCTGCGTTCGGAGCGCTCGCTGATCCAGACCATTGGCCGGGCCGCGCGCAACCTCAACGGCAAGGCCATCCTGTACGGCGACAACATCACCGGCTCCATGCAACGGGCGATCGACGAGACCGAACGGCGGCGGGTCAAGCAGGTGGCCTTCAACGAAGCGCACGGGATAGTGCCGCGGGGGGTGAAAAAGGACGTTCAGGACATCCTCGAGGGGGCCACCGTGCCTGGCGCCCGAAGCAATAAGCGCAAGGCCCAGGCCAAGGCCGCTGAGGAGGCAGGACGCTACGCCCAGGAGCTGCGCTCGCCGAGCGAGATCACCAAGCGCATCCGGGTGCTCGAGGAGAAGATGCTGCAGATGGCGCGCGACCTGGAATTCGAGGCGGCGGCCCAGCTTCGCGACGAGATCCAGGGACTTCGGGAGAAGCTGCTGCAGGTGTAGCGCAGGCTGGTCGCATCCTTCACCCGAGCGTTCCGCTGGTGGCGGACCGACCGCCGACCGGCTGAGGGGAAGCGCCCGCTACTCGGGGTTGGGGTATCATGGCAACCTCATCCCGCTCAATGGACAGAAGCGCCATGACCATCCCATATCCGACGATTGCCGATTGCGTTGGCAATACTCCGCTGGTTCGTTTGCAGCGTTTGCCCGGCCAGACAAGCAACACCCTGCTGGTGAAGCTCGAGGGCAACAATCCGGCGGGCTCGGTGAAGGATCGCCCGGCGCTGTCGATGATCGCCCGGGCCGAGGCGCGCGGTGCTATCGCGCCCGGCGATATCCTGATCGAGGCGACCTCCGGCAACACCGGTATCGCCCTGGCCATGGCTGCGGCGATCAAGGGCTACCGGATGATCCTGATCATGCCGGACAACTCAAGTGCCGAGCGCAAGGCGGCGATGACCGCCTATGGTGCCGAGCTCATCCTCGTCTCCAAGGAGGAGGGTATGGAGGGCGCACGGGACCTGGCCCTGCTGATGCAATCCCAGGGGCGCGGCAAGGTGCTCGACCAGTTTGGCAATGGCGACAACCCGGAGGCCCACTACCAGGGCACGGGCCCCGAGATCTGGCAGCAGACTGGCGGCACCATCACCCATTTCGTCAGCTCCATGGGCACCACCGGAACCATCATGGGCGTGTCGCGCTACCTCAAGGAACAGAACCCCGAGGTGCAGATCATCGGCTTGCAGCCCATGGAAGGCGCGGCGATCCCTGGTATCCGTCGCTGGCCGGAGGAGTACCTGCCCAGGATCTTCCAGTCCGAGCGGGTCGACCGAGTGGTGGACATGTCCCAGGCTGAAGCCGAAGAGGTGATGCGGCGGATGGCGCGCGAGGAGGGCATCTTCTGTGGCGTGTCCTCCGGTGGTGCCGTGGCGGCGGCCTTGCGGCTGTCGCAGGAGGTCGAGAATGCGGTGATCGTGGCGATCATCTGCGACCGCGGCGACCGCTATCTATCCACTGGCGTGTACGACGCCAGATGACAGCCAGACCCGTCGCTCCGGCCTGCCCTGCGTTCCGGAGCGTCCTTGCAACCAGTGCGCCCCGGTAGGTAAAGAAATGGCCAGACGTGGTTCAAGCCTGCGCTTGCAACCCAGTGGCGGTGCGCGCGTGACGCGGGTGCCGACCGGCAAGAAACAGCAGTTGGTGATCGAGCGGCTGTCCCACGACGGGCGTGGAATCGCCTTTCATGACGGCCTGACCTGGTTTGTCTCTGGCGCACTGCCGGGCGAGGCAGTCGAGGCGCGGGTGCTCGCCGCGCGCGGCAAGATCGTCGAGGCGCGGGCCGAGCGCGTGCAGTCGAGCAGCCCCGCTCGGCAGGACCCCGCCTGCAGGCACGCCGGCACTTGCGGGGGATGCAGTCTCCAGCATGCGTCCCCTGAAGATCAGCTGGCACTGAAGCAGCGCACCCTGGCCGAGCAGCTTCAGCGCTTCGCCGGCCTGGAAGCTGAAACCTGGGCGGCGCCCCTGACAGGCCCTGCCTTGGGCTACCGACGCCGTGCTCGGCTGGCGGTACGCTGGAATTCGCAGACAGCTGCGCTGGACCTGGGCTTTCGTGCGTCGGCGAGCCAGACCATCGTCTCGATCGACGAATGCCCGGTTCTGGTAGAGCCTTTGCAACGTCTGTTGCCGTCGCTCCTGACGACGCTGCGGTCGCTGCAACAACCCCGGGCCGTCGGTCATGTGGAGCTTTTCAGCGGTACCGCCGAAGCCGTGCTGGTCAGGCATGTGCAGCCGCTGCAACCGGGTGATCTCCAGCGCCTGACGGACTTCTGCCAGGCGCATGCCGCACAGCTCTGGCTGCAGGGCGCCGGCGAGCCGGAACGCTTCGACTCCACCCAGCGACTGGCCTATCGCCTGGAGCCCTGGAGTCTGGAGTTGAATTACCGACCAGGCGACTTCATTCAGGTGAACGCCCCGGTGAATGACGCCATGATCGCCCAGGCCCTCGAGTGGCTGGCGCCGAAGCCGGACGAGGCGGTGCTGGACTTGTTCTGCGGGGTGGGTAATTTCTCCCTGCCGCTGGCTCGATTGGCCGGCTCGGTGGTCGGAATAGAAGGCGTGGAAGCCATGGTGGCACGGGCGCGCACCAATGCCGAGCACAACAGGCTGACGAATGCGCACTTTTACCGGGCCGATCTGTCGAAGCCGCTTGCCGTCGCCCCATGGGCGGCCCAGGGTTTTCCCGCGGTGCTGCTGGATCCGCCGCGGGATGGGGCGTTGGAAGTCGTGCGGCAAATCGAGTCACTAGCGGCCAGGCGGGTTTTGTACGTTTCTTGCAACCCGGCGACCCTCGCCCGGGATGCGGTCGAACTGGGCCGTCAGGGGTATCGACTCCGGCGAGCAGGAGTACTGGACATGTTTCCGCAGACGGCGCATGTCGAAGCCATGGCTTTGTTTGAAAAGATGTAAGCCGGCTGCCTGAGGGCAGCGAGTCATCACACGGCGACGAGCCGGGTGTTTTTTGCGCAGGCACTGCGCAGAGGGAAGAAGGATGGTACAGGTTAGAGCGCTTCAGCCAGTCAACACCGATGGCAGCATCGACCTAGAGCGCTGGCTCGATCATGTGCTGAGCATGGACCCGGCGTTGGACCGCGCGGCCCTCAAGGAGGCGTGCGAACTTGCCCGCAGCGCCGAGGCTGATGCCAAGATCACCGACACGTCCTGGGGGGAGGCGTCGAGCTTCCAGACCGGGCTCGAGATTGCCGAGATCCTCGCCGATCTCAAGCTCGATCAGGACAGCCTCGTGGCGGCGGTTCTCTACCGTGGTGTGCGCGAAGACAAGATCCAGCTGTCCCAGGTGCAGCCGCGCTTTGGCGACGTGGTCGGCAAGCTGATCGAAGGCGTGCTGCGCATGGCAGCCATCAGCGCCAGCATCAATCCCCGCGAGTCGCTGGTGCTCGGCACCCAGGTCCAGGTCGAGAACCTGCGCCGGATGCTGGTGGCGATGGTCGATGACGTGCGGGTGGCACTGATCAAGCTGGCCGAGCGCACCATTGCCATCCGTGCGGTCAAGAGCGCCGACGAGGAAAAGCGTCGGCGGGTCGCCCGCGAGGTATTCGATATCTACGCGCCGCTGGCCCATCGCCTCGGGATTGGCCATATCAAGTGGGAACTCGAGGATCTCTCGTTTCGGTACCTCGAGCCCATGCAGTACAAGCAGATCGCCCAACTGCTGCATGAGCGGCGAGTCGATCGCGAGCTCTACATCAACACCGTGATGCAGCAGCTGCGCGAGTCGCTCAGCGAGACGGGGATCAAGGCCGACATCAACGGGCGGGCCAAGCACATCTATTCGATCTGGCGGAAGATGCAGAAGAAAGGCCTGCAGTTCAGCCAGATCTATGACGTGCGCGCCGTGCGCGTGCTGGTTCCCGAGGTTCGCGACTGCTACACCGCCCTTGGCATCGTCCACTCGCTGTGGCGGCACATTCCCAAGGAGTTCGACGACTATATCGCCAACCCCAAGGAGAACGGCTACCGCTCGTTGCACACCGCGGTGATCGGGCCCGAAGGCAAGGTGCTGGAGGTGCAGATTCGCACCCACGCGATGCACGAGGAAGCCGAGCTTGGCGTCTGCGCGCACTGGCGCTACAAGGGTACGGACGTCAAAAGCGGCTCCAACCATTACGAAGAAAAGATCTCCTGGCTGCGCCAGGTGCTCGAATGGCACGAGGAGCTCGGCGACATCGGCGGTCTGGCCGAGCAGCTGCGCGTGGATATCGAGCCGGACCGGGTGTACGTGTTCACCCCGGACGGCCATGCCATCGACCTGCCCAAGGGCGCGACGCCGCTGGACTTCGCCTATCGGGTGCACACCGAGATCGGCCACAACTGCCGCGGCGCCAAGGTCAACGGGCGTATCGTCCCGCTGAACTACAGCCTGCAGACCGGCGAGCAGGTGGAAATCATCACCAGCAAGCAGGGTTCGCCGAGCCGTGACTGGCTCAACTCCAACCTGGGCTACATCACCACCTCTCGGGCGCGGGCAAAGATTGTTCACTGGTTCAAGCTGCAGGCGCGTGACCAGAACGTCGCCGCCGGCAAATCGCTGCTGGAGCGCGAGCTGGCGCGGCTCGACATGCCGCCGGTGGATTACGAGCGTTTGGCGGAAAAAGCGAACCTCAAGACTGCGGAAGACCTGTTCGCCGCCCTGGGCGCGGCCGACCTGCGCCTGACCCAGGTGGTCAACCTGGCACAGCAACTGGTCGAGCCGGAGCGTGGCGTAGACCAGTTGGACCTCATCCCGCGCAAGTCGGCCCCGGTGGCGCGCCCCGGTCGCCGCGACGACATCCAGATCCAGGGTGTCGGCAACCTGATGACGCAGATGGCCAACTGCTGCCAGCCGCTGCCTGGCGATCCGATCGTCGGCTACATCACCCTTGGTCGCGGCGTCACCATTCACCGGCAGGACTGTGGCAATGCGCTGCAACTGACAGGCCGCGAGCCGGAGCGGATGATCCAGGTGAGCTGGGGCCCGGTGCCGGAGAAGGTCTACCCGGTGCAGATCACCATCCGCGCCTTCGACCGCTCGGGGCTGTTGCGCGACGTCTCCCAGGTGCTGCTCAACGAGAAGATCAACGTGCTGGCCGTCAACACCCGGTCGAACAAGGAAGACAGCACGGCGCAGATGGCCCTGACCATCGAGATCCCCAGTCTCGACGCGCTTGGCCGTCTGCTCGGACGCATCTCGCAGCTACCCAACATCATCGAGGCGCGCCGCCACCGCGCACTCTAGATGCAGCGCGGCGGCGGGGATGCCCGCCGCCGCGACTACTCGCCATCCAAAATAGAGTGCCGTCCGGCATTATGGGGAGCGTTGGTCTTTACACGCTAATGATAATGACTATCATTAGCGTGCGTGCCGGGAGCGTATGCCGTCCGGTCGTCAGCGGCGTTGAGAAACCGCAACGCTATCGCTCAGGCAGCTCGGCTGCGGGCCTATCAGGATGACAGATCATGCTCATGCGCATCTTCCCGGAACTCGTCGAATATCCACCCATCTCGCTTCCCGCCATCGTCTCCGCACATGGAGAGGCCAATGGCGTGCAGAGTCGCTCATGGTGCGAACTGGGCTGCGGCACTGGCCTTGGCGCCGTGATCAATGCGGCCGTCTATCCCCGTGATCGGTTCATCATCATCGACCCGGATGCCGGGAGGATCGGTCGGGGCCGCCGCCTGGCGGAGGCGGCCGGGGTGAACAACGTGATCTTCATCCGCGCAGAGTTCGAGAACCTGGCGCAGGGCACTTGCATGCGTGGTCCTCTACATGACTTCCTCATCGTTCAGAAGGGACGGATGCCTGACAGCGGCGCGGCCCGCCGGGCGGTGCAGCGCTGCGTGCGCCGCTGGCTCAAGCCGGGCGGCCAGATGCTCGACGCCAGCAAGGTTTCGCCTTGCACTGACGACACGCCATTGCCCGTGGATTCGCTGGCGATGGAGCGCTGCCGGACTCTCAACGGGATCATTGCCGAGCATGCCTTGCGCGGTGAGCCCTATGCCTTCCTGGCCGCGCCCGGACTGGGCGCGCCGCTGCCGGCCGACCCTCTGCAGATGGCGGCGATGCTGGTGCTGCAGCGCTGTCCCGATGTCGAAGGCCAACTGATGGAGGAAATGGTGCAGATCCTCCTGAGCGGTTTCGAGATCAGCATGGATGAGGATGCGATGCGTCGCCTGGAGTGCTTCGAGCGGCTGGTACTGCCCCGCTGGAAACGTCTGGGCATGCTGCCCGAGCACCGGGATGCGCTGCGCGGATAGGGTATGCTCGGTGGCCCGACATGCCGCCCGGAGATGCCATGTACCAGCTCGACGACCTGCTGCACCTGATGGCTCGCCTGCGCGATCCCGAGTACGGCTGTCCCTGGGATCTCAAACAGGATTACGCCAGCATCGTGCCGCATACCCTGGAAGAGGCTTACGAAGTGGCCGATGCCATCGAGCGCGGCGATTTCGATCACCTGGCAGGGGAGCTCGGTGACCTGCTGTTCCAGATTGTCTATTACAGCCAGTTGGGCCGGGAGGAGGGTCGCTTCGACTTTGCCGCGGTGGTCGACGGCATCACCCGCAAGCTCGTCCGGCGCCATCCCCATGTTTTTCCTGATGGGGACCTCTATGGCTCTCTGGATCAGCCACGTCTGGACGAGCATCAAGTCAAGCGGCGCTGGGAAGAGATCAAAGCCGAAGAGCGAGCCGAGAAGGCCGCATCGCCCCGCCAGCTGTCGCTGCTTGACGATGTGCCCGGCGCCTTGCCGGCCCTCAGCCGTGCCGCCAAGCTGCAGAACCGTGCTGCCCAGGTCGGCTTCGACTGGACGGACGTCGGGCCGGTGTTGGACAAGGTGCGTGAGGAACTAGACGAGCTGCGCGAGGCCATCGAGGCGGGCGACGATTCAGCGATCAACGACGAGACCGGCGATCTGCTGTTCGTCGTGGTCAACCTGGCCCGCCACCTGCGGCTCGATCCCGAGGCCAGCCTGCGCCAGGCCAATGGCAAGTTCGAGCGGCGCTTCCGCTTCATCGAGCAAGCGCTGCGCGGGGAAGGCAAAGCCATCGAGGACACTTCGCTGACGGAGCTCGATGCCCTTTGGGACAGCGCCAAGCGCGTCGAACGCCAGCTTTAGCCGGCCGGGCGTCCGGGGCTTGACTTGTCCGCCCCACGCCGCAGACTTGCAGGCGCCCCACCCACACTGAAAGAAAGGTCGAACATGGGACTCTCCCTTCGGGATCAGTTGCTCAACGCCGGGCTGGTCAATGAGAAACAGGCCAAGCAGGCCAGTAAGCAAAAGCAGAAACAGGAACGCCTGGAGCGGAAGGGACAGGTCGAGAAAGACGAGTCGCTTCGCGACGCCGCGCTCAAGGCGCATGCCGAGAAGGTGGAGCGTGATCGCGAACTGAACCGGCAGCAGCAGGAAAAGGCCGAGCAGAAGGCGCGTCAGGCGCAGATCAAGCAGCTCATTGAAAGCAGCCGCCTGCCCAAGCTCAACGGTGACGACTACTACAACTTCGTCGATGGCAAGAAGGTCAAGCGCATCGCGGTGAACGACATGCTGCGCGACAAGCTCTCGCGAGGGTCGCTGGCCATCGTCCGCCACGGCGGAGCCTACGAGATGATCCCGCGAGACGCCGCGCTGAAAATCCAGGAGCGTGACAAGCAGCGTATCGTGCTGCTCAACACGCCCACCGAGGCAGCGGAGGATGATGATCCCTACGCGGCCTACAAGGTGCCTGACGATCTGATGTGGTGAGCCCGCCCGTCGACCGGGTGGAATTCATCCAGGCTACCCGCCGTCTACAGCATTACTGGGGCGGGTGATGCGCCCGCCCGGAGCCAAATCTCCTGGAGGGCGCTCATGTCTATCTTCCGAACCTCGATTCATCCCGATCGGGCCGCCAATGCACCTCAATGGTTCGTAGCCGGAGTGGCCGGCGACCCTGAGGAGCCGGGCGTGCCGGTGCAACCCACCGAGCCTGGCGAGCCCACCGTACCTGACCAGCCGCCGCCAGCGCCGGTTGCCTGATTCAGCCTGCATGCCGGGATGACTGCCGTGATCCAGAGGCGGCGGCACGTTCCAGCAGGCGTACCACCTCGTCATCAGGGGTCTGGCTGAAATCCCGGTAATGGCAGCCTACCCCGATGAAGGGTTCCGGCATCGCCAGGCAGACCATTTCGTCCACCTCGTCCCGCAAGGCTGCGATGGCGTCGCGGGCGCCCACCGGAACGGCGGTTACCAACCGCGCGGCGCCGGCCTTGTGCAACCCCTTGAGCACAGCGCGCATCGAGGCGCCGGTGGCGACGCCATCATCCACCAGAATCACGCAGCGCCCGACCACCCTCGGCGGTTCCCGGTCGCCGCAGTAGCACTTGCGCCGTCGTTCAAGCTCCAGCAGCTGGCGGGCCTTTTCCTCTTCGAACCAGCCGGACGGTAGCGACAGCTGGCGAACCAGCTCGCTATTGACCACCCATTGCGGATCGGCACCGTCTATCACAGCGCCCAGCGCCATTTCCTCGTTGTGCGGAGCGCCGATCTTTCGTACCAGGGCGATGTCCAGCCTCGCCTCCAGCGCGGCGGCGATCTCGTAGGCGACCGGCACGCCACCGCGCGGCAGGGCCAGCACCAGTGGCTCCTCGACAGCGAGGTGCTTCAGCGCCTCGGCCAGTTCGCGCCCGGCATGACAACGATCCTCGAACAGATACGGATGAGCGATAGGGGGCATGGTTACTCTCCGAACGGATAGGTGTCGGGCGCGTCGCCCAATGCGGATAGCTGTGGTCCCAGCGGGGTGACCGCCTGGGTTTCCTCGAACCAGAGCAGCGCATCGAACTGCTTGGCCAGGACCGCCTGGAAATAATGGCTCTGACGCTCGGTCTGGGGCCGGTAGATGACCCCGATGGCACGTTCGAGCCGGGGCCGCGAGAGCGCCTCGCGCAAGCGGCTGGCCGACGGCTCGCGCCAGCAGGTAAGCGAGGCCGGCAAGCCTGCGCGCAGGAACAGCCGTTCCCAGCTGTCATCCCGTGACGGGCGTACCGGCATGACGTGCATCGGCTCGTCCCAGTTGTCTGCCGCGGCCACCGTACCCCGATCGGTGAACAGCCCGAGCAGTACCGCATCCTGGCCGTAGGTCGTGCGGCACAGCTCCCCGACGTTGAACTCGCCGCCCCAGCCCATGCTCGTGGCGGCCGCGTTACCGATGTGCGAGTTATGCGCCCAGACCACTGCCTTCGCGCTATCGCCACGGCGTTGCAGCAGCGCCTGCAGGGTGTCGAACATGTGCCGGTCGCGCAGGTTCCAGGACGCTGTGGAACCGCGGTACAGGGTGCGGTAGTACTGCTCTGCGGCCAGCACCACGCGGGCGTTGCGTTCGGCATCGAAAAACTGCTCGCCATCCTCGCGCATGTACACCAGGCGCTGTTCCAGCAGGTCTTGCAGCTGCGCCACCACCTCGTCCTCACAGGACTCGCGTCCCAGCCGGGCCACGTTGTGGCCATAGAGCGCCGGGTCGTGCTGCCAGGGCGTCAGGCAGCCGTAACGCTCGCGAGCCGTGACGGCAGCATCCGGGTCGACGCGGTCGAGATAGCGAGTGACCTGCTCCAGTGAAGCACCGAGGCTGTACACATCGAGGCCGCGGAACTCGCAGCGACTCGCCGGGGGCAGAGAGCGATTGTGCTCGCGTAGCCAGTCGACAAAGGCTGCCACCTCGCGATTGCGCCACATCCAGGTGGGAAAGCGCTGGAAACCTTCGTAGATCCAGCCTGAGGATTCGCCGCCGCGCACTTCCCGGTCGATCAGCCCCGCGTCTGGCCAGTCCGCTTCGACGGCGACGATGGAGAAGCCGTGCCGTTCGATCAGGCAGCGGGTAATCGCCGCGCGGGCGCGGTAGAACTCCGAGGTGCCATGACTGGCTTCGCCGATCAGCACTACCCGGGCATCGGCGAAGCGCTCGAATGGCGCAGCGAACTCCGGTGAGTCGATGTCGACGAGCGGCTCGGCGGATTGACGCAGTAGCCTGATCAGGGTGTCGTCGTCAGGTGCCGAATGGCGGGTGGAAGACGTTTTCATGGGCCTGGCTCACGCGGCCTGGACAGCAAGAACGGAATTCGCTGCGCCAGTCTTGCTCGGGTCGGTTGGGGCGGGCGCCCCGGTCATACGGGGGACCTGAGCAGGCGCTTGCCCGTTCCAACCTTTCGACGAAAGGCCGCCGAGACGATGGACGCGGCAGAACTGCGGCGAGGCGACTAGTCTAAATCGGCATATGGTGACCTTACCGGGCGTTACGCTTCATTGATGTCGAGGTCTCCATTGATGCGTTGCCGTTTCCGCGACCCTCGCGGCGCAGCGCTACGATAGCCTCAGACCGGCCAGGTCCCTCTTTTTGGTCACGATTAGGCTCTTGTAGGGGAATGCGCATGACCACCTGGATCATCACGTACAACGTGGACAACAACACCCATGTGTTGAAAGTGGAATCGGAGCACAGGCCCGAATTGGACGAGGCTGTGGGTCTGGTGACCCAGAAGGCGGAACAGGAATACGAGGAGCTCGAATACGAGGTCGATCCGGGCGAGGAGCAGACCCCCGCGGTGCTGCTTTCCGAGCGCTTCGGCATCACCATCACGGGTATTACCGAGCACTAGTCGCGACGGGCCAGACCGCACCCTCGGCCACCACGAATATGCGTCGCTGCGGTGCAGGCCGGATCTCCATCGCGCCGGTGAAGGCTCCGAATGCCGGTAGCAGGCTGACCGCCTCGTCGAGGCAGAAGCAAGGCAGGCGCAGTTGCGTCCGTTCCCGTCCGCGCAGGCGGAAGGCCGGATGCAGGTGCCCGGCCAGCACATGATGCGTCGGATGTGGCTCGGGTTCGTGGCGTAGCGCCAGCGGCCCGAGCAGCAGGGGTTCGTCGACCACGTCGATGTCCAGCGCGCGGGGCGGGTCGCCGGCGCGGCGGTCGTGGTTGCCGCGAATGAGGGTGATGGCCAGCCCAATGTGCTGCCGCCGCCAGCGGGCGAGGCGGGCGGTCAGGTGCTCGCTCCGGGATTCCGGTGCGTGCAGAAAATCGCCGAGAAAGAAGAGCTGCCGGCTGGGGTAAGCCTCTAGCAGCGCATCGAGCCGCTGGAGGTTGTCTTCTGTGGTTCCGCTTGGCACAGGCTGGCCGAGGCGGCGGAAGGCGGCTGCCTTGCCGAAGTGGGCGTCTGCGATCAGCAAGGCCTGCTCGGCGGGCCAGAAGAGCGCCTTGTCAGGCAGCAGCCACACTTCGGTGCCGGCGAGCGGGACGCTCTGGTAGGTGGGCATGGGACTTGAGAGGTCTCCGTGGGCTATTTCAGGGGCCTGGGGCGACCGTCCTTGCGCGCGCGGGGCTTGCGCCTGGGCGGACTGTCGGGCTGGAATGACTGCGCATCGATGATCGCGCCGGGCTCGTCCGGTCCGGGACCAGCCGCGGCTTCCAGGTCACGCAGCATGCGGGCGATGCGGTCGGCGAGCTTTTCCGAACTCATGCTTTCGCGAAAGCGCTCGACCATCAACGGAAACGCCAGGGGTGTGGGCCGCTTGATCGCATGGATGTCCAGCGTGCTGGTTCGCAAGCGAGACAGGGTCTGCTCTAGGCGATCGACATCGAGTTCCTGGCGCAGCACCTCTTCCTGAGCCTGGCTCAGCAGTAGGTTGTCGGGGTCGTACTGACGGAAGACGTCAAAGAACAGGCCGCTGGAGGCCTGCAACTGGCGAGCGCTTTTCTGTGCACCGGGATAGCCGGAAAACACCAGGCCGGCGATTCGGGCGATTTCCCGGAAACGGCGACGCGCGAGTTCGCCGGCGTTCAGGCTGGCGAGCACATCGTCCAGCAAATCGTCTCCCTCGAACAGTGCCGGTTGCAGCAGTGTCGGCCAGTCCACGGGCGTGGCGCAGAGCAGCTCGAAGCCGTAATCGTTGACAGCGATGGAAAAGGTGGCCGGTTGGCCTCGGCCGACCCGCCAGGCCAGCAGGCTGGCCAACCCGAGATGGACATGCCGACCGGCGAAGGGGTAGAGAAACAGATGCCAGCCTTCGCGAGAGCGGTGCGTTTCCGCCAGCAGTCGCCCGACCGCGGGCAGTGCCGACCATTCGCGCTGGACCTTCAGCAGCGGCTCGACCAGCCTCATTTCGGGGCTGCGGGTTTCTCCTCTGGCCGCTTCGCCGAGGCGCGCCACCACAGCGTCGGCGAGTTCGCTGGAAAGCGGCATGCGCCCACCATTCCAGCGTGGCACCGCGCCCTTGCGCCCGCTGGCGCGGCGCACGTAGGCGACCATGTCTTCGACCCGGACCAGCTCGAGCAGGCGTCCGGCAAAGAGAAAGCAGTCGCCTGGGCGCAGGCGGGCAATGAAGCCTTCCTCCACCGAGCCCAGCGAGCCACCCGTGCCACCGCGGGTCCAGAACTTTACCGTCAGGCTGGCATCGCTGACGATGGTGCCGATGCCCATTCGATGGCGCAGCGCGGTGCGGCGGCTGGGCACCTTCCACAGGCCGTTTTCGTCTGGCTCCACCCGCTGATAGTCAGGGTAGGCGCTGAGCGAGTGGCCGCCGTGGCGAACGAAGGCGAGGGCCCAGGCGTACTCGTCGTCGGTCAGGTTCCGGTAGGACCAGGCCTGGCGGATCTCGGGCAGCAGTTCCGCCGGATGGAACCCGCCCCCCAGGGCCATGCTCACCAGATGCTGGACCAGCACGTCGAGCGGCTTGGCCGGTGCCTCGCGGGCTTCGATGCGGCCCTCGGCGACAGCGGCCTGTACGGCGGCCGCTTCCACGATCTCCAGGCTATGGGTCGGCACCAGGGTGATTCGCGAAGTGCGCCCCGGCGCATGCCCGGAGCGCCCGGCACGTTGCAGGAGACGTGCCACGCCCTTGGCCGAGCCGATCTGCAGCACGCGTTCGACCGCCAGAAAATCCACCCCGAGATCGAGGCTCGAGGTGCAGACCACCGCTTTGAGCTGGCCTGCCTTGAGGCCGCGCTCGACCCAGTCGCGGGTCTCGCGGGACAGCGAGCCGTGGTGCAGGGCGATCAGACCCGCCCAGTCGGGACGTGCTTCCAGCAGCGCCTGGTACCAGAGTTCCGACTGCGAGCGGGTGTTGGTGAACAGCAGCGAGGTCGCGGCGGCCTCCACCTCCTGCACGACTTGCGGCAGCATGCGCAGGCCCAGGTGTCCGGCCCAGGGGAAGCGGTCTATGGCGCCGGGCAGCAAGGTATCGATGCGCAATGCCTTGTCGATGCGCCCCTGGACCAGCCGACCGTCGTCTCCGGCCAGCACCTCGAGCGCGTGCGGCTGGTTGCCCAGGGTGGCGGACAGCCCCCAGACGATTAGCTCCGGGTTCCACTGTCGCAGCCGCGCCAGGGCCAGCTGAAGTTGCACCCCGCGCTTGTTGCCGAGCAATTCGTGCCATTCGTCCACCACCAGCATGCCAAGGCCGGCGAAGGCATGGCGCGCGTCGGCGCGGGTCAGCAGCAGCGTCAGGCTTTCAGGTGTGGTCACCAGTGTCGTGGGCAGGCGGCGGTTCTGCCGGGCGCGCTCGGCACCGGAGGTATCTCCGGTCCGCAGCCCCAGGGTCCAGGGCAGGTCGAGCCCACGCAGCGGCGCCTCGAGGGCCCTGGCGGTGTCGGCGGCCAGCGCACGCATGGGCGTGATCCAGAGCAGCGTCAGTGGCAGGCTGCCATTAGCGGGGGCGCGGGCGGCGAAGCGCTCCAGGGCACCCAGCCAGACCGCCAGGGTCTTGCCGGAGCCGGTGGTCGCGTGCAGCAGGCCCGACTCGCCGCGGCCGATGGCCTGCCAGACTTCACGCTGGAAAGGGAAGGGCGACCAGCCCTGATCCGCCATCCACTCCGCGACTCTCTGGCTCATCCAAGCAGGGCCTTGAGGGTGGTCAGGGTGTCGGCTTCCTCCACCGGCTTGTCCTGACGCCAGCGCAGCATGCGCGGAAAGCGCACGGCAATGCCGCTCTTGTGCCGGCTGCTGGCGGCGATGCCCTCGAAGCCCAGCTCGAACACCAGGGTCGGGGTGACGCTGCGCACCGGGCCGAATTTTTCCACCGTGGTCTTGCGGATGATCGCATCGACCTTGCGCATTTCCTCATCGGTGAGCCCGGAATAGGCCTTGGCGAAGGGCACCAGCTTGCGCTCGGGATCGCCGGGCTCGCCGTCCCAGACCGCAAAGGTGTAGTCGCTATAGAGGCTGGCGCGACGGCCGTGGCCGCGCTGGGCGTAGATCAGCACCGCATCGATGGAGAAGGGATCGATCTTCCATTTCCACCAGATGCCGACATCGCGGGTGCGGCCAACGCCATACCCCGCCTCGCGCTGCTTGATCATGAAGCCCTCGACGCCGAGCCGGCGCGACGCCTCGCGTTGCTCGGCCAGTTCGAACCAGTCATTCCCCTGCACCAGTGGCGACAGCAGCAGCGGCGCGGCCTGGTCCGCGTCGTTCAACAGCTGTCCCTGGGACGTCGCGCCGTGACCTATGACTGCTTCGAGCCGGGCACGGCGTTCCCACTGTGGACGGGAACGCCAGTCCTCGCCCTGCCATTCGAGCAGGTCGTAGACCAGCAGGGCGACTGGCGCTTCGGCGAGAATCCTTGCGTTGAGCGTCTTGCGGCCGATGCGCTGTTGCAACAGGGCGAACGGCTGGACGTGGAAACCACCGTCTCCGCCACTTTGGACCTGGCTCGAACGGGGAGCTGCCGCCGGCGGCTTCCACACCAGGATCTCGCCGTCGAGTACCGTGCCGTCCGGCAGGCCGCTGGCCGCCTCGATCAGCTCGGGAAAGCGGTCGCTGACCAGCTCTTCGCCACGCGACCAGATCCATGCCTGGCCGTCGCGCTTGACCAGCTGCGCGCGGATCCCGTCCCACTTCCATTCCACCAGCCAGCCGGCGGAGTCGCCGAGCAGGGCGGCGAAGTCTTCTATGGGTACCTGCAACGAGTGGGCGAGAAAGAAGGGATAGGGCTGCCCGCCGCGCTGGACGTGCTCGTCAGCCGACTCCGGGGCGATCAGGGCCAGAAAGCTTTCGGCGCTGGGCCGGTGCGACAGGTCGGTATAGCCCACCAGGCGCTGCGCCACCCGTTTGGGATCGAGCTCGGCCAGTGCTGCCAGGGCGCGCGTCACCAAGAGCTTCGACACCCCGACGCGGAACCCGCCGGTAATGAGCTTGATGCAGACCATCAGGCTGCGTTGGTCGAGCTGTGCCCAGAGCAGCGGCAGCCGCTCGGCTATCTCTTCGGGCGGGCGACCACGCAGCGGCAGCAGCTTGTCCTGCAGCCAGGTGGCGAGGCCCTCGTCACTGCTGGAGGCACTATTGTCCTGCAGCAGCAGGGAAATGGTTTCGGCCAGGTCACCGACGGCTTGGTAGCTTTCCTCGAACAGCCAGTCGGGCAGGCCACTGGCATGCATCGCGGTCTCGCGCAGGATCCTGGACGGCACCAGTTGCCGTGGCCGCCCGCCAGCGAGGAAGAACACCGCCCAGGCCGCGTCTTCGGCCGGCGCTTCGCGAAAGTAGTCACGCATGGCGGCGAGCTTGGCGTTGTTCGAGGTGGTGGCGTCCAGGCGGCTATAGAGGTCGGCGAAGGCTTTCATGCCGTCTCCGCCACGTCGTCTTCCTCGCCGTACTCGGTGGCGAACGCCTGGGCATCCAGGCCGCGTTCGCAGAGGTAGCGCACCAGGGTGCTGACCGAGCCGTGGGTGACCATCACCCGCTCGGCGCCGGTCTGCTCGATGGCCCAGAGCAAGCCCGGCCAGTCTGCGTGGTCGGACAGCACGAAGCCCCGGTCGACACCGCGCCGGCGCCGTGTTCCGCGCAGCATCATCCAGCCGCTGGCGAAGGCGTCGGCATAGTCGCCGAAGCGCCGCATCCAGGTGCTGCCCCCGGCCGAAGGTGGGGCCACCACCAGTGCCTGGCGCAAGCGCGGGTCGGACCTGGCGAAATCACCGGCATAGCAGGTTTCCGGCAGGCAGACCCCGGCTTCGCGGTAGACGCGGTTCAGCGGCTCCACCGCGCCATGCACGAGGATCGGGCCGATGTCGGCGTCCAGCCCGTGGAGGATGCGCTGGGCCTTGCCGAACGCATAGCAGAACAGCACGCAGGTGCGCCCCACGGCGGCATTCGCCCGCCACCAATCGTTGATCTGGCGAAACACCTCGGCCTGTGCCGGCCAGCGGTAGATCGGCAAGCCGAAGGTGGACTCGCTGATGAAGGTATGGCAGCGCACCGGTACGAACGGCTCGCAGGTGCCGTCCGGCTCGACCTTGTAGTCGCCTGAGGCCACCCATACTTCGCCGCGGTACTCCAGGCGTACCTGCGCGGAGCCCAGGACATGACCGGCCGGGTGAAAACTCAGGCGCACCCCGTGATGGTCGATGGACTCGCCATAGGCCATGGTCTGCAGGCGGATGTCGCTACCGAGTCGGGCGCGGAGAATGCCCTCGCTGGGCTGCGCCGCCAGGTACCCGCCCATGCCCCAGCGGGCGTGATCGCCGTGGGCATGGGTAATCACCGCGCGTTGCACCGGCTTCCAGGGATCGATGTAGAAGTCGCCCGGGGGGCAATAGAGACCTTCGGGGCGAGCGATGACGAGATCCATGACCTGCACCGGTAAGCATGTGAAGGTTCGAGCCCGACGGGTCCGCTAAGGTTCGCCGCTCAGCGCACCAGGCTCAGGTGGCTGGTATCGGGTGCCGGGGCGGCCGGATCTGCTGGACGCTGGCCGAGATCACTGCCCACCGGCGCCAGGCTCAGGGCTGAAAGGTCCAGTGCCGGTTCGGGCACCTCGGCACGCGGGTCAAGCAGGTCGCTGCCGGCGGGAGCGAGCCCGAAGTCCGGCGCATCGACGTCGATGAAGGCGGCCATGTAATCGTCGCGCGGCGCGATCTCCAACCGGGCCGCGGGTGATGGCGGTAGGTCCGCGCCGGGCTGTGTACGATCAGCGGCGTCGTCCTGGACATCAGCCATGGGACTGACCTCCACCCTGGCCCCGGCGCGTTCCAGGATAAGGCGGTACTTCTCCGCCGCGGCTTCGTCCAGATTCTGCTTGATGACGGTTCGCCGTCCGGAAAACAGCGCGGCGATGCGCTGGGCGTCGGCCTGGAACAGGCGGGCCAGGTTTACCTGGACCTGCTCGAGCTCGACGCCTGGGACAAGCGCCCCGTTGAAGGCAATTTCGTAACGTTGCATCTGGTGCTCCTTGGACGATGGCCGCGCTTCCGCTTCGCGGCGTTTTCGACAGTGTCAAATGATTGAAGTATGACCGAGCTATTTTCACGGCTACAACCATTGCGGTCGGCTGGCTGCTTGTTACACTGAGCCATCGTATGGAGTGTCAGGAATGACCGCGCTGTCGCAAAAGCAACTATATCTGCGAACTTGGCTGCTGCTGGGGCTCATGCTCGGGCTTTCCGGCTGCTCGACCTGGTTTGGCGGCCGTTTCGAGCAGCCCGACGTTGAGTTGGTCAAGGTCGACATCGTCAAGGCGCGGATGCTGGAGCAGGAGTTCCTACTGCGGTTTCGCATCGACAACCCCAATGACAAGAGCCTGCCGGTGCGGGGGCTGGTCTACAAGGTCTGGCTGAACGACCTCGAACTGGCCGAAGGCGAGTCCAGTGCCTGGGCCAACATCCCGGCCAACAGCCGCGGGATCTACGAGGTGCCGGTGCGCACCAACCTGTGGCGACACATGCGCTATGTTGTCCGCTTGCTGGAGCGTCCCAGCCAACCCATCCGTTATCGGCTGGACGGTGAACTCAAGACGGGAATGATGTTTGGACAGCGCGTGCAGATTTCCAGGGATGGCGAGATAATTCCCGCCGATTTCGTCCCGGAGTGAATCCATGAACCAGAATCAACACGTCCACGGTCCCGACTGCAACCACGATCACGGCCATGCTCACCATGTCCACGGTCCGCACTGCAACCACCACGCGCAGGAGCCTGTTCGCAACCCGCTGAAGGAAGTGGGTCGCAACGATCCCTGCCCGTGTGGCAGCGACAAGAAGTTCAAGAAGTGCCACGGCGCCTGAGCCCGCCATGGCCCTGACGCTCGCCTTGGTCGCGCTGGCCCTGCTGGTAATCGGCGGTCTCGGTTTCTATGCCTATCGCCTGTGGCGGCAGGTCTGGCGTCGCGAGCGTCAGCAGACTGACGCCGAAGCGAGCCGGCGGGCTTCGCTGGCCGAACATCTTCGTGTGCTGGCCAGCTCGCTGCTGGACGAGCAGGTACCCTTGATCGAGGGTGCCATCCGCATCAAGGTACTGATCGACAACTACGATATGACGCTCGGACAGGATCCGCGCTGCCAGGTTTTTCATCAGCTCTACGACGCCACCGAACATGTGCCGACCCATGCCGGCTGGAAGGCGCTGGACCGCGACGAACGCCGCCGTCACGAAGCCAACTTCAGTGCGCTCGAGCTCAAGCACAAGGCCGAGGCGCGGCGTTCGGCGCGCTGGTTGCTGGACGAGGCGCTGCCCGGGCGCCAGGCGGCCTGAGCACCCATTGCTTTAACCATTCGCTACCCGCCGTACAGGATTCCCCGATGCGCCTGCCTGTTTCCCTTGCCCTGGTCTCCGCGATCGGCCTGCTCGGCCTCGGCGGCTGCGACCGCTATCTGGAAAACCGCTACGGCGAGAGCCTGATGCCGACTCGCGGCGTCCAGCCGCTTACCGGGCTGGCCGACAGCGTCAGCATTCGCCGCAGTGAACTGGGCATCCCGCTGATCGAGAGCCGCAATTTTCACGATGCGCTGTTCGCCATGGGTTACGTGCATGCCGGCGACCGCCTGAGCCAGATGGTCAGCCTGCGCCTGACCGCAGAAGGTCGACTGGCGGAAATGGTCGGGCCGGGGGTTCTGGAGCTTGATCGCTTCATGCGTGCGGTGAACCTGCGCGACAGCGCCCAGGTGCTGTATCGCAACGCCACACCGCGGATGAAGCAGTACCTCGAGGTCTACTCGCGCGGCGTCAACGCCTATCTGTTCCGGCATCAGGACAACCTGCCCGTGGATCTGGCGGCCTCCGGATACAGGCCCGAGTACTGGAAGCCCGAGGATTCGGTACTGCTCTTCTGCCTGCTCAACTTCGGCCTGTCAGTGAACCTGCAGGAGGAGGTGGCAGCGCTGGTGATGGCGCAGCAGGTCGGTGCGGAGAATCTTGCCTGGTTGCTGCCCATCTATCCTGACGAGCCGCTGGCCTTTGCCGAGGCGCAGAAGCTCGAAGGGCTGGATCTTTCCGGGCAGTTGCCGGCCTTGGCGGCCATCGACCGCGCGGCCGGGCAGATCGCCGCGCTGGGCCTGCACAATGTCGCGGCGTCGAACAACTGGGCGATTGCAGGCGAGCGCAGCCGCAGCGGCAAGCCCTTGCTGGCCAACGACACTCATCTGCCGCTGGCGATTCCCTCGTTCTGGAACCACGTGCAGATCCGCTCGCCGAAGTACCAGGCTGCCGGCGTCAGCATCGCCGGCATTCCCGCCGTGGTGGCCGGCTACAATGGCCGGCTTGCCTGGGGCATGACCATGGTCATGGGCGACACTCAGGACCTGTTTCTCGAGCAGGTTCGCCGCGAGGGCGACCGCCTGATGTATCTGGCCGATGGCCAGTGGCTGCCGGCGCGCCAGCGCCATGAAACCTTTTTCATCAAGGGCGGGCGGCCGATTCGCGAGACCCTTTACGAGACGCGAAACGGCGTGTTGCTGAACAGCGTGCTGGGCGAGCGCAAGCATCCGCTTCAGCCGCTTTCGCTCGAGAGCGGCTATGGCCTGGCGTTGCGGCAGCTGCCGATGAACGAGGACCGCTCGCTGGACGCCTTCTTTGATCTGTCGCGGGCGCAGAATGTCGATCAGGCTTTCGAGGCCTCGCGTGAGATCCGTGCCAGTGCACTGAACCTGGTGTTCGCCGACGCGCAGAGCATCGGCTGGCAGGTCACCGGGCGCTATCCGAACCGCCGTGACGGGCTCGGTCTGATGCCCTCTCCGGGCTGGGATGGCCGCTATGACTGGGACGGTTTCGCCGACCCCATGCTGCACCCCTACGACCAGGATCCACCCCAGGGCTGGCTGGGCACTGCCAACCACAGGGTGGCGCCACGGGGCTACGGCATGCAGCTTTCCAGTTCCTGGCACTACCCCGAGCGCTTCGAGCGCCTTGCCGAGCTGGCCGGGAGCGGTCGCCATGACAGCCGCAGCATGATGGCCATGCAGTACGACCAGACCAGCCCCTTCGCCGCCAAGCTCAAGGCCATGTTCCAGGATCCCGGTATGGAGCAGCCGCTGGCCGAAGCCATCGCCGCACTGCCTGCCGCCGAGCAGGGCCGGGCACAGGAGGCATTGACGCGACTACTGGCGTTTGACGGACGACTCGCCGCGGATTCGGCCGATGCGGCCCTGTACGGCGCCTTTTTGCAGGAGAGTGCTCGCTTGATCTTCCAGGACGAGCTGGGCGGCGGCCAGTCGCCCGCCTGGCGGGCGCTGGTGCAGGTGGCCGGTACCGCTTATTCGGCCCAGGCCGATCATTTGCTGGGGCGTGACGACAGCCCATTCTGGAACGACAGGACAACGCAGGAGCAGGAAGACAAGCCGACCATTCTCGCCCGCAGCCTTGCTGCCTCGGTGGCGCTGCTGGAAGAGCGGCTGGGCAGTGATCGCAGCGCCTGGCAATGGGGTCGCCTGCACCGCTACACCTGGAACAGCGGCGCGAGCCAGCTGGCACCCTTCATGGGCGCGCCGCAGCGCGCCGGGGTGCAGGCCCTGCAACGCCAGCTCGACCGTGGGCCCCTGCCGGCCGGTGGGGATCACAGTACCCTCAACGTGTCGGCCTATGCCTGGGGCGCCAGCTTCGACACCTGGTTGGTGCCGTCGATGCGCATGATCGTCGACTTCGGCCTCGACGAGCCGATGCTGGGCATGAACAGCTCTGGACAATCGGGCAATCCGCTCAGTCCGCATTACGCCGATGCGATCGAGGGCTGGCTGTCGGGGCGCTATGCGAGCTTCCCGTTCAAACCGGAAAATCTCGACAAGGTCTATGGCAGCGAACATCTGTTGCTGACGCCCGAAAAGCCCCGCTGAGGCCTTGCGCTTGGTCCGCTTTGCGACATCTTGTCGTGCCAGGGCGCGACGCCGACCCGCTTGTCTGCCGCCAAGCGGCTGATTGCACGCCCCTTTTCCCCTTGGCACCGGCCTTGCAAAAGCCTGTCGCCTGCTGGTCGCTTGCCCGCATGGACAAGTCGTTCCAGCCAAACCAGCCTGGGAGAATGGAAATGTCGGCAGTCTTCGAACTCAAGAGCAACAGCGATCAGCAGTTCTTCTTCCACCTGCTCGACAGCAAGGGCGAGGTGCTGCTGTTGAGCGCCGAATATCCGAGCAAGCAGGAAGCCGAGAAGGCCATTCAGGACGTTCGGGTCGGCTCCTTGATGAGCAACCAGATCGCCGCTGGCAAGGTGGCGGCGGGCGACAGCTTTTTCGTGATCAAGGACGGGGTCGGCGATGTCGTCGCCAAGAGCCTGCTGTTCAGCTCGCGCATGGTGTTCGACAACGCCCTGCATGCGGTGAAAGATCACGCCTGCGTGGCTGAAATCAGCGATCTGACCTGAGGCCGGCGGGCATGGGGGTCGAAGCAAGCATCCTGAAGGAGCTCGGGAATCTCGGCATGACCGTGACCGAGCTGTCGGCGATTCGCCAACTGGTGAAGACGCATATCCACAACCCGGCGTTTCTGACACCCTTCGATACGCTGGTCGATGAACTCGGCAAGTGCTACGACGTGCTGCTCGGCGTGTTCGAGCCGCTGGTCGCGCTCGACACGGAGGCGGCCTTTCTCGACGCCTTCGACAGTCGGCATGAAGCCTTCAGGGCCAGTTATCTGACGCAGGCCAGCAAGCCCAGGCCGTGTGCGGAGAATGCCTTCGAGGCCTATCTGATATTGAAGACCCTGAAGGAAAGCCGCACCGGCTACCCCATCCTCAGGCGGACCTTTGCGCGGCTGGATGAACTGGTGGACAAATGGGTCACCAATGACGCCTGGCTGGTGATGCATCTGGACGGCGCGCTGAAGATGCTCAACCGGTTACTGATCGAAGTCGCCGAACTCAAGCAGAGGGATCCCGAGGATGCCTGGCTGGTGTTCGGGCCGGCGTTTGCCGGATTTTCCCGTTACCTCGTACTCATCCGGGATGCTCGCGGAGCCCTGCGGGGCTGACGACCTCCCGGGTCGCCAATCCCGCAGCCTGCCCCGAAAAAGGTAGCCGATGTCATGCGGGAGGCTCAGCGCCTGGCGACCAGGTGAAGGTCGGGACGGGGCGCGGCCGATTCGCTGAGCGTGAAGATGATGCGCCGCCAGGCGGCCTCGTCGAAGGCCAGGCTGTTCTCGTGGAACATCTGCGCAGCGTTATCCACCACATCCTGCAGCAGCAGGTCCATGTAGGGCTCGGTCAGCTCCGAATCCAGGACCCGCTGGGGCACCGCGACCTGAAAGAACAGGGTGTCGTTTTGCGGGGTATAGCCACCCATGCGCATGCCGCTGAAGTCCGGCTTGTCGTACTTGCCCGGCAGCATGAAGGTCACGTCCAAAGAGGGCGATGCTGGGATCTCCCCACGCCGCGACAGGAGCGCGGCGGAACTGGCCATGCGAATGATATGGCGGTTGATGGGGCTCTCTTTCAGGTTGTTGCTTGCAGTGGTCACGCTCAAGTACAGGCCCATGGGGGAGGTCGTCCTGTTGGGAATGTGCTGACATGATTGCAAGATCCAAGCCGCGCCAGTCGCCTCTGGCGCGCGCGAAAAAAGCCTGAAATTCAGGGAGTTGGGACCGGGCGGGAAACAGGAGGAGTGTCCGCTTTGTCGGGCTTGCTACAGCGCAGGGGGGATCAGGCCGCGGGCAGAACTTCGAGCACGCGGATCTGCGTGGGCTCTGGATAGTGCCAGCGCACTTCCAGGTCCCACAGTCGGGTACCGTAGCGGCGTTGTGGGTCGGGTGTCTGATAGGCCGGGCGTGGATCCTGTGCCAGGCATTGTTCGATGAGCTCCACCAGTGGTTCTTCGAGACGCCGGGCGTGACCGCGAGCCTGCGCCAGGGCCGTGTTGCACCACTGGACGTCCAGCTGCTCGGGGGCTGCCTCGGCCATGCCGTTGTGTGCCTCCAGACAGGCATCGGCGTAGGGGACGTAGGGTTTGATGTCCAGCACTGGCGTGCCGTCGAGCAGGTCGATCCCGGAGAGATACAGGCGGCCAGGCGCAAGCCTGTCCAGCCTGACTACCGACTGGCCGATCCCGTTCGGGCGGTGGGTGGCGCGGGTGGCGAACACGCCCACCATGCGATTGCCGCCCAGGCGAGGCGGGCGCACCCTGAGCCGAGGTTGCTGTTCGAGCGCCTGGTGAAACAGAAACAGCAGCCAGACGTGACTCACCTGTTCGAGACCTTCCACCGCCTGCGGCTGGTCATAGGGCGGCAGTAGTTCGAGCACGCCGCGGGCCGCCGGCGCGAGGTGAGGCTGGCGCGGAATGGCGAACTTCTCCCGAAAGCAGGAGCGCACATGGCCGATGGGGGAAACGAGGTGCTGCACGATGAGCCCTTGAGCTTGAGGAGGCCGCCAGTCTACCTGTCGGGGGTCGCGTTTGGACAAGGGAAGGGCAGACCCCCTTGGGTATCATCAGGTACCGGTTGCCGCGCATCAGACCCAGCGGCGCCCCCCCTCGTCCATCGTCGCGGGTGACAGACCGGCTGTCGCTACGATCAAAACAGAGCCGACTGCCAGGGCCGTGCAAAATATCAAACATTTGTATAGAATCGCGCCCCTTTCCCCATCGATGGGAAACAATTCCGGGCTGTCCATCCAGACCTCAAAACGGTTTTCCGAGCACCATCGCCTGCGCTTGCCGTATCCAGTGTCAGAATCTCTCGGTAACGCCCTCGGCTGGGCCGGGACAGCGCCCTGCGAATACCCCGGGCGGTTTGTCGCGCGCGGGAAGCAAAGGAGCTCGACATGACACACCCGGACCAGGCTTCGGCCGAGACGGACCGGATCAATCCGATCGTCTTTTATTCCTCGGCCGTGGGCATCGTCGTCTTCGCCATCTGGAGCATGTTCTTCGACTCGTCACGCCAGGTGATCGATGCCGTGCTGGGCTGGATCTCCGTTACCTTCGGCTGGTTCTATTTCCTTGCCATCCTGGCCTACCTGATCTTTGTGGTGGTCATCGGCACGTCGCGCTACGGCAAGATTCGCCTGGGGCCGGATCATTCCAAGCCCGAATTCAACGTCGTCACCTGGGCGGCCATGCTGTTCTCCGCCGGGATCGGCATCGACCTGCTGTTCTTCTGTATCGCCGAACCGGTCAGCCACTTCCTCGCGCCTCCGATAGGCGTGGGCGGCAGCGCCGAAGCCGCCCGCCAGGCCATGCAGCTCACCTTCCTGCACTGGGGTTTGTCGGGATGGGGGGTCTATACTCTGGTGGGCATGTCGCTGGCCTACTTTTCCTATCGACAGGGTCTGCCGCTGTCGATTCGCTCGTCGCTCTACCCGCTGTTCGGCAAGCGCATCTACGGCCCCATCGGGCACACGGTGGACACCGCAGCGGTGCTAGGCACTGTATTCGGCATCGCCACCAGCCTGGGCATCGGCATCATCCAGCTGAACTACGGACTGAGCCACATTTTCGGCATTCCCGAAAACACCGCCAGCCAGTCGGCGCTGATCGTGATGATCGTGGTGTTCTCGGCCATCTCCGCCGCAACCGGCGTCGAGAAGGGCATCCGCCGGCTGTCCGAGTTCAACATGCTGATGGCCCTGCTGCTGTTGCTGTTCGTGCTGTTCGTAGGCAACACCACCTTTCTCATGAGCGCCCTGATCACCAACGTCGGCGGCTACCTGTCGAACTTCTTCAGCCTGTCGCTGAACATCTATCCCTATGACCAGCAGACCGACTGGCTGAATGCCTGGACGGTGTTTTTCTGGGCCTGGTGGATTGCCTGGGGGCCGTTCGTGGGCCTGTTCCTGGCGCGGATTTCACGGGGCCGAACCATTCGTGAGTTCGTCCTGGGCACATTGTTGTTGCCGCTTGCCTTCATGATGGCCTGGATGTCGATCATGGGTAACAGCGCCATCGAGATGGTCATGGGCGGCGCCGTCGAGTTTGGTGAACAGGCGATGGAAAATCCCGGCTCGTCGATCTATCTGTTCATGCAGAGCCTGCCCTGGCCGGGTCTGACCATGGGCGTGGTGACGGTGCTGGCGATCGTGTTCTTCATCACCTCCGGCGACTCGGGCTCGCTGGTGCTGTCGAACTTCACCTCCATCCTGCGCGATCCCAACAGTGATGCACCGATCCGCCTGCGGGTGCTCTGGGCAACGATCATCGGCCTATTGACCCTGTCACTGCTGGTCGCCGGCGGGCTGACCGCGCTACAGGGTACGGTAGTCATCATGGGGCTGCCGTTTTCGGTGGTGCTGGTGTTCATGATGGTCGGGCTGTTCCGTGCCTTGCGTGTCGAGGGGATGATGGCCGACAGCTACCAGAAGAGTCTGTCCGGCCAGCTTTCGGGGCGTGCCACCGCCGAACAGGCGCCGATCAACTGGGGCCAGCGGCTGGCGAGGGCGATGAGTTTTCCGAGTTGGAGCCAGACGCGCCGCTATCTGCAGCAGGTCTGCAGGCCGGCCATGGAGGAAATCCAGACGGCGCTGGGCGAGCGGGGCGTCACGGTGGAAATCGCCGAAGGCGCTAAGGGCAACGAGCACCTGGCGCTGAACGTCCACCTCGGCAGCGAGCAGGATTTCACCTACCAGATCTGGCCGGTACGCAGCGCCATGCCGTCGTTCGCGTTGCGCTCCCAGCGGAGCGACGCGGAATACTACCGGCTCGAGGTGCATCTGCGCCAGGGCAGCCTGGGCTATGATCTGATGGGCTATACCAAGCGCCAGCTCATCGAGGACATCCTCGACCATTACGAGCACCACATGGAGTTCCTGCACCTGCAGCGGTCGACGCCCCAGGAAGGGGATTTCAGCGACTCCTGACCTGAGCCGGTCCACAGAAAGCGGAAAGGGCCTCATTGAGGCCCTTTCCGTGTTTGCGCTATCGGCTCATCTCGGTCCGCCGGGACGGTCGATCCGGCGAGGGAAGACCCGCCTACAGCGGGTTGGCCCAGAGGTCGTACTCGTCGGCATCGATCACCTCGACACAAACCATGTCGCCGGGCTGCAGGTCGTTGCTGTCGACATAGACGTGGCCGTCGATTTCCGGCGCATCGCCCCAGGAGCGGCCGATCGCGCCCTCGTCATCGACTTCGTCGATGAGCACCTGTATCTCGTGGCCGATCTTGCGCTTGAGGCGCTCCGCGCTGATGGCCTGCTGATGCGCCATGAAGCGCTCCCAGCGCTGCTGCTTCACCTCTTCAGGTACCGCGCCATCCAGCGCGTTGGCGGGTGCGCCATCGACAGGGGAGTACTGGAAGCAGCCGACGCGGTCGAGCTGCGCCTCGCTCAGCCAGTCGAGCAGGTACTGGAAGTCCTCTTCGGTCTCGCCTGGAAAGCCGACCACGAAGGTGGAACGGATGGTCAGGTCGGGGCAGATCTCACGCCATTTGCGGATACGCTCGAGGGTCTGGTCCTCGAAGGCCGGGCGTTTCATCGCCTTGAGAATCTTCGGGCTGGCGTGCTGGAAAGGGATGTCCAGGTAGGGCAACAGCTTGCCCTCGGCCATCAGCGGGATCACATCGTCGACGTTGGGGTAGGGATAGACGTAGTGCAGTCGGACCCAGACACCCATGGACGACAGAGCCTCGCAGAGCTCGAGCATCCGCGTCTTCACCGGCTGCCCGTTCCAGAAGTCGGTCTTGTACTTGAGGTCGACGCCATAGGCGCTGGTGTCCTGGGAGATCACCAGCAGCTCCTTCACCCCAGCCTTGACCAGCCGCTCGGCTTCGCTCAGCACCTCGCCCACCGGGCGGCTGACCAGCTTGCCGCGCATGGAGGGGATGATGCAGAAGCTGCAGCTGTGGTTGCAGCCTTCGGAGATCTTCAGGTACGCATAGTGGCGCGGGGTGAGCTTGACCCCCTGCGGCGGTACCAGGTCGACAAAGGGATCGTGCTCGCTGCTGGGCGGCACCACTTCGTGGACGGCCCTGACCACCTGCTCGTACTGCTGCGGCCCGGTGACCGCCAGCACGTTGGGGTGCACATCGCGGATGACCGAGGCATCAACACCCATGCAGCCGGTGACGATGACTCGGCCGTTCTCGGCAATGGCCTCGCCGATGGCGTCCAGCGACTCCGCCTTGGCGCTGTCGATGAAGCCACAGGTATTGACGACCACCACATCGGCGTCCTGGTAGGACGGCACGATCTGATATCCCTCCATGCGCAGTTGGGTCAGGATGCGTTCGGAATCCACCGTGGCCTTGGGGCAGCCGAGGGAAACGAATCCAACGCTGGGAGCTTTGTTCGACATGAAGAGAAGGCCTCAGTACTACATAGAGGGGAAAGGCACCGATTATACAATCAATGGGTGCTTGCCGAGCAGGCTCGGAAAGCCAGGCGGTCAGGCCGTCTGTCGGCTGTCAGTGGGCTTTCAGCGGGAGCTGCGCGTTGGCTGTCCGGGGCAGGTAGCGCTTGAGTGCGAGGGCGGGCGCTTCGATCAGATGCCAGGAGAACCAAGCCAGTGTCAGGCTCACGACCAGGCTCAGCACCATGAAGGTGGACAGCGCCAGCTGGGGTTGCCAGAAGATGATCAGTTGCTGCGCCGGAAAACTGAAAATGTAGACCCCGTAGGAGAAATCACCGTACTTGCCGGCCTTTACCAGCGCAGGAATCCGCAGGTGCGCCAGGTAGATCGCCAGGTACGGCAGGGTCAGCGTATGCACCAGCATCCAGCGCTCGTGACCTGCGCTCACCAGCGAGGCGGCAAGCAGCACGGCGGCGATCTTCCAGTTCCAGCGGACCTGCTTACGGTAGAGGTACAGCGCGCCGCCGGAAAAGAAGAAAATGCCAAGGCGGGTGCCTTTGTAGAGCACCTGGCTCTGGATACCCAGCTCCGGAATCAGCACGAAGTGGATCAGCAGCAAGAGCGCGAGCCCGGCCAGCACGACCGTTCTGTTGAACAGTCGGCACAGGCCGAGCAGCATCAGGATGCTGTACATGGCGACTTCGTAGGGCAGCGTCCAGACCGAGCCGTTCACCGTGTTGGGAAAGAGGTTGTCGACGAACACACCCGGCAGCTGGAACTGGGTCAGCAGCACCATATTGGACAGGTAGCCCAGCGTTTGCGGCGACTGCAAGTATTCGCCCAGCGGCAAGCGGGTCGCCAGGCTTCCCACCAGCGTCACTGTCACCAGGGTCGAGACGATCAGCGCCGGGAAGATCCGCAACGCGCGCTTGCCGAGAAAGTCGATCACGTTCCGGCTGTTGAGCCAGGAGGCGGCGATCAGGTACCCGCTCATCACGAAAAACAGATTGACAGCGATATCGGCAATGTCCGCGTAGCCGAGGATTTGGCGTACAGGTTCGAGCTCGGCGTTGCCGGACAGCCAGAAGCTGTGTCCGACCACCACGGCCGAAGCGGCCAGCAGCCTGAGAAAGTCGAAGTTGTTCTCGTTGCGTTGCAATGAAGTGTCCATGGCGGATCTCTCGTGTGCAGGCAAGAATCAGCGCAGTGGGAAGGTATCGCTCGGCCCCAGGCTGCCGTTTTCTCCGTCGCGTATGGCCCGGTGCAGCAGGGCCAGACGACTGGAAGCGTTGCGCCGCAGTGCGAAGAACCGCAGCAGCGCATGAAAGACCAGCCGGTTGAGTCGGTACATGAAGGGAGAGGTGCGCCACACGTGCCTGTCGAACCAGGCCTGGTTGCGTGCCGCGTAATAGGCACGAAACTCCGATGCACCGAGCAGGTAGGTTTCGTAGATGTTGTGCGTGCGACCCTTGATGTTCCAGGACTCCTCCAGCTCCTCGATCACGGCGTCGGTGTACACCACGAGCCGACCGCCGCTGGCGGTGATGCGGCGGGTGTATTCGGTGTCGTCGGCGTAGAGCACCAGGTCACGCAGCGGCAGGCCGATGCGCTGGTACAGGCTGCGGTGGGCCAGCATTCCGCCATAGGGTGCGAAGGGCAGCGACAGGCAGCGATGAGGGATGCCGCTGGGCTTGCCCCAGGGCATGCGCCGCCAGAGCTTGTAGGGCAGCTGGGCGATGTGAAAGCCAAAGTAGCTGGAGCGGGGATGCAGCACGAAACGCGCCGGCACGCCTCGTGCGATGTCCTCCTGCTGGGTCGCCCGGAACCCCAGCACGGCCACCTGGGACGGGTCGCCGCGTTGGGCCAGCGCACCAAGCTCCCGGTGCAGCACCTCGACCGCGGCGGGCGTCGGCGCATTGTCGTCGTCCATCAGCCAAATGTAGTCGGTGCCGCATTCAAGGGCGGCCGCGATTCCCACCGCATAGCCGTTGGCCGAACCGGTGTTGCTCTCCAGCCGGATCAGCCGGACGCGCGCTGGCCAGCGTTGCTGAAGGTTCGTGAGTGCCTCGGTGGCGGCATTGCTGACGATGAGCACCTGCTCGATCTGCGCAAAGGCTGCGCAGCGTTCGACGAGTTGACGGACATAGTCGAACCGATCGCCATAGGTCACGGTGACCAGGGTGGTGCCTGTGGACATGGGGTTCTCCGCGAGCGGTCAGCTCGGTTCCGCTTCAGGGGCTGGCTCGGATATGACCGGCGGATTCACGGGCGTGATCGTGACCGGGGGCCCGTATAAAGGCTCATGATGGCTGCGAAAGGTCTTGACGACGCTCTCCTCGGACGAGCCGGGGAGAAGTTGGTATTCGGTATAGGAGTAACCGTCAGCGACGATCCAGGTGATCTTGGTGGGCATGGGTGTGGCTCTCTGCGGTCCGGTCCCTGGGGACTTCTGGAATTCAGGCGTGTTTCACGGGCAGGGCGTTGAAGGCCTTGGTCCCGAGCTGGCTGGTGTGCACGGTCTGGCCGTGGTGGAGCGCGCTTTCTGCCACCCTCGCTTCGACAAAGGCGCGGATCTCCTGCCTGAAGCGCTCACCGGAAAATCGCTCGGCATTGGCTCGACAGGCTTGGGCAGTGATGCGGTGCGCTTCGCGCTCGAAGCGACGTATCGCGGCGACCAGCGACGAGGCGGTCTGTTGCGGATAGAACACGCCGGTGGGGGCGGGGTGGTCGAGTCCACGCACGGTCTCTCGAACCCCGCCGGCCGCGTAGGCGATCACGGGCGTACCGCAGGCCTGAGCCTCGACCGGGGCGATGCCGAAATCCTCCTCGGCAGCAAACAGGAAGGCGCGCGCCCGCTGCATGTAGTCGAGCAGCACCTCGTTGCTCTGGAAGCCCATCAGGCTCACATTGGGGCCGGCCACTTCGCGGGCTTTTTCCAGCTCCGGTCCCGTGCCGATGACCACCAGACGTTTGTCTGACATGTTCCGAAAGGCCTCGACGATCATCGGAATCCGCTTGTACGGCACCATCCGCGAGGCGGTCAGGTAGAAGTCTTCCCGCGTCTCGCCAAGGGTGAAGCGTGCGGTATCGACCGGTGGGTAGATCACCGTCGAGTTGCGTCGATAGCTCTTGTTGATACGACGACCGATGAAGTGCGAATTGGCGACGAACTCGTCCACGCCACTGGCGGTGCGCTGATCCCACATGCGCAGGTAGTGCAGCAGCATCCGCGCCAGCTTGGCGCGGATCCCACTGACCAGGCTGGCTTCGTGCAAGTACTGATGTTGCAGGTCCCAGGCATAGCGGATCGGCGAGTGGACATAACTGACGTGCAACTGGTTGGGGCCGGTGAGCACGCCCTTGGCCACCGCATGGCTGCTGGAAATCACCAGGTCGTAGCCTGACAGGTCCAGTTGCTCGATCGCCAGCGGCATCAGTGGCAGGTACTTCTGGTATTGCGTCCTCGCCTTGGGTAGCTGCTGGATGAAGGTCGTGCGTGCGCGCTTTCCGTGCAGGAAGGCTCGGTCATCGTCGGAAAGAAAATCGATGACCGAGTAGAGGTCGGCTTCAGGCCAGGTTTCACAGAGCGCAGAGAGCACACGCTCCGCGCCGGCATAGGTGACCAGCCAGTCATGAACGATGGCAATCTTCATGGAGAGACCTTCAGTGGTGGTGGGATGTGGAGTTGCAGCAATCCGTACCGCAACGCCAGCGTTGCAGTGATGAGGTGGAGCAGAGCGTCGGGATCCGGCGCGCGAGGGGCGCCGGGAGAAAAAGGCAGATGCAGCGCGCTGGATCGGTTATCAGCCTTCTTCGAAGCGCAGGTCGAGGGCTGGCCGCGAGGCCTCGACGCTGTCGATCAGTCTTGAAACCCGGTCGGCCGAGGCCCTCCAGGAGTATCGGGCGAGGTTTCGTTTCCCCCGTGTAACCAGCTCGTCACGCAGGCCTTGCTCGCGGAGCACCCGGCGCATGCATAGGGCCATCTCCTGGACATCGAAGGGGTTGAACAGCAAGGCACTGTCTGCCAGTACCTCGGGAATCGAGGCCGAGTGCGCCGCGATCACCGGGCATCCGCAGGCCTGTGCCTCCAGCGGCGGGATGCCGAAACCTTCGTACAGCGAGGGGAACACGAAGGCGGTCGCGCCGCGGTACTGGTCCGCCAGTTCATCGTCCGACAGCCGGCCGAGCCAGCGCACCCGGGGGTGTTCGATGCCCGCTGCGGTGGCCGAAAACGCTGCATGACAATCTCCGACGATGCGCAGCTCGACGTCTTCGCAATCCTCGAGCAGCAAGAACGCCTGCGCCATGCGCCCGAAGTTCTTGTGTGCGTTGATCGACGAGACGGCCAGCAAATAGGGCCGTTCAGCCCTTGACGCCGGCGATGCGCTGCAGAAGCTGCTGGCCACCGCATTTGGCACCACGTTGATGTGCTCCGCCGGGTACCCGTAGTACTCGGCGATCTCCTGGCGAGAGAACTCGCTGACGGTGATCAGCGCCCGTGCGCGCTTGAGAATCCGAGGGGTCAGATGCCGGTAGGCCAGCGCGAAGGTTGCCGAGTAGCTTTCCGGATGGCGCACATAGGTGATGTCGTGATGCGTGGCGATCTGGTTGCGGTAGTAGGCCGGGGCGGTGTTGCCCAGCGAGAGCAGCAGTGGCTTGCCCTGCCGGGCGAGCCATAGCGGAAGGTCCAGCTGTTCCCAGAGGTGTCCGCCGTTGACGCCTATGCGTCGGGTGCGCAGGCCCGCCGCGCCAGGCGACAGCCTGCCTCTGCTCGGCACGAGAAACACCAGGTCGTCGCGCATCGCCTGCAGTTCCAGGCAGATCTGCTTGGCGAAACGCTGCACGCCACGCAGCTCCTGTGTGAGGAAACGGGCATTGACTGCGATCATCGAATGTCCTTCTCATGGAATCTCAGTGATACCCGCCAATGCATCGCGCGCTGACCCGGTATCGCTGAGCACGATCAGCTTGGGAAATTCGGTAAGGGTGACCCGGGCGGTGCAGGGCGCACCCTCGCCTGGACAGTTCCATTCGCTTTCGCTGCGATTAGGGCCCCGTTGCGGCTGTTCGGTGTCGGTCAGACGGACGAGCCGGCCGGTGGGCGTGTCGCTCGTCACGCTCACCTCAACCGGCTCTCCGGTGCTCCAGGCCACCAGCAGCTGTCGCTTGTCGCTGGCGAATCGCAGCAGCTGGACATCACCCGTCTCGCCGGGCTCGCGGCCGAGGTAACGGTAGTTGGCAACCACCGTGCTGATGGCGGAGAGGGTGTGGTAGGCCGGCTTCGGCTCGAAGTCGTAGGTCAGCAGGCCGAAATTGTGCTCTCGCTCGGTCGGGTCCTGCCCGTCGTTGCGCAGGCCGTACCACCACATGCCTTTGATGCTCGGCAGGGTCCGGGCGAGAAAGTAACTGCGGGCGAGATAGGCCGCCTGCAGCCTGTCATCGATTCCGCAACGGCCTTGATGGGCCGGCCAGGACATCTCTGTCAGGTACAGCGGCACCGGGCGGCCGGCCTCCCGACTGAGCGAGGCCGACACCTCGCCAAGCCAGTCGATCCAGGCTTCGGGTGTGTGTCGGCCGTAGCGCCTGCAATGCACATAGGGGTGCAGGGAGAAGCCGTCGACCACCTGCATCACGCCGTTGTCGATGAGCCGGTGGGCAAAGCCCGACTCGATTCCCCGGGTGGTCACGGCACCGGCCAGGATCTTGGCGTTCGGGTCGTGCCGACGGATGCGCGCCGCCGACTCGGCGACCAGCTGAGCGTAGTCGCGGGTCGAGGCCGGGTCGTCCGCGTCGTTCATGTCCCACTCGTTCCACACCTCGTAGTACTCGATGCGGCCCCTCAGCTCGCGTACCACGTGTTCCACATAGCGCCCGAAGGCGGCGCGAACACGGTCGGTTCGGGGTTTTTCCCCGCCGCCATGGAAGCGGTTGCCATAGCCGAGGATGAACATCGAATTCAGCCCGCGACGCTCCATGCGTCTCAGGTAGCCAAACCAGTGGGGCTCGATGTGCAGCTGCATCCGTTCCCGCTCGACGAACGCCCAGTGTGCGTCGTCCCGTACCGAAACGATGCCCGCGTCCCGGATCAGCCGATCCGCCCTGCCGCTCGGATCACCGGTGTGCAGCAAGTGAGAGCTGACACCAACGATGAAAGGCGGATCACCCTGGTCGGTGGCCAGCGCCCCGGTCGAGCACAACATCAGCGCGGCGAGCGCCGCGGTCAAACGACTACTACTACTTCCTGAGCTCATGTTTGCCCCTCCTGGGCGGGTGTCACGTTACAACAGCTTCGTTCCATCTCCTGGACAATCGCTGCCTCGCCTCGGACGGTGCCAGCACCAGACCGATGGCCATGCCGAGAAACAGGCTGGCAGCGGGCACTTCAAGCACGTCGGTGGTCCAGCCGACGAGGCAGATGCAAAAGACGATCAGCAACAGGGCGAAGCGCAGCGGCGAGCCTCGTTCCTGCAGCCGCAGCAGCAGGGGAAACCAGAGCAGGTAGAGCAGCACGCCGACCGCGCCAAAGATGGCCCAGAGGTAGAGCGCGGTGTTATCGGCTACGGTCAACAGGTCCTGTCCGGGAATCGGGAAGGCCGACTGGGTGCTGCCCACCGCACCGAAGCCGGCGCCTGCCCAGAGCCAGCCTTCATCGACGAGCAGGGCGAACAGGTTGGGCCAGCTGTTGGCCAGGCGATCATTGAGCGAGGCCAGGACGTGGTCACTTGCCCCGGCGACGGTGTTCGGGTCGACGTGAATCATCAGGCTGATCAAGGGCAGCGCCAGACCTGTCACCACCGCCAGCAGCGCGGCGCCGGCGCTCGGCAACCGGTAGCAGGCGACTGCCATCAGCGCCAGGGTCAACGCATAGGCCACCAGTGTGGACTTGTTCGTGCTCGCCAGGATCGCCGCCAGACTCACCGCGTACAGGACCAGGCGTAGCAGGCGCGACCCTATGAGCACGCTGAGAAACAGGCTGTAGATGGCGATCATCACCGAGAGGCTGGTCGACATCCGTGAAAAGCCGGCCGGGCGGTCCTGCTCGCCATCGCCCCAGGCGCGATTTCCGCTGACTTCGGTCTCGCCCATCATGTAGCTGTAGCCCTTCCATGGAACCTCGCTGAACATGTCCAGCAAGAGCCCGAGCAACGACGCGAACAGGCAGAAACCGATGACCCAGCCGAGGGTTCCCATGCGTCGTTGCAGGTGACGAGCACAGACCACGCCGAACAGCAGGGGGCTGATGGCGAACAGGGTGAAGCCGACGTTCTCCGGCCCCACCCCGTGCATCAAGGCCAGCAGCGAGGAGGTCAGCATCACCAGCAGCATGAGCCATACGCCGCGCTGCACCTTGAGATGAGGCAATTCCAGGGCGACCACGGCGACGCAGGCGAGCTTGGGCAGGTAGAGCAGCGGGGCGATGCCCACCAGGTCGAAGTAGTAGCGCAACGCACCGGAGAAGGTCTCCACCAGCAGAACCGAGGCGACCACGCCCGCGTACAGCGTCGGCTTGCCGACCCACAGTGGGCTGGCCTCAGGCCAGGACGCGCTGGTCATGGGTCTGCTCCTGGCCCGAACGGCTGCTTTCGAGGCTCTCGTGGAGAATCGTTTCGTATTCGTCGAGCATTCGCTCCATGTCCAGCAGCGGCGTGATTGTCAGGCGCGCCTGATGGGCCAGTCGTTCGCGAAGGGCCTGGTCGTGGTAGAGGGTGGCGAGGGCCTGGCCCAGCGAGTCGGGATTCTCCGGCGTACACAGCAGCCCGTTGACGCCGTGCTGGATGGTCTCCGGCAGGCCGCCCACGGCCGAGGCGATGACCGGCAGGCCATGTGCACAGCCTTCCACCGCAACCAGGCCGAAGGGTTCGGCCCAGCGCGAGGGCATCACCAGCACATCCAGCCCGCCAAGAAAACGTGCCGCATCCTGAAAGCCGACGAAGCGCACCCGGTCGCTTGTGACCAGGGCCGCCAGGCGCGCTTCATCGTCGTGCTTGCCGCGCCCGGCGATATCCAGCGTGGCATCGAGTCCAAGCGCTTCGAACTGCTGGATCAGCCAGGCCACGCCCTTGTTCTCCGACAGCGTACCTATGTAGCCGAAGCGCAGCGGTCCGTCGGGCCGGGACAGACGTCCAGCGACCGGCACCGCACAGCGGTTGTACACCACGTGTCGTGGCACGCCGGGGAAAAACCCCTGTTCGCAGACCCGTTCGAGCAGGTATCGGCTCACCCCGATCACCGCCGTCACCTTGGCCGATGCCGCGGCGTGCCGGTGCCGCAGCGCGGCGCACAGGCCGCATTGCCGCGCACAGTCCTTGCCCTTGTGATACATGGTGTCGCGGGGACAGAGCAGGTAAAGGTCGTGCAGCACCTGAACCGCTGGAAGCCCCGCCTGGTGGATCTCGTCCCAGGCAGAGATCGACCAGCCGGTCAGGTTGTGGCAGAGGACCAGATCCGGTTGTTCGACCTCGATCACCTGACGCAGGGGCACGCGCATGTCGCGGTTATAGCGGTCGCGCCAATGCCAGCCCAGCCGCATCAGTGGCTGGGGCCTGCGCTGGGTGTGGTGCCAGTAGAGATTGTGCAGCCCGGCACGGTACACGCGTAGCCCATCGACCTGCTCGCCGTTCACGCCTTCGCGCGGCCCGGTCGCCAGTACCACCACCTCGTGGCCACGGCGCTGCAGGCCTTCGGCAAGCTGTTTCACCACCGCCTCCGCGCCTCCGCCGACGTGGGGAGAGTAGAGGGTATGCAGGACAAGAATCTTCATCAGTCTGACTCGTAGGAACGGCCGGGAAAGGGGGTCAGCTGCGCTGATAGCTGGCCAGTTGGTCGTTCTTGACGCTGATGCGCTGTTCCCGCTGCAGCAGGGTGAGCAGGATCACCGAGCGCTCTTCGCCATCGGGGCAGACGAAGATCGCCTCGACCGCATCGAGCACGCTGAGCTTGAGCCGAACCTTTTCCCCGGGCTCGAGCTGCAGGGGTGGCTTTTCAGCAAGGTTATCGAGCCGGTGGCGGAGGTTGTCGATCAGCTCATCGTCGACCGGAACAGGGTTGCCGCCAAAGCTGACGATCTGGTTGACGCCCCGTGTGGAGCGAATCGGGTACCAGTTGTCCTGCAGGTGATCGAGGCGAATGAACAGGTACCCGGGAAACAGCGATTCGGAGCCCTTGCGCTTGGCCTCGCCATTGGCCTGTGGTTTCTGTGGCCAGTAACACTCGAACGACTGGCGTTCGAGATGCTCCTTGGCACGTTCCTCCTGGCGGGGTTTGGTCTGGACGAGATACCAGCGGGCTATGGTACTGGTCATGAAGGCTCCTTCCTTGTAGCACGCCGGCCGAAAAGACCGGTGCGTGCAGTGATGGCAATGTGACTCTGGGCGGCTTGACTGGTTCCTGAAGCGTCCGGTTTTCTGCTCAGAGGCAAGGCGGGGCGCATTGATCGCTGTGCCTCAGACTTCCCTCAATGAGGGTGAAGCGTTGCAGCAGTTCCCTGACCGCAGCAGGGCTGTTGGACATCAGCACATCGATGATCGACAGGGACGGGACGAAAGGAACCTGGCGTTGCGGATACTCCAGCGGGTCCATGCCCAGAAATCGCAGCTTCAGGCCGCAGGCTTCGAAGTCCGATGGCCTGTAGAGCGCGAGGCCACCGATGGTGTTGAGGTAGCAATCGCCAGCCAGGGCCTGGGTCACCCGGATCAGCCGTTCGGTCTTGTCGATCCCCTGCGGCAGGCCGAACTCCGAGCTGCGATGAAATGGCGTGGCGATGCCCAGGTGGGCACATATGGCTCGCAACGCCTGTTCATTGAAACAGGCCAGGTTGCGCTCCGGGCTCGCCAGGATGGCACCGATCAATTCCAGCACCGAGTCGCGCCAGGGAGCCCTGGCATAGGCCTGCTCAAGCGTCTTCATCAGCGTTGCGGCCTGGCGAGGGTAGTCATCGCTCAGCCAGCGCTCGCCGATGGTTTCCCCGAACCGCCCCTTGCGAAGCGACAGGGTGAACAGGCTTGGTCGGCCGTCGACCAGTAACCGGTTGCGGTTGATCCAGGAGCCTTTTGCGTATTGCAGGTCATCTCCCAGAACAAAGGCGTCACTGGCCGCGATCAGCTGGAAATAGCCGAGGTAGGGAAAGAGGTAAGGCTGCATGAGTGAGACGACTTTCGGCATCCGTGATCTTCTTCAGGCGGGTTGCGCGCTGCCTTGGCTCGCCCTGGCGTCCCGCGTGGTATTTGGTTCGACGCCTTCGACCAGGGTGAACGCGCGCAGCAGGTCGGGTAGCGCTTCCGGGGCGTTGAACATCAATACATCGATGATCGACAGCGACGGCACAAAGGAATGTTTCAGCTGCTGATACTCGACTTCGTCCATCTTGAGAAAGCGCAGTTTCACCCCGGCCTCGCGAAAGCGCGCCGGGCAGTACAGGTCAATGCCGCCAATCGGGTTGATGTAGCAGTCCCCACCGAGTTGCCGAGTGATCTCGATGACCCGCTCCTGCCTGTCGAGAGTCTTGTCCAGGGTCAGCTCCGACGTGCGGCAGATGGGCGTGTCGATACCCATGTGGCGGCACAGCAGGCGCAGCGAGTGCTCGGCGAAGAGCGCCAGGTTTCGCTCCGGACAGGCAAATATCTGTTCGATCAGCGGTAGCGTCTGGCTGCGGTAGGGGGCCTTGGCATACAGGCGGCTGATCATCTTCAGCAGCGCTGCAGCTTCACGTTCGAAGTCGTCGCCGAGGCGCCGATCCCGAACCGAGTCGCCCAGCGAACCCTTCTTGAGCGGCACGCTGAAGAGCTTGGGCTCGCCATGCGCCAGCACACGGTTGCGGTTGATCCAGGCACCCCTGACGAACTGCATGTCGTCGCCGATGGCGAATACATCGCTGTTGGCGATGAGCTGAAAGTAGCCCAGGTAGGGGAACAGGTAAGGTTGCATTCCGGTAACGGTTCTTGGCATGGGGACCTCAGGCTTTGCTCGGATAGCTGTAGTAACCGTAGGCGCCGGTGTCGTAGGCCGAATTGGAGGCCTTGCGCTTCACCGCGTTGAGAACCGCGCCGCGGACCACTACGCCGTTTTGCGCCAGACGGTTGCGTGCGGCCTCCATCTGGCTTGGCGAGTTGCGCCCGAAGCGGGCCGCCAGCAGGCTGGTACCCGATTGCTGGGCGATTACCACGGCGTCGGTAACGGCGAGCACGGGCGGGGTATCGATGATGATCAGGTCGTATCGGTCGTCGGCCTGCTGCAGCAGCCGTGTGAAGTGTTCGCGCATCAACAGCTCCGAGGGGTTGGGCGCCAGGCCGCCGCGACCGATGAAATCCAGGTTGGGTTCCAGGCCATGCTGGACGACGTCGGCCAGCTCCAGCCCGGCGGCAAGGGCGTCGGACAGGCCTGCTTCGTTGGGGAGCTGGAGCAGGCCGTGCAGATACCCGCGGCGCATGTCACCGTCGATCAGCAGCACTTTCTGCCCGGCCTGGGCCACCACCGCGGCGAGGTTGGCCGAAACGAACGACTTGCCGACTCCGGGCGTCGGGCTGGTGATCATCACCACCTTGTTGCGCGCCTCGATCATGGCGAACCTCAGGCTGGTGCGCAGGCTGCGCAGGGACTCGACGGCAAGGTCGTCCGGTTCGGCGAAGGCCAGCAGGCGCGGGCCCGGTGCGGCGCTGCGCTTGCGGTTCAGGCGCTCCTGGCGGCGCGACAGCGGCAGCGCGGCGTACACCGGCAGGCCGAGGTTCTCGATGGCGTCGGGTGCCTCGATGCCGCGATAGAACGCCTGGCGCAGCAGTATCACCAGCGCCGAAACCAGCACGCCAAGCAGCATGGCGATGAGCACCACCAGCGAGCGAATCGGCTTGGCCGGCTTTTCAATGATGGAATAGGCGTGGTCGATGATTCGCACGTTGCCGATGGTGCCGGCACGGATGATGTCCTGCTCCTGAGCCTTGTTCAGCAGCAGCGTGTAGGTCTGGGTAGTGACCTCCATGTCGCGCTTGAGGCGCAGCAGCTCCTGCTGGGTCATCGGCAGGGTGTCGACCTGCCGCATCAGCGCCTCGCGCTGGGCATTGAGTTCGCCGATCTGCTTCATCAGCGTCTTGTAGATCGGGTTTTCCGGCGTATAGAGACGGTCGTACTCGACCCGCTTGAGGTTCAGGTCCGAAATCGACGATTCGATGGTGACGATCTGGTCGAGTACCGACTTGGTCTCGATGCTGATGTCCACCGAGCGGGCGCTGGTCTGATAGGCATTCAGCGCGGCTTCGGCCTTTTCCAGCTCCTTGCGCAGCACCGGCACCTGGGAGCGTAGGAAATCCAGCCGCTGGGTAGCTTCGGCCGAGGTACGCTCAATGTTCTGCCGCACGTACAACTGGCCGATCTCGTCGAGGATGGCATTGGCCCGGTGCGGGTCGGGATCCTCGATGGCCAGCAGCACCACTCCCGAATCCTTGCCTGCCTCACCGATCTTCAGACGCTTCTGATAAAGGAGGGCAGTGGTCTGTGGGCGCGCGCGGATCAACCTGAACTCGGTGCCCGGGCGCGCCTTGAGATCAGCCACCTGGAGCTTGAAGCCGTTGCGTTCGATCGCTTCGCGTGGCCTGCCCTGCAGGATGAGATCGCCGTGCTGGTCGAAGACTTCGAAGGCACCGTCTTGCCCGGCGACCAGGGTGAGCCGTTCGCCGAGGAAATCATCCGGGACTTCCAGCTGGAACACCTCCAGCCGCTCGCCACCCCAGGCATAGCGCGACAGCCCCAGCGGGGGCTCGGCGAGATCACCCTCGTCGGCCGGATCGTGCATACGTGCCAGCCAGCCGCCGATCAGTGGAAAGTGGCGTGGTTCGGCCACCAGGTGCAGCTTGAGGTTTTCCACGGTCTGGCCGAGCACGGCGCGGGATTTGATCAGTTCGATTTCGGCGGTGGCCAGGGATACCGAGCTGGCGCGTGCGACCGTCTCCGGTACGCCGTTAAGTCCGTTCTTTTTCGGCTCGATCTGGATCATCGCGCTGGCCCGGTAGATGGGCGTGGCCATCAAGGCGTAAGCGACGCCAAGTGCCATGAACAACAGGGTGATGGAGGTGATCAGGACCTTGTGATCGAAGGCGGCACGCAGTATCCCCGCCAGATCGATCCGGCTGTCCTCGTTGTACTCCAGCGATGAGCGAGTCATTACCGTCATGGATTCCTTCCTGTCCTTTCCCGAAGTCAGTTGCGCGCGGGCAGGCGGTTGAGCCGGCCCAGCACGTTGAGACTGATATTGCGGCCTACCGCGAGCATGGCGCGGACCTTGCCCGATACCGGCATGAGCGCCAGCGAGTGGCTGAACACCAGGCCCATGAAATGGTCGTGCACTGCCTGGTTACCGATCCGGTGGTAATAGCGGGCCAGACAATAGTAGGCGTGCATGGACATACGGATACGCTGCTTGCTCGAGCGCATGGAGAAGATGCCGCCCTCGTGGATGCGATAGGCCGCCGGACGGATCTCCTTGATGAAGCGTCCCTTGCCGTGGGCACCCAGCAGCGACCACCAGCAGATATCCAGCACCTCGACGCCGATCAGTTCTGGCGGCAGTTCGTGGATCAGGTTGCGGAAGCAGGTGGTCAGGGTGGTGACGTGGCGACCCTGCATCAGTTCCAGCGCGGTGGCGTCGGCGCGGTACCTGCCCGTCAGGTGCGGGGACTGGATGACGCCCTTGCTGTTGAACATGAAAGCATCGTGATAGGTCATCACGTAGTCGGGATGGGCCTCGAGAAAATCCACCTGGATCTGCAGTTTGCGCGGATCTATCCAGTAGTCGTCGCCCTCGCAATAGGCGATGTAGCGGCCCCGGGCCTGGGCGAACAGGCGGGTGCTGAAGGGCACACCGAGACGGTACTGGTTCTCGCGCTGGTAGATCGGCTTGATGATCGAAGGGTAGCGCTGTTCGTACTCGCGAATGATCGCTGCGGTCTGGTCGGTGGAGGCATCGTCATGGACGATGATCTCGACGGGGAAATCGGTCTCCTGGGCAAGGAAGCCGTCCAGCGTCTGGCGGATGAACCCGGCGTGGTTGTAGGCCAGGCAGATGATGCTCAGCAGGGGCTCGCGACGGCCTTCCCAGCGGGCGACGATCGCTTGCTCGGTCTTCACTTGCATGGTCATAGGCTCGGCTTGTTGATCAGGAGATAGAGCTTGAGATAGAGCGGCCGGGAGCTCAGCGCGACGAGCGTCAGGCAGAGCAGGCCGCTGGCGGCCAGACCGGCCAGGATGTGGAAGCGGTCCTCGGCGGTGATGGCCATGAACAGCGGCTCGCCAAGCAGCAGCCCGACCAGGGTCACGAGGCTGATGCGCACCTGATCGAGGACCCATGGGCCGTGGATGCCGGGAGCGAAGCGACGGTGAATGAATGCAGGCCAGATCAGGTAGGTGACCAGGCGCAGGAGGAACCAGCTCAGCGCTGCCCCGTAGGCGCCATATTCGAAAGCGGCGAACAGTACCAGCGGCACGCTGATGGCCGTCGATACCAGGCTGAACCATAGATGCAGGCGCAACTGGCCATGGGCGTACTGCAGATAGAACTGAAAGCCGCTGACGGCCAGGATCGCGCTGCCCAGCGCATACCAGAACAGGATCGGCGCGCTCCAGGCGGCGGCCTGCGCGTCTCCGGTCCAGGCGAAGATCAGATCCTCGGCATGAAAGGCGATGACCGCCGCCAACGGAAACAGAAAGCTGCAGACGAACCGGGAGGCGTTCAGGTAGAGGCGCTTCATGTCGGTGATGCGGCCTTCCGCGGTAAGCATGGTCAGTCGAGGGAGCAACGTCTGCACCAGCGGATTGATCAGGGTCAGCAGGCCGGTGGAGATCAGCGCGACCAGGGAAAAATAACCGTACTCCTCCAGCAGCAGCACGTTCGACAGCACCGTCTTGTCCACCTGGGTCAACAGGATCCACAAGCCGGTGGTCAGCGACATGCTGGCGGCAAAGGGCAGGACGGGTCTGACTGTAGGCCAGTCGAAGCCGATGAAAGCACGAGGCCGCGGCATCTCGCGGTAGGCCTTGGCGGCGAAGGCCAGGGTTTCGAGCCCCGCCACAGCGACATGGAAGAGAAAGAAGTCGACCGGGTTCTGGCTGACCCAGGCCACCAGTATCAGGCCGCCGAAGTAGCGCAGGGTGGCGATCAGGACATTGGCCAGGTTCAACCAGCCATGCAATTCGAGTCCTTGCAGACCACTTTTGTAGAGGGTCGCGTACAGCCGCAGGGCCACCATTGCGCCCATCAGCGCCACGCAGTCGGCAATGCGCTCGGGAGCCAGTTCGCGAGCTTGCAGCCAATGTGCGGCGATCCAGCCACTGGCCAGGTACACGGCCAGTGCGGTGATCAGCGCCACCGGCAGGACGATGAGCTCGAACGAGCGCAGCAGGCGGCCTGACTCGAACCTGCCGGCGGCAGCGCTGCCCCGCAAATGCGCGACCTGGCGTACCAGGGAGGGAGACAGCCCGGCATCGAGCAACAGCAGCCAGGCCTGCATTACCGCAAAAAAACCGATCAGCCCGTAGGCTTCGGCACCCAGGTGACCGAGGTAGAACGGCAGGATGAGGATGCCGATCAGCAAGGCGTAGGCCTGGCCGAGATAGTTCAGGCCCGTGTTGCGCAGCACGGAAAGGCGTTTGCTATCGGGCATGGCTCAGGGCCGCTCCGTGGCCGGCACAAGCGCGAAATCGGCAACCTCGCGTACAGAGGCGAATGGCCTGGCGTGCTCTGTATCGAGATCGGCCAGCAAGGTATCTACCACTTGGTCCTGCGCACGTCGGGGCAGGCCGGGGTAGATCGGCAGGCACAGCACCCGCTGGCTCAAGGCACGGGACCGCCACTGCGGGCGCTGCGGCTGCAGATAGTCGAGCGTGTCGAGGGAGGGATAGAAATAGCGGCGCGGGTTGATTTCACGCTGGTTGAGGCGGGTGCGGCTCTTCAGCAGATGGCTCTCGTCACGCAGTGCCACCGGAAAATAGCTGTAATTGCGCTCGCTGAAGGGCTGCGGCTTTTGCATGTCCAGATGACCGGCGAAGGCCATCTCGTAGCGCTGGGCGATTTCGGCACGCTCGGCAAAGATTTCCGGAACGTGGTCGAGCACGCACAAGCCCATCGCCGCCGACACTTCGTTGAGCTTCGAGTTGATCCCCGGACCGTCGATGCGGTCGGTGTCGGCGATGCCGAAATTGCAGAGCAGGCGGAGGCGCGCCGCGAGATCATCATCACTGGTGATGATCGCGCCGCCTTCGATGGTGTGAAAAAGCTTGGTCGCGTGAAAACTCAGGGTGCTGACATCGCCCCGGCCAAGCACCGAACTGCCCTTGTAGCGCACACCGAAGGCATGGGCACCGTCGTAGATCACCTTTAGCCCGTGTCGGTCGGCGATTGCCTGGATAGCTTCCACGTCGCAGGGATTGCCGAACACATGGGTGGCCACGATCGCTGTGGTGTCCGGCTCGATGCAGGCTTCGATGCGTGCGGGGTCGAGGTTCCAGGTATGGGGATCGATATCGGCGAAGATCGGCCTGATCTTTTCCCAGTACAGCGAACTGCTGGTGGCAACGAAGCTGAAGGGGGTAGTGATGGCACTGCCCTTGATCCCGAGGGCTTGATAGGCAACCTGCAGCGCCAGGGTGCCGTTACTCGTCAACACGATGTTGCGCACGCCGAGAAACGCCTTGAGCCGTTCTTCCAGCTGCTCGGACAACGGACCATGGTTGGTCAGCCAGCCGGTCTCGTAGATGCGATCGATATACTGCTTGAACTGCTCTTTGTCGCCAAGGAAGGTCTTGGTCACGTTGATCATGCGGATGTCCCTATCGGAATAAGCACGGTCGTGGCGTAAAGCAGTGCCGGTGGAAATGCATTTGGAGAACGATAATCGTGATATGTAGTATGAAAGGATGAGTTGTGGCTACTTCCAATGCGCGTGTGCTCTTCCGAGTCCTGTTCAGGTATTAACTTATACCTGTACTAATATGTCTGGTTTTTGTTTTTTCATTATGAGCGGTAAGCGCTGAGCATTTTTTCGAGCTTGAGGTTAATCCTCTAGAGGCACGGAAATTCATGTAAATTAAAGATTTCTAAGAACTTTAAAGCCTGCTTGAAAATATTGTGTAATGCTACCGCCAGGACGCTGCTAGGCATCTGTGATTGGAAATGAGCTGGGGTGTGGGCGGCTTGAAATACCTGGCGGCAACGCTACCGTGCTAGGTAATCGAGTCAGGGCTAATTATGCTGTTTATGAAGGTTTAATCGTTATCTTATATGTCCGAGTGCCTTGCTCGGTAATGCCGCATTGTCCTGATGCGGCTTCGCTTTGAGATATATATATCAGGGATGGCCAATTACCTGTCAAGCGGGGTGGTGATGATTTTTGTTCGATAACTCACATGCTGCTTTGCAGAGGCGAATAAACAGGGATCTTATGAAATTTGGTTATTATTTTAATACAAAAGCATGGGAACTTTATCGAGTCGGGCTTGTCAGGTAGGCATTAATTCTTATCGATGCGGCGTTCGAGGCGCTATCAGCGCCTCAACGTATGCGTGGATGGAGATTCGGCATGCCGATCCACCTGCAGCCATCCTCCCAACAGACGGGTTGAAAGCGGGATAAACACATAGGTCATCAAAGGCGTGAGAACCAGTGTACTCACGAGCACTGCCGGTAGAAGGGGGAGTTGGTTGAGGGCATCGCCTGAGACCAGTTGGAACGCCAGCGATACCGGAAAGAATGCCACCCAGATGGCGACGCTCTGTTTCCAGCGAGGCGGACGGACCCCCGGTGCGAACCAGTGATCCAGCCCTTTGGCGCGGTGCTCGTGCGGGTGCGCGAACAGGTGGCCGCCGCGCTTGAGCCAGGCGTGGCGAGAGGCTGAGCCTTTCCAGGCAGCCAAGGAAGCTTCATCGGCGAAGCGGCAAATGATCTGGAACTCGTCGTCTCCTTCAGGAGGCGCGAGCACGCCTGAACCCAGGTAACCGGGAAAATCACTGGCCAGCTGCTTGCCTTCTTCAAGCCAGGCCAGGAAATCGCGATAACAGCCTTTTCGCACACGGCGCGCGACCATCAGGGTTACGGGTTCTGTCGACATTTTATATCTCCGGAACGGGCCATACCCGGATAGGGCGTTGGCTGAGCAGCCCTGGTGCTGCACCTTGGAGGCAAGCAAGCTTCATTCCCTAGCAACTCGCTCGGAAAATCAATAACCTGTTGCCACAGGAACCGACCTTGTGCACTGCTTTGGTGCCTGATCACCCTGTCGCCGGCTCCGCCCGGGCGGCTGTGCGGGCACCGAGGGGTGGAATCGATCTTGCGGTGGAGCAAAACGCGTGATCGGCCTTCTAACCACCTAGCGTTTATCTCAGGTTTACTGGATTCGATCCCTCATGCCGTTACCTAGCGACGCCCCGTCCCAGTCTCATCCGCCTGCCGTGCTGCTTGAAGCCATCCTCGAGAGTGCGGTCGATTACGCAATACTCACCATGGACCTCAAGGGCGTCATCACCTCCTGGAGCCTTGGCGCTGAAAAGGTACTTGGCTGGCCTGCCGAGGCGGTGATCGGCCAGCCGGCCGACCTGATCTACACCCCCCAGCAGCGCGCCGAGAACCGTCTCCGCAAGGAGCAGGAGGAAGCACTGACGGTGGGCAAGGCCGCAGATGAGGACTGGCATCTGCGCCACGACGGCACCCATTTCTGGGCGCTGGGCCAGATGATGCCGTTGAAGAGCGAGAGCGGCGATACGGTCGGCTTCCTGAAGATTCTCCGGGACCGTACCCGCCAGCGCCTTGAGCGGCAGGCGCTCCATACCAGCGAGCAGCGCCTGCGGGCTGTGGTCGAGGCCTTTCCCGGCGTGGTCTGGCACTGCAATGCCGCAGGCGAGCTGATGGGTGAGCAACCTGGCTGGGCGGCGCTGACCGGACAGCGGTTCGATGAATACCAGTGTTACGGCTGGGCCGATGCGGTGGATCCGCAGGATCGGGATGCGCTGTTGAGCGCCTGGCACCAGGCGGTGGACAGTCAGCAGCGCTATTTCGCCGAGGCCCACCTGCGACGTGCTGACGGGACGTGGGGACTGTATTCCTTCCATGCTTCGCCACGGCTGGACGAGGAGGGTGTGTTACGCGAGTGGGTTGGCATGAGCACCGAGATCACTCATCACCGCCTCGCCCAGGAGTCCCTGGTACGCAAGACGCGGCGCCTGGAGATTCTCAACCGGATCGGCGGCCGCCTGGCGGCTGAGCTGGATCTCGAGCGGCTGGTTCAGGAAACCACCGATGCGGCCGTGGCCCTCACCGGGGCGCAGTTTGGTGCCTTCTTTTATAACGTGACCGACGAAGCGGGTGAACAGTACCGCCTGTATTCCCTTTCCGGCGCCGCCAAGGACGCTTTCGCTCACCTGCCGATGCCGCGTATCACGGCAGTATTCGGCGATACCTTCCGCGGTGAACGGGTCGTCCGCAGCGACGACATCACCCTTGATCAGCGTTATGGCCAGAGTGGGCCATATAAAGGAATGCCCCGCGGCCATCTGCCGGTGCGCAGCTACCTGGCGGTGCCGGTGGTGTCGCGATCCGGCGAAGTCCATGGCGGCCTGCTGTTCGGCCACGGCCAGCCGGGTCAGTTCGACGCCGAGCATGAAGAGCTCGTGCTCGGCCTTGCCGGGCTGGCGGCGGTGGCCATCGACAACGCCCAGCTGTTTCGCTCCACCCAGTTCGAGATTCGCCAGCGCAAGCAGGCCGAGGAACTGGCCCGCAAACGAGCCGCGCGACTCGAATTGCTCTCGGAGGTGATCGAGGGCGCGCCCTTGGCACGTGACCTGTCGGAGCTGATTGGCATCGTCGCGGGCGCGGCGCGCAGGCTTACCGGTGCCGATGGCGTCTCGGTGGTACTGCCCGGCCAGGAGCTGTGCCATGTCACCCCGGAAATGGCCCCGCAGTTCGCCTGCGGCGGACGCTCTTTCGCCTTGGCCGAATGCGTCGCCGACTGGGCCATGTCCGCGGGTGAAACCATCGTCATCCCTGATGTGGAGCAAGAGCCCCGCCTGACCAAAGATCTTTGCCGGCCAAATCTGGCCCGCAGCCTGATCGTGGTGCCAGTCCTGGCCGAAGACCAGGCCATCGCGGCCGTTGGCGCCTATTGGTCCAATCCTCGTACAGCCGATTCCGAAGAGGTGTCGACCCTTGAGGCCCTGGCGCGAACCGCCGCGGCAGTGATCAAGCGCCTCGAGGCGGAGAACGCGTTACGCCAGCTCAACGAGACGCTCGAGCGTCAGGTGGCCGAGCGCACCGCCGACCGCGACAGGATGTGGCGGCTGTCCACCGACATGATGCTGCTGGCGCGTTTCAATGGCGAAATCACCGCGGTGAACCCAGCCTGGACGAATAATCTCGGGTGGCGGGAAAGCGACCTCATCGGGCGATCCTTGCTCGACTTCGTTCATCCGGAAGACCTGCCGTTGACCCTGGGGGAGGTCGAGGGGCTGGCGGATGGGCGCACGACCCTGCGTTTCGAGAATCGCTATCGTACCCGTCATGGTGATTACCGCTGGCTCTCGTGGATCGCTGTGCCCGAACAGGGCCTGATCCATGCCGTCGGCCGTGACGTGACCGCAGAGAAGGAGCAGGCACAAGCCCTGCGTCAGGCCGAGGAGGCGCTGCGCCAGGCGCAGAAGATGGATGCCATCGGCCAGCTCACCGGGGGGATCGCGCACGACTTCAATAACTTGCTGACCGGTATCATCGGCTCGCTGGACCTGATGCAGACGAGGATCGGTCAAGGTCGGGTCGAGAGCCTGGGTCGCTACGCGCTGGCGGCGATGAATTCGGCGAATCGGGCGGCGTCGCTCACGCACAGGCTATTGGCTTTTGCCAGGCGACAGCCGCTCGATCCCAAGGTGGTGGACGTCAACCGGCTGGTGCTGTCGATGGAGGAGTTGGTCAGGCGGACGCTTGGAGAGACCATTCGCATCGAGATGGTTACTGCGGGTGGCCTCTGGCCCACCCGGTGTGACCCGCATCAGCTCGAAAGTGCCTTGCTCAACCTGGCCATCAATGCCCGGGATGCGATGTCGGACGGTGGCACATTGACGATCGAGACCTGCAATACCCATCTCGATCAGGCCTATGCCGCAGTCAATCGCCAGGTGACTCCGGGCCAGTATGTGTGCATCGCCGTCACTGACACTGGGGGCGGCATGCCCCCGGAAATCCGCGAGCGGGCCTTTGAACCCTTTTTCACCACCAAGGCGATCGGCCAGGGAACCGGGCTGGGTCTGTCCATGATCTACGGTTTCGCCCAGCAGTCCGAGGGGCATGCGCAGATTTATTCGGAGCTTGGTCAGGGCACCACAGTGAAGCTCTATCTCCCTCGCTCGTGGGGTACCGTCGAGCAGGACGGGCCCCCCGATGCGCTGGCACAGCTGCTCCACGCCGAGGTGGGCGAAACCGTACTGGTGGTCGAAGACGAACCGGTGGTCCGCGAGTTGGTCGTCGAGGTCCTGAGCGACCTCGGATATCATGCACTGAAAGCCGCGGACGGCCTTTCCGGCCTGGCGGTGCTGGAATCAGACAGCCGTATCGATCTTCTGGTGACAGACCTCGGGCTGCCCGGCATGAACGGACAGCAACTGGCCGAGCAGGCCAGGCGGGTGCGACCCGAATTGAAAATCCTGTTCATCACCGGCTACGCCAAAAACGCCACCATCGCCAGCGGCTTCATGCAGCCTGGCATGGAAATGATCACCAAACCCTTTGCCGTGGATGTGCTCGCGGCAAGAATTCGGGACATTATGGATTAGCTCAGCCGGGAAACCCTTGGCGCTGATCAGGCAATCCTCGCCTCACCATCAGAATCCGGGGTCTAGTCAACGTGAAACACCGTCCGCCCGTGCTGCTGGCACGAGTGCCCAACTGGCTGCTGCACCACCGGCTTTCTTCTGGTGCCTGTTATCTGTGGGCGGTCCTGCTCATCGGCGCATCGGCGCTGGTGCGCGACTTGCTGCCAGTGATGGGTCTGCCATATCTCATGTTCATTCCGGTGCTCATGGGCATCGGCTTCGTACTTGGGCTGCGTGCCGGGCTGCTGGCCACCTTCGTGGCGGCCCTCGAGGCCAATATTCTGTTCGTGGGCGAGCGTTTCAGTCTGGATCTGACCGCGGAGCAGTGGGCGGCTGCGGCGTTTTTCCTCTTGGTCTGTTCGGGGATCGTGGCGGTTTGTGCGGCCCTGCGCAAAAGCTTCTGCCATCTGCAGGATCTCACCGAGACGCTGGAGCAGCGGGTCGACGAGCGTACGCGCGAGCGGGATCAGATCTGGTCGATGTCTCCCGATCTGTTGGCCACCTGCGCCGCGGATGGAGCTTTCATCAAGCTGAATCCGGCCTGGGAAGATGCCTTGGGCTGGCGTCTCCCTGAATTGGCGGGCCAGCCTTTCATGGCCCGGGTACATCCTGAAGATCTGACACGAACTGCGGAGTCGGTGGCCTCATTGGAGCAGGCCGGAATCCTGATGGCCTTTGAAAACCGTTATCGTCACCGGGACGGGAGCTATCGCTGGTTGTCCTGGAATGCCGTGCGGCGTGGCAAGTGCCTTTACGTCACGGCTCGCGACGTGTCCGAAGAGAAGGCACGCATTGCTGCACTGGATCGCGCCGAGGACCAGCTGCGCCAGAGCCAGAAGATGGAGGCGGTGGGCCAGCTCACCGGCGGACTGGCTCATGACTTCAATAACCTGCTCGCCGGCATCAGTGGCAGCCTGGAGCTGGTGACGCGACGCATGCGGCAGAATCGACCGGAAGATGCCGAGCGCTATGTGCAGTCGGCAATGTCCTCGGCCAATCGCGCTGCTGCACTGACTCACCGTTTGCTGGCTTTTTCTCGCCGGCAGACTCTTGACCCGCGGACCACCGACGTCAACCGGCTGGTGCAAGGCATGTACGAGTTGATAGCGCGTACCGCAGGTCCTGAGATCCGGGTGCAGACGCGATTGCAGGACGATCTCTGGTCCATGCGCTGCGATCGCAACCAGTTGGAAAGCGCCCTGCTTAACCTTTGCATCAACGCTCGGGATGCCTTGCCCGACGGAGGCGAGCTTGCAATTGCCACCGCCAACCTGACGCTGGACGGAAAAAGCGCCGCCGATCGGGCGGCGACGCCGGGCGACTATGTGGTGCTGTCGGTTACAGACAACGGAACGGGCATGACAGCCGAGGTGCAGGCGCGCGCCTTCGATCCCTTTTTTACCACCAAGCCCATCGGCATGGGCACCGGGCTCGGTCTCTCCATGATCTACGGCTTCGCCCAGCAATCGGGTGGCCAGGCATTGATCGAATCCGCGCCTGGAATGGGCACGACAGTCAGACTGCTGTTGCCGCGCTCGCTGGACACGCCCGACGAGGAGTCCGCTCAGGGCCGCACGGTCAATCTGCCGCGTGCGCCCGATGGGCAGACGGTGCTGGTGGTGGATGACGAGCCCATGGTGAGGATGCTGATAGTCGATGTGCTCAGCGAGCTGGGATACCACGCGCTCGAGGCGGGGGATGGTGCCGATGGGCTGGCGATTCTCGAATCTCTGACTTCGATCGACCTGCTCATTTCCGACGTGGGTTTGCCCGGTGGCATGAACGGCCGTCAACTGGCCGATGCGGCAAGGTATATCCGCCCGGGGCTCAAGGTGCTGTTCGTCACGGGTTACGCCGAGCATGCGGTACTCGGCGACGGTGACCTGGAAAAGGGCATGCATGTCATGACCAAGCCTTTCTCCATGGAAATCCTGATGGCAACGGTCAAGGAACTGCTCAACCCGGCCGATGGCAAGTGACCTGTCTGGCCTAGGGCCTGTACGAAAAGTCAGCCGAGCGAAGGTCAAGCAAGGCGAAAAGCGGCAAGGAAGCGGAGTTTACTAGTCGTAAATGAGCATTCCGAGCCGCTTTTCAACGCAGCATGACCGAGCGCAGGCACTTTTCGTACAGAGCCTAGGCTGAGCGCTCGTTCATATCCTTGAATTGCATCGGACCTGGCGTTCGTTTAGCCGGAAGGCACTTCAGAGCGCTTCTCGAACCGATAGAAGAGGTTTGGTTCGCTGACGATGTAGAGATGCCCCTCATGGTCCATCGCGACCCCCTCGGCTTGGGGTATGCCTCGGCTGAGACCGGAAAAGCCCCGGGCAAGGGAGGCGAAACTGACGAATTCGCCTTCCTCGCTGAGTTCTATCATCAGCTTGGACTCGTCGCTGAGCAGGATCAGATGCCCTCTATGGGGTTCGAAGGCTACCGAGGAGAGGTCCGTGGCAAACACCCTTCGTCCGAGCGAGGCGGTGATGTCCCGGATCGACAGGGCCAGGTTGCTGCCAAGGCTCCGCTGCAGGCCGTCGATCTCGTAGAGACGCAGCGGTTTGCGCTCCTTGGCGAGGTACAGGCGGTCGCGTACGGGGTCATAGGTCGCGCCCTCGAATTCGTTGTTGTCAGGGGAAAAGAGCTCGAGCGTCAGAAACGGATAACCGTCGCGCTGCAGAGGACCTTCGGCCTCGGGGAGGTCGATCACCACCAGCGTCTGACGGCGTTCCTCGACCACCAACAGCTGATTCGGGCCCATGTAGGCCACGGCTTCCACATCTTTGAAGCCTTCCAGCGGATAGCGGGCGATCACATCGCCACTCAGGGTCAGTGCGATCAGCACGGTCGGGGCGTTTACCACGGACCAGAGGTGGCCTCTGTGTGGATCGTAGGCCAGCCCCGACAAGTTGTCGCCGATGCCATCGACGGGCCTGGCCTCTATATCTACCCGGTAGTCGGGCAACCAGACCGAACGGCCCTGCCAGCCCTCGGCGTGCTGGTTCATCTGAAACCAGTAGTAAAGGCGGGCGTCGTAGCCGAATCGATGGGAGAGCAAGATCAAAAGGAGACACAGCAGGGTTGTTGCAATCAAGGTTTTCTTTGTAGTTGGGGCTCGCACGGCGTTCCTCGTCATGGACACTGGCATTCCTGATGCCCTGCTATTGCAGCCGGGCCTGAATTGCGCCAGCCCTTTGACATCAAAGGCCGAGCCTAGTGCGGAAAGATTGCAGTTTTGCTCTCAGTGCGGGCGGCGAAGGCCCCGCTTGCGGGCAAGCGGGGCGCTGGGGGACAGGGGCTGGGCAGTTCAGTTCCGACTATGGGCATGTCGAACGTGCCTCGGAAACCGGGTCAGCCCGGCAGGGCAGCGGCCATCACCCCCGGCGCGCGCTCCCCTGGGAGCAACAGCGCATCGAGGCGGGCGCAATCGTTTTCCCGGCGAATCTCGGCAAAGAGTACGGCGGCTTCGGGATAGCTGCGGGTCAGCATGGCGAGCCACTGCTTCAGGCGACCCGGCGCGTAGCGAGGCGATAGCTTGCGCCTGGATAACTGCCAGAAGTCCGCCAGCATAGGCAGGATGTCTGTCCAGCAGAACGGCGTTACCGGGCAGCCGTCACGCGCCGCCGCGATCTGCCGAGCCAGGTCGGGTCGCGATACCAGTCCGCGGCCGAGCATCACGTCGGCGACGCCACTGACTTCCCGGCAGCGATACCAGTCCTCGAGACTCCAGACGTCGCCGTTGGCGAATACCGGCACGGCGACCACGTCCTGGACCCGCGCCACCCATTCCCAGTGCGCGGGCGGTTTGTAGCCCTCTGCGCGGGTACGGGCATGCACCACCAGCTGTGCGGCGCCGCCATCGACGAGGGCATGGGCGCAATCCAGTGCGCCATCGGGCAGCGCATAACCCAGCCGCATCTTCGCGGTTACCGGGATCGATGGCGGCACCGCCTGGCGCACTTCGCTGACAATGGCATGTAGCAGATCCGGCTCATTGAGCAATACGGCACCGCCGCGCGACTTGTTCACCGTCTTGGCCGGACAGCCAAAGTTCAGGTCGATCACCGGCGCGCCCAACTGGCAGGCGAGGGCGGCATTGTCGGCCAGGCAGGCCGGGTCCGAGCCCAGCAGTTGGACCCGCATCGGCGTGCCCGCTCGTGTCCGGGCGCCGTGCTGAAGCTCGGGCGCGAGCTGGTGGAAATGGGAGGCGCAGAGCAGACGATCGCTGACCCGAATGAATTCGCTGACACACCAGTCGATACCGGTCGTTCGCGTCAGCACGTCGCGGAGAATGTCGTCCACCAACCCTTCCATGGGTGCAAGGGCAATCTGCATGTGAGCTCTCGGGCGATTGAAGGCGCGGCATTGTACGCCTCGGCGCCTTGCCGGTCAGTTACGCCGTCGGTGCTCCATATCGGTGTCGTGGTCTCCGTGGCCGTCACCGCCGTTGTCATCGCGCAGGTTGGGATGGCGCGGCGGCAGCTCGACATCACGGGTCTCGCCTGTTTCACCAGCGGTGGGTTGATTGCCGTGGTGGATGCCTTCGCCAATGCCCATCGAGCCGCTACCTGCTGCGCCGCGGTCCGGCGCAGGGGCATGCTGCACGGGTGGGTTGGCCCAAGACTGGGACGCGGCCAGTACGGCTACCAGGGCCGTTGCGCTTGCGATTCGGATATGCATCGTTTTTCCTCTGTCTGGCGATCTCGAAACTTAGGCAGGGAGAGACGCTGATCTCTCCTGTAGCTGACCAAGAACTCAGGTCGTTTCACTAAATATCTGAGGCAAGTGGGATTTTCTTCCAAACTCCTGTTGACACCCCTGGCTCAGTCTGTAGAATGCGCACCACACAGACGCGGGATGGAGCAGTCTGGTAGCTCGTCGGGCTCATAACCCGAAGGTCGTCGGTTCAAATCCGGCTCCCGCAACCAAATCAATCACCCCCGGATACGCAGGTATCCGGGGGTGATTTTCTTTGTGCCTGAAAAAAGCCAACTTCGCATCCCTGCGAGCCTGGCGGGCCGTTGGCCTGGCAGCCCTCAGGCGTCCAGAGTCGCTGTCTAGGCCCTAGCCTTCGCTTTCCTGGGTATTTCGCATCAGCAGCTTGATGGCAGCGACCAGCTCATCGATCGATTCTCGATAGAGTTCGTGCTTGCCCTCGGTTTCGGCCTGGTCGGCGTGTTTGCGTGCAGTCTCAAGGTGGTCAAGGATGGAAGCGTAGTCACCGATCATCATCGCGCTCCTGAAGGGCGTTGGGGGAGAAAAGGCGTTATGCGGGCGTGTCTGCTGGAAACGGCAGGCGAGGCGTCATTCCACCGAACCGACATGAAAGACGAGGTTGATACCCTCGCCCGTGCCGTCGCCCACCACGTCTCCGGTAATGGGCTCGTGGGTAACCTGGCGGCCTTGATAGGTTTCGCACAGGTGCTGCTGCGCCACCTCGCAGATCTGGTTGATCAGCGCTGGATTCTGTGCATCGCGCTTGATGAAGAAATGCAGCGTGATGGTCTGGCACTCGGGCCCCTTGGGCAGGCTGGCGAGACCGGAGGCCTGCCATTGTTCGTTTACGTAGGCTTGGGCGCCTTTCATAGTGTTGTTCTCCTCGTCCAATGTTGCGTAGGACCGTGGAATACGCGGTTGGATCGCCGGCGACACAAATTCACAGCTTTTTAGGCGCTTGCGGTGCGCGCAGGGCGACGCGGGACGGCTTGCAGGCGGGAAAGACGAGTCGAGGGGGAGAAAAACAGGCGGGCTGGCGCCCTTGCCAGAGGCGACTGGGGCAGTCAGCCCGGCGAGTGCCGGGCTGATGAGTGCCTCAGATGTTGAACTGGCGCAGTAGCCTGCTCAGTTCGCGCGACAGTTCGCCGAGCTGGCGACTGGCCTGGTTGGAATGCTCGGCTGCCGTGGTGCTTTGCTGGGCCAGGTTGGCTGCCAGCGTGACATTCTGATTGATGTCCTCGACCACATGGGACTGCTGCAGGGTGGCGCTGGCGATCGACGCGTTGACGCCGGAGAGATTGCGCGTCGCGTTGGCGATCATCACCAGGCTTTCGCCGGCCTGGCTGGCCTGTTCGAGGGTCGATTGCATGGCCCGGTTGCTTTCCTGGATCACGTTCACCGCCGCGCCGGAGTTCTGCTGCAGTCGTTCGATCATGGTCTTGATCTCGGCAGTGGACTGCTGGGTACGTTGCGCCAGCAGGCGTACCTCGTCGGCCACCACGGCGAAACCGCGACCCTGCTCCCCGGCTCGGGCTGCTTCGATGGCGGCGTTCAGCGCAAGCAGGTTGGTTTGTTCGGCAATCGAACCGATGACTTCGATGACTGTACCGATCTGCGTGCTCTGGTCGGCCAGGGAGCGCATGACTTCGACGGCCTGGGTAATGGTCGAGCTGAGCTCGTCGATCTGTTTCAGGCTGGTCTCGATATTGCGCTGGCCCTGGTTGGCCTGCTTCTCCGCGCCACCCACCTCGGCCGAAGCCTGTTCCGCGTTCTTGGCGACTTCCTGCACCGAGTAGGTGACTTCGTTGATCGCCGTGGCGACCAGTTCGATCTGCTGTGCCTGCTGCTGGCTCTGTTGGTAGGTCTGCTCGGAAAGCGATGACAGCGATTGCGAGGAGCTATCCAGGGTGCTGGCCGAAACCTGTAACTGCCGCATGAGGTCCCGAAGCTTCTCGCAGAAGCCGTTGAAGTGACGGCCGAGGGCGGCGAGCTCATCCTGCCCCGTGGTGTCCAGCGTGCGAGTCAGGTCGGCGTCGCCGCTGGCGATATTGGCCATTGCCGCCGTGGTGCTGCGCAGCGGGCGGGTAATGCTGTTGATCACCACCGCCATGATGCTTGCCGCTATGAGAAAGAGCACCACACCCACTACGACCAGTTTGGTCATGAAGGCGGCGAATTCCTCATTCACATCGTCAACGTAGACGCCCGAGCCGACCACCCAGCCCCAGGGTTCGAACAGCTGGACATAGGACACCTTGGGTACCGGTTGACTGCTGCCCGGTTTGCTCCAGTGATAGTCCACCGCGCCCGCGCCGTTGCGCTTCACCACGGCGACCATTTCCACGAACAGCGCCTTGCCGTTGGGGTCGGCCATGCCGCTCAGGTCCTGTCCGTCCAGCTCGGGCCGCATCGGGTGCATGACCATTCGCGGGGAAAGGTCGTTGATCCAGAAGTACTCGTCTCCACCGTAGCGCAGCGACCCGATCTGCTGCATGGCCAGGCGTCTGGCCTCGCTGGGGCTCAGCTGGCCGCTCGTTTCCAATCGGTGATAGTGCTGGGCGAGGCCCATGGCGGTCTCCACCACGTGGCGCGTCTTCTCCGCCTTGCCCTGATAGAGCGAGTCGTGCACCTGCAGCGCCACCAGCCAGCCGAGTGCGAGCAGCATCAGCAGGGCGAGCAACTGGACGAACCACAGGCGTCTGCTGATCGGAAAATTGCGGAGCATGTTCATGGTGATCTATCCCGTCGTCTGCGGTTGGGGCGGCCGAGTAGCCCTGGTTGTCTGAATCGTGGACCCCGTGTGAAGGGTGTCGGCCGCCGGCGAGAAAGATTTAACCCGCCCTTGCACGCAGCCTTCGATCATGTTCGCTATCAGATTGACATCATGGCGAGCAGCGATTCGATTGGCTGTTTAGCTAATGGAGGAGGGTGTGAAACTGTGCATGATGCTCCGGCCCGTGTGCTAGAGCGGCGGGCCCGCCCCCCTGGCCCGCTTGCAAGTGGGCCAGGGAGGCGGTATGCGGGCTATCAGGCGAAGTCGACCCAGACCGGGCAGTGATCGGAAGGCTTTTCCATGCTGCGGATGTCGTAGTCGACCCCCGTCTCCTTCAGTCGCTGGCGCAGCGGGGCGGTGGTCATGATGAGGTCGATGCGTAGCCCGCGCCGGGGCTCGTCCTCGAAGCCGCGGCTGCGATAGTCGAACCAGCTGAAGCGGTCGTTCACCTCTGGAAAGGCCGAGCGGAAGCTGTCGATCAGGCCCCAGGCCTTGATCTTTTCCAGCCACTCCCGCTCTTCGGGCAGGAAGCTGCATTTACCGGTACGCAACCAGCGCTTGGCATTCGCCTCGCCGATACCGATATCGCAATCTTCCGGGGAGATATTGAAGTCGCCCATCACCGCGAGGGCATCGTCCGGGCTGAAGCGGGTTTCCAGCAACCGCTGCAGGTCGGCGTAAAAGCGCGTCTTGGCCGGAAACTTGAGAGGATGCGCGCGACTCTCACCTTGGGGAAAATAGCCGTTCATGACCGTGATCGGGCGTCCGTCGGCTTCGGCATAACGGCCCCAGATAAAGCGCTTCTGCGATTCTTCTCCATCATCGGGGAAGCCCTTGTGGATCTCCAGGGGCGGTTGCCGAGAGAGCAGGGCGACGCCGTAATGCCCTTTCTGTCCGTGGTAGTGAACGTGATAGCCCAGTGCTTCGATTGCCTGCTGTGGAAACTGATCATCGGCCACCTTGGTTTCCTGAAGGCCGATGATGTCGGGCTGATGGCGCTCGATGATCGCCTCGAGCTGGTGAGGTCTTGCGCGTAACCCATTGATGTTGAAGGAAACGAGTTTCATCCGAGGGAGCTTCCGAAAAGGTGCGATTCTATTCCCCGCTGCGTTGTGATGCGAGAACGGAAGCCGGGCTTTCTCACTCGGGACAGGCTTCTGGTCCGTGCTAGGCTCTGTACGAAAAGTACCTGCGCTCGGTCATGCTGCGTTGAAAAGCGGCTCGGAATGCTCATTTACGATAGTAAACTCCGCTTCCTCGTCGCTTTTCGCCTTGCTTGACCTTCGCTCGGCTGACTTTTCGTACAGGCCCTAGCATCTGCGCATATGCATACTTACAAATGGCAACACCTCATCAGTCTGGCGGTGCTCTCCCTTTTGTCCTCATTTGTTGCGGCCGCGGATCTGCAGGTCCGACTGCAGCCGAGCAACGCCGAGTTGCGTGACAACATCATCAACCACATCGGCGATCTCGGTGATCGGAGCGAGCGGGAACTGATCCGTTATCGGCCGATCGCCGTGGGCCAGGCCGAAGGCGCGCTACAGGCGCTGGGTTATTACCGCAGCGAGATCCAGGCGGAGGTGCGCGGCGGCGAGACCCCCAGTCTGATCCTGCGCATACGCAGCGGCCCACCGGTACGGCTGGGCAATGTCACCGTTCGGGTTCAGGGGCCTGCAGCGCAGCAACCAGGCTTCACTGTGCCGCGGGATCTGCTGCGCCGTGGCGAGGTCCTGCATCATGGGCGCTACGAAGACACCAAGCAGAATATCCTCAACCAGGCGTCGAGGTACGGCTACTTCGCCGGTCGCTTCACCCGCCAGCGGCTCGAAGTCGACCCCGAGGCCGGACTGGCCAACGTCGAGCTGATCTTCGACAGCGGCCCGCGTTATCGGCTCGGCAACCTGAGTTTCGAAGGTGACGCGCCCTTTGATGAAGACCTGCTGCAACGCATGGTTACCCTTGAGCGCGGCCAGCCCTACGACGCGGAGCAGATCGCCGAAGCGAACCAGGCACTGCAGGGCAGCGGCTATTTCTCGGGCGTTCGGGTGGACGCCAATCCCGCCATGGCCGAGCAGGAGGTCATCCCGGTAGTGGTCAATCTCACCGCGCGACCGCCGCGCACACTTGGCGTCGGGCCTGGTTTCTCCACGGACGTGGGCCCGCGCTTGCGCTTCGAATGGATTCGCCACTGGATCAACCCGCAGGGCCACCGTTATGGCGTCGAGGCGGAAGTCGCCGCGCCTCGGCAGAACCTCGCGTTCTGGTACGAGATGCCCCGTGACCCGCCGCTGACTGACAAGCTGCGCTTTGCAGGCGGCTACCAGTACGAGGAAATTGCCGGCACTGACAGTATCAGCCGCCTGCTGACGGTCGGGCCGGAATGGCACCGCCAACTGCCCAATGGCTGGGATCGGATCTACTCGCTCAAATGGCAGCACGAGCAGTACGACCTCGGTGACGACTCGGGCACCAGCAGCCTGCTGATGCCCGGGGTGGCCTACAGCTTTTTGCGCAGCGACAGCCGCGTCGACCCGAACCGGGGTTATCGCCTCGGGTTCGCGCTGTCGGTGGCAAAGGAGGGATTGCTGTCGGACACCGACCTCGTCCACGGTGACGCCAACCTACGCGGCCTGATCACCCTGTGGGACCGGCATCGCTTTCTCGGCAGGCTGCAGGTGGGAGGTAATCTCAGTGGCGAATATGGCGCCGTGCCACCTTCGCTCCGTTATTTTGCCGGCGGCGATCAGAGCGTGCGCGGATATGATTACCAGAGCCTGTCGCCAACCAATGCAGCAGGTGACCGGGTGGGTGGACGCTACCAGTTCGCCACGAGCGCCGAGTACCAGTATGCGCTGACGGACCGCTGGCGGGTGGCGACCTTTATCGATCAAGGCAATGCCTTCAACTCCCTGGATCTTCCTTCGCTCAAGAGCAGCGTGGGCGTGGGGGTTCGCTGGGTGTCGCCGGTCGGCCCCATTCGTGTCGATCTGGCGCATCCGCTCGACAGCGACGGCGGGGTGCGCCTGCACTTCACGGTGGGCCCTGAGCTATGAAGTCCTTGGTCAAATGGGTTCTCCTGGGGCTGCTGGTCCTGCTGTTGATCGTGCTCATGGCCCTGGGGGTACTGCTGGGCTCCGAAGCGGGCGCTCGCTGGGCGCTGTCCAGGGCGCCCGGGGTCGAGGTCATTGGATTCCAGGGCCGGTTGGGCGGCCAATGGCGTGCCGAGCGCCTGGTCTGGGTTCAGGATGAAAACCAGGTCGTGGTAGAGCAGCCACACATGCGCTGGCGGCCGTCCTGTCTGTTGCAGCGGACGCTGTGTATCGATCACCTGAGCAGTACGACGATCAGCCTGACCTTTCCGCCGTCCGAAGAAGAGGAGCCGGCCGAGGCCGAGCCGCCGAGCCTGCCGGAGCTGCGCCTGCCCCTTGCGCTGGAAATCGGCGAGGTGGATATCGGCCGCGTCACCCTGAACGATGCCGAGCAGCTCCGCTCGGCCCAGTTGCGCGCCGACTGGCGTGACGAGGGGCTGGATATTCATCGGCTGCAGGTCATCCGCGAGGATGTCCAGCTGCAGCTTGCCGGGCGTCTCGACCCCCATGCCGACTGGCCGCTGCGTTTGCAGGGCAACGCTGCACTGGCGCTGGTGGACGAGCCCTGGACCCTGGACATCCTGCTCGAGGGTCAATTGAAGGATGTGGTCAAGCTGCAGGTGACCAGCCACGGCTTTCTCAATGCAGAAGTCACAGGGCAGGCGAGCCCGATGGACGAGCGCCTGCCGGCCAGCCTGCGTATCACCAGCGATGATTTCAAGGCCAGCCCGGACCTGCCCGACTCACTGCGCGTCGATACGCTGGAGCTGACCGCCACAGGCGACATGCAGGAGGGCTACCGATTGCTCGGCAACGCGCGTCTGGCCGGTGACGGCGGCGCCGTTGCCCTGGTGCTCGACGGGCTGGTCACTCAACTGGGGGCACGCTTCGACGAGCTGCGCCTCGATGCTGGCGATGACCGCTGGGTAAGGGTGTCAGGCCGGGTCGACTGGGAAGAGGAGCTCGAAGCCGAGGCCAAACTGCAGTGGCGGGATTTCCCCTGGCAGCGGCTCTATCCGATGGAGGAGGAGCCGCCTGTTGCCCTGGGTGCGCTGGAGGCTGACCTGCAATACGCGGGCGAGAGCTATCTGGGCAACTTCCAGGCGCAGCTGAGTGGCCCGGCGGGAGATTTCAGTCTGGGCAGCCCGGTCAGTGGTGATCTTGAGCGGGTGCATCTGCCGCAACTGGTGTTGATCGCGGGGCAGGGCCGGGCCGAAGGCAACCTCAGTCTCGGCTTTGCCGAGGGCATCGACTGGAGCACGCGGCTGCAACTGAGTGAGCTGGACCCGGCCTACTGGGTGGCTGAGTTGCCCGGCCGTCTCGGCGGATCACTGGTCAGCGAAGGTGAGTTGCGCGACGAGCGGTTGCGCGCGCAGGCCAACCTGGACCTGCAGGGACAGTTGCGCGATCTTCCCACCCGGCTGCGCCTGGAGGCGGCAGGGGTCGATCAGCGCTGGGAGGTGCCGGTGCTCGATCTCAGCATGGGCGACAACCGCGTCTCGGGCAGCGGCCGCCTTGCCGAGGCGCTGGAAGGTGCCCTGGAGCTGGACCTGGCGCGACTCGCCCAGCTCTGGCCTGGCCTTGCCGGTGAGGCCCGTGGACAGCTGGGCCTGGCGGGCACTCTCGAATCGCCCCAGGGACGCCTGGACCTGAGCGGGCGGTCGCTCGCTTTCGAGAACAACCGCATCGAATCGCTGCAGCTACAGGCCTCGCTCAGCGAGGGCGAGCGGGGCCAGCTCAGCCTGCGCGCCGCCTCGATCGATGCCGCCGGCACCTCAGTGGGCGATCTCACGCTGGAGGCCTCCGGGACCCAGGCCGAGCACAGCGCGACGCTGTCTCTGGAGGGCCCGCTCGCGGAAATCGATCTCGCCGCCGAGGGTGGGCTGCATAACGACGACTGGCGCGGCAGGCTGGCCAGCGCTCGCATCGAGGGCTATGGCCAGCAGTGGGTCCTGCGTGACCCGGCGACCGTGGAACGGCGGGGTGATGGCCGCGTACTGCTTGGCGCGCATTGCTGGTCTTCGGCGCCCGCCACGCTCTGCGCCGACGATCAGCGGCTGCTGCCGGATCCTCAGCTGCGCTATCGACTACGTGACTTTCCGCTCGACAGCCTGGCTGAATTCCTGCCGGAAGACTTCGCCTGGCAGGGCGAAGTCAACGCCGACCTCGAAATCGATCTGCCGGAGGCGGGGCCGCAGGGGTTCGCCAGGATCGATGCCGGCCCTGGTGTGCTGCGTCTGCGCGAGGCGGACCAGTGGCTGGATTTTCCATACACCAGGCTGTCGCTGGAAACCGACTTGACGCCGCAATACGCCGATGCCGAGTTGCGCTTCGAGGGCGGCGACCTGGGCACGCTGGTCGTCCAGGGACGCCTCGATCCGCAAGACCCGGCCATGCCGATGGATGGCGAGTTCATGTTGCGCGGGCTCGATCTGGGCGTGGCGCGGTCCTTCGTGCCGCAACTCGAGGAACTACAGGGCGTTCTCAGCGGCGATGGGCAGCTGTCGGGTACGCTTGAACAGCCGCTGGTGAATGGCCAGCTCAGCCTGCGTGATGGGCTGATCGGGGGGAGCGAACTGCCGCTGCGGCTCGAGGCGCTACAGGTGCAGCTGTTCATCGAAGGCCAAGGTGCGCGCCTGGCAGGTGACTGGCGCAGCGGCGAGCGCGGCCGCGGGCAGCTTGGAGGCACCCTCGGCTGGGGTGAGAATCTGGAGGCAGACCTGACCATCGATGGCCAGAACCTGCCCATCACTGTGGAACCCTATGCCCGCCTGGAGGCGTCCACCTCCCTAAGGGTACGCTTTGCCGAGGAGCGACTGGCGGTGAGCGGCAAGGTCGATGTCCCGCGCGGCCTCATCGAGGTACGAGAGCTGCCACCGGCGACGGTGCAGGTATCGCCGGACGTGGTCATCGTCGGCGAAGAAGAGCAGGAACCAGGCGTGCCGCTGGAGATCGCCATGGACATCGACGTCGATGTCGGCCGTGACCGGCTGCAATTTGTCGGCTTTGGCCTGACCGCAGACCTGCGCGGCTTCCTGCACATCGGGGACGATCTGGACACCCGGGGGGAGCTCAATCTCGTCGACGGGCGTTACCGCGCCTATGGCCAGCGGCTGACGCTGCGGCGTGCGCAGTTGCTGTTCGTTGGCCCGGTCGCCCAGCCGTTTCTCGACATCGAGGCGATCCGCAGCATCGACGAAGACGATGTGGTGGTGGGACTGCGCATCACCGGCAGTGCTGCCCATCCACGGGTGGAGATCTTCTCCGAGCCGGGCATGAACCAGGACCAGGCCCTGGCCTATCTGGTACTGGGCCGACCGCTCGGCGCCGACGGGGGGGACAGCAACATGCTGGCCCAGGCAGCGCTCAGCCTGGGTCTGGCGGGCAGTGCACCCATTACCGGGGCGGTGGCGGACATGTTCGGCATTCGTGATTTCCAGATCGACACCGAGGGTTCCGGCGACACCACCAGCGTTGTCGCCAGTGGCCAGCTGACCGAGCGACTGTCCCTGCGTTATGGCGTGGGCGTGTTCCAGCCGGGCAACACCATCGCCTTGCGCTACCGTCTCACGAGGCGCCTGTTCCTCGAGGCGGCCAGTGGGCTGGCCAGTTCGCTGGACCTCTTCTATCGCCGGGACTTCTAATGCGACCGTCTCTCTTCACGCTTGTGGAGCGAGACGGCATGAAATCTGCAATTTTTGCAAACAGTTCGACAATCGCGGCGCCTGACGCGGCGACGCGTCACCGATTTCTCTAGCGCTCATCAAGGAGCTTCGCATGGACGTCCTCAACAACCTGGTCAATTGGCTCAACGGCATCGTATGGGGACCACCGATGCTGGTGCTGATCCTCGGTACCGGCCTGATCCTGATGATCATGCTCAAATTCATGCCGTTGATTCAGCTTGGCCGGGGCTTTTCGTTGTTGTGGGGTGGGCGGGTCAAGGGTCGCGACGAGCCGGGTGATATCAGCCCGTTCCAGGCGCTGATGACTGGCCTGGCCGCGACCGTGGGCACTGGCAACATCGCTGGCGTGGCAACCGCCATCTTCCTTGGTGGACCGGGTGCGTTGTTCTGGATGTGGTGCACCGCGCTGGTGGGCATGGCCACCAAATATTGCGAGGTGGTACTGGCCGTGCACTACCGGGAGAAGGATGCGCGCGGCGAGTTCGTCGGCGGGCCGATGTTCGCCATCAAGAATGGCCTGGGCAAGCGCTGGTTGTGGCTGGGCGCGGCCTTTGCCCTGTTCGGCGGCTTTGCCGGCTTTGGCATCGGCAACATGGTGCAGGTGAACAGCATGGCCCAGGCGCTGGAGAGCACCTTCTCCGTCCCGCTGTGGCTCACCGGCGTGATCGCCATGGTCCTGGTCGGCCTGGTGATCCTGGGTGGCATCAAGCGGATCGGACGCGTCGCTGCCTCGCTGGTACCGTTGATGTGCATCCTCTACATCCTTGCCAGCCTGGTGGTCCTGGTCATCTATGCCTCGGCCATTCCGGCGGCGTTCGACCTGATCTTCACCCATGCCTTCACGCCGATTGCCGCCACCGGGGGCTTCGCTGGCGCAGCGGTGATGGCAGCCATTCGCTTTGGTGTCGCGCGGGGCATCTTTTCCAACGAGGCCGGGCTGGGCACCGCCGGTATCGCCCAGGCAGCAGGTACCACCAACAGCCCGGTGCGTTCCGGCCTGATCGGGATGATGGGCACCTTCATCGACACCATCATTGTCTGCAGCATGACAGGACTCGCGATCATTGCCTCCGGTGTCTGGAACAGCGGCGCCAGTGGTGCCCCCCTGTCAGCGTCGGCCTTCGAGTCGGCCATGCCCGGTTTTGGTGCTGCGCTCCTGACCATTGCGCTGGTTGTGTTCGCCTTCACCACCATTCTTGGCTGGAGCTACTACGGCGAGAAATGCTGGATCTACCTCGCGGGCACGCGTTCGGTGATGCCGTTTCGCATCGTCTGGGTGCTGGCGGTTCCGCTGGGCGCGCTGGCGCAACTGGATTTCGCCTGGCTGCTGGCCGACACCTTGAACGGTCTGATGGCAATCCCGAACCTCATCGCCCTGCTGCTGTTGAGCCCGGTGGTGGTCAAGCTGACCCGGGAGTATTTCGGTAAAACATAGTGGCGCTCTGCCTCTGGCACCCCGGCGCCTCCGGGGTGCATTCCAGAGCGGTTGTAGTCAATTTCCTACAGGACAAGAGGTGACCGTTCGTCAGACATGATTAGCGAAGCCAGGGAGGCGGCGCTAGGTTCCTTGCAGGGGAAAAGCCCAGTTCGGCTTCGGCGCATTGGCAAAAAAATTTCCATTTGTTGCAAAGCATCACGAAAATTTTTTCACCGCCGTGCTGTCGAAAACCAATGACGCCCATTTGCATGGATTCGCTGTATGTCTAACACAAACGTTAAGAGAGTTGGTGTGTCAGGAACTGGCATGATCGCACACGGAATAGTCCGCCTGATCATGCGCCACTACGATGATCTGACTATCTCTCGGGTGCTCACCCGACGACCTCCCGGAAGTATTCCCGATTTCCCGCTGGACAAGGTACTGACCAATTCGCTGGATGAGCTGATCGATAATTCGGACATCCTCATCGAGTGCAGTGGCGATGTCTTTCATGGCACCGAGGTCATAGAGCGCGCCTTCCAGGCAGGGCTTCCGGTGGTCACCGTGAATGCCGAACTTCAGGTCACCACCGGCTCCTATCTCGCGGGCCAGGGGTTCATGACCGAAGCCGAGGGGGATCAGCCAGGATCCTTGGCTGCCTTGCATGAAGATGCGCTGGCGATGGGGTTCCGCCCCCTCGTCTACGGCAACATGAAGGGCTATCTGAACCATAACCCGACGCCTGAAGACATGGCTTACTGGGCCAAGCGACAGGGCATCAGCGTCGATCAGACCACTTCCTTCACCGATGGCACCAAGGTGCAGATCGAGCAGGTGATCGTTGGCAATGGGCTGGGCGCCACCATCACCCGCCAAGGCCTGGAAGGGCTGGCTTCGACCGATCTCAACGAATCCGGCAGCGTGCTGGGCGCCATGGCCGAGCGGCTCGGGCAGCCCATCGTCGACTATGTGGTTCCCAACGGCTATCCGGCGGGCGGAGTCTTTCTGGTCTGTCGCCATGACGAAGACCAGGCGCCGGCCATCCAGTACTTCAAGCTGGGGCCGGGTCCGTACTATGTCCTGACCCGGCCTTTCCATCTGTGTTCGCTGGAAGTGGGCAAGACTGTCAGGCGTGTATTGTCGAGCAACAAGATCCTGCTCAACAATTCCACGGCCCCCACATTGGGTGTCGGCGCCATCGCCAAGCACGCCATGAAACCTGGCCAGTTCATCGAGCGCGGCATCGGCGGCTTCCAGTTCCGCGGCGAGGCCCTGAAACTCTCGAACAATCCGGACCATGTGCCGATCGGGCTGCTGGCTGGGACGACGCTCAAGCGGGCTGTGGAACCGGGTCAGTTGATCACCTTCGACGACCTCGACATGCAGCCGAGCAGGGCGCTGGATATCGTCCTGGCGCAGCGTGAGCTGCTGGCCAAGCCGGCAGCGCTCAGCGTTTCCACCTGGGCACCCGGATTGCGGGGGATGGTGGCGCTGGGAGGCTGACCCAGGCCTCGGCCACAAAAAACCGCTGCCGTGACTGGCAGCGGTTTTTTTTACGATCAGAATTTTGCCGATCAGGCCCGCTTCATCGACCAGTAGCTGCGCTTGAACAGGTCGCGTTCGCCCAATGCCGTCACGCCCAGGGCGAAGGCAACCAGTACCGCGAGGACATACAGGACAAGCTCGATCAGCCCTTGGGGTTTGGGCAGGTAGTGCAGGGCCGCGACGATCGCCGCGCCGGTGGCCGCCCAGCGCAGCAGCAGCGACAGACCGAGGCCGGCGGGTGTCATGCGATAGACGCCTATCCCCATCAGCGAGGCCTGCAGCATCGCACCGGCCGAGAAGGCCAACGCCAGGCCCTGTGCGCCCAGCGTGCGGTACAGCAGGGCGTCCAGGGCGATGGTCAGCCCCGAGCTGAACAGCGTGATGAGGAGAAACACCCGTGCCCGGTTCTGCGCCAACAGGGCGCGCCCCCAGAGCAAGGCCAGGCCCATGGCCGGAAGGCTGATGGCATAGGCCACTACCAGCGTCGCGGTGGCGGCGCTCTCCTCGGCGCCGAAGCGGCCGCGCTCGAGCAACACCGAGACCACCGTTTCGGGAAACGAACAGAGCACCACCGCAGCGGGGACGAGGAAAAGGAGCGTGGCCAGCAGGCCCTTGCGGATGGCTTCGCCATGAGCGCCATGCTCGCCCTTGCTCCAGCTTTCAGCGAATTGCGGGAAAAGCACCGAGAGTACCGACATGGCATAGAGCGTCAGCGGGATGGTGACGATGCGAAAGGCGAACGACAGCATGGTGATGTTGCCGTCTTCGAGAAACGACGCAAACATCCGCTCCGCCAGGATGCAGCTCTGCTGCGCGCCAGCGGCCAGCAGCACGGGAGCGAAGGCCAGCCCGAACTCGCCGCCTCGGCCTTTGCCCACAGGTTCCTGGGCACCCTGCATTCGCCAGTTCACATAGCCGATGCGCTGGTGCTGGAGAAGAATCAGGGCGATCTGGGGGATCAGCATGCCGATGAAAATCACCATCCCGCTGGGCTCGAACAGCAGGATCCCGATGATCGCGCCGGCGTTGAGGAGCAGGGTGCGGGTCATCGGCAGGATGAAGATCCGGTCCATGTTCAACAGCGCGCCCTGGCAGTACAACACGCCCTGCACGGCAATCAGCAATATGCCGACGCAGAACACCAGTTGCCCGGTTTCGACCTGCTCCGGCGTCCAGCCTGGGGCCAGGGCAGTCATCAGCCAGAAACTGACAAGAATGCCAAGTCCTGTGACCGCCAGGCTCGCCAGGGTGGCACGCCAGTACAGCCAGCGGGCCACGGCGCGGAAGGTCGTTTCGGATGTGGTGCGCAGCTTTTGCAGATACGGAATCATGGCGTCGCGCAGGGCCAGACCGAGAAACTGCTCGAAGAACAGCGGCAGGACCAATGCGACAAAGATGAGGTCGGCTTCCCAGCTCAATCCGAACGCCTTCGCAATAAAGACATCCCTCAGGAAACCGAGAAGAAAGCTCCCGACGGTCAAGGCGAGGAGGACGAGCGATGTATTCATTCCTTGAGTTCCCGAAAGCGGCAATGGCAGGCAGGCCAACTTCCCTTGCCTGTAGACCACGAGTAGACATGATGACCTAGGCCCGGTTCCGGGGTGGGGCGACGGACGCAAAGGTAAAAATGCCGTAAAAGCGCTTTGCCGCAAGGGCGAGAGTGCTTATGGTTCCCGCTTCCTTTGAAACGAACTCATTCTTATGCCCGATTCGACCGCCCCCGCTAGCCGTACCGGCCTCGTCTGGATGATGGTTTGCATATGTATCGTCGTGGTGATGGCGGTTGCCTGGTGGCTCTGGCCGAGCGCAGACCAGCCGTCGCAGCAAGGCGGAAGGCCGGGTTTCGGCGGCTCCGGAGCCGCCGTGCCGGTACGTGTGGCCGATGTAGATCAGCGGCCGTTCGAGGTCTTCCACAAGGCGTTGGGCACGGTGACCCCGTTGAACACCGTCAACGTCCGCAGCCGCGTGGCCGGTGAACTGATGGAAGTGCATTTCACCGAGGGCCAGCGAGTCGAGGCGGGCCAACTGCTGGCGGTGATCGATCCTCGGCCCTATCAGGTCGCCTTGAACCAGGCCCAGGGCATGCTTCAGCAGAATCAGGCCCTGTTGCGTAACGCGCAGGTGGACCTGGATCGCTACAAGGGCCTGTTCGCCGAGGACAGCATCGCCCGCCAGACACTGGATACCCAACAGGCACAGGTCGAGCAGTATCGCGGCACCCTGGCCAGCGACCAGGCGGCAGTGGAAGAAGCCCGGCTCAATCTCGAATACACCCGTATCCATTCGCCCATCGAGGGCCGCCTGGGCCTGCGTCAGCTCGATGTGGGCAATCTGCTGACGGCAAACGCCGAGACCCCTCTGGTGGTGATCACCCAGACCCAGCCGATCGCCGTGTCCTTCACCTTGCCCGAGGGTCACCTGACGCCGGTGGTGTCCCGCTTCCGGCAGGGCGAGGCGCTGGTGGTGCAGGCCTGGGACCGCGGCGAGCGGGAATTGCTTGCCGAAGGCGTGCTGCAAAGCCTGGACAACCAGATCGATGCAGCCACCGGCACGCTGCGACTGAAAGCGCAGTTCGACAACAACGACGAACTGCTGCTGCCCAATCAGTTCGTCAACGTCCGGCTGCGGGTGCAGACCCTGGACGACGCTGTCGTGGTGCCCTCGGCTTCGATCCAGTACGGAGCGCGCGGTGCCTTTGTCTATGTGGTCGACGAACAGAGCCTCGCCCGGATTCGCTCGGTCGAACTCGGCCCTGCCGACGGCGCCCTGACCGTAGTGCTGGGTGGCCTGGCGGGCGGCGACCGAGTGGTAATGGAGGGCACTGACCGACTGCGCGACGGCTCCGCCGTGGACGTGGTGGGGCGTGCCGGCGAAGCGCTGGAAGAACCTGCCGTCGAGCGTCTGGGCCGATGAACCTCTCGCGCCCCTTCATCCTCCGGCCGGTGGCGACCACCCTGAGTATGGTCGCCATCCTGCTCGCAGGGCTGCTCGCCTACCGGCTGTTGCCGGTTTCCGCCTTGCCCCAGGTGGATTACCCCACCATCCGGGTGATGACGCTATACCCTGGCGCGAGCCCCGACGTCATGACCAGCGCCGTGACTGCCCCTCTGGAGCGGCAATTCGGCCAGATGCCGGGGCTGCGGCAGATGTCGTCGACCAGTTCCGGCGGCGCCTCCGTCATTACCCTGCGGTTTGCCCTGGAAATTCCTCTGGACGTGGCCGAGCAAGAGGTACAAGCGGCGATCAATGCTGCCAGCAATCTGCTGCCCGACGATCTGCCGACCCCACCGGTGTACAACAAGGTCAACCCCGCCGACACGCCGGTCATGACCCTGGCGATCAGTTCGGAGAGCATGTCGCTGACCGACCTGCATGATCTGGTCGACACTCGCATGGCACAGAAGCTGGCCCAGATTCGCGGCGTCGGCATGGTCAGCCTGTCGGGCGGTCAGCGCCCGGCGGTACGCATTCGCGTCAACCCCCAGGCGCTGGCAGCCTATGGTCTGTCGCTGGCGGATGTGCGCAACCTGATCAATGCGGCCAACGTCAATCAGCCCAAGGGAAACTTCGACGGGCCCACCCGGGTGTCGATGCTCGACGCCAACGACCAGTTGCGCTCGCCGGAAGAGTACGGCGAACTCATCCTGAGCTACGAAGGCGGGGCGGCGCTGCGCCTGAAGGATGTCGCCGAGATCTATCGCGGGGCCGAGGACGAGCGCCTTGCCGCCTGGGCAAACGAGAATCGTGCGGTGCTGCTGAACATCCAGCGCCAGCCCGGCGCCAATGTCATCGAGGTGGTCGAGCGAATCCAGGCGCTGCTGCCCGAAGTCGCCGCCAGCATGCCGTCGGGTCTGGACATTCAGATCCTCACCGATCGCACCCAGACCATCCGCGCCGCGATCCGCGGCGTGCAGACCGAGATGCTGCTGGCCATCAGCCTGGTGACGCTGGTCACCTTCCTGTTCCTCAAGCGCGCCTCCGCCACCCTTATTCCATCGATCACGGTCCCGCTGTCGCTCGTCGGCACCTTCGCGATCATGTACCTGGCCGGGTTCTCGCTGAACAACCTGACCCTGATGGCGTTGACCATTGCCACCGGCTTCGTGGTGGACGATGCCATCGTCATGCTGGAGAACATCTCGCGTCACCTCGAGGCGGGCGAAACGCCCCTGCAGGCTGCGCTGAAGGGGGCGAAGCAGATCAGTTTCACCCTGGTCTCGCTGACGCTCTCGTTGATCGCCGTACTCATCCCGCTGCTGTTCATGCAGGACGTGGTGGGGCGCCTGTTCCGCGAATTCGCCGTGACCCTGTCGGTGGCCATCCTGCTTTCGCTGGTCATTTCGCTGACGCTGACCCCCATGATGTGCGCGCGTCTGCTCAAGGCCGAGCCTCACGAGCGCAAGCCGGACTGGGTGTCGCGGCTGATCGACGGTTACGCCGGCTGGCTGACCTGGGTGCTAGGCCGACAGACCCTGACCCTGCTGGTGGCGTTGGCTACCCTGGGCCTGACGGTGGTGCTCTATCTGGCAGTTCCCAAGGGCTTCTTCCCGGTGCAGGACACCGGGGCCATCCAGGGCATCAGCGAGGCGCCGCAGTCGATTTCCTTCCAGGCCATGAGCGAGCGCCAGCAGGCGGCGGCGCGAATCGTCCTGGCGGACCCAGCGGTAGAGAGCCTGTCGTCCTACATCGGTGTGGACGGTGATAACGTCACCCTCAACAGCGGCCGGATGTTGATCAACCTCAAGCCGCGCAGCGAGCGTGATGCCAGTGCCAGCGAGGTGATCCATCGCCTGCGGCCCGAGCTGGCACGCCTGCCCGGCATCGACCTCTACCTCCAGCCGGTACAGGACCTGACCATCGAGGATCGGGTCAGCCGCACGCAATACCAGTTCAGCCTGCAGAGCCCGGACGGCGAATTGCTGGAGGCCTGGACCCCGCGCCTGGTCGATGCCCTGCGAGCGCGCCCGGAGCTGACCGACGTGGCCAGCGACTTGCAGAATCGCGGGCTGCAGCTACATCTGGAAATCGACCGCGACGCGGCATCGCGGCTGGGTATCCGGGTCGCCGACATCGCCGATGCGTTGTACGACGCCTTCGGCCAGCGGCAGATCTCGACCATCTTCACCCAGGCCAGCCAGTACCGCGTGGTGCTCTCCGCCGAGGCTGCGCAGAGCGGCCCGCAGGCGCTGGAGCGGATCTTCGTGCGCAGCGAGGGAGGAGCGCCGGTGCGCCTGTCCAGCCTGGTGAGCGCCGAGCAGCGCGCAGCGCCGCTGCTGATCAACCATATCGGCCAGTTTCCGGCCGTCACCCTGTCGTTCAACCTCGCCGAAGGGGTCTCGCTGGGCGAGGCCGTGGCGGTGATCGAGGCGGTCGAAGGCGAGATCGGCCTGCCCCTGGCGATCCAGACCTACTTCCAGGGCGCCGCCGAAGCCTTCCGTGCGTCGCTGTCGAGCACGCTGTGGCTGATCCTGGCCGCGGTGGTGACCATGTATATCGTCCTGGGCGTGCTCTACGAAAGCTACATTCATCCGATCACCATCCTTTCGACCCTGCCGTCGGCGGCGGTGGGTGCCCTGCTGGGACTGCTCCTGACCGGAACCGAACTCGGCCTGATCGCCATCATCGGCATTATCCTGCTCATCGGCATCGTCAAGAAGAACGCGATCATGATGATCGACTTCGCCCTGGAGGCCGAGCGGCAGGATGGGCTGTCGCCGCGCGATGCCATCTATCGCGCGGCGCTGCTGCGTTTCCGGCCGATTCTGATGACCACCCTGGCGGCATTGTTCGGGGCGATTCCGCTGATGCTGTCCACGGGCACGGGCGCCGAGTTGCGCCAGCCGCTGGGCCTGGTGCTCGTCGGCGGGCTGATCGCCAGCCAGTTGCTGACGCTGTTCACCACGCCGGTGATCTACCTGTTCTTCGACCGCCTGGGCCGGCGTTTCCGGCGGCGCGACGATACTCCGGGAGCGGTAGCATGAAGTGCAGGCTGCCGGTCGCGCCTGTTCTTGCCGGTCGTGCGGGCCGGCCCGCATGAACCTGTCGGCGCCCTTCATCGCCCGGCCTGTCGCCACAACGCTGTTGAGTCTGGCGATCCTCTTGCTGGGCGCCCTCGGCTACGGCTTCCTGCCAGTGGCACCCTTGCCGAAAATGGATTTCCCGGTGATCACCGTGCAGGCCAACCTGCCCGGGGCGAGCCCGGAAGTCATGGCGTCCACGGTGGCCACTCCGCTCGAGCGTGCCCTCGGGGCCATCGCCGGAGTCGACCAGATGAACAGCCGCAGCAGTCAGGGCAACACGCGGATCACCATCCAGTTCGCCCTGGACCGCGACATCAATGCCGCCGCGCGCGACGTCCAGGCGGCGATCAACGCCTCGCGCAATCTCTTGCCCAGCGGTATGCGCAGCATGCCCACCTACCGCAAGGTCAATCCGTCCCAGGCACCGATCATGGTGATGTCACTGACCTCGGAGGTCCTCGACCAGGGCCAGCTCTACGACATCGGCTCGACCATCCTGGCGCAGCGGCTCTCCCAGGTCACCGGGGTCGGCGAGGTGCAGGTCGGCGGCAGCTCGCTGCCGGCGGTGCGCATCGAGCTGCAGCCACAGCAGCTCGAGCAGTATCAGGTGTCGCTGGACGAGGTGCGCCAGACCATCGCCGAGGGCAACCTGCGACGTCCCAAGGGAACCCTGGAGGATGCCTCGCAGAGCTGGCAGGTGCGGGCCAATGACCAACTGCACCGCGCCGCCGACTATATGCCACTGATCATCCGCCACCAGGACGGCGCCACGCTGCGCCTGCACGACGTGGCGCGGGTCTACGACGCTGTGGAGGATCGCTACAACAACGGCTTCTTCAATGACCAGGATGCGGTGCTGCTGATCATCAACCGCCAGGCTGACGCCAACATCATCGAGACCATTGCGGGTATCCGCGCCGAACTGCCAGCACTGGAAGCCATTCTTCCGTCCAGTGTCAGTCTGGCCATTGCCCAGGACCGCTCGGCGATGATCACCGCGACCCTGCACGAAGCCCAGCGGACCCTGGCGATCGCCGTCGGCCTGGTGATGCTGCTGGTGCTGCTGTTTCTCGGCCGGTTGCGCAGTGCGTTGATCCCGGCGATGGCGGTACCGGTCTCGCTGGTGGGCACTTTCGCGGTGATGTACCTGTCCGGCTTTTCCCTGAACATTCTCTCTCTGATGGCATTGATCGTAGCCACCGGTCTGGTGGTGGACGACGCCATCGTGGTCATGGAAAACATCACCCGGCACATCGACCGAGGCGTCCCACCCTTGCAGGCGGCCTACCTGGGTAGCCGCGAGGTGGGTTTCACCCTGTTGTCCATGAACCTCTCGCTGGTGGCGGTGTTCGTGTCCATCCTGTTCATGGGGGGGCTGGTGGAACGGATGTTCCGCGAGTTCTCGATCACCCTCGCGGCGGCCATCCTCATCTCGCTGCTGGTGTCGCTGACGCTGACGCCCATGCTCTGCGCCCGCTGGCTGCAAGCGCACCAGGCCGACCGCCAGAGTCGCCTGCAGGGCTGGAGTCATGCCACGCATCAATGGCTGCTGCGCCACTACGACCGCAGCCTTGGCTGGGTGCTGCGCCATCGCTTCCTCACCCTGCTGACCCTGCTGGCGACCATTGCGCTGAACGTGGTGCTCTACATCGAGGTGCCCAAGACTCTTCTGCCAGGGCAGGACACCGGCCAGCTGTCGGGCTTCATTCGCGGCGATGACGGTATGTCGTTCCAGGTGATGCAGCCCAAGATCGAGGCGTTTCGCCAGGCCGTGCTGGCCGATCCGGCGGTCGAGAGCATGGCCGGCTTCGTCGGTGGGCAGAGCGGGGTGAACAACGCCTTCGTCATCGTCCGCCTGAAACCCCTGGCCGAGCGCGGCCTGTCGGCCCAGGAGGTGGTGGAGCGTATCCGCCGCAACCAGCCGCCGGTGCCCGGTGCCCGCTTCTTCCTGCGGCCTGACCAGGACGTATATTTCAGTGGCGGGCGCGAGAGCAGCTCCAACTACAGCTACACGCTGTTGTCCGGGGATCTCGACGAGCTGCGCACCTGGCTGCCGCGCGTCACCCGTGCACTACAGGCACTGCCGGAGCTGACCAGTATCGACGCCAGCGAAGGCGAGGGCGCCCAGCAGATCACCCTGCAGGTGGACCGCGCTGCGGCGCAGCGGCTAGGCGTGGACATGCGCACGGTGTCGACCCTGCTGAACAACGCCTTCAGCCAGCGGCAGGTGTCGACCATCTATGAAAGCCTGAACCAGTACAAGGTGGTGATGGAGATCGACCCGCAGTATGCCCAGTATCCCTCGGTGCTGGAGCAGGTGCATGTGGTGGCGGCCGGTGGCCACCGCGTTCCGCTCTCGGCTTTCGCCCATTACGAGCGCAGCCTGCAGGAGGACCGGGTGCATCATGACGGTCAGTTCGCCGCGGAGAACATCGACTTCGACCTGGCCCCCGGGGTCAGCCTCGACGAGGCTACGCTGGCCATCGAACGAGCAGTGGCCGCGATCGGCCTGCCCAGCGAAGTGCAGGGCCGCATGGGTGGCGCGGGCAGCGCCTTCCAGCAGGCGCAGCAGGGCCAGCCGTTGATGATTCTGGGGGCGCTGGTGCTGGTCTACATCGTGCTAGGGATCCTCTATGAGAGCTACATCCATCCCCTGACCATCCTTTCCACACTGCCCTCGGCCGGCGTCGGCGCCTTGCTCGCCATCTTCGCCACCGGTGGCCAGTTCAGCCTGATCTCATTGCTGGGTCTGTTCCTGTTGATTGGTGTGGTGAAAAAGAACGCCATTCTGATGGTCGATCTCGCCCTGCAACTGGAACGGCAGGACGGCCTCACCACCGAGGAATCGATTCGCCAGGCCTGCCTGCTGCGCCTGCGGCCGATCCTGATGACCACCCTGGCGGCCATGTTTGGCGCCCTGCCTCTGCTGCTCAGTGGTGCCGAGGGCGCCGAGCTTCGCCAGCCGCTCGGCCTCGCGGTGATCGGTGGCTTGCTGCTGAGCCAGATCCTCACGCTGTACACCACGCCGGTGGTGTACCTGTATCTCGACCGACTGCGGCACCGCTTCAATCACTGGCGTGGCGTGCGCAGTGATGCCGCCCTGGATCAACCGCTATGACCTTTCCTGTTCTGCTGCAGCCACTGGCCGTGCTTCTCGCCGCCACGACCCTTACCGCCTGCACCCTGGGACCCGACTATCGACGGCCCGAGGTGCCCATGGTGGCCGAATTCGCCCATGCCGAAGGTTGGAAACCGGCTTCGCCGGGCGACACCCTGATCCGTGGCACCTGGTGGACCCTGTACGGCGACCCCGAACTGGATACGCTGGTGGCGCGGCTGAATCTGGACAACCAGAGCCTGGCCGCCGCCGAAGCGCAGTACCGACAGGCGCGCGCCTTGGTACGCGGCAGCCGTGCGCAGCTGTTCCCCTTCGTCAGCGGCAACGCTGGCTACAGCCGCTCGGGGCAGTCCCAGGGCGCCGGCACCACGGCGGAGGGCGGCGCGGTCAGTGAACGTTTCGAGCTGGGTGTGAACGCCTCCTGGGAAGCTGACCTGTGGGGGCGGCTGCGTCGCGGGCTGGAGGCAGACCGGGCCTCGGCGGGTGCCAGCGCCGCGGACCTGGCAGCGGTCCGCCTGAGCCTGCAGGCCGAACTGGTCCAGACCTACCTGCAACTGCGCGTGCTGGATGTTCACCAGGAATTGCTCGAGCAGACGCTGGAGGCCTACCGTCGGACGCTGCGCCTGACCCAGAACCAGTACGACGCCGGCATCGCCCGCCGCTCCGACGTGACCCAGGCCCGTGCGCAGCTCAAGACCACCGAAGCCCAGGCCATCGACCTGCGCTGGCAGCGTGCCCAGCACGAGCACGCCATCGCCGTTCTGGTGGGCGTACCGCCGGCAGGCTTTGCCATCGAGCGACGCGAGGAGCTGCCAGGGATGCCGCTGATCCCCGCCGGGCTACCCTCGGAATTACTCGAAAGGCGCCCCGACGTGGCCGCTGCCGAGCGCCGGGTGATGGTCGCCAACGCCGGCATTGGCGTTGCCCAGGCGGCGTGGTTTCCCGATCTGGTGCTCAGCGCCGGCGGGGGCTATGCCGACAGCAGCCTCGCCAACCTGATCAGCGTGCCCAATCGCTTCTGGTCGCTCGGGCCGCAACTGGGGCTCAGCCTGCTGGACTTCGGCACCCGGCGTGCCGAGGTCGAACTGGCCGAAGCTCGCTACGACGAAGTGGTCGCCCATTACCGGCAGACCGTTCTCGACAGCCTGCGCGAGGTGGAAAACTATCTGGTGCAGATCCGCGTGCTGCAGGAAGAGGCGGCCGTCCAGGAGGAAGCGCTGCAGGCCGCCCAGGAGTCGCTGCGGTTGATGGAAAACCAGTACCGCGCGGGTATCGTCGACTTTCTCAGCGTGGCGACCCTGCAGACCAACGCACTCGATAGCGAGCGTACCAACCTCATGCTGCTGGGCAACCGCCTGACTGCCAGCGTTCTGCTGATCGCCGCGTTGGGTGGAGGCTGGGACGCGCTCGACTGAGGCGCGCAGGGCTGCGTCTCGGCGCCGGGCCCTGCGGCCCCGGCCATCGCCGCGCAGAAACTTTTCCCACTCCGCAGCCGTCCTCCAGAAACTACCCCGCGCAGATTTTGGAGGCAGCATGTGCAGTGACAACACCCTTCCGCCCCAGGAACAGCCAGTACCGGGCAAGGAAGGCCTGATGGATCCACCACCCCGCTACGAAGGCGAACACTACAAGGCGGCCGGCAAGCTGGAGGGCAAGGTGGCCATCGTCACCGGTGCCGACAGCGGTATCGGCCGCTCGGTGGCGGTGCTCTTCGCCCGCGAGGGCGCCGATGTGGCGGTGCTCTACAAGGATCAGTATCAGGACGCCGAGGAAACTCAGCGGGTGGTCGAGAAGTACGGCCGCCGTTGCATGACCTACGCCGGCGACGTGGACAACGCGGACTTCTGCGAGAAGGTGGTCCGGGACGTGATCGACACCTGGGGTCACATCGACGTTCTGGTCAACAACGCTGGCGAGCAGCATGTGCAGCAGGGACTCGAAGACATCAGCGAGGCGCAGTGGGAGCGGACCTTTCGCACCAACATTTTTGGCATGTTCCAACTGACCAAACTGGTCCTGCCGCACCTGCAAAAGGGTGCGTCGATCATCAATACCACCTCGATCACCGCCTACAAGGGCAACCCGATGCTGCTGGACTATTCCTCGACCAAGGGTGCCATCGTCGCCTTCACCCGTTCGCTGGCGATGAACCTGGCCGAGCGGGGCATCCGGGTCAACGGCGTGGCCCCCGGGCCAATCTGGACCCCCTTGATCGCCTCGACCTTCCCGGCGGACAAGGTCGCCAGCTTTGGTGCCAACACACCGATGAAGCGACCGGGACAGCCTGAAGAAGTGGCGCCTGCCTATGTGTTCCTGGCCAGCAATGACGCCTCGTACATCAGTGGCCAGGTGATCCACGTCAATGGCGGTACCGTCGTCAACGGTTGATCACCCTCGCCGGGCCGAATGGCCCGGCGCTCACGGAGGGATTGAGCATGCCCCGTACCATCTGGAAAGGCGCCGTGAGTTTCGGCCTGGTGCATATCCCCGTGGCCCTGGTGCCGGCAACTTCGCGCCAGGGTGTGGATTTCGACTGGCTCGACAAGCGCAGCATGGACCGTGTGGGTTACAAGCGCATCAACAAGACCACCGGCGAGGAAATCGAGAGCGAAAACGTGGTGAAAGGAGTCCAGTACGAGAAAGGTCAGTACGTGGTTCTCAGTGACGACGAGATCCGTTCGGCCTATCCCGAGGCGACCCAGACCGTCGACATCATTTCCTTTATCGACGCCAGCCAGGTGTCCTTCCTCTATATCGACACGCCCTATTACCTGACACCGGAGCGACGCGGCGAAAAGGTCTATGCGCTGCTGCGGGAAACCCTCGAGCAGACCGGCAAGGTCGGAATTGCCCAAGTGGTGTTGCGCAACAAGCAGCACCTCGCAGTGGTGATGCCGATGGGCAAGGCGCTTGTGCTCAATACCCTGCGCTGGGCCGACGAGGTTCGTGGCATCGAGTATCTGGAGCTCAAGGAGGAAGCCATCGAGCCCAAGCTCAACCCCCGCGAGCTCGACATGGCCAAGCGGCTGGTGGAAGACATGAGCGAGGACTGGGATCCCAGACAGTATCGCGACGATTTCCAGGACGCGATCATGACGCTGGTGGAGCAGAAGGCGCATCAGGGCGAACTGGCCGAGGTTGGCAGTGGGGAACCACCGGCCGAAGCACGCGGCGCGGATGTGATCGATCTGACCGAACTGCTCAGGCGGAGCCTGGAAGGCAAGTCCGGCAAGAGCCCGGCAGCCAAGGACGCCGAGAAGCAAGAGGAGGTGGAAGAACAGGGCGCCAAGCCACGCAGCCGTCGTAAAAGCCCTGCGGACGGTCCTGGAAAGCCGCGGAAGAAGGCAGGCTGAGCCTGCCTCTTCATAGCGTGAGGGTTCAGTTTGCGCGCATTTCCTCGTCGGCAACGTCCTGGTCCGCGTGGGGAACACCAGGCTTGGTGTCCTCCCGTTCACCGGGACATGGCACTTGCGGAACGTCCCCGGGCTGGTCGTGGACGACGGGGTCTGGATGCGGCATGTCGGGTCGAGCATGGGTAGTCATGGCTATCTCCTGCCGGCGGTCTTCATCGCCAGTGCAGGACGATTGAGGCGTATCCGTATGGCTTAGTTCCGGCCGTTCCGAGCCGGGTGACAGATGGCCGGAAGATCCGTGGGGCTGGCCGAACAGGGCCCGGCAATGGATGTTGCGGCCCGTTGCCGAGGCCTATCCAGTGTGTTTCGGAAGGGCTTGGCAGATCCAGGCGAGGGTTCTGCCCGTCAGTGCGTTGATGCGTGCGCGGCCGCGCCCTCCGTATTCGGAACTTTTATCCGCCGGTCGGCTCGGAAAGCACATAACCCATAAGCCTTTTCATCTGCCAGCAGCGCCTGAGGCCCGGGAATCAGCCGAAGGTGCTGTGTCGTGCCAAGGAGCCCTCCGATGACCGACAGTGCCAACCCGCGCGATTCCATCCACCCCTCGCTTGAACAAGCCCTGCAGATGCCCCGCATTGCCATCGAGTCCACCGAGCCGGTGGTCAACGAAGGGCGCTTTGCCGCCAAGGCGATCATTGGCCGCCCGGTCGCGGTGTGCACCCGCATCTTCACCGACGGTCACGACAAGCTGGCCGCCGCCGTATGCTGGCGGCAGAAGGGGGAGCAGACCTGGCGCCGTACCTCGCTCAAGGCCACCGGCAATGACTGGTGGGAAGGCGAATTCACCCCGACCCAGGTGGCTCTCCACGAGTTTCGTATCGAGGCCTGGTGGGATCTGTATGAAACCTATCGCTACGAGCTGGGCAAGAAGCATGCTGCCGGGGTGCCCGTCGAGCTGGAGGTGGAAGAGGGGCGGCTGCATGTCGAGCGCGCGGTACAGCGCAGCGAGGGCGAGCTCCGCGGTACGCTGGAGGACATACTTGGGCGTCTCAACCATAGCCATCTGAGCGAAGAGCGTGTCTCGGTGCTGCTGGCCAGCGAGACCGCCAATGCCATGCGGGCAGCCGATCCGCGTGATCATTGCAGCGAGTCGGCGGCATTTCCACTGGACGTCGAGCGTACCCGCGCCGAGTTCGCCAGCTGGTACGAACTGTTTCCACGTTCGGAGACCGACAGCCCCGAGCGCCACGGCACCTTCCGCGACGTCATCAAGCGCCTGCCGATGATCCGCGACATGGGCTTCGACGTGCTCTATTTCCCGCCCATTCATCCGATCGGTCGCACGCATCGCAAAGGGCGCAACAACAGCCTCGAAGCCGGCCCCAACGATCCCGGTAGTCCCTATGCCATCGGCAGCGAGGATGGCGGTCATGACGCCATTCACCCGGAGCTGGGCGACTTCGACGATTTCCGCGCGTTGGTACAGGCCGCTGCCGATAAGGGTCTCGAGATTGCCCTCGATTTCGCCATTCAGTGCTCGCAGGACCATCCCTGGTTGAAAGAGCATCCGGGCTGGTTCTCCTGGCGTCCGGACGGGACGATCAAATACGCCGAGAACCCGCCGAAGAAGTACCAGGACATCGTCAACGTCGACTTCTATGCCGACGATGCGATGCCCGACCTGTGGAACGCCCTGCGTGACGTGGTCTGGCTATGGGTGGAGCAGGGGGTGAAGATCTTCCGCGTCGATAACCCCCACACCAAGCCGCTACCGTTCTGGGAGTGGCTGATCGCCGATATCCGCGCTCGCGATCCGGACGTGATGTTTCTCTCCGAGGCCTTCACCCGGCCTGCGGTGATGGCTGGTCTGGGCAAGGTGGGCTTCAACCAGAGCTATACCTATTTCACCTGGCGCAACACCAAACAGGAAATGGGCGAATACCTCACCGAACTCAACGAGACGCCCTGGCGCGACTGCTACCGGCCGAACTTCTTCGTCAACACGCCGGATATCAACCCCTTCTTCCTGCACACCTCGGGTCGCCCGGGCTTTCTCATCCGTGCGGCGCTGGCGACCATGGGCTCGGGACTCTGGGGCATGTACTCGGGCTTCGAGCTGTGCGAGGCGGCTCCGGTGCCGGGCAAGGAGGAGTACCTCAACTCCGAAAAGTACGAGATCCGCCCTCGCGACTATCGGGCGCCTGGCAACATTATCTGGGAAATCGCCCAGCTCAATCGCATTCGCCGCCAGAACCCCGCACTGCATACGCACCTGGGTTTCCAGCTCTACCACGTGGCCAATGACAACATCCTGTATTTCGGCAAGCGTACCGCCGACCGCTCCAATTTCATTCTGGTTGCGGTGTGCATGGACCCGCACAACGCCCAGGAAGGTTCTTTCGAACTGCCCCTGTGGGAATTCGGACTGCCTGACGACGCACAGACCTATGGCGAAGATCTGATGAATGGCCACCGCTGGACCTGGTACGGCAAGTCCCAGTGGATGCGCATCGAGCCCTGGCATCTGCCATTCGGAATCTGGCGCCTGACACCGCCGTCCGCCGAGCCTGACATGCAGGTCGGTCAGTAGTCGGGACAACGGCTTCCCCTCACCCGGTACGGGCGAGGGGAAGAGGCACCAGCAAGGAATCTGAAATGGCAAAAGCACCCCGCAAGCCCGCTGCGTTCATCAAGGACCCGCTCTGGTACAAGGACGCGGTGATCTACCAGGTACACCTGAAGTCCTTCTTTGATTCGAACAACGATGGGGTTGGCGACTTCGCCGGCCTGATCGACAAGCTCGATTACATCGCCGGTCTGGGCGTCAACACCATCTGGCTGTTGCCCTTCTATCCTTCGCCACGACGCGACGACGGCTACGACATCGCCGAATACCGTGGCGTGCATCCCGATTACGGCAACCTGGCCGACGCCAAGCGATTCATCGCCGAGGCGCACAAGCGTGGCTTGCGCGTCATCACCGAGCTGGTCATCAACCACACCTCGGATCAGCACCCCTGGTTCCAGCGTGCGCGCAAGGCCAAGAAGGGCTCGGCGGCGCGCAACTTCTACGTCTGGTCCGATACCGACGACAAATACCAGGGCACCCGGATCATCTTTCTCGATACCGAGAAATCGAACTGGACCTGGGACCCGGTGGCCGAGCAGTTCTTCTGGCACCGCTTCTATTCGCACCAGCCGGACCTGAATTTCGACAACCCCCAGGTGCTCAAGGCCGTTCTCGGCATCATGCGCTACTGGCTGGACCTAGGCATAGACGGGCTGCGGCTCGATGCCATTCCCTACCTGGTCGAGCGCGACGGCACCAACAACGAGAACCTCAAGGAAACCCATCAGGTCCTCAAGGCGATCCGCGCGGAAATCGACGCCAACTATCCGGACCGCATGTTGCTGGCCGAAGCCAACCAGTGGCCGGAGGACACCCAGCTGTATTTCGGTGGAGAGAATGGCGGGCCGGGCGACGAATGCCATATGGCTTTCCACTTCCCTCTGATGCCCCGCATGTACATGGCGTTGGCGCAGGAGGACCGTTTCCCGGTTACCGATATCCTGCGCCAGACCCCGGAAATTCCAGGCAACTGCCAGTGGGCGATCTTCCTGCGCAACCATGATGAGCTGACGCTGGAGATGGTGACCGACAGGGAGCGCGACTATCTCTGGAATTACTACGCATCCGACAAGCGCGCACGGATCAACCTGGGTATCCGCCGCCGCCTGGCACCGCTACTGGAGCGTGATCGGCGGCGCATCGAGCTGCTCAACAGCCTGCTGCTGTCGATGCCCGGTACGCCGGTGATTTATTACGGTGACGAGATCGGCATGGGCGACAACATCTATCTCGGCGACCGTGACGGGGTGCGCACGCCGATGCAGTGGTCGGTGGATCGCAACGGCGGCTTCTCCCGCGCCGATCCGGCGAGTCTGGTGTTGCCGCCGATCATGGACCCGCTGTATGGCTACCAGACCATCAACGTCGAAGCCCAGCAGCGCGATCCCTATTCACTGCTCAACTGGACCCGTCGGCTGCTCAGCGTGCGTCGCCAGTTCCAGGCGTTCGGGCGCGGTACCCTGAAGATGCTGGCCCCGGCCAACCGGCGCATCCTGGCTTATCTGCGCGAATACACCGCCGAGGATGGCAGCGCGCAGGTCATCCTCTGCGTGGCCAACGTGTCTCGTTCTTCACAGGCTGCCGAACTCGAGCTGTCCCAGTACGCCGGCATGGTGCCGGTGGAAATGCTGGGCGGCAGCGCCTTCCCGCCCATTGGCCAGCTCAACTACCTGCTCACCCTACCGCCTTATGGCTTCTACTGGTTTCAGTTGGCGAGCAAGGACCAGATGCCCAGTTGGCACCAGGAACCGGTGGACACCATGCCCGATTTCCAGACGCTCGTGTTTCAGCGCATGGACAGCCTCAACACCAATTGCCGGCGTGTTCTCGAAACCGATTCGATGCCGGCCTGGCTGCCGAAACGGCGCTGGTTCGCCAGCAAGGATTCGCCCATCGACGCCCTCAAGTTGTGCTACAGCCTGCCATTCGGCGACAAGGCCCATCCGGCCTTCCTCTGCGAGATTGCAGTGCAGGCCGGCGGACGCAGTGACACCTACCAGGTCCCCATGGGCTACCTCGCCGAGGCCGATTTCGGCACGGCACTGCCGCAGCAGATGGCCATGGCCAGGGTGCGCAAAGGACCTGAAGTCGGTCTGCTGACCGACGCCTTCACCCTGGACGCCTTTGTCCTGGGGGTACTCAAGGCGCTGCGCGAGAATCTGGTCATCGACAACAAGGGTGAGCGCATCTGCTTCGAGGGCATGCCACAACTGGCCGATATCTCCCTGCCGGAGCAGCCAGGCGTGCGCTATCCGGGGGTCGAGCAGTCCAATACTTCGGTGATCGTACAGGACAGCGTGATCATCAAGCTGTTGCGACGGGTTACTGCCGGGGTTCACCCCGAACTGGAGATGGGGGCCTTCCTCACGCGCCATGGCTTCGCCAACATCTCGGCGATGCTCGGCCAGGTCAGCCGCGTCGACAGCTCGGGCGTGCCCCATGCGCTGATGGTCGCCCAGCGTTATCTGGATAACCAGGGCGACGCCTGGGAGTGGACGCTGAACAATCTCGACCGAGCGGTGCGCGACGAGATCGCCGGCGGCGAATCCGAGATGGAAAACCAGTTCAGCGCTCTCGACGAACTCGAGACCTTCAACCGCCTGCTGGGCCAGCGGCTCGGTGAGCTACATTTGGCGCTGGCAGCGGATACCGACGACCCTGCCTTCGCCCGCGAACTGACCGAGCCGGCGCAGAGCCAGATCTGGGCCGACAGCATCCGCGACGAACTGGCCCACGCTCTCGACCTGCTGGTCCAGAAACGAGATGGCCTCGAACGTCGCGACGCCGCCCTCGTCGACCAGCTCCAGGCACAGCGCGAGACGCTGCTGGCAGCGGTCGACCGGCTTGCCCATGGCTGCCAGGGCGGGCTGAGGACACGGGTCCATGGCGACCTGCACCTGGGCCAGATACTGGTGGTCCAGGGTGATGCCTGCTTCATCGACTTCGAAGGTGAGCCGGCGCGCTCGCTGGAAGAGCGGCGCGCAAAGCTCAGTCCTTACAAGGACGTTGCAGGCGTACTGCGCTCTTTCGATTATGCTGCAGCCATGACACAGCGTGGCGCTCAGAGCAGCGATACCTCCAAGGAAGCGGATCAGGCCCGCAAACGCATCGCCACCGATTATCGCCAGCGCGCGGTAGCGGTGTTTCTCGACGCCTATCGCAATGCTTCCGCGTCGCTACCGCATGCCTGGACCCAGGCGCGTGGCACAGAGGCCGCACTTCTCCTGTTTACGCTGGAGAAGACCGCATATGAAGTGGCCTACGAAGCCGAAAACCGCCCGGCCTGGCTGCCGGTTCCGCTCGCCGGACTGGCTTCGTTGGCACAACAGTTGACTGACGGAGACTTCCATGACTGATCGACCGGCCGTGACCCTGTCCGGGACCTCCCTGCTGCCGCGGGATTCCGAAGTAGATAAGCTGGTACGGGGCGTCCACGGCGACCCCTTCTCCATCCTGGGTCCCCATGCCGATGGCGACGGCGTGGTCATCCGGGCCTATCTGCCCAACGCGCTGGGCGTCGAGGTGCTGGCACGTGACAGCGACGAAGTGCTGTCATCGATGGACCAGGGTCAGGTGCCCGGCCTGTTCTTCGCCCGCCTCGACCGACCACAGCCCTACCGCCTGAGCATTCGTTGGGCGGGTGGAGCCCAGGTTACCGAGGACCCCTACAGCTTCGGCCCGCTACTGGGCGAGATGGACATCTACCTCTTTTCCGAAGGCAACCACCGCTACATGGGCAAGGTCTACGGGGCACAGGTGACCGAGGTGGACGGGGTACCTGGCGTCCGCTTCGCCGTCTGGGCACCCAATGCACGGCGCATCTCGGTGGTGGGCAACTTCAACAGCTGGGACGGCCGTCGGCATCCCATGCGGCATCGCCTGCCGGCCGGGGTGTGGGAGCTGTTCATTCCGCGACTGGAACCGGGCGAGCCCTACAAGTACGAGATTCTCGGACAGTACGGCATGCTGCCACTGCGCGCCGATCCGGTCGCGCTGGCCACCGAAATGCCGCCAGGCACGGCATCGGTGGTCGCCGCGCCGCTGGAGCACCAGTGGAGCGATCAGGCATGGATGGACACCCGCGCCGCCCGCCAGTCGGTTGAAGCGCCTATCTCCATCTATGAACTGCATGCCGGCTCGTGGCGCCGTGACGGAGGGGACGAGGGGCGTCTGTACAACTGGCACGAACTGGCCGAGCGGCTGATCCCCTATGTCCAGGAAATGGGTTTCACCCATATCGAGCTGATGCCCATCATGGAGCACCCCTTTGGCGGATCCTGGGGCTACCAGCCGCTGTCGCAGTTCGCACCTACCGCGCGTTACGGCAGTCCACAAGACTTCGCCGCCTTTATCGACGCCTGCCACCAGGCCGGCATCGGTGTGATCCTGGACTGGGTACCGGCGCATTTCCCCACTGACGTACACGGGCTGGGCGACTTCGACGGCACCGCGCTGTACGAGTACGCGCACCCCTTCGAGGGCTTCCACCAGGATTGGGACACCTTCATCTACAACCTCGGGCGCACCGAAGTGCACGGCTTCATGCTGGCGTCGGCGGTGCACTGGCTCCGCGAATTCCATGTGGACGCACTGCGCGTCGATGCCGTGGCTTCGATGCTCTACCGCGACTATTCGCGCAAGGACGGCGAATGGATCCCCAACCGCTACGGCGGTCGCGAAAACCTCGAAGCCATCGACTTCCTGCAGCATCTGAACGAGGTGGTGGCCCTCGAGGCGCCAGGAGCATTGGTGATCGCCGAAGAATCCACGGCTTTTCCAGGGGTATCCAAACCAGTGGAGCAGGGTGGCCTGGGCTTTTCCTTCAAATGGAACATGGGCTGGATGCATGACACTCTCAAGTACATCCAGGAGAACCCGATCCACCGCACCTATCATCACGACAAGATGACGTTCGGGATGATCTATGCCTATTCCGAGCACTTCGTGCTACCCATCTCCCACGACGAAGTGGTACATGGCAAGGGTTCGCTGATCGACAAGATGCCCGGTGATCGCTGGCAGAAGTTCGCCAACCTGCGGGCCTACCTGAGCTTCATGTGGACCCACCCAGGCAAGAAGCTCCTGTTCATGGGCTGCGAGTTCGGCCAGTGGCGCGAATGGAACCATGACCGCGAGCTGGACTGGTTCCTGCTGGACGAACCGGACCACTGCGGCGCACAAAAGCTGCTTGCCGACCTGAACAGCGTCTATCGCCAGCAGCCAGCGCTGCATGAACTCGATAGCGATCCAAAGGGCTTTCAATGGCTGATCGGCGATGATCGCGGTAACAGCGTTTTCGCCTGGCTGCGCCGCGACAGCTCCGGTTATCCGCTACTGGTGGTGGCCAACTTCACGCCGGTCATCCGGGAAGGCTATGGGGTGGGCGTCCCGAGGGCCGGTGGCTGGCTGGAGATTTTCAACAGCGACGCCGAATGCTACGGAGGCTCCAACGTCGGCAATGGTGGCTGGCTCGAAGCCGTCGAGGAAGAGAATCACGGCCAGCCCGCGACGCTGTCGCTGACGCTCCCACCGCTCAGCGTGGTCATCCTCCGGCCGCAATGACCGGAGCCGGGCCGCAGGCTTATTGCCTGGCGGCCCGGGGTCGCAGCATCAGGGCGATCCCACCCAGCACGATCAGCGAAACGACCATCAGGCGCAGGGTCAGCGGTTCGGCCAGCAGCAGCGCGCCGCCCAGCGCTGCGATCACCGGAACGCTCAGTTGTACGCTGGCTGCCTGAAAGGCGCCCAGCCCGCGTATCGCCGTGTACCACATCGCGTAACCGATTCCCGAAGTCAATCCTCCTGCCAGTACTGCGTAGAGGATCCCTGCTGCGCTCCATTCCAACTGAGCGTGGAAGGCCAGCGCCAGGACCAGGGCGAATGGCAGGGAATAGATGAAGTTGCCCGCCGTGACTGCCAGGGGGCTGGATCCGCCCCGTCCAAGCAACGAATAGAAACCCCAGGCGATGCCAGAACCGATCATCAGCAGGGCCCCGAGCATCGGCGGTGCCGTCGAGCCCGGCAGCAGCAGCACGACCAGCCCCCCCATCGCCGCCAGCAGCCCGAGCGTCTGCATGCTGCCCAGGCGCTCACCCTGTCGCCAGCCGGCCAGTGCCATGGTCAGCTGCACGGCCCCGAACAGCAGCAAGGCCCCGGCTCCGGCGTCGAGACTGAGGTAAGCGTAGGAAAAGGCCGCCGCGTAGGCGAACAGGGTGAGTCCCGATCGCCAGTTGCCCCGGACAGTCTCGCTCTGGACGCGCAGCAGCAGCCAGAGGGTAAGTGCGCCGGCTGCCAGCCTGACGCCGGTGAAGCTGGCGGCGTCGATGCCACTGTCCCTCAGTGCGGCACGGGTCAGCAGCGAGTTACCGGCGAAGGCCAGCATGGTCAAAGCCGTGAGCAGCAGGGTCCGCGGTACGATCAAGGGTCAGCGCCGCAGATAGGCACTGAAGTCGATGTCACCGGCAGACAGGATCGCCTGTACCCGGTTGTGTACGTTGAGTTTGCGAAGGATGGCTGACACGTGGGCTTTTACCGTGGTTTCCGCGATGTCCAGATTGTAGGCGATCTGCTTGTTCGATTCGCCCTTGGTCATGCGCTCGAGCACCAGTAACTGCTTGCGCGTCAGTGCCTGCAGCAGTTCGGGTGGAATGGTCGGATGTTCCGGTGATGTGCGGCGGGTTGCCTGCTTCTGGGTGCGGATGATGTCCGAAGGCAGGTAGACATTGCCGTTGAGGATCTGCTGGATGGCATCGGTCATCTGGCCGCGTGGCGACGACTTGGTGATGAAGCCTACCGCGCCGTAGGTGATGGCTTGCAGCACGATCTGCTTGTCCTGCTCGGCGGAGACGATGACCACCGGGATAGTGGGTGCTTCGTTACGCAGGTTGATCAGGCCGTTCAGACCGTGCATGCCGGGCATGTTCAGATCCAGCAGGATCAGGTCGAGGTCGTCATGCTCCTCGGTCAGCGCGAGGGTGCTGTCGAGGTCGGCCGTCTCGAGGATGGTGGCGCCGAGAAAGCCCGAACTCACCACGTTATGAATGGCCTCCCGGAATAAGGGGTGATCGTCCGCTATGAGAATCTTGTACACGGCCATTTCCTCTTTTCTTGTCGTTATCGTTCCGGTCCGCGGCTTCATGGCAAGGCAGCGGGTTCGGCGGGCTGCAGGGGCAGCCCGGCCTGTTCCCACGCGTCGATTCCGTCGCGGTACCAGTAAAGCTGGGTGTAGCCGAGCTGCTGGGCGCGCTTGACCGCATTCCAGCCGAGCCAGCAGTCCGAGCGGCAGTAGAACACCAGGGGCCAGTCCTTCTGGTGACCTGTCGCCTGTTCGAGATGAAAACTGAAATATCCTGACCATTGTCCGACCAATTGGCCGTCACCGGTATTGGCAAGCCACAGGCTGCCGGGAAGGTTACGGTGATCCTCGTCGGGAATGAAGCGGTCATGCAGCCACTGGCGGCGGTAGACATCCACCAGCACGGTTTGCGGCAGCCGTTCGAGCAGTTGCCTGAGTCCTTCGGTGTCCAGTGTTTCGGCGCCCACTGCATGGGCGGGGGTAGGGCTGCGGTAGTGGGCCTGGCGGTAACCCTCCGCATTGAACAGCGAGGCTTCGCCGGCCGCCCGGACAACTCCAGTGCCAGTGGCGACCAGGAGCGCGGCCAGGGCAGGTAACAACAGGTGCGAAGGTCTGTCCATCGATGGTCGTCCAGAGCATGCCCCAGTATTACAGGCAAGTATCACTGCCTTGGGAATCCTACGATGGATGAGGAAACCAGTACCTAAGTCGTAGATTTCAACCTGCGCCGGCCGTGCGCCGAAGTGCGGCGTGCTGGGGGTTGAAGGTCATCAGGGCCAGCGTTGCGAAAACCAGCGTCAGGGTCGCGCACACGGCCAGGGCAAAACCGTTGAGCTGGATATAGAGACTGAAACGCACCAGTTCGACGGCATGGGTGAAGGGATTGATCGCACACAGCCAGTACAGCCATTCACTGGCCTCGCGCATCTTCCACAATGGATAGAGCGCCGAGGACAGGAAAAACAGCGGGAAAATCACGAAGTTCATCACCCCGGCAAAATTCTCCAGTTGTCTGATGCCATTGGACAGCAGCAACCCCAGAGCGCTGAGCAGCAGCGCCACGAGCAGCAGCGCCGGCAATGCGCTGAGCAGGCCCCAGGCGGGCGGCTGGATCCCGTACAGCCAGGCGATGACGAGAAAGGCATAGACCTGCAGCAGCGAAATCAGCGATGTCGCCAGGAGCTTGGCGGCGAGCAGGAATGCCCGCGGCAGCGGGCTGGTCAGCAGCACGCGCATGCTGCCCATCTCGCGGTCGTAGACCATCGAGAGCGAGCCCTGCATGCCATTGAACAGCAGGATCATGCAGGCCAGGCCCGGCACGATATAGGTCTCGTAGGTAATGTAGGTGTCATAGGGGGCGATGATGGCGATGCCAAGGGCCGCCCGGAAACCGGCGGCGAACACCAGCAGCCACAACAGGGGACGCACCAGTGCGCTGAGAAAGCGCGAGCGTTGCTGAACGAAACGCAGCCACTCGCGCCCGACGACGCCGCGCAAGCATTCCAGATAGGGCGTCATTGGGCGACCTCTGGCGGCTGCGCCGGGCGCTGGGTGACAACGCGCGAAGGGGCATTCATGGGCTGGGGCTCCCGGTGAGTCTGGCGAAGGTGGAGGCCAGGTCCGCATCGGCCGCACCGACTTCGCAGGCCTGGCCATGGGCGGCCAGGCGACCACGGCTGAGGATCGCCAGATCGTCTTCGGCCCGTATCTCGTCAAGCAGGTGGGTGGTCCAGAGCACTGCCATCTCGCGCTCTTCACAGAGTGTCCGGACGTGGCTATTGAGTGCGTCGCGGCTGGCGGGATCGAGCCCGACGCTGGCCTCGTCGAGCAGCAGCAGGCGTGGCTGGTGGAGCAGCGCCCGGGCAATTTCCACCCGGCGGCGGTGACCGCCGTTGAGCGCCCGGACCTTCTCCTTGCGCCGTTCGGCGAGTTGCTGGCGTTCGAGCTCCTCATCGATCCTGGCGTTGGCCAGCCGGCGCGCCATGCCATGAAGAGCCGCGTGGTAGCGCAGGTTCTGCTCGACGCTCAGATCCAGGTCCAGGGTACTCTGCTGGAACACCACGCCCAGTTGCCGGAGGGCTTGGCGTGGATCGCTGCGCAGGGACCTGCCGAACACCCGGATCTCGCCCTGGTGCAGGTCGTAGAGCCGGGTCAGCAGGGCGATGAGGGTCGACTTGCCGGCCCCGTTGGGGCCGAGCAGTGCGGTGAAGCGCCCCGGCATCACGCTGAAGCTGACCTCCTTGAGCGCTCCCCGGGCCCCGTAGCTGAAACCGACGTCGACGAGCTCCAGAGCGGTCATGGCTTGACCACGACGCCCCAGGGATAACGCCCGACCTTGATCGATCTGACTGGCTTGAGGCTCTTCACGTCGATCACCGTGACGTCACCGCTGACACCGTTGGTGGTGAGCAGCTGCGATTCGTCAGGGGTGAGTGCCATATGCCAGACCCGCCGCCCGACGAGGATGTAGTCGAGTACCTCGTAGGTTCTGGCGTCCACCACGGCGACGTGGTTGGCCGGACCCAGGGCGACGAAGGCGTAACGGCCGTCGCGGGTGAGCTTGATACCCACCGGCTGCACCTTGTCCGGGTGCACCCCCTTGATCCTGAAATTGAGCAGCTTGAGTTCCTCACGCGACGCGACGTCGATCACGTGCACCGTGCCGCCGATCTCCGCACTGGCCCAGAGCAGCTCGCCATCGTGGGTGAACTCCACGTGGCGCGGCCGCTGGTCGACCGGCGTGTTGTGCACCAGTTCGTGGGTCTCGGTGTCGATCCAGTGAAGCATGTTGCTTGTTTCGCTGGTATTGACCGCCCAGCGTCCGTCCGGACTCACCGCCATGCCTTCGGGTTCGACCCCGACGTCGATCTGCGCCAGGACCTGGTCGGTTTCCACGTCCACCACCGTGACCAGAGCGTCATCCTCGTTGGAGATGTACAGCCAGCGGTTGTTGGGGTGCAGGGCGAACTGCTCGGGGTCGGCACCCGACGGCAGTTCCTTGATGATGCGCCGGGTCTCCAGATCCATCACCTGAACGGTGTCGGAGTCGCTGGCGCAGATATAGAGGACCTTGTGGTCATGGGACAGGATCAGCCCGCGTGGTCGCATGCCCACGTCGATGGTTTCGGTCACCTCCAGCGTCTTCATGTCGATGACGCTGATGTTGTTGTCCTTTTCGTTGGTGACGAAGGCGGTGGCGGCCAGCAGCGGGGTGCTGCAGCAGAGCAGGGTGGCGGCCAGCAGACGGGCAAGCGGTTTCTTCTTCATTGGACTTCCTCATTGGAACCGGGGCGGTCGGCGGACAGCCGCTGGAGGTATTCCTCGGCCTCCATCTGGCCGTCGGCCAGAGCCTTTTCCAGCCAGTGGCGGGCGGCCACGGGGTCGGCCTCCACGCCACGGCCCTCGGCCAGGACCGTGCCCCAGTGATAGCGGGCGAGACTCACATAACTGGTCCCGTCCGGTTGTTCGGCACCGCGCCTGAGCATTTCGGCGGCCTTGACCGGATCCTTGGGCACACCACTGCCCGATTCGTACATCTGCGCCAGCCAGATCATCGAATAGACGTCGTTCCAGCGGGCCACGCAGTCCTCGAAGATTCGGCGCGCCGCGCTGAAGTTGCCGGTCTTGGCAGTGACGTAGCCGTACATGCATTTCATTCGCCGCGGACTGTCGATGTAGGCTTCGTAGCCCAGGTCGCTGGCGGTGGTGCTACCGGCGAGCAGCAGGACCAGCCAAGGCAGGCGTCGCGGGCTCATGAGCGTTTCTCGCTCAGACGGCACTCGCTTTCAGGTTCGTCGAAACCCAGGGTGTCGAGTTCGCTGAAGGGGTGAAGGAAGCCATCCAGTGGCGCGGTGGTCACCAGCGCACGGGGATGCACCACCGGTATCGGTTGGCGCAACTGGCCATTCCAGGGCCGATAGCTGAGCTTGCGTCCCTTGAAGCCGTCGATGGGCAAGTCGGCTGACAAGGCCAGCGCGCGCAACTGGACCGGGTCGACCTCCTTGAGCCGGGTCACGCCGGTGGCGATGCTGCGCACGCCTATCCAGGCGGCGAAGTCGCGGTCGTTCATCCAGCGCCCGGCATGGAACTCGAAACGCTTTTGCAATTGCGCGGCACCATAGGTCTCCACGCTGCGGTGCCAGCCGGTGGGCGTCAGCCCCTGGGTGCCGGCTACGGGGCGGGGGAACCAGGTCTGGTAGGGCACGTACTCGCCAAAGTCGCCCCGCTCGTCGGCCACCAGGACCACGTCGTATTCACTGGTCTGGGTGAACAGCGGCATCTCGGTCTGGGCGCTGCGGCGCTGGTCGTTGTCGAATGTCCAGGGTTTTTCGGCCACGATGCGCACCCCGAATCGTTTTGCCGAGCGGCGCAGGGCGTCGGCATAGGCCTTGTCGTCGTCGGTCTGGCCGACGATCAGCAGGGCGCGATTCCAGCGCCGCAGGGCGAGGAACTGCACCAGGGCATCGGTCAGCATCGCGCGGCTCGGCAGGCTGTGCAGGACGTTACCCAGGCATTGGTCGACGCGCAGTTCATCGGCAGCGCTGCCGGCATTGATCAGCAGGCTGTCCGGCAGGGCTGCCGAGAGTTCGCGCAAACTCTCGCTGGGTGCGTTGACCACGAACAGGCGAATGCCCCCGGCATGTTGCTGTCGGGCTGCCTCCAGCAGCGCATCCAGGTCATCGGCGTCGGCAGCCGCGAGCTCGTAGCGCTGCTTGAGGAAACGGCCGGAACTGTTGCTGTCGGCAATCCCCAGTTCGGCTCCACGCAGGCCGGCATCGGCAGGTTCGGGAATGACATTGGAAAGCAAAGGGCCGGGATCCGGGATCCAGGCGAGGTAACCGATGCGGATCTCCATCTCCTCCGAGGCCGCCGCCTGCTGGATGGCGGCGAACGGTGCGGCGCAGGCAAGGGCGCAGGCCAGGGCGTAGCGGGTGAGCTGGCGCATGGGGGCTCCTGTACGGTCGGCAGGTGCCGCCGTGCAATTGTTCTAGTGCGGTCAGCTTAGGAAGAGTGGCGGCAGCGGGAAATATGCAGAAAGTACCAACCTGGCGGTACCAAGGTAGTAGATGGCGATCTTGCGCCGGGCCCTAGGATGATGGCCGCCGCCCGATAACAAGAGAGTGTCGCCATGCGTACCGCCAAGGCCCTTATCCTCCCGGTGCTGTTGATCATCAGCATGCTCGGCTTCGACAAGGTATCCGCAGCGGGCGACCTGACTCGTCGGCCCGTAGCGCTGCCCGATCTGATCCTCGGCCACGAGGAGATGGACTACGCCATGTCCCGGAGCGAGTACCAGCTGGAGACCGGCAAGGCCTATCGACTGAAGATCATTTCGAGCGGGCTCAAGGAGTACGCCTTCCAGGCGCCGGAATTCGCGCTGTCGATCTTTCTGCGCAAGATCGAAGCCGGTGGCGTCGAGATCAAGGCCGTGACCTTGACCGAGCTGGAGTTCGAGGACGCTGGCGAAGCGGAAATCTTCTTCGTGCCGATCCGCCCCGGTCGCTTTCCCTTCTATGCCAAGGGGCTCGAGAACAAGGGCATGATCGGCCGTTTCGTGGTCAAGTAAGGCTTGCCGCGTGAGTGTCGTCGGGCGTGCCAATCTGTTGGTAAGCCTGTTCTTCGGGCTGGTCGCGCTCGTCTGCATGGCGGTTCTGCTTCGTCAGGCCGGGCATGACGTGCAGCGCGAGCTGCTGGCGGCGCAGACCGTGGTCGATTACCTCGCAGAGTCGGTCGCCCGTGATGGCGGGCGCTTCCCGCCTGAGCTCGATGCGGGTCTGCGGCATGTCGATGTCGTGCGGATCGAGCCTGGCACGGCCGTTCCGCTCGATCCCCGGCGTTCCTGGCTGTCCGAATGGCTTTACCCGGACCCGTTTCCCGCCCGCCTGGTGCACCTGTCCGACGGTGGGCAGCTGCGCCTGTCCGTGGACCCCTCCGATGAAGTCGAGGAGGTGGCGGAGTCGCTCTGGCAGCTTCTTGCCCTGTTAAGCGGGGCGCTGATGGTCTGCCTGGTGGCCATCCGCTGGGCGATCGGCCGCGCCATGCAGATGCTCGAGCGCCTGTTGTCCGGTCTGCAGAGCATCTCTCGCGGGCGTCTGGCAACACGTCTGGATACCCATCGGCTGCCCGAGGCGCAGCAGGTCGTGGCTCAGTTCAATGGCATGGCCAGTGCCCTGCAGTCGGCCGAGGCGGAGAACGCGCTGCTGACGCGTCGTCTGATCGAACTGCAGGAGCGCGAGCGCACCCGTCTGGCCCAGGTTCTTCATGACGACCTCGGCCAGTACCTGGCCGCGATCCGCGCCCAGGCGTGTCTGCTTTCCGTGCAGGCCGACAACGCCGAGGCGGTGCGCCGGACCGCTGCCATTCTGGAGGCGCACAGCCTGCATCTGCAGGATGGATTCCGCACCCTGGTACGCGACCTCTATCCGGTGATGCTCGAGCACCTCGAGCTGGATCAGGCCGTTCGGCAACTGGCGGGCCAGTGGCAGAGCGCCCAGGGCATCGAGTGCCGATTACGCCTCGATCCACAGCTGCCGACCCTGGACATCGACCGCAAGGTACATCTGTACCGGCTGTTGCAGGAGGCGCTGACCAACATCGCGCGACATTCCCGTGCCAGCCGGGTGCAACTGCAGTTGCGGCGGCACGGGCGTGGCCTGCGCCTGTTGCTGAAGGACAATGGCCATGGCCAGCCTCCCGGGCGACCCGGCATCGGCCTGCGCTCCATGGCCGAGCGTGCCAGTTGCCTGGGCGGCGAGCTCAGGTTCCGTCAACGTCCGGGTAGTGGCTGGTCGCTGTACCTCTCGCTGCCCTCGCTGGAGTCGTCATGAAAATCCTCTTGGTGGATGACCATGCCGTGGTCAGGCAGGGCTACGCCAGCCTCCTGGCTGCGCTGATTCCGGGTCTGCAGCTGAGTGAGGCCGAAAGTGGGGAAGAGGCGCTGGCCCAGGTCGAGCAGCAGATCCCCAGCCTCGTCATCCTGGATATCGGCCTGCCCGGCATCAGCGGCCTGGAAACCTGCCGGCGATTACGCCAGCGGCTGCCCCTGCTGCCCGTGCTGATGTTCAGCATGCATGACGAGCTGCCGCTGGTCAGGCAGGCGCTGGATGCCGGCGCCACCGGTTATCTGACCAAGCGCTGTTCGCCGGATGTACTGGTGGAGGCGGTGCGCAGGATGGCGGCGGGCTATCCGTACATCGAAGGTGCGCTGGCCTCCGAACTGGCGCAGCAGGGAGTCGCGCCCAAGGCGGGGCTCGAAGAGATGACGCCCCGGGAGCTGGAGATCTTCATGATGCTGGCGCGGGGTTTGCCGCCGCGGCAGATCGCCGAGCGGCTTTCGATCAGCAGCAAGACGGTGTCCAACCATCTGGCCTTGCTGAAAAGCAAGCTCAATGTCAGCTCCCAGGCCGAGATGGTGCACAGGGCCATCGAGGCGGGGATGCTCAGGGTGCCGGCATGACAGTTATGGGTTCGGCTTGATCTCGTCCGGGACCGGGCGTCCTGAAGTCCTCGAGCGTCGCGCGGTCGGTCTGCTGACCGCCCTGTATCACGCTGAACGTGCCATCGGTCTCAAGGCACTACCACCTCCAGCTCACCCATGGCCATTACGCCCGAAGGGCGTGCAGGCGGGCGCCCGTGGCTCTACTACCAAGGGAGGACCATGCGGCCACCAAAGCAGCATTCTGGCGCGGGGGGCGGATTTCTAAGATATCCCCACGGCGCAGGCGCTGGCCTCGCATGAGAATCCGTAAGAAGGTGGTCCCCACATGAATAAGCATAATATCTGGCGTGCCCTGCTTGCTGCTGGTGTATTGAGTATCTCCTCGCTGGCCGTTGGTCATGGCGATGTGACCCCTCAGGCCGTGGATACCCAGGGCCTGGATAGCCTCGGAGAAGCGTGGCTCGACGAAAATCCCTACCGCGAGCCCTACGAAAAACACGACCTGGCTGTGCGCGTCGGCTCCTCTGCCTACGCCCAGAACTGCGCCCGCTGCCATGGCCTGGATGCCATTTCCGGCGGTATCGCCCCTGACCTGCGCCACCTCGAGCCGGGCCTGGATGGTGACGACTGGTACAAGGAGCGGGTAATCAACGGCGCAGTGCGCAACGGTGCGGTGTACATGCCGAAGATGGCCGAGCACATGAGCCAGGAAGCCCTTTGGGCGGTGCGGACCTTTCTGGAAACCAAATACATAGAGGAGTGAGTCGATGACCCGCCGCCTGCTGTGCTGGCTGTTGTGCCTGCCGTTGTTGATCGGTCAGGCGCTGGCTCAGACCCGAGAGTTCGATGACATCATCGACTCGGGCTTTCTCAAGGTGGCGGTTTACAACGACTTCGCACCCTACAGTTATCGCGAGGACGGCGAGCCTCGCGGCATCGACGTGGTCCTGGCGCGAACCCTCACCGAAAAGCTCGGGGTCTCCCTCGAGTTGATCTGGATGATGCCGGGCGAAAAGCTCGATGACGACCTGCGTAACTACATCTGGCTCGGCCATTACCTGCGCAAGCAGGAGATCGCCGACCTGATGTTGCGGGTGCCCTACGACCGCGCGTTTTCCTACAAGCGCAATGAGCTGGGCGAAGTGGTCAATGAGCTGGTGGTGATGTTCGGTCCTTACCAGCGCGAGCGCTGGCTGGTGGCCCACGATACGCGCCGCCTCGAAGAGGTGCCGAGCGTTGCGGTGTTCGGATACCACCCCATCGGCGTGGAAATCGACAGCGTCCCGTCTTTCTACATGACTTCGGTCTTTGGCGGGCGCATGAGCGCCAATACCCATCACTTCCACAACCCTGGCCAGGCGTTCGCCGCCATGCAGAAGGGCGAAGTGGATGCGGTGATGGCCATGCGCGGAGAGGTGGAGCACCTGCTGCACAAGACGGGTGATCCGCAGCTCAAGCCCGGGGTCAATGCCTACCCGGAGATGGGTCGGCAGTATTGGGATATCGGCATGGCCGTGCATGAGGCCAATCGCCAGCTAGCCTATGCGGTGGATGACGTGATCGAGGATCTGATCCGTTCCGGTGAGATGGAGCGAATCTACCAGGCCGAAGGGCTGACCTACGAGTTGCCCGGGCTTTATCAGGAAGTCCAATGACGACCGGAGGCCCCATGAGGCGTTCGCTGCTGGCGCTGCTGTGGTCGACGCTGATACCTGTGCTGGCCCAGGCCAGCGAGTCCGATCCGCTCAATTCGGTGATGTGGGACTATCACCGCGAGCGCATGCTGGGCGGCGCTCCGGTGCGCTTCGACGAGCGGGTGCGGGTGATCGCGCCGCCATTCGCCGAAGACTCCCGCCAGGTGCCAATCCAAGTCGACGCCCGCGCCCTCGGGGCTCCGGTGTCACGCATTCTGGTCTGGGCCGACCTCAACCCCATCCCCCGAGTCATCGATTTCCATCCCCGCTCCGAGCGGGTCCAGCCGTTCCTTGCGGTGCGCATCCGGGTCGAGCAGGCCACGCCGGTACGCGCAGCGGTGCTCACCGAGGAGGGTATCTGGCACGTTGGATCGACCCGTGTCGACGCGGCGGGCGGTGGCTGCACCGCGCCCAGCGTGGTGCGGGCGCAGGATGGCTGGGAAGACCGTCTGGGTCAGGTGCTGGGCGGACGTTTTCCGCGCGGGGAGTTCAGCCGGCTTCGGCTGGAGCTTTCGCATCCGATGGATAACGGCCTGGTCGACGGTATCCCTGAGTTTTTCGTCGAGCAGGCCGAGCTGCGCGATGCCGAGGGTACGCCGCTGGCGCACATGGAGCTGTACTCGGCGATCAGTGAAAACCCCAATCTGAGTTTCGAAATCCTTGGGCGCGCGGCGCGTCTCTGGCTGCGTGACAACAACGGAAACGAGTTCGACGCGGCATTCTGAAGCACGCCGGGCGCCTGGCTGAACTGCTCATCTCCCAGCAGCCGTAAGGAGAGGTTATGCGACTGCTCTTGATCCTGGGATGCCTGGCCTCTCCAGCCATGGCCATGGAATACCGCATGGAGCCCCGGGAGATCGCGCCGGGTACCTGGCTGCTCGAGGGCAGCACGGATAATTTCGATCACCGCAACGGCGGCAATATCGTCAACACCGCCTTCGTGGTGACCGAGGCTGGCGTAGTGGTGATCGATACCGGCCCGTCGCGGCGCTACGGCGAGGCGATGCGCCAGGCCATCGGCAAGGTCACCGATCAGCCCGTCGCCCGGGTCCTGCTGACCCACCATCATCCCGACCATGTGCTGGGCAATCAGGCGTTCGCCGACATCCCCATCGCCGCGCTCGCCGAAACCAACGGGTTGCTCGCCGAGCAGGGCGATGCGATGGCCGAGAATATGTACCGGATTGTCGGTGACTGGATGCGCGGCACCGAGGTGGTGCTGGCCAACGAGACGCTCGAGCCCGGCATCTGGGCGTTTGGCGGCCATCGCTTCCGGCTTCTGGCGCTGCGTGGCCACACCGGCGCTGACCTGGTGATCCTCGACGAAACCACCGGCGTGCTCTTTGCTGGTGACCTGCTGTTCTACAGGCGTGCGCTGACGACTCCCAACAGTCCGGGCCTGGATATCTGGCTCGACGAGATCGACCTGCTACAGGCGCTGCCCTGGACATTGCTGGTGCCTGGGCACGGACCGGTGGCCAGCGATGCGGCCCCTTTTGCGGAGATGCGCGACTATCTGGGCTGGCTGGACGATCTGCTGCGTACCTCCGCCGAGCAGGGGCTGCTGATGACCGAGGTGATGCATGCGCCGATCCCCGAGCGGTTCGCCGAGGTCAACCTCAGCCGCTACGAGCTCATACGCACCGTGAGTCACCTGTTTCCGGGCTACGAGGCTGCGCAGTATCAGCGGATCGATCCGGGCGATTGAGAGGCGCCGCCAGGGCGGCGCCTCTTCAGCCTGTACAGCAGCCAATGCACTGCGAGCTGACGGAATGCTGGAGTAGCCAGGCGAGGCCAGGCTTGCGGGCGGGGAGAAAGGGCGCTGAGACCCGGCTGGCGGAGTACTGGTACGAAGGTTGTAGAAAATTCCGCAGAGCGGTCAATTGCGACGAATGGGGATGGGGCCAAGAATTTCCCGCAGACCGGGAAGGCTTCCCGGCCATAACAATGAACCCGCAGAGGTAGCCGCAATGAAGCATACCGGTCTTCGCAAGCCCCTTGCCCTGACTGCACTGTCTGCCGCGATGGCCCTGTCCAGCCTGCCGGCCTGGGCAGTGACGGATCAGGACATCATGAACGACACCAAGACCCAGGGTGAGATCGTCACCAACGGCCTTGGGGTTCAGGGGCAGCGTTACAGCACGCTCGACACTCTGAACGCTTCCAACGTCCAGCAGCTGCGACCGGTCTGGGCCTTCTCGTTCGGGGGCGAGAAGCAGCGTGGTCAGCAGGCCCAGCCGCTGATCAAGGATGGCGTCATGTACCTCACGGGTTCCTATTCCCGTGTGTTCGCCGTCGATGCACGCACCGGCACCAAACTCTGGCAATACGATGCACGTCTGCCCGACGGCATCATGCCCTGCTGCGACGTGATCAACCGAGGCGTCGCGCTGTATGACGACCTGGTCATCTTCGGCACCCTCGACGCCAAGCTGGTCGCGCTGAACAAGGACACCGGGCGTGTCGTCTGGCGCAAGACCGTGGCCGACTACAAGGCTGGCTATTCGATCTCCGCCGCCCCGATGATCGTCAAGGGCAAGCTCATCACCGGTGTTGCCGGTGGCGAATTCGGTGTGGTCGGCAAGGTGGACGCCTACGACCCGAAGACCGGCGAACTGCTGTGGACCCGTCCGACCGTCGAAGGTCACATGGGCTACGTGATGAAGGATGGCAAGCAGGTCGAGAACGGCATCTCCGGTGGCAAGCCGGGCCAGACCTGGCCGGGCGACCTGTGGAAGACCGGCGGCGCCGCGCCCTGGCTGGGCGGCTACTATGATCCTGAAACCGACTCTATCCTCATCGGCACCGGTAACCCGGCGCCTTGGAACTCGCACCTGCGTCCTGGCGACAACCTGTTCTCCGCCTCGCGCCTGGCGCTGAATCCGGATGACGGCTCGATCAAGTGGCACTTCCAGACCACCCCCCACGACGGCTGGGATTATGACGGCGTCAACGAGCTGATCTCCTTCGACCTGGTCGAAGGCGGCAAGACCATCAAGGCGGCGGCCACCGCCGACCGTAACGGCTTCTTCTACGTCCTCGATCGCACCAACGGCAAGTTCATTCGTGGCTTCCCCTTCGTCGACAAGATCACTTGGGCCAAGGGGCTCGACGACAACGGACGGCCGATCTACGACGACGCCAACCGCCCTGGCGTACCTTCCGAGAGCGAGCAGGGCAATTCGGTATTCGTCGCGCCGTCGTTCCTTGGTGGCAAGAACTGGATGCCCATGGCCTACAGCCAGGACACCGGTCTGTTCTACGTGCCGTCCAACGAGTGGGGCATGGACATGTGGAACGAGAGCGTGTCCTACAAGAAGGGCGCGGCCTACCTGGGCGCGGGCTTTACCATCAAGCCGCTGAACGAAGAATATATCGGCGTCCTGCGCGCCATCGATCCGAAGACCGGCAAGCAGGTCTGGACCTACAAGAACTACGCACCGCTGTGGGGGGGCGTGCTGGCCACCAAGGGTAACCTGGTATTCACCGGCAACCCGGAAGGCTACCTGATGGCCTTCGACGCCAAGACTGGCGAGAAGCTCTACGAATTCCAGACGGGCTCGGGCGTCATCGGCTCCCCGGTCACCTGGGAAATGGACGGCGAGCAGTACGTGTCAGTCGTCTCCGGTTGGGGTGGCGCGGTTCCGCTGTGGGGCGGCGAAGTCGCCAAGCGCGTGAAGGATCTCAATCAGGGCGGTATGCTCTGGACCTTCAAGCTGCCAAAGGAGCAGGTGGTCGCCAAGCGCTGATCATCGGCGTCGGGAGGATCGGGCGTTCAGCGCCCCGTCCTCCGGGGACAACCCAAGAGGGCCGGTGCTACCGGCCCTCTTTGTTTCTCAACCCCTACCAAAGCGCCATATCGCAACCATGCAGATGCGGTAAACCTAGGGCGCTAGCTGCCGATAACCGCTTGAACACAATAAAAACACTTGGCCGCCTGGCCGGGCCTGCGAGGTTTCAGATATGAATTCGGGACAGATCCCAAGGTTTCTGATCGGCTTGCTGCAGGGCATTTCGATCCTGCTGCTGGCCTGGGCAATCGCCCAAGGGCTGCTAGGCCTCGGCCTGGCCTTGCCCTTGATGCTGGTGATGGCCTGGTTGCCGCTGCTCTGGCGTCCCCGCCGGGTAGAGCCGGCTGCAGGGGCCGAGCGCAGCGACGATGCGATGGTCGAACTCAGCCGCGCCTTGTCCCAGACCACCACCCATAACGCGCTGTCCGCTGCGGAAGTCGCGTTCTCGGTCAGGCGACTGGGTGAGCGACTCGACTCGCAGCTCGAAGGCGCCGATCGCATCGTCGTCAGCGCCCAGGCGATGATCGCCACCGAGGAGCATACCGCACAGCTCAGTCAACAGGCGGTCCATGCCGCCAACGAGGCACGCCAGAGCAGCGACAGCGGCTTGCAGGTGGTCCGGCAGACCATGGGCAACATGCACCATCTGAGCAGCCGGGCGAACGCCAGCCGGGAGCTCATCGAGGCCCTGAGCCAGCGCAGCGAAGACATCCAGCGCGTCACCCAGGTTATCCAGGGCATCGCCAGCCAGACCAACCTGCTGGCCCTCAACGCGGCTATCGAGGCCGCCCGGGCTGGTGAGTATGGCCGGGGTTTCGCGGTTGTCGCCGACGAGGTGAGAGGGCTCGCCGCGCGCACCTCCGCGGCCACGGAAGAGGTCGGGCAGATGGTCACCGATATCCAGCAGCAGACCACCGCGGTAGCCGAGCAGATCCGGCAACTGGCGACCGATCTGGACGTCAGCGTCGGTGCCGTCGAGCTTGCCGGCAATGGCCTCGAGCGTATCGCTACCCTGGCCCAGGGGGTGGAGGCCCAGATTGGCGAAATTGCGCAGGGCTCCACCAACAACCGCGAGCAACTAGGCAGCCTGTTCGCCGCAGTGGCACAGATGCGCAGTGATCTGGCCGAAAGCGACGCGCACACCGCGCGGCTTCAGGAAGCCGCCACGCGACTCGAGACCCAGGCCGAGACGATCAGCGAGCGGCTGTCCGAGGTGGCGCTCGATGATTATCACCAGCGCGTCTATGACCTGGCGCGCCGCGGCGCTCAAGCCATTGGCGAGCGGTTCTCCCAGGATATCGAGGCCGGGCGCATCGCCGCCGACGCCTTGTTCGATCGCCAGTACGAGCCGATTCCGGGCACCTCGCCGACCAAGTACCGAACGCGCTTTGACCGCTACGCCGACGAGGTCCTGCCGCCCATCCAGGAGCCGCTGCTGTCGAGCCACGAGGGCATGGTATTCGCCATTGCCTGTACGCCCGAGGGTTATGTACCGACTCATAACCGTGCCTTCAATGCCGCACCCACCGGTGACCCGGAACACGACCGGGTACACAGTCGCGGCAAGCGGCTGTTCAATGATCGCACCGGCAAGCGCTGCGGCAGCCACCAGAAACCGGTGCTGCTGCAGACCTACACCCGAGACACCGGCGAGCAGATGCATGACCTTTCCGTGCCCATCGTGGTGAATGGCCGTCACTGGGGCGGCCTGCGCCTTGGCTACAGCCCGGAGCACATGGCCAAGGCGGGTGGCAGCGAACGGTGAGCTGCAGAGGCCTGACCCGGCGCCAACTGGTGGCGGGGCTGGGCTTGCTGCCCTGTCTCGCGCTGGCGGGCCGGCGGCTGGCCAGGGGCGAAGCGCGGGTACTGGTGATCGGGGGCGGTTTTGCCGGCGCGGCGGCGGCGCGGTTGCTCAAACAGGTGGATCCAGGGCTGCACGTCAGCCTGATCGAGCCACGCGCGCTGATACACACCTGCCCGCGTAGCAACCATGTCATCACCGGGCTTGCGCAGTTGGACGAGATTGCCTGGGGCTTCGACGAGTTGCGCGAGATGGGCGTCTCCCACATCCGTCAGGCCGCCCTGGACGTCGACACGCCGGGCAGGCGCGTCCAGCTGGAGGACGGCCACTGGCTCGCCTACGACTGGTTGATCCTCGCGCCAGGTATCGATTTTCGCTTCGATGCCATCGACGGCTACGATGCCGCCACCGCTGAGCGGGTTCCCCATGCCTGGAAGGCGGGTCCGCAAAGTCTCCTTTTGCGTCAGCAGTTGAAGGCCATGGCCCCCGGCGGCACCCTGATTCTCAGCGTGCCTGACAACCCCTACCGCTGCCCGCCCGGTCCCTATGAGCGGGCCAGCCTGATCGCCCACTACCTCAGCAGGCACAACCCTCGCGCCAAACTGTTGATCCTCGATGCCAAGGCCAGCTTTTCCAAGCAGGCCTTGTTCCGTCAGGGCTGGGAGCGACTGTACCCGGGAATGATCGAGTGGCTCGGCCATGCCGACGACGGCAGGGTGGTGCGGCTCGATGCGGTGCGAGGCGAGCTGGAGTGCGAGTTCGGCAGTCGTCACCGCGGCGAGGTGATCAATCTGATTCCCCCGCAGCGTGCCGGCGACATTGCCCGGCGAGCTGGCCTGACCGATGCCAGTGGCTGGGTGCCGGTGGAGGCGGACGGCTTTCGCGCGTGCCTCGCCTCGCGGGTGATGGTCATCGGCGATGCCTGCCTCGCCGCGCCCATGCCCAAGTCCGCCCATAGCGCCCATTCCCAGGCGCGCCGGGCAGTGTCCGCGCTGCTCGCCGAGCTTGGCAGCGATGCCCTGGGCACAACCCCACTGGACAATGTCTGCTACAGCCAGCTGTCGCCGGACAGCGCCATTTCCATCGCCGCTCGCTACGAGTCGGTCGCCGGGCAGCTGCAGGAGCAGACCGGCAGCCTGCGATTGAGCTCGCTGGCCGCTCCGGAAGCCGAGCGTGAACGCGAAGCGGCGCAAGCGCTGGCCTGGTACCAGGCCCTTGGCCGGGCGACCTGGGGTAACCCGGCGTGAAGGCCTTGCTGGCGGCCCTGTTGCTGCTCTGTTGCAGCGGCGCGTGGGCAGCTTTGATTGAGCAGGAACGCGATGCCTTGTTGAGAGAAGGCCGGCTGCAGGCTAGCGGCCTTAATCTGGAAGCGCCCGAGTGGGTAGAGGACGGCGCCTTTGTGCCCGTCACGGTCCGGCTGGAAGGTGCTCGGGCGCCGCTTCGCCTGGCTCTGCTGCGAAACGGGGAGGATGACCCGAGAGTCGCCCGGGTAGGCCTGCTCGAATGGCGGGAGCCGCTGGAGTTTTCCACCCGGGTGCGTCTGTCCGGCAGCCAGGACATCGAGGTCGTGGCCCGCGATGCCGATGGCCGAGTCTGGCAGGTATCGCGCCCGGTGCGCGTCGCCGGCAGTAGCTGCCTTGCCGCGCCGAGCGGTTATCCCCTCGCCGAGCTGGGCCTTACTCGTGCCTGGCTTCGCTCGCGGGAGGCGGGATTGGAGCTGGTCAGCCTGCTGCGTCATCCAATGGAAAGTGGCCGGCGGCTGGATGCCGCAGGTCAGCCCCTGCCGAAGCGGCTGCTGCAGCGCCTCACCCTCATCCGCGACGGTGAAACGCTGCTGGAGGTCGAGCCCTTCGAGGGACTGTCGGCCAATCCCTACTGGCGAGTGCTGCTGGCGCCCGGATCGGCGGAGCTGGAAATGCGTTGGAGCGACGCCGACGGGAGTCTCTACCTGCATCGGCTGTAGCTATTGTTGGCCGGGCTTGCCGGTGAACGACGTGATCGGCTTGTCGACTTCCCGCTCCAGTCCGGCGGCGAACACCTTGATCGCCTCGAGCAGCGGCATCACACCCTGCCAAAGTTGATCGTCCTGGAGCATCTTGTAGGTGCCGCGAACCCCGGGAGCCTCGGCATCGGTTTTCGGCGCGCCATTGGCCGCCAGAGCGTTGACGCTGTCGGTGGCGGCGAAGATCACCTTGTAGAAGTCGTTCGGCTGAATCCGCGACAGCGCCATGCCGAGAATCGACAGGTTCTGGATGGCGTTCAGCGTGCCCGGTTTACCGAGGCCTGACACCAGCACCTCGGTAACCTTCGTATTGGCACTTACCAGATCGTTGGCGAAACGCAGCACGCCATGCTCATGCAGGGAGTTCAGCAGACGGTCCAACTCCTCGTGGGCGTCCGGGCCTATCTTGGCGGGTTTGGGGTCGTACTGGATGCGTTCGGCCATTAGAACCTCTCCGGATGCTGTTCGTGAGCGGGGGGCGTCTTGTAATCGTCGCGGTACCATTTGACCTCGACGGGAACACCTTCGTTGGGGGTGCGCTCGCCATGTCGGAAGTTGCCCGGCGGCAGAGGCGGTTCGCCACGCCCTTGCGGCATCAGTTCGATTCTCACCGCCGTTTCCTTATAGGCCGGCGTGTTCACCACAGGGTCGTGGTGCTCGCCGGTCAGGTGGTTGATGCCGGGCTTGCCCTGGTGGATGGGCATGAACAGGGTGGTGCCGGCGACCCGGTCGGTCACCACCGCGCGCAATTCGACCGAGCCGCGCCGGGAGGTGACCTTGACCCAACTGCCATCCTCGATGCCACGCTCGGTCGCCAGCTCGGGGCTTACCTCGACGAACCAGTTCGGCACCAGGTCGTCGATGGCCGGCGAGCGGCCGGTCTGGTTCGTGCCCTGGAAGTGTTCGAGCATGCGGCCGTTATCGAGCATCAGGTCGTACTCGCTGTCCTGGGCCTCGTCGGGTTCTTTCCATTCGAGCGGAAAGAGTACTGCTTTGCCGTCATCGGTATGAAATCCGTCGGTATAGAGCAAAGGCGTATCGGTGCCATCGGCACGCACCGGCCAGCATTGGGACTTCCAGCCTTCGAGGCGCTCGTAGTTGACCCCAGCGAAGATGTCGGCGATGCCGGCCACTTCGTCCATGATTTGCGAAGGATGAGCGTAGCCCCAGTCATGGCCCATGCGCGCGGCCAGCTCGGTAAGGATTTGCCAGTCCGGGCGGCTGTCACCCAGAGGAGGCATGGCCGGATAGAAGCGCTGGATGCGGCGCTCGGTGTTTGTGAAAGTGCCTTCCTTCTCGACGCTGGGGCAGGCCGGCAGGATCACATCGGCGAATTCGGCGGTGCGGCTGACGAAGATGTCCTGCACCACCATGAACTCGAGCTCCTCGAAGCCCTTGTGGACGTTGGTCGTGTTGGCATCGGCGAAGGCGGTTTCTTCGCCGATGATGAACATCGCGCGGATCTTGTGGGTGTCGGCGTCCTGCACCATCTGGAAGTTATCCGAGCCCACCTCCAGCGACAGCCGCTCGGGCTCCACGCCCCAGGCCTGCGCCCATTTCGCCCGGGTCTTCTCGTCGGACACCTTCTCGTAGCCGGGGTACATGTTCTTCAGGCAGCCGAAATCGCTGGCGCCCTGCACATTGTTATGACCGCGCATGGGATAACCGCCGGTGCCGGGCTTGCCGTAATTGCCGCTGACCAACAGCAGGTTCGACAGGGCCGTACTGGTGTCGGCGCCGTGGCTGTGCTGGGTGATACCCATGGCCCAGAGCAGGCAGACCGATTCGGCCTGACCGATCATTTCCGCAGCTTCGATCAGCTGTGCCTTCGGGATACGGGTGACCTCTTCGGCAAACTCCAGGGTAAAGGGCTCCAGTGACTTGCGGTATTCCTCGACCTGGTTGACCTGGCTCTCGAGAAATTCCCTGTCGGCCAGGCCGTTGTCGAGAATATAGCGGGCCAGCGCCGAGGCCCAGACCATGTCAGTGCTTGTCTTTGGGCGAATGAACAGGTCGGCGCGCTCGGCCATTTCGTTCTTGCGCGGGTCGAGCACCAGCAGTTTCTGCCCGCGCAGTTTCTTTGCCGCTTTTACCTTGGCGGCAATCACCGGATGGTTCTCGGCCAGGTTGCTGCCGACGAGTATGACCAGCTCGGCCTGCTCGATGTCGGCGATGGTGCCGGCGTCGCCACCGTAGCCGACCGTCCGGAACAGGCCCTTGGTCGCCGGGTTCTGGCAGTAGCGAGAGGAGTTATCGACGCTGTTGGTGCCAATGATCAGGCGCGCGATCTTCTGGGTGAGATAGGCTTCCTCATTGCTCGCCTTGCTCGAGCCGATGAAACCGATGGTGTCCGGCCCATGCTCATCGCGGATCTCTAGCAGGCGGCGCGCCACCAGGCTCAGGGCTTCGTCCCAGCTGGCTTCGCGGAAGCGACCCTGTTCGCGGATCAGCGGTGTCGTGAGTCGTTTCGGACTGTTGACGAAGTCCCAGGCGAACTTGCCCTTGATGCAGGTAGAGATGCCGTTGACCGGGGCCTCGACTACCGGCTGTACTTTCAGGATGTGGCGGTCGCGGGTCCACATCTCGAAGGAGCAGCCCACACCGCAATAGGTGCATACGGTCTTGGTCTTCTTGATCTCCGGCTGGCGCCAGTACATGTCCATGTTGGACACCCCGGTGATGGGCGGTGCGCCGATGGTCTTTTCCACTGTCTTGACGATGTCGATCAGGGGCCGTTTGAGCGACTGCGGCATGCTGGTGAAGGGGCCGGCATCGGGCTGCATGGTCTTTTCCATGAGTGCATTGCAGGGGCAGACAGTGACGCAATGGCCGCACTGCACGCAGCTGGAACCGTCGATCCGCTCGCCCCCGTCCCACAGTACCCGCGGATGCTCTGCGGTGAAGTCGATACTCAGCGTTTCGTTGACCTGGACGTTCTGGCAGGCCTCGACACAACGGCCGCAGAGGATGCACTGGTCCGGGTCATAGGTGTAAAAAGCGCCGGAGTGATCCTTCTCATAAGGCTTGCGGGTGAACTGATAGCGCTGTATGGGGATGTTCATATCCGCCATGGTGTTGTGCAGCGTGCAGTCCCCGGTGTTGTTCTCACAGAGCGTGCAGTAGAGCTCGTGCTTGGCCAGCATCCGGTCCATGCCTTCCTCGCGCGCCATCCGCGCACGCTGGCCGTCACTCTTGACCGTCAGGCCGTCGTGGCTCTTGAGCGTGCAGCCGCGGATCAGGTCGCCGTCGACTTCCACCCAGCAGGCGTCACAGGTCTGCAGCGGGCCGAGCGAGCGGTGGTAACAGACGTGGGGAAGATCGATGGCGTGGCTGGCGAGAAAGTCGATCAGGGGCTGGTCCGCGGGTCCCTCGAGCGGGCTACCGTCGTAGATCAGGGTGCAGGACTTGGCGTTGCTCATCAGGTCTCCTTAAACGGCGGTCCTGACTGGTCCGGTTTGCGGTTCTCTTCTTATGCCCGGAATCGACGTGCCGGGCGGGACCAGCCGCTGCTTGCGGTGGGCAAGTGGCAACAAGACTGACCCCACGTTGCGCAGGGTCGTTCGGCCATGACCGGACCGTGCGTCGCGCAATGTTCAGGAGGCCCGCTCGTTTTCCTTGGCCGCCATGCTCTGGCTGCCCTGGCCAATGCGCGGCATGGCGCTGGCGCGCTGGGTGCTTTGTGGGTCGAGGGTGACCAGCGCCTCGAACTGACTGAGGAAGATCTGCCCGCCAAAGTGATCGAGGAAATCCGAGCGCTGCAGTTGATCCATCACCGGTCCCTTGACCTCGGAAAAGTGCAGCTGGACACCAGCCGCCTGCAGGCGGCTGGTGATGGCCTCCAGGCTTTCGAGGGCGCTGGCATCGATGAGGTTCACCCCGGCGCACATGAGCACCAGGTGCTCGGCTTCAGGATGCTGGCCGACCAGTTCGGCGATGCGATCCTCGAGATAACGGGCATTTGGAAAGTACAGGCTTTCGTCAACGCGAACCGACAGCACCTTCTGGCTTTCCACCACGGCGAAACGTTCGACGTTGCGAAAGTGCTCGCTGCCCGGCAACTGGCCGACCACCGCGATATGCGGCTGGCTGGTGCGCCACAGAAACAGCAGCAGCGACAGCGCCACGCCCAGCATCACGCCGAACTCGACATCCACCAGCAGTACGCCCGCCATGGTCGCGAGCATGGCTGCGCCGTCCTGGCGGGAGTAGCGCCAGGTGCGTCGGATCGCCTTGAGGTCCAGCAGGGTGAGGATGGCGACGATGATGGTCGCCGCCAGCACCGCGTTGGGCAGGTTTTGAAACAGGGGAGTGAAGAACATCACCGTCAGCGCGATGCCCACGGCGGTCAGAGCCCCGGCCAGGGGCGTCTGTGCGCCGGCCTCGAAGCTCACCACGGTACGCGATAGTCCTCCGGTTACGGGCATGCCGCCGCTGAACGCGGCCGCCAGGTTGGCGCTGCCCAGGCCGACAAGTTCCTGGTTGGGCTTGATCCGCTGGCGCCGCTTGGCGGCGAAGGTCTGCGCCACCGATACCGATTCGACAAAGCCGATCAGGCCTATCAGCACCGCGGCGGGTAAGAGCTCCATTGCCAGTCCCGGGTCCAGTGCTGGCGGGGTCAAGGGCGGAAAACCCTGGGGTACGCTGCCGACAACCGGAACTCCCGCTGCCGCCAGGTCGAAGGTCCAGACTATGCCGGTCGACAGCAGCAGGGCGACTACCGGGCCGCAGCGCGTGGCCATGGTCGCCCGGGAATGGCTGATGCCCCGCGCAATGAGCCAGCCGGCCAGGCTCGTTCGTGTCAGATGCAGGAAGAGCAGGGTGCAGACGCCGATGATCAGCGTCGGCCAGTGGCTGTCGGGCAGGTTCTGCAGCAGGCTGGGGACCAGCTCCAGTGCATTGGCGCCGTAGGCCTGGATGCCAAGGATATGCTTGAGCTGACCGAGGGTGATGAGAATCGCCGAGGCACTCATGAAGCCGGAAATGACCGGATGGCTGAGGAAAATGGCCAGAAAGCCCAGGCGCAGCAGGGCCATGCCGAGCAGGACAACCCCGGATAACAGGGCAAGGAGCAAAGCAGCAGCCATATATTCAGCGCTGCCGGTGACAAACAGAGGCCCCAGCACACTGGCGGTCATCAGGGCGATCACCGCTGCAGGGCCCACGGCCAGGGTGCGGCTGGTGCCAAAAAGGGTGTAGGCAATCAGCGGCAGGATGCTGGCATAAAGGCCCATCACCGGTGGCAGGCCGGCTAGCATGGCATAGGCCAGACTCTGGGGAATCAGCATCAGGGTGACGATGAGCGCCGCCAGCCCGTCCTTCGCCGCCCAGTCGCGGTTGTACTGCCGTGCCCATTCCAGGCACGGCAGCAAGCGGGCCAGCCGCTGGCTCATCTAGTGCCTCTCCTCGTTGAAGTCCCAGGCCTGGGGCAGTTCGGGCCGGTAGTAGATCGCGCGCAAGCCGCGCCCTTGGAACATGCCAACGATGTTCTCGGCGACCACAGGTGTCTGCTTGCGCAGGGCCGCGGCGATCTTGGCGTTGGGTGCCGCACGACGAGGCGATTCAGATCGTGCTCTGGTCCTGCAGTCGCAGCGGTAATCGCACTTCGACAAGTACCTGAGAGCCCCGGTTGGAAAACTCCACGTCTCCACCAAAGGTTTCGCATAGAAGCTTGACAATGGGCAGGCCAAGCCCCCAGCCACGGGTCTCGCTTCGGCTGGAGATGAAATAGGGAGTGGCCAGGTTTTCCAGGACTTCGTCGGGCATGACGCCCCGGTTGCTGACCTTGAGGATCGCGAATTGGCCATCGAGGTAGAGCTGGACGGCAATGGGCGTTCCCTGTTCGCCGTGCCGGGCGGCGTTGAGCACCAGATTGTCGACGATGCGGAGAAAGGCCTGCCGATCCCAGAAAACCTGTTGGCCCTTTGTATCGGCATCCAGTGTCAGGGGTTGCGTGACCAGATAACGCAGGTTGTCGATGGCTTCATTGAGCAATCCGTCGAGCTGCAGCTTCTCGCCGTTGAGCTTGATGCCACCGCCCATGCTGGCGTGTGAGATGTTCAGCACATCGGTGATCATGTCATCCATGCGCTTGAGGTTTTCCGAAAGCACCTTGAGCAGTTCATCAGAGCGCCGCCCGGGACTCTTCTGCATCAGCCCGCTGACCATGACTGCCGCTGAGAGGGGCGAGCGCAGGTCATGGCCGAACGAGCGCATGAAGCGCTCGAGCATGATGCGCTCGGCCTGCAGGTTCTCGCTGCGCGCCTGGGCCAGATTGCGTTGTTTCTCGATCCTTTGCAGGTGACCGCTGGACTTGAGCAGGCTGGAAATGGTGGCGAGCATTTCGTCAGGGTTGATCGGGTGGGTGAGGTAGGCCTGGGCGCCGCTGTTGAGGCCCATTGCCTTGTCCTTGCCACTCATGAAGGTCGCCGAGATATTGATGATCGCTGGCAGGCGCCCGGCCCCCATCTTTTCACCGGCCTGCTGAATCAGCTCGAAGCCGGTCATGTCCGGCAGGTTGATGTCCAGGATGACCAGGTCGACGCTGCTGTCGAGCTTTTCAAGGCCCTCGGCGCCGCTGCCTGCCTCCATCACTTCATAACCTGTTTCAGTCAGCAGGATCTTGCGCAGTACGTAGCGGTTGGCAGGGGTGTCGTCGATCAGCAGGATACGTCTAGTGCGCATTGAAACCCTCCCTGACCCGCTGCACGGTTTGCAACACTGCCTCGGCGTAGCCCGGCGAGCCCTTGGCAAGAATAGCCTGCGCCAGAGGTGCAAGCTGCGCGCGCTCGGCGTCTCCAAGCGCCTTTGCGGTGTTGATCACCACCTTCGCGTGCAGGCTGCGGTCCATGCTCATCAGCAGCTCCGCCCCATCGAAATCCGGAAGGTCCAGATCCAGGAAGATCACGTCCGGTCTCACCGAGTACAGTTTGTCGATGCTTTCGCTTGCGGTCTGGGCTTCGAGGACGATGGCGTGATAAGGCTGCAGCAGCCGGCTGAGCAGGTATCGGTCGGCCTCGTTGTCGTCGATGATCAGTACCGTGGTACCAGTGAGGTCGCTCGCGGGCCGGTTTGCGTCTTGGTCGAGGTGACGTGGCAGGTGCAACTGAAAGCGGCTGCCACGTCCCGGTTCGCTGGTCAGGCTGATGTCGCCGCGTAGCAGTCCAGCCAGCTGACGAGCCAGCGACAGGCCCAGGCCGGTTCCCTGGATATTGGTCAGCCCAGGCGTACGCAGGCGGCAGAACTCCTCGAAGATGCGCGCCTGGTTTTCTTCCGAGATGCCTATGCCCGAGTCCTCCACGACGAATTCCAGTGTGTCGTTGTCGGGCTGGAAGACCTGCACACGAATAAGGCCGGACGGCGTGTACTTGAATGCGTTGCCGATCAGATTGCGCATGATCTGGAACAACCGACCCCGGTCGGTATGGAGCGTGGCATCCTGCGTGGGCTGGAGTACTTCCCAGGTGAGGGCCGGATAGCGCATCGACAGGGCGCCGGTAAACTGCCGTAGTTGTTCGATGAAATCGAACAGCGAGAACCGCTCGGGCACCACTTCCAGGCGCCCCGACTGCGCTTCGGCGAGATCGAGCAATTCGTTGACCAGCTCGGCCAGCTCGGTCGCCGCGTCGCTGATGAAGCGGACCTGCTTGCGCTGCTCATGGGTCAGGGTGCCGTCACTGCCTTCGAGCAACAGGCGAGAAATGTTGTCGATGATGTTGATCGGCGAGCGGAACTCGTGGGTCATGTTGGAAAAGAAACGGTTCTTCGACTCACTTGCCTCCTGGAGTTCCTGGGCGGTCTTTTCCAGCTCCGAATAGAGCGCCACCACGCCCTGATTGGTGTTTTCCAGTTCCAGATTGATCGCTTCGAGCTCGTCTTTCTTGGTCTGCAACTCGGCAGTGGTAAGCAGCAGCTCCTGGGCCTGTTCCTTGATTTCGGTATAGGGGTCGGCCGAAGTGCCGGCTTCCAGATGTCCGCGCATCATCTGAAGCTCGGCCTTCGAAGGAAAAGGGCGGGGCGGGTGGAGGCGTTTGCCGCCGAGAATGCGGGTGCCCCGGCTGGTGCTGTGTATGTCGAACTCGTCCATCAGGCGCCTGGCACCGCGCAGCCCGACCCCCATGCCGGTGGCAGAGACGTAGCTGCCATTGAGTATCTCGTCGAGTGCGGTGATCCCTGGGCCGCGGTCGATGATCTCAATGTACAAGGCATCGAGTTGGCCGAGCGCATTGCGCTGCAAATCGAAGTGTACGGTGCCTGAGCTGGCATACTGGTAGACGTTGCGCGCCAGTTCTGAGACGGTGGTGGCGATCCGGATCTGCTCGAGCTTGCTCATGCCAAGGTCGGCTGCGATCTTCTTGGCGCTCTGTCGGCTGCTGACGACGTCGATCTCGTCCAGCACCTCGATGCTCATCAGACGAATGCGTTCATTCACCTTTCATCACCACCACAGTCACATCGTCGTTGAGGCGCTTGTAGTCCCGGTGGATCAATGCCGCGATGAGGGCAGGGTGCCGCCCTAGTATCGCGAGATCGCCAGACAGGTTGTATCGGGTCGTGATGCCATCGGACGTCAGGATCAGAGGCATCGCTTTATCCCAGGGATAGCTGAAGCTCTGAATTCGGCCAATTTTGTAGCCAACGGTTCCGTTGCTGGACATTAGCCCGCGACTTCGATCACCCGCCAGCATGCCGCTGATATTGCCTATGCCGCAGAAGCTGACCCGCCCGATGGCTGGCTCGATTTCGGCGAGGGCGACGGCACCGCCGCGGGTCGGCAACAGTGCCCGGTGCAATTGCTCCATGACCGCTGTCAAGGGCAGGCTGGGATTGTGCAGAAGAAACACTTCGCGCGCCTTGCGGCTGGCTTCATGAGCCAGATGGCCATGTCCGAGGCCGTCGCAAACCATCACCCGGTGGCCTTTCACTGCCCAGCTGTCGCCGCAGACGTCCTCACCCGGATAGGCCGTACAGACAGTACCTACCCTTGGCTCGGGGTCCCGTGGACCGCAGGGCAGGCGAAACCCGGCATACACCAGGGCGCCTTGCCCGGGGCGAGAGTAGAGGTCGAATTCATCAGACATCCGGCGGATGGCACCGAGCCCGGCACCCATGGTGCCGGTGGTGGAATAGTGGTCGGCCAGGCACTGCGCGATATTGTCCATTCCCGGGCCGTTGTCCATGGCTATCAGCGAAATCCGCCGACCGTCATGGCTGAAGAGAAGCTCACCACCGCCGGCATGATTGACCAGATTGCGCGCGAGCTCCTGGATCACCACCGTAAGGCGACCGATCAGGGTTTCGTCATCGACGAGCGTCGAGGCCTCGCGCACAATGGCGCGTCTGGCCGCATCGACATGCGCCGGGTCGCTGATCGTCAACACCAGATTGCAGTAGCGGCAGGCTATCGCCATTTCCACAGCTCCACCGTGGTGCCGGCGCCGGGACGGCTTTCGATCCTGAAGTCGTCCGAAAGGCGTTTGGCTCCACTCAGGCCGAGGCCGAGGCCATTGCCTGAGGTATAACCATCCACCATCGCGCGTTCCAGATTCTCGATGCCATTGCCCTGATCACTGATCGACAGGCGAACCGCCTTGCGCCGGTCGCGCTCGGTGGTTTCCAGAACGCACTCGCCGCCGCCGCCGTAGATCAGCGCGTTTCGCGCGATCTCGCTGGCGGCGGTCACGATCTTGGTCTGGGATACCAGGCCCAGCCCGGCTTCCTGCGCAGCCTTGCGAACCTGCTGGCGAATGATGACGATGTCAGTTTCCTGCTTCAGCGGAAAGGTCTGTATCTTCCCCACGCTCGGGCTCCAGGCTCAGGTCTTGTTGGACGGTCCTTTCCAGCCAGCGCATGCCCTTTTCGACATTCAGTGCGGTGGCTATGCCTTCGAGCGACAGGCCGAGCTCGACCAGTGTGATGGCCACGGCCGGCTGCATGCCGACCACGATCACCTTGGCGTCCAGGATTCGCGACACGTTGGCGATGTGAGAGAGCATGCGGCCGATGAACGAATCGACGATCTCCAGGGAAGAGATGTCGATCAGTACACCCTTGCTGCGGTGTTTGACGATCTGCTCGGTGAGGTCTTCCTGCAGGTCGAGCGCCAGCTGGTCGTGCATGTCCACCTGGATGCTCAGGAGCAGGTAATCACCCATCTTGAGGATCGGAATCTTGTCTACCATGACCGCCCCCTCAACGCCCTGGCGCCGACACGATCCGCACCTGCAGCTCTCGCAGGGCGAGCTGGAAGGCATCGGCCAGCGAGGACTTGGTGACCACATCGCCCAGCTCGACTCCCAGGTGGACAATGGTTGCGGCAATCTGTGGGCGGATGCCGCTGATGATGCATTTGGCCCCCATCAATTTGGCAGCGGTGATGGTCTTGATCAGGTGCTGGGCGACCATGGTGTCGACCGTGGGCACGCCAGTGATGTCGATGATAGCGATATCCGATTCGGTCTCGACGATCTTTTCCAGCAGGGCTTCCATGACGATCTGGGTGCGATTGCTGTCCAGTGACCCGATCAGGGGGATCGCCAGCACGCCTTTCCAGAGCTCCACGACCGGCGTGGACAGCTCAAGCATGCTTTCCTGCTGCTCGCGAATGACCTGCTCGCGGCTGGACATGAAACATTCCATGCTGAACAGCCCTAGCTGGTCCAGCAGGCGCGTGGCGGTCCAGATGTCGGCAAGCGGGTCCCCAGAAGCAGCCTGGATCTGGGTAAACAACGGCTCCTTGAGCGACAGCACGAAGGTCGCTGTCTCGCTCGGCTTGAAGCCCAGACGGCCTTGCGTCTGAGAGAGCCGCTCGAGAAGCACCCTGACCGGCTTCCAGCCAGCCTCGAGTATATCCGTACCCTCTTCACTGACGGCGCGGGTCAGCGTCTTGAGCAGTTCCTGGGAGTCGGTCTCGACCGCACGTTCGTCGATGAGATCGAAGCGGATCCCTGCCTGGCGCTGGGCGGTGAGCCATTGGTCGAGAATCTCTGACTGTTTGTCCTTGAGGATGGTTGCCAAGGCAGATGAAAGCATGAAAGCTCCTTTCCATGGGGGGCTGAACCAATAGGGTGGCTCGTCGAGAGCGTATGACCTTCGCGGGAAAGAAACGCTCCATTGGGGCCGGACGATACTAACAGAGTGCCATGGCCGAGTATTACGAGCAGGCGCTGCGCAGAGCTGATCGCGATACACGGGTGGGGTGGTGCCCGACGGAGGTCGCGGTTTCGCCGCTGCGAGTGGGCGTTTACCATGGCCGCGCTGCCGTCTTCAGCGGAACGGCGCCGACCCCGCACTACCGGTCGGACGCTTGTCGGAGACGACGCCCCGATCCATCCCCCTTCAACAGGAGTTGCCCCCATGCAATACGTCACCCCCGACCTGTGCGATGCCTATCCCGACCTGGTGCAGGTTGTCGAACCGCTGTTCAGCAACTTCGGCGCGCGCGACTCATTCGGCGGCCAGATGGTGACCATCAAATGCTTCGAGGATAATTCGGTGGTCAAGGATCAGGTCGATCAGGACGGTACCGGGAAAGTACTGGTAGTCGATGGTGGCGGCTCCTTGCGACGGGCTCTGCTTGGGGACATGCTTGCCGAAAAAGCGGCCAAGAATGGTTGGGAAGGCATCGTCGTCTACGGCTGTGTTCGTGACGTGGACGTGATCGCGCAGACCGATCTGGGCGTCCAGGCGCTGGCGAGCCACCCCATGAAAACCGACAAGCGCGGCATCGGCGATCTCAACGTGCCGGTCACCTTTTGCGGCGTGACCTTCCGTCCCGGCGAATACCTCTACGCTGACAACAACGGCATCATCGTCTCTCCCCAACCGCTGGAAATGCCGGAATAATTCTTCTGGCCAGAGACCTGCCTGGTGACCCAAGCCAGGCCAGGCTCACGTCGTGCCGCTGATCCAATGTCGGAACGGCGAGCATGGCGCCTTGTGCTGACAGATGTGACTCGCTGCGCGACTCCGGGCGTCTAGCCCAGACACAAGCGAGGTCAAGCATGCGCGATCCTTTCGAAGACTCCCTCCGGGAAATGCTCAACGAGCCTTCTGGCCACGACGACGACGCCTGTCTGGAGCGAGTGCTGCAAACAGCCAACAGGCAGGTCGGCGCAGCGGATCTCTTTGCCCTGGTGGGGCACTGGTGCGAGGTTTTCCTGATACTCGCCAGCGGCGGGCCGACCCAGGGTCGCCATGTGACTCGGTGTCATCCTTCAAAACGCAACCAGCAAGGCTGATCATGGAATTCGATCACTGGACTCAAAACTTCCTGGGCGTCCTGGCATCGCTGTGGGCGCCAGTAGCCGACTTCATACCCCGCTTGCTGGGTGCGCTCCTGGTGCTTGCGCTGGGCTTTCTGGTGGCTCGGCTGCTCGACAGCCTGCTGTCTAGGTTGCTTGCCAAGGTCGGGCTCGACCGGCTTGTTGCGGGTTCGGGCGTGGCCAAGCTGCTCGGCCGGGTAGGTGTGGGTGCGCCGCCCTCACTGCTGCTCGGCAAGATCGCCTATTGGTTCGTGCTGCTGATTTTCCTGGTCTCCGCGATCGAGTCATTGGGGCTCGAACGGGTTTCTGGCGCGCTCGATGCATTCGCGCTCTATCTGCCCAAGGTGCTTGGAGCTGGCGTGATCCTGCTGGGCGGCTTCCTGCTGGGCCAGTTGGTGTGCCGGGTGTTGCAGGGTGCTGCCGAGGGCGTCGGTCTGGATCATGCGCGTGGCTTGGGCAGGGTGGCGCAGGGGTTGGTAATCGTCATCACCCTGTCGGTGGCCATCACCCAGCTCGAGATACGTGCGGAGCTCCTCAATTATGTGATTGCCATCGTCTTTTCCTCGGTCGGGCTGGCAATGGCGTTGGCGTTTGGTCTGGGCAGCCGCGAACTAGTTGGGCAAATTCTTGCCGGAATATATGTGCGGGAGTTGTACGAGGTCGGCCAGCGGATTCGGCTCGGGGATCTGGAAGGTCAGATCGAGGAGATCGGGACTGTCAAGACTGTGATGCTGACGGAGTCTGGTGAGCTGGTTTCAGTAGCCAATCGCGAGCTGCTGAAGGACCGGATCACAAGTCAGTGAGTCTTCTGGTAAAGTACGCGCCGCTTCGCTGACGACTGGCGAAGAGCTGTGACTCTGCTGGTTGGCTCAACGTCTTGACTAGAACCCATCGACCTGCATCTTCACGCTACGATCCTCGCAAGCTCTCCGATGAAGAGCTTGTACAACGAGCGCATGAAGAGCTGTTCCATATAACTCGGGCTTATGAAGAGCTCATGCACCGCTACCAGCGCACGATATACAACGTATGTGCGCGGTATCTGGGCAATGAGCGGGATGCCGATGACGTCACGCAGGAGGTCATGCTCAAAGTGCTATATGGGTTGAAAAACTTTGAAGGAAAGTCGAAGTTCAAGACCTGGTTGTTCAGCATTACTTATAATGAGTGCATTACGCAGTATCGGAAAGAGCGGCGCAAGCGCCGGTTAGTGGATGCGCTGAGTCTTGATCCGGTAGAGGAGGCTTCCGATGAAAAAGCCCCTCGGCTGGTAGAGAAAGGCGGGCTTGACCGTTGGTTGGTACATGTCAACCCCATTGATCGCGAGATCTTGATCTTGCGGTTCGTGGCCGAACTCGAGTTTCAGGAGATCGCGGACATCATGCACATGGGGTTGAGTGCGACCAAGATGCGGTACAAGCGGTCCTTGGATAAGATGAGGGAAAAATTTTCAGCGAAAACTGAAACTTAGCCTACAATCGTTGTCTTATCTGACCAATGACGGTCGTCCCTTAGATACGTATCGGCATGATCGTTAAACAACCACCAGAAATGGGGATTTACGGATGAAATTGAAAAACACCTTAGGCATCGCCATCGGTTCCTTGGTTGCAGCTTCTTCGCTCGGCGCGCTGGCCCAGGGCCAGGGTGCCGTTGAGGTGGAATTGTTCGGGAAGGCCTATTTCCACGACAGCACCCGCGATCTGCAGGGCCGTGATGGGCGCATGTACGGCGGTGGCGTGAGCTACTTCCTGACCGACGATATCTCCCTAGGTCTGTCCCATGGCGACTATGATCGCCTGAACTCGCGCTTCGTCGATGGAACCGGCAGCCGTGATCGCATCCGTGGCGAATACACTTCCCTCGATGCGGCCTACCACTTCGGTCAGCCAGGTGTAGGCCTGCGCCCCTACGTTTCCGCCGGTATGGCCCACCAGAGCATCGGCCAGGTTGACCGCAGCGGTCGTGACCGCAGCACCTACGCCAACGTCGGTGCTGGTGTGAAGTACTACTTTACCGAGTATATCTTTGCCCGTGCAGGTCTCGACGGCATGTATAACATCGACTCCGATTTCAGCGAGTGGATGGCTGGCTTCGGTGTAGGTGTGAACATTGGCGGTACTACTCGTCAGGTGGCTCAGCCTGCGCCAGAGCCGGCTCCTGCCCCTGTCGCCGCTCCGGCCCCCGCTCCGGAACCCGAGCCGGTTCCAGAAGTTGTTCGCGTCGAACTGGACGTGAAGTTCGACTTCGACAGCGCAGACGTGCGTCAGGAAAGCTACGCCGACATCCGCAACCTGGCTGACTTCATGCAGCAGTACCCACAGACCACCACCGTGGTTGAAGGTCACACTGACTCCATTGGCCCAGAGCAGTACAACCAGCGCCTGTCCGAGCGTCGCGCCAATTCTGTTCGCGAAGTTCTCGTCAACCATGGCGTTCAAAGCGACCGCGTCGATTCGGTCGGTTACGGTGAGAGCCGTCCGGTCGCTGACAACTCTACCGAGCAAGGTCGTCAGATCAACCGTCGCGTAGAAGCGGAAGTGGAAGCCGAAGTTCGTTAATCACGAATTGCGGTGTTGAAAAGCCCGGCATTAATGTCGGGCTTTTTTGTGCCTGATAGTAATGGCTATCACCGTCGAGGGCATCTGCCTGGGGCAAGGGCAACAGTCGCCCGAGGGGCAGACGGCACCTCATCTTATGCCGTCCACAAAAAAGCCCCGCCGAAGCGGGGCTTTTCCAGGCAGTCCTTATCAGACTTCCACTGCTTCGATTCGAGCCTTTTCCGCGGATTCGCGGAACTCGGCAATCTGGTCAAAGCTCAGGTAGCGGTACACGTCGGCAGACATGCTGTCGATGTCGGCCGCGTACTGCAGGTACTCCTCGACGGTCGGCAGCTTGCCGATGATCGACGCGACAGCGGCGAGCTCGGCCGAAGCCAGGAACACGTTGGTCGCATCGCCGAGACGGTTCGGGAAGTTGCGCGTCGAGGTGGAAACCACGGTCGAGCCGGTCTGTACGCGAGCCTGGTTGCCCATGCACAGCGAGCAGCCTGGCATTTCCATGCGTGCGCCAGCCTTGCCGTAGATGCCGTAGTAGCCTTCCTCGGTCAGCTGATGGGCGTCCATCTTGGTCGGCGGAGCCAGCCACAGACGGGTCGGAATGCCACCCTTGACCTTCTCCAGCAGCTTGCCGGCCGCGCGGAAGTGACCGATGTTGGTCATGCAGGAACCGATGAAGACCTCGTCGATCTTCTCGCCTGCCACGGTGGACAGCAGACGGGCATCGTCCGGGTCGTTCGGGGCGCAGAGAACCGGCTCCCTCACGTCGGCCAGGTCGATCTCGATGACGGCGGCGTATTCGGCGTCGGCATCGGCTTCCAGCAGTTGCGGGTTGGCCAGCCAGGCTTCCATGGCCTGGGCGCGACGCTCCAGGGTGCGTGGGTCACCGTAGCCTTCGCTGATCATCCAGCGCAGCAGGGTGATATTGGACCTCAGGTACTCGGCGATGGAATCTTCCGGCAGCTTGATGGTGCAACCGGCGGCCGAACGCTCGGCGGAGGCGTCGGACAGTTCGAATGCCTGCTCCACGGTCAGGCCGGTCAGGCCTTCGATCTCGAGGATGCGGCCGGAGAAGATGTTCTTCTTGCCCTTCTTCTCGACGGTCAGCAGGCCTTGCTGAATGGCGTAGTAGGGGATGGCATGAACCAGGTCACGCAGGGTGATCCCGGGCTGCATCTTGCCCTTGAAGCGCACCAGTACCGATTCCGGCATGTCCAGTGGCATGACGCCGGTGGCCGCGGCGAAGGCGACCAGGCCGGAACCGGCCGGGAAGGAGATGCCGATCGGGAAGCGGGTGTGTGAGTCGCCACCGGTACCTACGGTATCCGGCAGCAGCATGCGGTTCAGCCAGCTGTGGATGATGCCGTCGCCCGGGCGCAGGGATACGCCGCTGCGGTTCATGATGAAGTCCGGCAGGGTGTGGTGGGTGTTGACGTCGATCGGCTTCGGATAAGCGGCGGTGTGGCAGAAGGACTGCATCACCAGATCGGCGGAGAAGCCCAGGCAAGCCAGGTCCTTCAGCTCGTCGCGGGTCATCGGCCCGGTGGTGTCCTGGGAGCCGACGGTGGTCATCTTCGGCTCGCAGTAAGTACCCGGGCGTACGCCTTGGCCTTCCGACAGGCCGCAGGCGCGGCCGACCATCTTCTGCGCGAGGGTGAAGCCCTTGCCGCTGTCAGCCGGCGCTTCCGGCTTCTTGAACAGGGTGGACGACGCCAGGCCCAGTTCGGCGCGGGCCTTCTCGGTCAGGCCGCGGCCGATGATCAGAGGAATACGGCCGCCGGCGCGGACTTCGTCCAGCAGCACGTCGGTCTTCAGTTCGAAGGTGGTGACGACTTCGTCGGTGCCGTGCTTGCAGACCTTGCCGGCATAGGGGTAGACGTCGATGACGTCGCCCATGGCCAGGTTGGTGCAGTCGAATTCGATCGGCAGGGCGCCGGCGTCTTCCATGGTGTTGTAGAAGATCGGGGCGATCTTGGTACCGAAGCAGAAGCCGCCGGCACGCTTGTTCGGAACATGCGGAATGTCGTCGCCGAAGAACCACAGCACCGAGTTGGTGGCGGACTTGCGGGAAGAGCCGGTACCGACCACGTCGCCGACGTAAGCAACCGGGAAGCCCTGGGCTTTCAGCTCTTCCATCTGCTTGATCGGACCAACCGAACCCGGAACGTCCGGGTTGATGCCGTCACGGGCCATTTTCAGCATGGCCAGGGCGTGCAGCGGGATGTCAGGGCGCGACCAGGCGTCCGGAGCCGGCGACAGGTCGTCGGTGTTGGTCTCGCCAGTCACCTTGAATACGGACAGGGTGATCTTTTCGGCAAGGGCAGGGCGGTTGGTGAACCATTCGCCTTCTGCCCAGGACTGCATGACGGCTTCGGCGTGCGGGTTGCCGGTCTTGGCCTTCTCGGCCACGTCGTGGAAGGCGTCGAACATCAGCAGGGTGTGCTTCAGTTGCTCGGCAGCGGTGGCGCCCAGCTCGGCATCGTCCAGCAGTTCGACCAAGGTGGAGATGTTGTAGCCGCCTTGCATGGTACCCAACAGTTCGACAGCGCGCTGCTTGCTGATCAGCGGGGTGCTCGCTTCGCCCTTGGCGACAGCGGTGAGGAAGCCGGCCTTGACGTAAGCGGCTTCATCGACACCCGCGGGTACGCGATTGCTGATCAGATCAACGAGGAAGTCTTCTTCGCCGGCCGGCGGGTTCTTCAGCAGTTCGACCAGACCGGCGGTCTGTTCGGCATTCAGCGGCTGGGGCACGACGCCCTGAGCTGCACGCTCTTCTACGTGTTTGCGGTAGGCTTCAAGCACAGTTTTTCCCTCATCATTGTTCCTGTGGGGGTCCACAGGACGCGCATCCGGAAGCTGTTTTCAAAGTTTGACGAAGGGCGGGGCGCCGGACGGACGATGGTGGTCATCGGCGTCCGGCCTGCCTACGATCAACTGTGCTCGTGACGCTTTGAAAACAGCTTCGTATGGACATGGCACCAAAAATGGCGGATGGAGTGTAATGGAACGGACCGCCAAAGTTAAGTCGGCTACAGGAGCTGCATCCCGTTGGGGCTACTGCCGGAGGACCCTGAGGTCGGCTGTAACCCCCTTGTTCCGCGGTGTTGAGTGGTGCAGGGCAGCTACATGGGTGACCTGGTATGGACAAAGGTCTAAGATGCGCGGCCGTCAGGTCGAGTGGGTTCAGCATGTCTTCTCAGCGCATCAAGACGCCTTGCGTCGGGCTTTGCTCGACGGTATATGGCGATCTCGTCTGCCGGGGTTGCAAGCGGTTCCACCATGAGGTGGTGAACTGGAACGCCTACGGCGAAGAGGAAAAACGGGCTGTCTGGTTGCGCCTGGAAGCGCTGCTGGTTCAGGTCGTCGCCGGAAAGCTGGAAGTGTTCGATCGGCAGGCACTGCGCCAGCAACTGGACGCCCGCGGCATTCGCTTCATCGCCGAGCAGTCGGAGTACTGCTGGGCCTACGGACTCATCGTGCGTGGCGCGCGGCTCATCCAGCAACTGGAGGCCTATGGCATTACCCCGTTGCCGGAATTTCGCGACCATACGCTGCCGGAGCTGCGGGAGGTGATCGACCGCGAGTTTTTCCTGCTGTCAGAAGCGCATTACGAGCGCTACATCGCGCCACGGTTTCTCGTCGAAGGCATGGATCTGCGCGTCTGACACGTCAGCGATGCGCGGCCAGTTCTTCGAGATGAGCCACGATGTCATCGGGTTTGAGCACCAGGACGTCGGTGTCCAGGGCGTCGAGAGCGACCTCGGCAGTATTGCCCATGAGTACGCCGGACAGCCCGGTACGGGCGACCGAGCCAATGACTGTGACCACGGCCTGCAGCTGGCTGGCCACTTGCGGGATGATCGCGTCGGCAGGACCTTCGACGATGTGTAGTTGCTCGTCGCCGATCCCGTACTCCGACTGGAACGCCCGGCAGGCGTCACGGTAGCGCTCCTCGAGGGTCTCCTTGAGGCCGTAGGTCGGGTCGACGGTGGAAAGCATGGCGCTGGGATGGGCGCTGAGCACGTGCAGGGCGCCGTTGGACAGGCTGGCAAGGTCGTAGCCGCAGGACACGATGCTCGAATGCAGCGCGAGGTGTTCCGCGTCGGAGTTGCCGACATCGACAGCGGCCAGGACATTGCCGCCGGACCAGCTGCTGGCGGTTTTCACCATCAGGACCGGGCAGGGGCAGAAGCGCAATAGTTTCCAGTCGTCGGGGGTCAGCAGGGCGCGCTTGAGCGGCGTTTCAGGCTGGTGCTCCTTGATCACGAGTCCACAGCCCTCGGCTTGTTGGGCCTCGATGATGGTCTGATAATTCTTGTCGAGCCATTCCTGCCGGGTGGAGACGGTATGCCCCTCGTCGCGCAGCTGATCGGCCAGGCGCTTGAGGTATTGGTCATGGCTGTCGCGCTTGTCGCAGACCAGCAGGTGGAGTTCCGAACCGGTGGTGCTGGCGATCTGGCTGGCGCGCGGCAGGGCCAGGCCGTGCGCCTGATCGGGTTCCATCACCACCAGGATACTTCGCACTTCTCGCATATCAACTCCTTGCCCGAGGCGCCTCGCGTGCGGCCTGCACGTCCGGCGCCCTGTCTGCCCTGGTCGCGACACCGTATAATGGCCATCCTTTCAAGCCTAGCTGCTCAATCATGTCCCTGCTGCCGGAAATCGAAAACTTTCTGCTGTGCCCGACGCCGCGTGCCTGGATCGACCAGGCGCTTCAGCATCCCGAGATCATGCTGATCGACCACGCCAATTGCGAAAAGAAGGCAGCCAGTACTGCCCTGACGCTGATGTTCCGATACGTGGAAAAAAGCGACCTCCAGTACAAGCTCTCACGCCTGGCTCGCGAGGAGTTGCGGCATTTCGAGCAGGTGGCGGACCTGATGAAGAAGCGGGGCGTGGAGTACCGGCCGATCAGCGCGTCGCGCTATGCACAGCGCTTGCACGGCCATATCCGGAAAAGCGAGCCGGAGCGGCTGGTCGATACCCTGATTGTCGGGGCCTTCATCGAAGCGCGCTCATGCGAGCGTTTTTTCCGTCTGGCCCCCTTTCTTGATGAAGAGATCGGCCGGTTCTACACGTCCTTGCTCAAGTCAGAGTCTCGCCATTACCAGGATTACCTGGCCATGGCGCAGCAGTACGCCAATGGCCCGATCGATGAGCGAGTCGGGTTTTTCGCCGAGGCCGAGCGCGACGCGATCCTCTCCCCGGACCCGGAGTTTCGCTTTCACAGCGGGGCGCTTGCCTGAGCGGTCAGGACAACGGAAAAGATTCCAGGCGAAACCCTCGCCGGTCCGCTTCGAGCACCCAGCCCTGGCGATCCCAGTCTCCCAGGACGATACGCTTGCCACGGCCCTGCTCGAGCGCGACCTCATGTATCGCCGGGCGGTGGGTGTGTCCATGGATCAGCGTGCCGACACCATGCGCCGTCATCGTTTCGCGTACCGCCGCTGGTGTCACGTCGACGATCTCGCTGGCCTTCTGCCGGGTCTGATTCTGGCTGGCATTGCGAAGCTTGCGCGCCAGTCTTCGTCGGACACCCAGTGGCAGGCGCGGTAACAGCCAGAGCGAAAAGCGGTTGCGCAGGCGTCTGCGCAGACGCTGATAACCCTCGTCCAGTGTGCAGAGGCTGTCGCCATGCATGAGCAGCACCGCCTCGTTCTCAACCCTGACGATGCTACCTTCAGGCAGCAGCGTGCATCCGGCAAGCCGGCAGAACGCCTGGCCGATGAGGAAGTCGCGATTGCCATGCATGACATAGACCTGCGTGCCTTGTCCGGCGAGACGGCGCAAGGCGGCGGCGACCCGGTGCTGCATCTCATCCATGGCGTCGTCGCCGATCCAGACCTCGAAGAGGTCACCCAGGATATAAACTGCTTCGGCGCCTGGGGCGCGCGCTTCCAGGAAACGCAAGAACGCCCGGGTGATGTCCGGGCGATCGGTTTCCAGATGCAAGTCCGAGATGAACAGGACGGTCATCGTGTCACTCGGTCACAACCTCGGCGCGTTCGATGACCACGTCCTCGGCCGGAACATCCTGGTGGCCGGAACGGGAAGTGGTCGACACGCCCTTGATCCGCTCCACCACATCCATGCCGTCGACAACCTCGCCAAATACCGCGTAGCCCCAACCCTGGGTGGTTTCAGCGCTGTGGTCGAGAAAGCCGTTGTCAGCCACATTGATGAAGAACTGAGCGGAAGCCGAGTGAGGATCCATGGTGCGCGCCATAGCGACGGTGCCCTTTCTGTTCGAAAGGCCGTTATTGGCTTCGTTCTTGATCGGCGCGCGGGTGCTCTTCTGCTTCATGCCTGGCTCGAAGCCGCCACCCTGGATCATGAAATTGCTGATGACCCGGTGAAAGATGGTGCCGTCGTAGTGACCGGCTTCGACGTACTGCTTGAAATTGGCAGAGGAGAGCGGCGCTTTTTCTTCGTCGAGTTTGAGCGTGATGACGCCGTGGTTGGTATGCAGCTTGATCATCGGCTTTGGATCCGTTGGCTGATGGAAGGAAGAACGACCAGGTGTAGGCCGGTGGCATTGTTCGAGGCGCGCGAGGCGCTGGCGGAAGGTCTGGCCCGGTCCTGCACATGGTCTGTCAGGGGCTTGACAGCTTCGGCTATGATACGGGCTTTGATTTGCCCGGCCTACCCGCGCCGCGCGCCCGCATGATCAAGGACCCCATGAGCAAGCCAGAGACTCCCGCCGCTGCCAACTTCCTTCGCCCCATCGTCCAGTCCGACCTGGACGCCGGCAAGCATGCGAAGATCGTCACCCGTTTTCCGCCTGAGCCCAACGGCTACCTGCACATCGGTCATGCCAAGTCGATCTGCCTGAATTTCGGCCTGGCCGAAGAGTTCGGGGGTGAATGCAATCTGCGTTTCGACGACACCAACCCGGCCAAGGAAGACCAGGAATACATTGACGCCATCAAGCGCGATGTGGAGTGGCTGGGGTTCAAGTGGGCCGGGCAGGAGCGTTACGCCTCGGACTATTTCGAGCAGTTGCACGACTGGGCGGTGCACCTGATCAACACAGGCAAGGCCTTCGTCTGCGACCTTTCGGCCGAGCAGGCCAAGGAGTACCGCGGCAGTCTCAGCGAGCCCGGTCGCAACAGTCCGTGGCGGGATCGCTCAGTGGAGGAGAACCTGGATCTGTTCGCCAGGATGAGGGCCGGGGAGTTTCCCGACGGCGCTCGCGCGCTGAGGGCGAAGATCGACATGGCCTCGCCGAACATGAACCTGCGAGACCCGATCCTCTATCGCATCCGCCACGCCCATCATCACCAGACCGGCAACGCCTGGTGCATCTACCCGAGCTACGACTTCACCCATGGCCAGTCGGACGCCATCGAAGGGGTGACGCACTCCATCTGCACCCTGGAGTTCGAGGACCATCGGCCACTCTACGAGTGGTTCCTGGCCAACCTGCCGGTGCCCTGCGCGCCGCGCCAGTACGAGTTCGCGCGGCTAAACCTGAATTACACCATCACCAGCAAGCGCAAGCTCAAGCAACTGGTGGACGAAAAGCATGTGGAAGGCTGGGACGACCCGCGCATGTCGACCCTTTCCGGTTACCGCCGGCGTGGCTATACACCGGCCTCGCTGCGCAACTTCTGCGACATGATCGGCGTCAATCGCGCGGGCGGCGTGGTGGACATCGGCATGCTTGAATTTGCCATTCGCGAGGATCTGGACGCCAACGCCCCGCGCGCCATGTGCGTGCTGCGTCCATTGAAGGTGGTGATCACCAACTACCCCGAAGGCCGGATTGAAGATCTCGCGTTGCCGCGCCATCCCAAGCAGGACATGGGCGTGCGTGTGCTGCCGTTCTCCCGCGAGCTGTATATCGACCGCGACGACTACATGGAAAGCCCGCCCAAGGGATACAAGCGCCTGGAGCCGGGCGGCGAAGTGCGGCTGCGCGGCAGCTACGTGATTCGCGCCGATGAGACGGTGAGGGATGCCGGGGGCAACATCGTCGAGCTGCGCTGCAGCTATGACCAGAACACCCTTGGCAAGAACCCCGAGGGGCGCAAGGTCAAGGGCGTGATCCACTGGGTGCCTGCCGAGGGCAGTGTCGAGTGTGAGGTGCGCCTCTACGATCGCCTGTTCCGCTCAGCAAACCCGGAGAAGGCGCCCGAAGAGAGTGAAGGGCAGGGCGGCAGTTTCCTCGATAACATAAATCCCGAGTCGCTGCAGGTGCTCAGGGGCTGCCGCGCCGAGCCGTCGCTGGCCCAGGTGCAGGCGGAAGAGCGCTTCCAGTTCGAGCGCGAAGGCTACTTCTGCGTCGACCTGAAAGACAGTCGCCCCGGCGTGCCGGTATTCAACAGGACCGTGACGCTGCGAGATTCCTGGGGGCAGGCATGACACTGACCGTCTACAGCACCCTGTCGAAAACCAAGGAGCCACTGCGGCCGCTGGAAGGCAACAGGGTCCGCATGTATGTCTGCGGCATGACCGTCTACGACTACTGCCACATCGGCCACGCCCGGGTGATGGTGGCCTTCGACCTGGTCGCGCGCTGGCTGCGTCATCGCGGTTTCGAACTGACCTACGTGCGCAACATCACCGATATCGATGACAAGATCATCCGCCGGGCCAGCGAGAATGGTGAACCGTTCGAGGCGCTGGTGGGGCGCATGATCGACGCAATGCATGAGGATGAAGCCAGGCTGTCGGTGCTGCGCCCGGATTTCGAACCGCGAGCGACCGGTCATATTGCGGGTATGCACGCGATGATCCAGACGCTGATCGACAAGGGTTTCGCCTATGCTCCGGGCAATGGCGATGTCTATTACCGGGTCGGCAAGTTCCAGGGCTACGGCAAGCTGTCGCGCAAGAAGGTCGAGGATCTGCGTATCGGCGCCCGCATCGAGGTGGACGAATCCAAGGAAGATCCCCTGGATTTCGTGCTCTGGAAGGGCGCCAAGCCAGGCGAGCCGAGCTGGGCGTCCCCCTGGGGTGCGGGTCGGCCCGGGTGGCATATCGAATGCTCGGTGATGTCTACCTGCTGCCTGGGTGAAACCTTCGACATCCACGGCGGCGGCCCGGATCTGGTGTTCCCGCACCATGAGAACGAGATCGCCCAGAGCGAGGCTGCCACCGGCAAGCTCTACGCCAATGTCTGGATGCATGCCGGCGCGGTGCGGGTCGATGGTGAAAAGATGTCCAAGTCGCTTGGCAACTTCTTCACCATTCGCGAAGTGCTGGAGAAATATCACCCGGAGGTGGTGCGTTATCTGCTGGTGTCGAGCCACTATCGCAGCCCGATCAACTACTCCGAGGACAGCCTCCGGGAAGCTCGTGGCGCGCTGGAGCGCTTCTATCATGCGCTGAAGGGACTACCCGAGGCAGCACCTGTCGGCGGCGAGGCGTTCATCGAGCGCTTCGCTCGGGCGATGGACGACGACTTCAACACGCCCGAAGCCTGCGCCGTGCTGTTCGACATGGTGCGCGAGGTCAACCGCCTGCGCGACAGCGATCCTGCCGCCGCAGCAGGGCTGGCCGCACGCCTGAAGGCGCTGGCCGGACTGCTGGGTGTGCTTCAGCTTGAGCCGGATGCCTTCCTCCAGGCCGGGGCCGAAGGCAAGATGGATGCCGTCGAAATCGAAGCCCTGATCGCTGCCCGCCTTCAGGCTCGGGCGGACAAGAACTGGGCCGAATCGGACCGCATTCGCGACCAGCTCAGTGCCATGGGTGTCGTGCTCGAGGATGGCAAGGGCGGTACCACCTGGCGGCTGCAAGGCTAAGCCGACCAGGAGCGCTGAGGCTGGAGAGCGGGGCGAGAGGCGGTTGAAACGACGTCGTTCCAGCTATGGTGGGCTTCGGCCCACCGTAGCCGTGTCGAGGCGAATTCCGTCACCTCCAGCGGCTTTCCCTGCTGCCTTACCGGTGCAGTTGTTCCGCGGCGTAAAGCGTGTTTTCCAGAAGGCATGCCCGGGTCATGGGGCCGACACCGCCGGGTACCGGCGTGATCCAACCGGCGCGTTGCGCTGCGGGCGCGTATTCGACGTCACCGACCAGGCGTCCGTCCGCCTGGCGGTTGATGCCCACGTCGATGACGATCGCGCCCGGCTTGATCCAGTCGCCCTTCACCAGTCCGGCAATGCCGGTCCCCACGACCAGAAGATCGGCACGGCGAACGTGATCCTCCAGACCCTTGGTGAAGCGATGGGTCACCGTCACCGTACACCCAGCGAGGAGTAGCTCGAGAGCCATGGGTCTGCCCACGATGTTCGAAGCGCCCACCACCACCGCATCCAGTCCGTACAGATCGGCGTCCGTGCTCTGCAGGAGCGTCATGACGCCTTTGGGCGTGCAGGGACGCAGCAGCGGCATGCGCTGCGCGAGGCGGCCTACGTTGTAGGGGTGGAAGCCATCGACGTCCTTGTCGGGGCGAATGCGCTCAAGCAGAAGCGAGGTGTCGAAATGGCGGGGCAGGGGCAACTGCACAAGAATGCCGTCGATGGCCTTGTCCTCGTTGAGCTGGTCGATCAGCTCCAGCAACTGATCCTGTCCGGTCTCCGCTGGGAGGTCATGCGCTACAGAAACGAAACCGACTTCTTCACAGTCTTTGCGCTTGTGCGCGACATATACCTGCGAAGCCGGATCGCTTCCCACCAGAATCACTGCCAGGCCCGGCGCCCGTAGGCCCTCGCGCTGGCGCTCTGCGACTCGTTGGGCAATGTGCTGGCGGATACTGGCAGCAATCGATTTGCCATCGATCAGTTGTGCGGTCATGGCGCTCTGAAACCATCGGAAAGGGGTGGAAAAAGGACCGTCATTCTCTCATGGTGCGCCAGTGAGGCAAAGGCAGCGCCGGCTCGATCAATGTAACCCCTTTGAATTGCAGAGATTTTTTTAAAATACTGTTGACGCTTTCTGGTCTCGCCTATAAGATTCGCCCCGCTTGTCGAGCACAGCGAGTTGCTGGCTAGAGTGGCTTTCGTGAGTATCCACGAAGCCGGGAGCTTGATCTGCGCTTAGCACAGAAGAAAGCGCCCGTAGCTCAGCTGGATAGAGCATCCGCCTTCTAAGCGGATGGTCGCAGGTTCGAGTCCTGCCGGGTGCGCCATTTGGCGTCTGGTACAAGCAGTAAGATATGGTGGGCGTAGCTCAGTTGGTAGAGCACAGGATTGTGGCTCCTGGTGTCGTGGGTTCGATCCCCATCGTCCACCCCATATTTTCCAAACGCCAGGTCTATACCTGGCGTTTGCGTTTCAAGAGTTCCGGGCGGACGTGGTGGAATTGGTAGACACGCTGGATTTAGGTTCCAGTGCCGCAAGGTGTGAGAGTTCGAGTCTCTCCGTCCGCACCACCTCCGGATCACTTTCTCAGGCAGGCTGCCAGCACGGTCTTCCCGCTTCCTCCTGTTTTCGCCTCTGGCTTCATTGAATCGGTCTGCCCGTATTCACCCTGCCTCAGTCCTTAGGATACCTCGAGCCTCAGCTTTGTCGGCGCAGTCTGCGGGCAGGGTGACTTCTGTCATTCGAGCCACTAGAATGCTCGCCCATTCTGGGGCCGGAACGCCCGGCTTATGTCTGTGCAACGAGGATTATCCATGCAAGTTTCTGTAGAAAGCACCTCCGCTCTCGAGCGCCGCATGACTATCGGCGTACCGGCCGAGCGCATCGAGACCGAAGTCAACAAGCGTCTGCAGCAGACCGCCAGCCGAGCGAAGATCCCAGGCTTCCGTCCGGGCAAGGTTCCAATGAGCGTGATCCGTCAGCGTTACGAGGCTTCCGCTCGCCAGGAAGTCCTGGGCGACCTTATTCAGGCTACCTATTACGAAGCGGTTGCGTCCGAGAAGCTGAACCCCGCTGGTGCGCCCGCGGTCGAGCCCAAGACCTTCGAGAAGGGCAAGGATCTCGAATACGTCGCGACCTTTGAAGTCTTCCCTGAAATCCAGGTTGCCGGCTTCGAGGGTATCGAAGTGGAGCGTTTGCAGGCTGAAGTCACCGAGGCTGACGTCGACAAGATGCTGGACACGCTGCGCAAGCAGAACACCCGTTACGAAGCGGTCGAGCGCGAAGCGGCTATCGATGACCAGGTGACCATCGATTTCGTCGGCAAGATCGACGGCGAGGCCTTTGCCGGCGGTTCCGCCGAAGGTGTCAACCTCGTTCTCGGCTCGGGCCGCATGATTCCGGGCTTCGAAGATGGGCTGGTCGGTGCCGGGGCGGGCGAAGAGCGCGTCATCACTCCTACATTCCCGGAGGACTACCAGAACCTCGATCTGGCCGGCAAGACTGCCGAGTTCACCGTGACCGTGAAAAGCGTTGCCGAAGCCAAGCTACCGGAGCTCAACGAGGAGTTCTTCGCCTTGTTCGGCGTTCAGGAAGGGGGTGTGGATGCATTCCGTGCTGAAGTTCGCCAGAACATGGAGCGTGAACTCCGCCAGGCTATCAAGAGCAAGGTGAAGAACCAGGTCATGGAAGGTCTGATCCAGACCAACGCCATTGAAGTGCCCAAGGCGCTCATCAGCAATGAAGTCGATCGTCTGCGCGTTCAGGCTGTGCAGCAGTTCGGTGGCAATGTGAAGCCCGAGCAGCTGCCAGCTGAACTGTTCGAAGAGCAGGCCAAGCGCCGTGTCGCCTTGGGCCTGGTGGTTGCCGAGGTGGTCAGGCAGAAAGAGCTCAAGGCCGATGAAAACCGCGTCCGAGAGCTGATCGAGGACATGGCCTCGGCTTATCAGGAGCCCGAGCAAGTGGTGGCCTGGTATTACCAGAACAGCGAGCAGATGAACGAGGTCCGCTCGGTTGTGCTCGAAGAACAAGTTGTGGATACTGTCCTGCAGCAGGCTAAAGTGACCGACACATCAGTCTCGTATGAAGAAGCCGTGAAGCCTGCGGAGGCTCCGCAAGCGGGTTGATCCACTTCTTCTCGTTTACGCACAGACATAAGCCAGCCTCGAGCTGGCTTATGTTTTTCAGGCATGCATAAGGGAGTAAACGCTGAAAATGTCCCCGACTTCGATGATGCAATTTCCGGACATTCAGGCCGCAGGCGGCTTGGTTCCAATGGTGGTGGAGCAGTCCGCTCGTGGTGAGCGTGCCTACGATATCTATTCTCGTCTGCTGCGTGAGCGAGTCATCTTCATGGTCGGCCAGGTTGAGGATTATATGGCCAACCTGATCGTGGCTCAGCTGCTGTTTCTGGAAGCCGAGAACCCCGAGAAGGACATTCACCTGTACATCAACTCGCCGGGCGGTTCGGTGACGGCAGGCATGTCGATCTACGACACGATGCAGTTCATCAAGCCTGACGTTTCCACCATCTGCATCGGCCAGGCCTGCAGTATGGGTGCGCTGCTGCTGGCCGGGGGCGCGGCTGGCAAGCGTTACTGCCTTCCGCACTCGCGCATGATGATCCACCAGCCACTGGGCGGGTTCCAGGGGCAGGCGTCCGACATCGAGATTCACGCGCGGGAAATCCTCACCATCCGCGAGCGCTTGAACAGTGTCCTGGCCAAGCATACCGGGCAGCCCATCGATGTGATTGCGCGCGATACCGATCGCGACAATTTCATGAATGGTGAAGACGCTGCCAAGTATGGCCTCATCGATCAGGTCCTCACCCACCGCCAGTTGGCGAGCTGACCGGCGATATCCGGGCGTTCCGTGGGCTTGAAAAAGCCCACGAATACCTTCATCTTGTTTTCCAAGCCTTTCCGATTTGGAACGATCAATGACAGATACCCGCAACGGCGAGGACACTGGCAAACTGCTTTACTGCTCTTTTTGCGGCAAAAGCCAGCACGAAGTACGCAAGCTGATTGCCGGTCCCTCTGTCTTCATCTGTGACGAATGCGTCGACCTGTGCAATGACATCATCCGCGAGGAGGTGCAGGAAGCACAGACCGAGAGCAGCCAGCACAAATTGCCCACCCCTCGGGAGATCAGCGGCATCCTCGATCAATACGTCATTGGTCAGGTGCGTGCCAAGAAGATCCTGGCAGTAGCGGTGTACAACCACTACAAGCGCTTGAACCAACGTGACAAGAAAGACGACGTCGAACTGGGCAAGAGCAACATTCTCCTGATCGGGCCGACCGGTTCGGGCAAGACCTTGCTGGCGGAAACGCTTGCTCGCTTGCTCAACGTGCCGTTCACCATCGCCGACGCGACGACCCTCACCGAGGCGGGCTACGTGGGCGAAGATGTCGAGAACATCATCCAGAAGCTGTTGCAGAAGTGCGACTACGATGTCGAGAAGGCCCAGATGGGCATCGTCTACATCGACGAGATCGACAAGATTTCACGTAAGTCCGACAACCCGTCGATCACGCGCGACGTGTCCGGTGAAGGGGTTCAGCAGGCCCTGCTGAAGCTTATCGAAGGCACTGTGGCCTCGGTACCGCCACAGGGGGGGCGCAAGCACCCACAGCAGGAATTCCTGCAGGTCGACACGCGCAACATCCTGTTCATCTGCGGCGGCGCTTTCTCTGGCCTCGAAAAGGTCATCCAGAATCGCTCCACCAAAGGCGGCATCGGCTTCAATGCCGAGGTGCGTAGCCAGGAAGAAGGCAAGAAGATCGGCGAATCGCTGAAGGCGGTCGAGCCCGATGATCTGGTCAAGTTCGGGTTGATTCCCGAGTTCGTCGGCCGTTTGCCCGTTGTGGCGACGCTGGAGGAACTCGACGAGGCTGCACTGATCCAGATTCTTACCGAACCCAAGAATGCGCTTACCAAACAGTATGGCCGATTGTTCGACATGGAAGATGTGGAGCTCGAGTTCCGTACCGATGCGCTGAAGGCAGTCGCCAAACGCGCCCTGGAGCGGAAGACCGGGGCTCGCGGCCTGCGATCGATTCTTGAAGGTGTTCTGCTCGAAACCATGTACGACATCCCATCCCAGAAGGATGTGAGCAAAGTGGTTATCGACGAGAGCGTCATCGAGGGGACGTCCAAGCCGCTGTTGATTTACGAGAGCAATGAACCGCCCGCAAAGGCGGCGCCAGACGCTTGATGCAAGGGCCTCCGGGCCCTTTCGCATTTTCATGGCGCTTGTTTTTTGGAGGCTATGCCGCCATCTTACCGACAGGTGCTTTTTATCGTTTAACGGCAACGGGTGAAGCTGAATTATGAAGACAACCATCGAATTGCCTCTCCTGCCGCTGCGTGATGTGGTGGTCTATCCGCACATGGTGATCCCACTCTTCGTCGGCCGCGAGAAGTCGATCGAGGCGTTGGAGTCAGCGATGATGGGCGACAAGCAGATCCTGCTGTTGGCCCAGAAGAACCCGGCTGATGACGACCCCGGTGAGGACGCCCTCTATCGAGTGGGAACGGTGGCAACTGTTCTGCAGCTGCTCAAGTTGCCTGATGGCACGGTTAAAGTGCTGGTCGAAGGCGAACAGCGCGGCGTTATCGAGCGTTTTGCCGATGGCGAGAACCACTGCCGCGCCGAAGTCGCTCTTATCGATGAAAGCGAGGTGGCAGCACGGGAAGCCGAGGTGTTCGTGCGTAGCCTGCTGAGCCAGTTCGAACAGTATGTACAGCTTGGCAAGAAGGTACCCGCCGAGGTGCTGAGCTCGCTGACCGGCATCGACGATGCCGCGCGGTTGGTGGACACCATGGCTGCGCATATGGCGCTCAAGATCGAGCAGAAGCAGCAGATCCTCGAAATCACCGATCTGGCCGAGCGTGTCGAGCATGTGCTGTCGTTGCTGGACGGCGAGATCGATCTGCTGCAAGTGGAAAAGCGCATCCGTGGCCGGGTCAAGAAGCAAATGGAGCGCAGCCAGCGCGAGTACTACCTGAATGAGCAGATGAAAGCCATTCAAAAAGAGCTGGGGGATATCGACGAAGGCCACAATGAAGTCGATGAGCTCAAGCGCCGCATAGAAGAAGCCGGCATGAGCAAGGACGCCTATGCCAAGGCTCAGGCCGAGCTGAACAAGCTCAAGCAGATGTCGCCAATGTCTGCCGAGGCGACTGTAGTGCGCTCGTACATCGACTGGCTGGTCAATGTGCCATGGAAACAGGCAAGCAAGGTTCGCCTGGATCTCGCCAAGGCAGAAGACATCCTTGACGCCGACCACTACGGCCTGGAAGAGGTGAAGGATCGCATTCTCGAATACCTTGCGGTGCAGAAGCGGGTCAAGAAGCTCAAGGGCCCGGTGCTCTGCCTCGTGGGGCCTCCTGGGGTCGGCAAGACTTCCCTGGCCGAGTCGATTGCACGCGCGACCAACCGCAAATTCATTCGCATGGCGCTCGGCGGCGTTCGTGACGAGGCGGAGATCCGCGGGCACCGTAGAACCTATATCGGCTCGATGCCGGGCCGGTTGATCCAGAAGATGGCAAAGGTCAGCGTGCGCAATCCGTTGTTCCTGCTGGACGAGATCGACAAGATGAGCAGCGACATGCGTGGCGATCCCGCTTCCGCGCTGCTCGAGGTGCTCGATCCGGAACAGAATCACAATTTCAATGATCATTACCTTGAGGTCGATTACGACCTCTCGGATGTGATGTTCGTCTGTACCGCCAATTCGATGAACATCCCAGCGCCCCTGCTGGACCGTATGGAGATCATCCGTCTTCCTGGCTACACCGAGGACGAGAAGATCAACATCGCCAATCGCTACCTGGCACCGAAGCAGATCGCGGCGAACGGCCTGAAGAAGGGCGAGATCCTGTTCGATGGCAGCGCCTTCCGCGACATGATCCGCTATTACACCCGTGAAGCAGGAGTACGCAGCCTCGAGCGACAGATCGCCAAGGTATGCCGCAAGGTGGTCAAGGAGCATGCGCTGGAAAAAAATGCCAAGGCGGTGGTGTCGGATGACTCCCTCGAGCACTTTCTGGGCGTTCGCAAGTTCCGCTACGGCCTCGCCGAGCAGCAGGATCAGATCGGTCAGGTGACGGGGCTGGCCTGGACCCAGGTCGGTGGCGAATTGCTTACCATCGAATCGGCCGTGGTCCCGGGTAAAGGCCGGATGACCAAGACCGGTTCACTTGGCGATGTCATGGGTGAGTCCATTACCGCAGCGCTGACCGTGGTACGCAGTCGGGGAGCCAGTCTGGGGATCAATGTCGAGGAACTGGAGCGCCGTGATATACATATCCATGTGCCTGAAGGCGCGACGCCGAAGGACGGGCCCAGTGCGGGTATCGGCATGGCGACCGCACTGGTCTCGGCGCTAACCCAGATACCGGTGCGGGCCGATGTGGCCATGACCGGAGAAATCACGCTCCGTGGTCAAGTGCTCGCCATCGGGGGATTGAAGGAAAAACTGCTCGCGGCTCACCGGGGCGGTATCAAAACCGTCATCATCCCCGAAGAGAACAAGCGTGATCTCAAGGAAATTCCGGAAAACATCAAGCAGGATCTGGAGATTAAGCCTGTCAAGTGGATTGACGAGGTCCTCCAAATTGCGCTGCAATACGCGCCGGAGCCCTTGCCTGACGCGGCTCCCGAGATTGTCGCAAAGGATGAGAATCGTGAGTCTGATTCCAAGGAGCGAATCAGTACGCATTAGCCGGACGGCATTAAAGGCAGGTTTTCTGGTCCATCCATTACCAGCCTGCCGCTGCGGTTCGGCACCGCTTTATGTTTAACACCGTATATTCAATATGACTCAACAGGAATAAGGGGATTCTAGAGTGAACAAATCGGAACTGATCGACGCCATCGCCGCATCTGCTGATATCCCGAAGGCCATTGCGGGCCGTGCGCTTGACGCGATGATCGAATCCGTCACCGATGCGCTGAAAACCGGTGATTCGGTAGTACTGGTTGGTTTCGGTACTTTTGCGGTCAAGGAGCGTGCTGCCCGGACCGGTCGCAACCCGCAAACCGGCAACCCGATCAACATCGAAGCAGCCAAGATCCCCGGCTTCAAAGCAGGCAAGGCGCTGAAAGACGCCGTGAACTGAGCGTCGCTGTATTCGGAATCACCCGGATATTGAAACATTCTAGAAAGGCGCATCCCTGGATGCGCCTTTCTTTTATCTGGATAATGCGCTGCCGCAGAATCGCCTGCCGCAGTGTCCAGGGGGACTCATGCTCCAAAACATCAGGGACAATTCGCAAGGCTGGATAGCCAAGACGATCATCGGGATCATCGTTGTGCTTCTCGCATTCACTGGCGTCGAGGCCATCTTCGGGCCTTCTGGCAGTGGCCGGGACGTGGCAGAGGTCAACGGCGAGCCCATTACCCAGCGGGACCTCGAGCAGGCTGTCAGCATGCAGCGCAATCAGTTGCTCCAGCAGCTCGGCGGAGACTTCGATCCCGGTATGCTGAACGAGAACCTGCTGCGTGAGTCGGCGCTTACTGGCCTGATCGATCGCACCCTGCTGTTGCAGGCCACGCGCGATGCCCGGTTCGCCTATTCCCAGGGCGCCCTGGACCAGATCATTCTGCAGACGCCGGAATTCCAGGTTAATGGCCGTTTCGACGCCAATCGCTTCGATCAGGTCATTCAGCGTCTCGGTTACAGCCGCATGCAGTTCCGTGAACTGCTTGAGCAGGAGATGCTGATCGGTCAGCTCAGGGCTGGTATTGCAGGGTCAGGATTCGTCACTGATCAGCAGATCGAAGCCTTTGTCCGCCTGGAGGCACAGACGCGCGACTTCGAAATGCTGATGGTGCAGGCGGACCCGGCAACTGTCGAGGTGAACGAAGAGGAGATACAGCAGTACTACGAGGCCAATCAGGAACGCTTCCGCAGCCCTGAGCAGGTGCTGGTCGAATATGTTGCGCTGCGCAAGAATGACTTCTTCGATCAGGTAGAAGTGGACGAAGCCCAGGTCGAAGCGCTATATCGCCGGCAGATCGCCAATCTGGCCGAACAGCGTCGCGCCGCGCATATTCTTGTCGAGACCGATGGCGATGTCAGTGACGCTGATGCGCGTGCGCAGGTTGAAGCCATTCGCCAGCGACTGGAGCAGGGCGAGGACTTTGCCGAACTCGCGCGTGAGCTGTCGCAGGATGCCGGGTCGGCGGATGAAGGTGGTGACCTCGGCTATGCAGGGCCTGGTGTCTATGACCAGGAGTTCGAAGATGCCCTCTATGCCCTGAGCGAAGAGGAAGTGTCAGAGCCTGTGCGGACCGAGTTCGGCTGGCACCTGATCCAGCTGCTGGGAGTCCAGGCGCCGGAAATCCCGGCACTCGAGACGGTACGGCTGGAACTCGAAAGGCAGATTCGTGCCGAGCAGGTCGAGCAGCGTTTCGTCGAGGCGAGCAAGCGCCTGGAAGGCGCCGCTTACGAATCTGCCGACCTGGAGCAGCCGGCTGAAGAGATGGGGCTTGAGGTGCTGACCGCGGGTCCGTTCAGTCGCGAGGGAGGCGAGGGTCTGGCTGCAAACCGTCAGTTCGTACAGGCGGCGTTTAGCGAACTGGTGCTGATTGAAGGGGCCAATAGCGAACTGATCGAGCTCGATACCGAAACCGCAGTGATCCTTCGCGTGCGGGAACACCAGCGCCCCCAGGTGCTGCCATTGGAAGAGGTAGCAGAGCGGATCGAGGCACAGTTGCGGCGTTCCAAGGCGACCGAGCAGGCACGCAGCGAAGGCGAAGCAGTGCTGGCGCAACTGCGTGAAGGCGCGGCGCTGGATCGTCCCTGGCAGCGGCTAGAAGCCGCCAGCCGTAACCAGGATGGCATCGACCCTGCGGTGCTGCAGCAGGTGTTCCGCATGCCGCGTCCTGCTCAGGCGGGTTCGCCGAGCCATGGCGGCCTGGTGCTCGGTGATGGTAGCTACGCGGTCGTCAGATTGCTTGGCGTCAATGACCAGCCATCCGTGCTGGATGACGAACAGCGACCCGACTATCGTCGCTTCCTGGCGTCGCGAGCGGGGCAGCAGGATTTTGCGGCGTTCATGAACGAGCTGCGCTCGAACGCCAAAATCGAGCGCAACTGATTCTCCGCGTACAAAAAACCCGCAGCGATGCGGGTTTTTTCATGTCTGGCGGCGGCTTATTCTTCCAGCGAGCCCATGGCGGTGGTGTTGAACCCGCCATCCACGTACAGGATTTCGCCGCTGATGCCGGACGCCAGGTCCGAGCAGAGAAACGCGCCAGCATTACCCACTTCGTCGATGGTCACGTTGCGGCGCAGAGGCGTCTGGCGCTCGTTGGCGGCAAGCATCTTGCGGAAGCTGGCGATACCGGAGGCGGCAAGGGTGCGGATCGGACCGGCCGAAATGGCGTTGACCCGTGTACCTTCCGGACCCAGGCTGCCGGCCAGGTAGCGAACGCCCGCCTCCAGGCTGGCCTTGGCCATGCCCATCACGTTGTAGTTGGGCATGGTGCGCTCGGCGCCGAGGTAGGACAGGGTCAGAAGGCTGCCGTTGCGCCCGTTCATCATCGGCCGGCCGGCCTTGGCCAGGGCCACGAAGCTGTAGGCGCTGATGTCGTGGGCGATACGGAAGCCCTCGCGGGTCGTGACGTCGGTGAAGTCTCCGTTGAGCTGATCACCGGGTGCGAAACCGACCGAGTGCACGATGATGTCCAGGCCGTCCCACTTCTGGCTCAACGCTTCGAATACCTTGGCGATGTCCTCGTCATTGGCCACGTCACATGGAAAGCACAATTCCGGGCCCGAGCCCCAGCCGCTGGCAAACTCCTCGACGCGATTCTTCAACTTTTCGTTCTGGTAGGTGAAAGCCAGCTCCGCGCCTTCACGGTGCATGGCTGCGGCAATACCGGAGGCAATGGACAGTTTGCTGGCAACACCAACGATCAATGCCCGCTTACCGCTAAGAAAACCCATGTGTCTTTCCCTCTTCTGGTTGTGCTGCAATTGCCGGGGCCAGAAAGGCGGACTCGAGCAATTGCTGTGTATACGGATGCTGGGGCGCTGCAAAGATGGTATCCGCCGCGCCATGCTCCACGACCTGACCATGGCGTACCACCATCAACTGGTGGCTGAGCGCCTTGACCACGGCCAGATCGTGGCTGATGAACAGGTACGTCAGGTTGTGTTTCGCCTGCAGGTTGCGCAAGAGTTCGACCACCTGACGCTGTACGGTACGGTCCAGTGCGGAGGTCGGCTCGTCCAGCAGGATCAGGTCCGGCTTGAGCACCAGCGCTCGCGCGATGGCGATCCGCTGCCGCTGGCCACCCGAAAACTCGTGGGGGTAGCGGTGCCGGGTATCCGGGTCCAATCCCACTTCCCCCAGGGCGTCGATGATAGCCTGTTCCTGTTCGGCCGCCGTACCCAGCCTGTGGATGCGCATGCCCTCGCCGATGATTTCCGAGACCGACATGCGCGGGCTGAGGCTGCCGAATGGATCCTGGAACACCACCTGCATCTGCCGGCGGAACGGCCGGACCTGTGCTTGCGACAGCCCTTGCAGGGGCTTGCCCTGGAAGCGGATGTCGCCCTGGCTGCCGATCAGACGGAGGATCGCCAGCCCCAGGGTGGACTTGCCGGAGCCACTTTCACCGACGATCCCAAGGGTCTGGCCCTTGGGCAAGCTGAAGCTGAGGCCGTCGACCGCCTTGACGTGGTCGAGGGTACGTCGCAGAAGCCCTTTCTTGATGGGAAACCAGACCCGCAGATCCTTCACCTCCAGCATCGGCTCGGCAGCTGCGGCTGGCACCGGTCCACCGCTGGGTTCGGCGGCCAGCAGCTCCCGGGTGTAGGGATGTTCAGGCGCCTGGAACAATTGCTCGCTGTCGGCAAGTTCCACGACGCGGCCCTGTTGCATGACGCAGACGCGGTGCGCAATTCGCCGCACAAGATTCAGGTCGTGGCTGATGAGGAGCAGGGCCATGCCCAGGCGTGCCTGAAGATCCTTGAGCAATTCCAGGATTTTCAACTGCACGGTGACGTCCAGGGCGGTGGTCGGCTCGTCCGCGATCAGGAGCTCGGGTTCGTTGGCCAGGGCCATGGCGATCATCACCCGCTGGCGCTGGCCGCCAGACAGCTCGTGAGGATAGGCGCGAAGGCGCTTGCGTGGTTCCGGTATGCCGACGAGTTCAAGCAGTTCGAGCGTGCGCTCCTCCGCAGCCTTGCCGCGCATACCCTTGTGCAGCGACAGCACTTCGGTGATCTGTCGCCCGATGCTGTGGAGCGGGTTGAGGGAGGTCATGGGTTCCTGGAAAACCATGGCGATCCGGTTGCCGCGCAGCGTGCGCATGTGCTTTTCGTCCGACTGGAGCAGGTCCTTGCCCTGATAAAGGATTTCGCCGCCGGGGTGGCGCGCCAGCGGGTAGGGCAGGAGGCGCAGGATGGAGTGTGCGCTTACCGATTTTCCGGAGCCGCTTTCGCCGACGATGGCCAGGGTTTCGCCTTTGCGGATATCGAAGCTGACACCCTCCACCACACGCTGGACACGATCGCCGCTGATGAATTCGACGTCGAGATTGCGCACTTCGATCAGGGTCTCGGTCATCTTATTTCCTTGGGTCGAAGGCATCGCGAGTCGCCTCGCCGACAAATACCAGCAGCGTCAGCATCAAGGCCAGGACGGCAAAGGCTGAGATACCCAGCCAGGGCGCCTGCAGGTTGGCCTTGCCCTGGGCCACCAGTTCGCCGAGCGAGGGTGATCCTGGTGGCAGGCCGAAACCGAGGAAGTCCAGCGCGGTCAGGGTGCCGATGGCGCCGGTCAGGATGAACGGCAGGAAGGTGAGGGTGGAGACCATGGCGTTGGGGAGGATGTGGCGAAACATGATTGCGCCGTTCTGCATGCCCAGGGCGCGAGCGGCCCGCACATATTCCAGATTGCGACCGCGGAGAAACTCGGCGCGGACCACATCCACCAGCGACATCCAGGAGAACAGCAGCATGATGCCCAGCAGCCACCAGAAGTTGGGCTGCACGAAGCTCGCCAGGATGATCAGCAGGTAGAGAACCGGCAGCCCGGACCAGATCTCCAGCAGCCGCTGGCCGACCAGGTCAACCCAGCCCCCGTAGAAGCCTTGCAGCGCGCCGGCCGCGATTCCGATGACCGAGCTGATAAGAGTGAGCGTCAGGGCAAACAGCACCGAGATGCGAAAGCCGTAGATTACCCGCGCCAGCACGTCCCGACCCTGGTCGTCAGTGCCCAGCAGGTTGGCCATCGAAGGCGGTGCGGGTGCCGGGACCTGGAGATCGTAGTTGATGCTCGAATAGCTGAAGGGAATCGGCGGCCAGAGCATCCAGCCGTCGCGCTCGGTAATCAGTTCCTGGATATAGGGGCTCTTGTAGTTGGCCTGGAGCGGAAACTCACCGCCAAACACGGTTTCCGGGTAGCGTTTGAAGACAGGAAAGAACCATTCGCCGTCGTAACGCACGACGATGGGTTTGTCGTTGGCGATGATTTCGGCGCCCAGGCTCAGCACGAACAGCACGAGAAAAATCCACAGCGACCAGTAGCCTCGCTTGTTCGCCTTGAACAGGGCCAGCCGCCGCTGATTGATCGGAGACATCGGCATCCGTTCAGCTCTCCCTGCTTTCGAAGTCGATACGGGGGTCGACAAGGGTGTAGGTGAGGTCCCCGATGAGCTTGACCACAAGCCCCAGCAGTGTGAACAGGAACAGGGTGCCGAAGACCACCGGGTAGTCCCGGTTTATCGCCGCCTCGAAGCTCAGCAGGCCAAGGCCATCCAGGGAGAAGATCACCTCGATCAGCAGCGAGCCGGTAAAGAACATGCCGATGAACGCGGCTGGAAAGCCGGCAATGATGATCAGCATGGCGTTGCGGAACACATGTCCATAGAGCACCCGATGCCGGCTGAGGCCCTTGGCTCGCGCGGTGGTCACGTATTGCTTGTTGATCTCGTCGAGAAAGCTGTTCTTGGTGAGCAGCGTCAGGGTGGCGAAATTGCCGATCACCAGTGCGGTGACCGGCAACGCCAGGTGCCAGAAGTAGTCCAGCAGCTTGCCCAGCAGGGTCAGTTCGTCGAAGTTGTTCGAGGTCAGTCCGCGTAGCGGAAACCAGTTCCAGTAGCTGCCGCCGGCGAACAGCACGATCAGCAGGATGGCGAACAGAAACGCCGGGATCGCGTAGCCGACGATGATCACCGAGCTGGTCCAGACATCGAACGGGCTGCCATGGCGTGTGGCCTTGGCGATGCCCAGGGGGATCGACACCAGGTACATGATCAGCGTACTCCAGAGTCCCAGGGAGATGGATACGGGCATCTTCTCGAGGATCAGGTCAGTGACCCTCGCGTCTCGAAAGAAACTCTCCCCGAAATCGAGCCTGGCGTAGTTGCTGAGCATGATCCAGAAGCGCTCGTGGGCGGGCTTGTCGAAGCCGTACTGGCGCTCGATCTCGGCGATGAGCGCCGGGTCGAGACCCTGGGCACCGCGGTAGTTGGTGCCTGCCGTGGCTACTTCGGAACCGCCACCAGCGATCCGGCTGGTGGCCCCCTCGAATCCCTCCAGTTGGGCGATGGCCTGTTCCACCGGCCCGCCCGGGGCGGCCTGGATGATGATGAAGTTGATCACCAGGATGCCGAAGAGTGTCGGAACGATCAGCAGCAGGCGCCGCAGGATGTATGCCAGCATAGTTACCGCTCCACGCCTTCGGCTTCCATGGGATCGACTGCCTGTTCGGGGTCGACTGCCTGCACCGGTACTGCTGGGCGTTTCCACCAGGTCATCAGGCCGATGTCGGTTTCAGGTGTGCTCTCCGGATGCTCTAGGTGATGCCAGTAGGCGACCCGCCAGGTCCTGATATGCCAGTTGGGCACCACGTAATGGCCCCAGAGCAGTACCCGGTCCAGCGCGCGGGTGTGGTTGACCAGCTCCTTGCGCGAGTCGGCACCGATCAGTTGCTCGACCAGTGTGTCGATGGCCGGGTCGGCCAGACCGATGAAGTTGCGGCTACCCGGGTTATCGGCACTGCTGGAATGCCAAAACTCGCGCTGCTCATTGCCCGGTGAGTTGGATTGACCGAAACCGCTGACGATCATGTCGAAATCACGCGAGCGCAGCCGGTTGATGTATTGGGAGACGTCCACCCGGCGGATCTCGAGCTCGATGCCCAGATCGGCAAGGTTGCGCTTGTAGGGCAACAGCACCCGCTCGAACTCGGTCTGCGCCAGCAGAAACTCCAACCGGACCGGGCGACCCTGGGTGTCGACCATGCGATCGTTCTCGACTCGCCAGCCGGCCTCGGTCAGCAAGCGGTAGGCCTTGCGCTGTTGTTCCCTGATGATGCCGCTGCCATCGGTCTTTGGCGGATTGAATTCCTGCTCGAACACTTCTTCAGGAATCTGCCCACGCAGCGGCTCGAGGATTCTCAACTCCTCGCCCTCCGGCAGGCCGGTGGATGCGAGCTCGGAGTTGTCGAAATAGCTGCGGGTCCGGGTATAGGCACTGTTGAACAGCTGGCGGTTGGTCCATTCGTAGTCGAACAGCAAACCCAGCGCCTCGCGTACCCGGCGATCCTGAAGCAATGGTCGGCGTAGGTTCATGATGAACCCCTGCATGCCGGTGGGGCTGTGGTTTTCGATCTCTTCCTTGATGATGCGTCCATCGAACACCGCTTCGATGTCGTAGGCCGTGGCCCAGTTCTTGGCACTGTTTTCGAGCCAGAAGTCGAACTGGCCCGCCTTGAACGCCTGCAGGGCTACGCTGTTGTCGCGGTAGTAGTCGATCACCAGGTGCTGGAAATTGTTGAAGCCACGATTAACCGGCAGATCCTTGCCCCAGTAGTCCTCGACCCGTGTGTAACGGATGGATCGCCCAGCCTGGACGCGTTCGACGCGATAGGGGCCGCTACCCAGGGGAGGTTCGAGGTTGCCGGAGTTGAAGTCACGCTCTTCCCACCAGTGCTTGGGGAGGACTGGTAGCTGGCCAAGAATCAGTGGAAGCTCGCGATTGCGGTTGTGCTTGAAGATGAAGCGTACCCGCCGCTCGGATTCGGCTTCGACCCGCTCGACATCCGCGTAGTAGGCTCGGTATTGCGGCGCGCCCTGGGTGATCAGGGTATTGAAGGTAAATACCACATCCTCGGCCGTCACCGGCTCGCCGTCGTGAAAGCGCGCCGCCGGATTCAGGTGAAAACGCACCCAGCTGTTGTCGGCCGCAGGCTCGATCTTCTCCGCCAGCAGGCCGTAGACGCTGAACGGCTCGTCGAGGCTGCCCTTGGCGAGGGTGTCGTAGATCAGCCCGATGTCATCTGCGGCAACACCTTTGCTGATGAAGGGGTTGAGGCTGTCGAAGCTGCCGAAACCCGCCTGACGCAGAGTGCCGCCCACGGGAGCATCCGGGTTCGCATAATCGAAGTGTGAAAATCCAGCTGGGTATTTTGGCGGCTCGCCATACAGGGTGAGCGCATGCCTTGGCGACGCGAGGGCGGCGCCGGCCAGGCAGCCGAGTGCAAGCAGCGCAATGCGCAACAGCGGATGACGAACATTGATCATCATTGGGCCTTCTCCTGACTTCTCAGCCACCAGGCTCGCAAACCCAAGGTGTAAGGCGGCGTCGTCACATGGTTGAAGCGATCGCGATAGGCCAGGCGATGGTAGCCGATGTACCAGTTGGGAATCGTGTAGTGATTCCACAGCAGCACGCGATCGATGGCCCGCGTGGTGGCGATCTGTTCTTCGCGGGTGGTTGCTCTTCGGAGCGTTTCCAGCAGGTCGTCCACGACCGGGTGGGCGATGCCGGCATAGTTGCGCCCGCCCTTGACGTCGACCTGGTTGGAGTGGAAATACAGTAACTGCTCGTTGCCCGGGCTGAGGCTCTGGGACAGCGAGGTGAGCATCATGTCGAAATCGTAGTTGTCCAGCCGCTGTTTGTACTGCGCGCGGTCCACCGTACGCAAGTGAGCCTGGATCCCGATGCGCGCGAGGTTTTCCACGTAGGGCTGGAAAATGCGCTCGAGGCGCGGATTGACCAGCAGAATTTCGATACGCAGCGGCTGGCCGCGCCTGTCGTGCAGCCCGCGCTCGGACAGCGTCCAGCCTGCCTCGTCGAGCAGACCGAGTGCCTGGCGCAGAGTGTCCCGCGGGATGCCCTGGCCCCCGGAGCGTGGGAGCCTGAAAGGCTCGGTAAACAGCTGCGCAGGAAGCTTGTCCCGGTGCGGCGATAACAGGAGCCATTCGGCGCCTTCGGGCTTGCCGGTCGCGCTGAACTGGCTGTTCGGGTAATAGCTCTGGGTACGCTCGTAGGCATCGTAGAACAGCGCCCGGTTGGTCCATTCGAAATCGAACATCATGCCCAAGGCCTTGCGGACGCGGGCATCGCTGAAGGCGGGGCGACGGCTGTTGATGAACAGGGCCTGGATGGGCGTTGGAATCTCATGGGGAATTTCCGCACGGATCACCTCGCCACGGCGAGCGGCCGGGAAGTTGTAACCGTTGGCCCAGTTCTTTGCCTGCCGTTCGATGAAGAAATCGAATTCTCCCGCCTTGAACGCCTCGAAGGCCACCAGCGCATCGCGGTAGAACTCGACCTCGACCCGATCATAATTGTACTTGCCGCGGTTGACGGGCAGGTCGGCGCCCCACCAGTTCTTTACCCGCTCGAAGACCAGGCGTCGGCCTGGCTGCACTTCGGTGATGCGGTAGGGACCACTGCCTAGCGGCGGCTCGAACGTCGTCGCCTCGAAATCCCGATCCTTCCAGTAGTGCTGAGGCAGTACCGGCATTTCACCGAGGCGCATGATCAGTAGCGCATCATCAGGATGATCGAAGACGAAGCGGATCCGGTGCCTGTTGAGAATGTCGACCCGCTCGACACCCTGCAGATTCATGCGGAAATTGGGATGGCCCTTGGACGTGAGCAAGCGATAGGAAAAGGCTACATCGTAGGCCGTGATCGGCTCGCCATCATGAAAGCGCGCTTCTTCACGCAGGTTGAATACGACCCAACTGAGATTGTCGGCATATTCGACACTTCGGGCGATCAGTCCGTAGCTTGAGGTGGCCTCGTCTCCGGAAGGATCGTAAACCCCTGTACCCACCATCAGCGGCTCGTTGAATTCATTGATCCCGTGCTGCAGGAAGTCGCCGTTCGAAGCGGGGTTGGTGCCTTTGAAGGTGTAGGGGTTGAGCGTGTCGAAGGTACCAAGAGACATAAGCCGCACAGTTCCGCCCTTGGGAGCGTCCGGGTCCACCCAGTCGAAGTGGCTGAAGTTGGCCGGGTATTTCAGCGCGCCGAACTGAACGAAGCCGTGACTTTCCGTAAGGGAAGCCTGGGCGGGCAGGCCGAAACCAAGGATGAACAGCAGTAGGAAAAGTCGCATCAGGCGGAGATAAGGTCTACAGGCTGGCTGAAAACGACCGCGCTTGGCTGGCCTGCATCGAAGTGGGGGCCGGCGCCTCCTGCTTCCTTGTTCGGGCGTACCGCGCCTGCGCACAGGCCCGACGTGACGGGCTTTCGGTCTGGCCCGCTACAGTAACAGCTTGTCTGGGATGGCAAAAGTCCAACCCCGACGGAGCGGCAGGCCCGGTGTCAGCGGGGCAGGTAGAGCGTCAGTGTCTGGCCGGGCCGAAGCGCCTTGTTGTCCGGGTTCCACTGCTGCAGCGCGGTGAGCTGGACACCGAAACGTTTGGCAATCAGATACAGCGAGTCGCCCTTTTTTACCCTGTAGAAGGTGGCCGCGTCGCGGTTCTTGCTCGACTGCGCCTGGCTGGAGGCTGGTCCCTGCACCAGCAGCCTCTGGCCAACCCGCAGGCTGCTGCCGGACAGGTTGTTCCAGCGCTGCAGGTCCTGCACGGCGACCTTGTTGGCGCGGGCAATATCCCAGAGGCTGTCGCCGCGCTTGACTCGGTAGCTCTGCGGCACCGCAGAAGTGCGTGCGACCGCCTGTCGCAGCTGCTGCTGCGGTTCGACCGCGTCAGTAATCGGCAGGGTCAGCATCTGGCCGATCTTCAACTGGTTCGAGCGAAGCCGGTTGAGGTCCTTGATGCCCTGGACGCTCAGCTGATGCCGGCTGGCGATGGCGCCGAGCGTGTCGCCGGGGCGCACCCTGTACTGTTGCCAGTCGACCAGATCCTGATCCGTCATGCCGGCAAGGCCTGCGCTCAGTAGCTCAGCCTTTTCCGCAGGGACGAGCAAATGCTTGGGGCCGTCGAGGGTGATGCGCCGGGTAAACGCGGGATTCAGACGATAGAGCTCGTCCTCGTCGAGGTCGGCCAGCTTCGCCACGCGGGCCAGGTCCAGCCGCTGTTTGACCGAGACCACCTCGAAGTAAGGCTCGTCGGCCACTGGGCTGAGGTCGATGTCGTAGAGCTCAGGGGTCTTGACCAGTTGCGACAGCGCCAGCAGCTTGGGTACGTAATTGCGGGTTTCCTGTGGCAGCGAGAGATTCCAGTAGTCGGTCGGCAAGCCGAGCCGCTGGTTGCGCTCGATGGCGCGGCTGACAGTGCCTTCGCCTGCGTTGTAGGCGGCCAGGGCCAACAGCCAGTCGCCGTTGAACAGGCCCTGCAGGTAATCCAGGTAACGCAATGCCGCATCGGTGGAGGCGGTGATATCACGACGGCCATCGTACCAGCTGGTCTGGCGCAGGTTGAAGTGTAGGCCGGTAGAGGGAATGAACTGCCAGAGCCCGACCGCGTGCGCCCGTGAGTAGGCGAAGGGGTCATAGCTGCTTTCGATGACGGGCAGCAGCGCCAGCTCGAGAGGCATGTCGCGCTCTTCGAGCCGCTCGACGATGTAGTGGATATAAGGACCGCTACGCTCGCTGGATATCTCGACGGATTTGGCCTGGCTGGCCAACAGCAAGCGCTGTTGCTCGATACGCGGATGACTGTCAACGAGGTCTTCGAGCAGGAAGCCGGCCCGTATGCGATCCCAGATATCCTGGTGAACGAGCGCTGCGGGTGTTTCGGTGATCCAGCTGATATCGGGTTCGAAGCGGGGCTTGAGCTCGAGGCGTGGCGTCGTCCGTTCGACGTCAAGGCTGGCGTTGCTCTGGCATCCCGCCAGGATGATGCAGAGCGAAAGAGCGAGACCCCTGCCCAGCGTAATAGTGGCTGGAAAGGAGCAATCTCGAGGGGCCGGCGGCATTGGCAGTGTTCCCCTTAGCTGAAAATGGGGGCGATTCTAGGAACGCCTCTCCATGAGGGTCAAGCGCAGGGGTTCGTTTTGTAACCCACGTCGCGTTACTGGAAGCGGTCCTTCCAGGCGCGAATCGCGGCAAAAACCGCCTCGGGGGAGCTCTGATCGGCCAGCAGGCCTTGCGCGGCCGCGGCGGCGCGTACGTCTGGCTGGTCCACCCGCAGGAAGGGGTTGGTGCGAAATTCGAGCGCCAGATGAGAGGGCAGGGTGACCTGATCATCGGCGCGCAGTTCGTCGACCTGACGGCAGCGGGCGGCGATCTCGGGATTGCCAGGCTCCACTGCCTGGGCAAAGCGCAGGTTGCTCTGGGTATATTCGTGAGTGCAGTAGACGAGGGTTTCGGCAGGAAGGGCGGCAAGGCGCTGCAGGGAGCGATGCATCTGCGCGGCGGTGCCTTCGAACAGCCGGCCGCAACCGGCGGCGAACAATGTGTCGCCACTGAGTAGCCAGGGGTGTTCCTCGCCGCAGAAGTAGGCGATATGACCAGCGGTGTGGCCCGGCACTTCAATGGCCTGCAACGAGCGGCCCAGTACGCTCAGCGTCTGCCCGTCGCTTAGCGCCAGATCGCGCTCGGGGATCTCTTCCCCCGCCGGGCCCGCGACCCGTGCGCCGGTTGCGGCCTTGAGTAGGGGGACGCCGCCCACGTGATCGGCATGATGATGTGTGATCAGAATATCGCTGAGGGTCCATTCGTGGTGTGCTTCCAGCCAGGCCATGACTGGAGCGGCATCCCCGGGGTCGACTGCCGCACACTGGCGGGAGCCTTCGTCCTGGATCAGCCAGATGTAGTTGTCGGAGAACGCGCGGAGGGGCTCGATTCTAAGCATGTCGTCGGGTCGCCAAGTGGAACATAAAGATGCATGCTACAGCTTAGACGATTACTGGACCGCCAGCGTCGAGCGAGGCGGCAAGGAGTGAAAGTCATGTCCGTCGAAAGATCCGACGAACGCTGGATGGATCTGGTGCAAGAGGCAAGCCTCTGGTTCCAGACGCCGCTCGGCCAGCAATTGCTCGCCAAGGAGCGGGTAGTCATCGATCAGGAGCTTGGCCGCTGCTTCGGCAGTTTCCTGGTGCACTACGCGCCTTTTGTCGACTCGCCCATCGAGCCGAAGCAACTGGGCCGCTGCGTCCGTCTCGGCCCCCCGCTGGCTGGGATGGATATCCACTGTGAAGAACAGGCCTGGCCGCTCTCCGAGCATGCGGCCGACGCCATTGTCTTGCAGCATGCGCTGGACTTCAGTCTTTCTCCCCATGCGCTGTTGCGCGAGGCGGCCCGCAGTGTCCGCCCGGGCGGTCATCTGGTCATCGTCGGGATCAATCCCTGGAGTCTCTGGGGAGTGCGCAGTGCGTTCTCCCGGACCACGCTGCGGGACGCTGCCTGCATTCGTCCGTCGCGGGTAGGCGACTGGCTCAACCTGCTGGGTTTCGCTATGGAGAAACGCCGATACGGGTGTTATTGTCCGCCGCTTTCTTCGCCGCGCTGGCAGGAGCGTCTGGCACGGATGGAAGGCGTCGGGCAGCGGCTGCAATTGCCCTCCGGTGGCTTCTATGTGCTGGTGGCGCGCAAACTGATGGTCGGCCTGCGGCCATTGCGCAAGCCTCGTCGCGAGCGTATGGGCAAGCTGATCCCCATGCCGGTCGCGAAGGTCAGCCGACGGGACGCCGAGAACAAGTGAACAGGGCAGCATGAGCGAAAGCGAGCAAGTAGAGATCTACACCGACGGCGCTTGCAAGGGCAATCCAGGGCCCGGCGGCTGGGGCGCCTTGCTGGTCTGCAAGGGCCAGGAAAAGGAGCTCTGGGGGGGCGAGGCGGACACCACCAACAACCGCATGGAGCTGACCGCGGCCATCCGTGCGCTGGAGGCGTTGAAGCGTCCGTGCCAGGTGCGCCTGGTCACCGATTCCCAGTACGTCATGAAAGGCATCACCGAATGGATGAAGAACTGGCGAAAGCGCGGCTGGATGACGGCGGCGCGCCAGCCGGTGAAGAATGCCGATCTCTGGCGCCAGCTCGACGAGCAGGTCCAGCGGCATGCAGTGAGCTGGGAGTGGGTTCGCGGGCACAACGGGCACCCGGGGAATGAACGTGCCGACCTGCTGGCCAACCGGGGCATTGTCCAGGCCAAGCGTGAACCGGCCATCTGATCAGGTCAGCCTGGCGATCGAAGGGGTCGCCGTCATGGGGTAAGCAAAGCAATGCGCAGTGTAGTACTGGATACCGAAACCACGGGCATGCCGGTCGGTGACGGCCACCGTGTCATCGAGATTGGTTGTGTCGAATTGCAGGGACGTCGCCTGACCGGGCGACACTTCCATGTCTATCTGCAGCCGGACCGCGAGGTGGACGAAGGCGCCATCGCGGTCCACGGCATCACCAACGAATTTCTGCAGGACAAGCCGCGGTTTGCCGACGTGGCCGATGAGTTTTACGAGTTCATCAAGGATGCTCAGCTGATCATCCATAACGCGGCGTTCGATATCGGCTTTCTGAACAATGAATTCGGCCTCATCGGCCAGCGTGGCCGCAGTGAGCTGTCCGAGCACTGCAGTATCCTCGATACCCTGCTGATGGCGCGCGAGCGGCATCCTGGCCAGCGAAACAGTCTGGATGCGCTGTGCAAGCGTTATGGCGTCGATAATTCCGGTCGCGACCTCCACGGCGCTCTGCTTGACGCGGAGATTCTTGCCGACGTCTTCCTGGCGATGACCGGTGGGCAGACCAACCTGTCGCTGGCGGGGGAAGGCACCGAGGCCGGTGGCACCGGGCGGACGCTGCCAAGTCCGATCCGCCGGCTGCCGTCCGGGCGAGTCCACGCCAGGGTCATTCGTGCCACTGACGAAGAACTGGCCGCCCACGCGGCGCGTCTGGCGGCCATCGAGAAGTCGGCTGGGGCCACGCCGCTCTGGCTGCAGCTAGAGAGTTCCTGACCCCGCCTATCCTTTGAGTGAGCGCTTGGCTTCCCGCTCGAAGCCGGTTTCAGGACCAGTCGCCTTGGATATCCTTCGATCCCGTGGGCTGCTTCACAGCTATCGGATCGACTTTCCGTCGCTGCTTGTTATATTTGCTGCACAGCCGGCAGCGGCCCACCGGCCGAAGACAGGCTGGGAAAATGCCTGGAGAGGACATCCATAGGCGGTCGTTTCGATTCCGCTATTCGGCCGCCCGCGCTGCATGGACACGAAACGTCGCACTCTAAAGCCAACTGAAATCGGAATTCGCCGACTGATGCAGCAATTCAACGTAGCGCGGAAGGCGCGTTAGGCATGGTCACCGGAGCCAATTCGCTGAGTCTGGTGCGCGACGAATTGTTCGCCACCATCGCCGAGGCCGAACAGAGCCTCGAACATTTCATCGTCGACCGTAACAACGGAAGCCTGCTGCAGCAGGCGGTCGAATCCTTCCATCAGGTGCGTGGCACGCTCAATCTCATCGAGCTGGTTGGGGCCGAGTTGCTGGCGCAGGAAATGCTCACGCTGGCGACCGACATCCCGGTGGCGGCGGGCGAGGACCGCGACGCTCAATTGAGCGCGTTGAACAACGCGCTATATATCCTCCGTCATTACCTCGAAAGCGTGGATGCCAGTCGGCAGGAAATTCCCGAGCTGCTGCTTTCCGGCATCAACGGGCTGCGCAAGGTCTCCGATCAGGCGCCGCTTGCGGAGAGTTTCTTCTTCAGTGTGCGTCTGGATCTGCCTCGCCCGACGACCGCGGCCGCTTCGGTCGAGTCACTCGAAGCGGAAAGTCGGCGGCTGCGCCACATGTACCAGGCTGGTCTGCTGGGCCTGCTTCGCGGGCAACGGGTGCCGGCAAGCCTGAAGTTCATGAGCCGGGCACTGTCACGGCTCGATGCGCTCTACGCCAACACTGCCGGCGGGCGCCTCTGCTGGATTGGCGCAGCGGCTCTGGAGGCCCATGCTGACGGCCAGCTCCTGCTCCGGCCGTCACGCAAGCAGCTGTATGCACGGCTCGATCGTGAACTCAGGTTGATGTTCACCAGCGCTGAGTATCAGGCACCCCGGGCCATGCTCAAGGAGCTTCTCTACTTCATCGCGCTGGCTGACAGCCGCGGGCCCTTGGCCAGTGAGGTACGCGATACTTTCTCGCTGAGTTCGCTGCCCTTTACCGATCACCTGCTCGAGGAGGAGTCCCAGCGGCTCGCCGGGCCTGGGCAGGCAGTCATGAGGTCGTTGTCGACTGCGATCCAGGAGGAGCTGGCAGGAATCAAGGATCTGCTCGACCTCATCGAGCGCGGCGCTGCGGAGGAAAAGGCCCTGTACAATCTGCACAGCTTGCTTGGCAAGCTGGCCAAGACCCTGGGCATGGTTGGCTTGCCGTCGGCGGCCAATGCCTTGCACGGCCAGCTCAGCGTGGTGTCCAGCTGGAGCGAGCAGAGCAAGCCGGCCCTGGCTGAGCTGCAGAAGCTCGCCGATGTGGTGCTGTACGTCGAAGGGGTGGTGCCTTCGCTCGCCAGCAATGACCGCCGCCGCATGAAGCTGCCGTCCGAGCGGGCGGAGTCGCCGGAGATGACCTTTGCGCAGCACCAGCTCAACGAGGCTCGTATCGTGGTGCTGGACGAGGCTGCGGCGGGCCTGGCGCTGGCGAAACGGGCCATCACCGCCTATATAGAGTCCAACGGCGACAAGTTGCATCTCGCCAACGTGCCTTTCACCCTGCAGGCGGTACGCGGCGGGTTGTGGTTCCTCGGACAGGAGCGCATGGCGAGTCTCATCAACGCCTGCGCCGGCTATATCCAGCAACAGATGATCGAGACCACCCAGGTGCCTTCACAACAGATGCTCGAAACCCTGGCCGATGCGCTGACCAGCCTTGAATACTACCTGGAAGGTGGCAACAGGCTGGAAATGGGAGGGTCGGGCTCCGAAGTACTTGATCTGGCGACTGAAAGCGTGCGGGCGCTCGGCGTGCCGGCGGCTGCCTGATGAGCCGCTGGCAGCCGGCATTGCCAGATGCTCCGGTTGCCGGCGGGCGTGTGCTGGTGTTTGCACGGCAGCGGTTCTTTCTGCGTGGCGACGATATGCTGCATCCTGCGACTGTGTTGCGGGCACTTCCCTTGAGGTCCTGTCAGGTTCTCGGGTATTTCGACGGTGAGCCCATTCAGCTTGCAGAACTGGCCGAGCTGCCTGCTGTGGCGGAGGGTGAGTGGGTTGGCCTTCGACAGTTCATGCGCGATGACATCGATCCGGATCTGTTTCGCCTGCTCTGTTACGGCGCCCAGATAGGCACCTGGCTCGGCCAGCACCGCTTCTGTGGCTCCTGTGGGGGCCCCATGGCTGCGGCGCCGGGGGAACGGGCCATGCGCTGCGAGCGCTGTGATCTTCAGCATTACCCACGTCTTTCGCCCTGCATGATCACGCTGGTGACCCGTGCCGACGAGGTGCTGCTGGCTCGTTCGTCGCGTCATGCGCCGGGCATGTACAGCACCCTCGCAGGTTTCGTCGAGCCCGGCGAAACGGTAGAGCAGTGCGTCGTACGCGAGGTCTTCGAGGAAGTGGGGGTGCAGGTCTCCGAACTGCGCTACATGGGAAGCCAGAACTGGCCGTTTCCCCATGCGCTGATGCTTGGTTTTCACGCCGAATATGTCGGCGGTGAAATCGTGCCGCAGCCGGAGGAGATCGAAGACGCCCGCTGGTTCGCCATTGATCGCTTGCCGGCACTGCCCGGCCGGCGGTCCATCGCCCGCTATCTCATCGACCGTTACGTGGCCGCCCGGCTGGGCGAGCCATTACCGTCAATGCCGGACTGGTAAGCCTGGACCGCGTCTGGACTTGATCATGACGCGGCTAGCGTTGATGCTGGGTGTTCGGTCCGCGAGAGACGACCATGTCCCAGCCGCTCGTTCACCAGCATGCCAATGGCTGCACCCTGCTTGCCGTCCAGTCGCCCGGGGCGTCCCGCGCCGCGCTGGTGGTGCGCGTCGACGCCGGCAGCCACGACGCCCCAACCCATTGGCCGGGACTGGCCCATTTTCTCGAGCACCTGCTGTTTCTCGGTGGTGAAGTCTATCGCGGTCACGAGCGACTGATGCCGTTCGTGCAGGCCTGCGGCGGACAGCTCAACGCCAGCACCGGAGCGCGCCAGACCCACTACTTTTTCGAAGTGCCGATCGACGCTTTCGAGGATGCCGCGGACCGACTGATGGACATGTTGGCTCACCCCCGACTGGCGCTGGACGAGCAGCGGGGCGAGCGCGAGGTGCTGCAAGCCGAGTACCTGGCGCGCTCGGCGGATGCCGTGCAACTCGGTCAGAGCGCTCTATTGACGATGATGGCGCCAAAGCATCCCTGCTCGGGCTTTCATGCCGGGAACCGGGCTACCCTGGCGGTCGAGTCGGCTGAGTTTCAGCAGGCACTGTGTGCGTTTCACACAGATTTCTACCGTGCGCCGCATCTCTGCCTGGCCCTGGCCGGTCCTCAGCCAACGAACCGATTGCTGGCGATGGCCGAACGGTTTGCCAGTCGTCTGGTGCCGGGGAGCGTGCGGCCACGCGAGCTGCCGCCCGGTTTCCCTGTGAGGGGGAAATCGCAGTGGCAGCTTCGCCTGCCGGGTGATTCCACGTGCTTGTGGCTTGGCTTGCGGCTCGAAAGTGCCGAGGCCGGCTTTGACGAGGCTGTCGAGATTCTGCGCGGACAACTCGCCAGCGGCCTGCCGGACGGCTTGCTTGATCGGCTCGTCCAGGCGGGTTGGGTCGAGGATCTGCGGGTGCACATCCCGTACTGCTATGCAGGCCAGGCGATCCTCGGGCTTGAATTTACATTGGTGCGTGGCGAACAGCATGCGGGCGCCGTGCAGCAGGCACTGATCGACTGGTTGAGATTCCTCAGCGACCACATGCCGGAGCTGCTTCCGGCGGAATCCCTACCCCATGGCTGCTCGCCCTCCCAGTTGGCCGATCACTGGCTGAAGCGCTTCGACCGCAAAGCACTGGTGCCGGGAGCGGGCGCGGCGCTGCTCAGGCTGTTGCTGAAGGGCTTTTCTCCGGAACAGGTGTCTGCCCTGCTGGCCTCGCCCAATGCTTCCGGTACGACAACTCAGGTGTGTGGCTTTCCTGCCGAAGTTGCACCCTGGACGGTACCGCCGACCCAGCAGCTGCTGATAATCGAGCGGCTGGCGCACAACCCGCTGCTGCATGCCGCGGGCGCCGCTTCAAGCGGGACATTGCCTTCTGCACTGGTCAGATGGCCCTGGCCGCATGACGGGGCCGCCCTGTACCTGCGCTGGAGCGATCATGCCTGCAAGGAGGCCTGGCAACAGGCTCTCCGCCCACTGGCTGCCGCCGCAGTCGATGCGGGGCTAGCGCTGGACGCCAGGCCTGGCGCCCATGGTTTTGAACTGCGCTGCAGCGGCCCGGATACCTTGCTGCCGCGCCTGGTGCAGCAGATCGGTTTTGCCCTGGCCAAGATCGCACGCCCAGGCAATCCGCAGGTGCGCGAGGAAATGCCTATTCGGCGTCTGATGCGTGCGCTGCCCGACTTCCTGCAGCCCGCTGCGGAGACCGGAGCGTTACGCTGGGATGGCCTGTTGTTGGGGGCGACGCCCGAGGCAGCAGGGCGCCTGGCGGCTGCGATTGCCGAACTGGCGGGTGCGCCGGCGGTCTTGCCCAGAGGTGGCCGTGGTGCCCCTGGGCTCCAGCGGCATCTACTGAGCTGTCGCGGCGAAGACGCCGCACTGTTGCTGTTTTGTCAGGTGCCCGATCAAGAGCCAACCAGCGAAGCGGCGTGGCGAGTGCTGGGCCAGTACTTTCAGCCAGGCTTCTACCAGCGTATGCGCGGCGAATTGCAACTGGGGTACGGCGTGTTCTGTGGCTTCCAGCAGGTCGCAGGACAGGCGGGGCTGGTCTTCGGCATCCAGTCTCCGCACTGCGATGCCGAGGCATTACTGGCGCACGTGCGTCGCTGGCTTGGCGAGCAAAGCTTGGACCTGCCCCGTCTCGCTGCCAACGGATCGGCCTTGGCAGCGCAGCTCGAGCCCATTGCCCTGGGTCGGACCGGCTACGCCGAGCAGCTCTGGCAAGCGCATCTTGCCGGGCTCGACGAGCGCCATCCGGCTCTCGTGCGCGAGGCCCTGGCGAAGCTCGATGCCCATTGCCTGGAGACCAGCCTTGCATCACTGCGCGGGGCCCTGGGTGGGTGGATCGTGCTGGCGACGGGCGGACCAGCGCTCGGTTGAGCCCCTGCGGCCCGGCTCCTACGACTTTCGAGTACATCCTGCTGGCGTAGTGGTATTGCGTCTGTCCTGCCGAGCCGCTTCGCTTGTTCCAAAGCACTGGATAACCGAAGCCATGGGAGCCTGTGGCCCTTGGGCACTAGTTCCAATAATTCCTCCGCCAGGATTCGTCCTTTCATAGCGGAGAGCATGATGAACAACAAGAAGACCGCCACTGCCCGATTTCTGCCCAGGTTGCTTGGGGTTGCGGTAGCCCTGGGGATCAGCCAGCAGGCCGCGGCTGCCATTGTCCTGTATAACCAGGACGACATGACTTTTTCCACCGATGGCTACTTCAACGCCTTCTACGTGAACAGCAAGGTCGACCGCGACGACAACACCTTCGATCGCCGTCAGTCGCGGGTGAAGATGGGCTTTCTGCCGAACTACATCGGCTTCAATTTCGGCAAGACCATGAGCGACATGACGCTCGGCGGTCGCGCCTCGTTCTGGGTCACCATCAACGATGGCGAGCAGAACGGTACCGATACCGCGATCGATGTGCGTCAGTTCTACGGTACCGTTGGCGGCGCCTGGGGTGAGGTGCTGGTGGGTAAGGATTTCGGTCTGTTCTCCCGTTCGAACATCTTCCTCGACGAGATGCTGCCCGGCGTCGGCCACGTCAGCGATACCCTGGGTCTGGTGGACGGCACCGGCGTGTCCTTCGGCAACATCGGCACTGGTTATCCCTATCCGTTTCCGACCGCGCAGATCACCTACCGTAACAACAACCTGGCAGATGGCCTGAAAGTGGCCGTGGGTATCATGGATCCGGTGGACACCAACCAGGTGGCGGATGGTTCGGCCGGGGCCAACAAGGCCTACCAGGACCAGCCGCGTTACGAAGCGGAAGTGAGCTACGAGTTCGATCTGGGCAGCACTCAGCTGTACACCTGGGTCAACGGCGGCTACCAGACCTCTGATAACACCAGCAATCAGGTCGATAGCGTGACCTCCAAGGGCCTCGGCTACGGCGTTCAGGCGAAAATGGGCGGTCTGCGCCTGACCGCTTCCGGCTTCCAGGCCAAGGGCATCAACCCCTTCTTCACCAATAACGCCGGTGAAGCGCTGCTGCGCGAGATCGATAGCGATGGCTATATGCTTCAGGGTTCCTACACCTGGGACAAGAACCGCGTGGCCCTGTCGTACGGCAAGACCGAAGACGACGGCAATGGTCTGGGCACCGCTGCCGACTACGAGACGCGCGGCATCGCCTACTTCCGTACCATCAACGCCAACCTGCAGCTCGTGGCCGAGTACAACCAGTACGAGATTCGCGGGGCCAGCGGTGCTGGCCTGAACGAAGACACCAATACCTTCGCTGTGGGCGCCGTACTTAGCTGGTAAGGGTTTTTACGGTCGGAAGACGGGCAGGGCGCTAAGCTCTGCCCGTTTTTTTTGCCGCACGCACGCTGTGCCAGTAGGACCTAGGCATCGCCCGAGCGGTACTGAAGTAGCATTCCCGCTTGCCGCCGCCGCCCTAGAATGAATGACAAGAGTTGTTTCTCCGGCGGAGCGTGTTGAGGTGCTTGATCAGCAGAACGAGGTGCTTCGCACTGCCATGTCCCATTCGCGGGATGCCGAGACGGTAGCCCAGGATCTCGCGCGACAACTGATTCATCCCCATCTGGGCTTCGTACTGTTTTTCTGTTCGGCCGAGTACGACCTCGAAGCGCTGGGTTATGCGCTCGAACAGTACTTTGGCGGCGTGACGCTGGTGGGATGCACCACCGCCGGCGAGATTACGCCGCAGGGCTACGGCCGTAACTGCGTCAGCGCCATCGGCTTCGATCACCAACACTTCTCAGTGGCCAGTGTGCTGATCGAGGACATGGAGCGCTTCAGCCTGATCGATGCGCAACAGCTGGTGGAGGGCCTGATCAACGATTGCCGAAGCAGTTCGCTGGCACCCATCAAGGATCACAGCTTCGCCCTGACCCTATTCGATGGCCTCTCCAGCCGTGAAGAGGTGGTTCTCGCTGCACTGGGCGCTGCCTTTGGGCGGATCCCTCACTTCGGTGGCTCGGCCGGCGACGACAACTACCTGACTCACACCTACGTCTATCATGGGGGGCGTTTTCACAGCGACGCTGCCGTAGTGGTGCTGATCAACACCTGGCTCGATTTCGAAGTGTTTTCCACCCATCACATCGAGCCGCGGGAGGACAAGCTTGTCGTCACCCAGGCCGACAGTAACGAGCGCCGGGTCTACGAACTCAACGCCGAACCTGCTGCCAAGGCCTACGCCGATCTGGTCGGCGTGCCGGTAGAGGCGCTCGATCATGCGCTGTTCGCGTCCCATCCCCTGGCGGTGCGGATCAACGACCGCTATTACGTGCGCTCCATCCAGAAGGTCAACGACGACCTGAGCCTCACGTTCTACTGCGCTGTGGAAACCGGCATCGTGCTGACCGCCATGCGCCCAGGACCTCTGTTGCCAAATCTGGAAGCCCTATTCGAAGGACTCAACGACCGGCTGGGCGAACCCCTGTTGACCATCGGCTGCGATTGCTTCCTGCGCCGCCTGGAGGGAGACACCGAGGGCTTTGCCGACACCATTTCCGCCTTTCTCCGGGACCACCGGGTGATCGGTTTCAACACCTACGGGGAGCAGTGCAATGGCCTGCATCTCAACCAGACCTTCACCGGAGTCGCCATCGGCCGACCCGGCCGAAGCGTCCGACGCTGAGCTCCGCGCGCGTATCGAAGAACTCGAGCGCGAGAACTACAAGCTCAAGCGTATCAATGGGGCATTGATCGAACGGGTCGAATCGCGGACGGCACCGCCCGATGATGCCTACGCCGCCTTTCAGTATTCGGTGGAGTTGGCCGAGCAGGTGCGTGAGCGCACCGACGCGCTGAATCAGGCGATGGCCGAACTCAAGGCAAGCAATCGCCTGCTGAGCGAGGCGAGGTTGCGCGCGGAAACCGCGCACCAGCACCTGATCGACGCCATCGAGAGCATCTCCGATGCCTTCGTCCTGTTCGACAGCGACCAGCGCATCGTGCTGTTCAACAGCCGCTTCAAGTCGTTCTGGGCGCGCAGTGCCGCACGTATCTCCAGCGGAACCCGGCTGGGCGACATCAAGCGGCTGGCCGAAAGCACCGGGCTGATCGTCGAGGAGCAACGGGGCAGCGACGAGCAGACGCTGTATCGCCTGTACGATGGTCGCTGGATGCAGGTCAGCGAGCGACGGACCCGCGGTGGCGGCCTGGTGATCCTCTACACCGACATCACCGAAGTGAAAAACAGCGAGCTGATCCGCCGGGAGCAGGCCCTGGCGCAGAAGTCGAGCCTCTTGCAGCGGGCCATCGACAACCTTTCCCAAGGCGTCGCCATGGTCAGTGCCGAAGGTTCCCTGGAACTCTGGAACCATCGCTTCCTCGACCTTTGCGGACTGGCGCCGATCGCCGCCCACAGCGGTTTCGCCGATGTCATGGCCGACAGCGAGCTCCCCTTGCTGACGCCCGCCAGCCATGATGCCGATGGCCGCCCGCTGCAGCAGATCGAGCAGCATCTGTACAACGACCGGGTGCTGGAAATCCGTACCCATCCGCTTCCGACCGGTGGGTTCGTCAATACCTTCACCGACATCACCGAACGTTACCAGCACGCTGAAGCCCTGCGCCGCAGCGAACAGTGGATTCGCCTGATCACCGACCATGTGCCGGCGCTGATCGCCTACCTGTCGGCCGATCTGGCGTATGAGTTCACCAACAAGGTCTACGAGGAGTGGTACCACTGGCCGCGCGGTGCGATGCTCGGCCGCAGCCTGCGCGAAGCTCACAGCGACGAGCACTGCCGGCGTCTGCAGCCCTACATCGACCGCGCGCTCGATGGCGAGAGCATCAGCTTCGAGGTCGCGGAAACCAACATGAGCGGGCAGGACCGTTGCATGCTGCGATCCTACGTGCCCAACCGCCGCGAGGACGGGCAGGTGGTGGGAATCTTTGTGCTCATTCGCGATATCACCGAGCGGCGCCGGACCGCCGAGGCCTTGCACCAGGCCTACCAGAATCTTGAGCAGCGCGTGCGCGAGCGTACAGCCGAACTGACTACGTTGAACAACCAACTGCGCCGCGAAATCGATGAGCGCAGCCAGGCCGAAGCGCGTCTGCGCGAGGCCAAGCGCGAAGCGGAACTGGCCAACCTGTCGAAAACCAAGTTTCTCGCCGCCGTCAGTCACGACCTGCTGCAGCCGTTGAATGCGGCGCGCCTGTTCACCAGCGCCATGCTTGAGCAGAACACAACCGACCGGGCAAGCCTTGTGCGTAGCCTGAGCAACTCGCTGGAAGACGTGGAGAACCTCCTAGGGACTCTCGTCGACATTTCCAAGCTCGATGCGGGGGTGATCAAGCCCGAGGTCACCACTTTCGCCGTCAGCGAGCTGATGGACAACCTCTATGCCGAGTACAGCCAGGTGGCGGCCAGCGAGGGGCTGCGGCTGGAGTTCGTCGCTTGCTCGGCGCTGGTACGGACCGATATCCAGCTGTTGGCGAGAATCCTGCGCAACCTGCTGACCAATGCCATTCGCTATACGCCTGGTGGCCGGGTACTGCTGGGCTGCAGGCGTCATCGTCATAGCCTGTCGATCGAAGTCTGGGACACCGGGATCGGCATCCCTGGCGACAAGCTGCAGGAGGTGTTCCAGGAATTCAAGCGAGGCGACCAGCAGCGGCCGCACCAGGATCGCGGGCTCGGGCTGGGGCTGGCCATCGTCGACAAGATCGCCCGGATGCTGGGGCATCGGGTGCGTGTCGCCTCGGTCCCGGGCAAGGGGTCAATGTTCGCCATGGAGGTGCCCTTGACCCGGCGCATGCCCCTGCCGCGCCCTGCTCAGGAAGCACCTCCCTTGACCGAGCGACTAAAAGGTTCGCGGGTCTGGGTGGTGGATAACGATGCGGCCATCTGCGCCGGCATGCGCACCTTGCTCGAAGGCTGGGGCTGCAGTGTAGTGACTGCCCTCAGCGAGGAAGACCTGGCACGTCAGGTGGATAACTTCCATGCCGAGGCCGACCTGCTGGTGGTCGACTATCATCTGGACAATGAGTGCAACGGCGTCGATGTGGTGTCGGCGGTCAATGCGCGACGCGCCACTCCGCTGCCGGCCCTGATGATCACCGCCAACTACAGCAATGAACTCAAGCAGCAACTGCGGGGACTGGGGCATACCCTGATGCACAAGCCTGTTCGCCCAATGAAGCTCAAGACAGCGATGAGCCACTTGCTGGAGCACGATGGAGCTTGCGAAAGTTTCTAGGATATTTCCGTAACTACATGATTTAAAAAAGTATTGCAGCTTTAACTAGAAACTACTTTAGCTTTCATCGAGGTCTTCATCCCGGATGCTTGGCCTGCGCTGGCGTGTCTGCTGCTCCTGACCCCTGCGCATCGGTCGCGCCGTTGCCCTGGCGCAGCTTTTTCGCCCGGGCTTCCAGCGTGAAGTAGGTGAGCGCGGCGAAGGCGAGAGGTACCAGATAGTAGATCACCCGATAACCGATGAGGCCGGCGACAATGCTGCTGTTGTTCATCTGTCCGGCTAGCAAGGCTACGAACACCGCTTCGATCACCCCGAGTCCGGCAGGAATGTGAGCGACCACGCCTGCGATGCTGCTGATCATCAGGATGCCCAGAACCTGCAGATAATCGACCCGCTGCAGCAGCATCAGGTAGACGATGAGTGCCATCAATGACCAGTTGGCCGCCCCCATGATGATCTGCATCAACGCCAGCTTGATCGAGGGCAGATGGATTTCATGTCCTCGGACTTTCCAGGCGCGACGCTTGGAGAAAGCGCAGGCGCCCAGGTAGATCAGGGTGACCACAATCAAACCCAAGCCCAGCAGACGTAGGGCGGTGGCGCCCAGGTCCCATTCTGCCGGCGGGCGAACCCAGCCCAGAGAGAAGGCGAGGCCGGCCAGAAAGGTGTAGCCCAGCCAGTTGGTCAGGATGCTGAGCGTGAACACTCGGGTAATCTGGGCGGGACGCAACCCAAGGCGGCCATAGAGGCGATAGCGCAAGGCGATGCCACCAATCCAGGCGCTGAGGTTCATGGTGAAGGCGTAGCAGACGAAGGTGACCGGCAGTACCTGGCGCACCGGCAAGTCATGACGCACGTAGTGCTTGCCCAGCACGTCGAAGAAGGCATACAGGAGGTAACTCGCCGCAGTGACCCCGCCGGCCAGCAGCAGCGTGCTCGCCTCGTAATTGCGCAGGGCACTGCCCACCTCACGCCAGTCGAGCGTAGTCGCCAGGCCGACCAGCAAGCCGACCACGGCGAAGATGAAGATGTACGACAGGATTTTCTTGATCTTGGGCCAGGCGCTACGGATCCGGCCGAGTTTATCGGACTGCGTCATGGGGCTCTCTCTGGATGCCAGGCACTTGATTCTCCAGCTCGCTGGCCTTGTCGGAGGAGAGGTGGGTGACTCGGGGCGGACGGGACGGGATCATCCCCGCCAGCCGCGGGAAGTGGCGCAGGAAGTGGAAGATGATGAATGCCAGGGGCGCTCGCCACCAGAACCCGCGAATGATGCGCTCGATGGTGATCGAGCGGCAGTCACGCTGCAGCAGCGCTTCGAGATTCTCATGCAGCGTTTCGTTGAAATTGCGGTCGAGGATGATCAGGTTGGATTCCAGGTTCAGCGACAGGCTCAGCGGGTCGAGATTACTGGAACCCACGGTGCACCACTCGTAATCGGCCAATGCCACCTTGGCGTGCAGCGGGCGGCGGCAGTACTCGTGGATTTCGACGCCGTCTCTCAACAGGTAGTTGTAGAGCATGCGCGCGCCGAATTTGGCGATGGGCATGTCCGGCTGGCCCTGCAGGATCAGCCGCACCCGGACGCCGCGCCGGGCAGCATTGCGGATCTCTCGCAGCACCCGATAACCGGGGAAGAAATAGGCGTTGGCGATCACCAGGCGCGACCGTGCGCTGCGAATCGCCTCGAGGTACTGCTGCTCGATGTCGGTGTGATGGTCATCGTTGTCGCGGGTCACGAACATGGCTCGCGCTTCGCCCTTGGCCGGGCCGGCCTGACCGTTGACGGTGCCGCGAATCCGCCGCTGCCACCATCGGCGGCCGGGCTCGGGCGGGGCGATGGTCTTGAGGGCGAAACGGTGGATATCGTGGACCACCGGCCCCTCGATGCGGATCGCGTAATCCTGCTTGGCTTCCGGGCCGAAGTCACCCAGATGGTCGGCGGAATGGTTGATGCCTCCGAGAAAGGCAACCTCGCCATCGATAACCACGATCTTGCGGTGCAACCGACGAAACAGGTTGATTCGCTTGCCCAGCAGGCGCTTGCGCGGATCGAAGATGTGGATTCGTATACCCACTTCGGTCATGGCGCGGGTGAATTCCGGCGTCAGGTCCGCCGAGCCATACCCGTCTACCGTGATGTCGACGCGCACACCACGCTTGGCGGCGGCGATCAGCGACTGCTGGACCGCGTTGCCCACCTGGTCTTCGAACAGGATGAAGGTCTCCAGCAGCACCTCGGTCCTGGCTTGGGCAATGGCCTCGTTCACGGCGGGAAAGAATTCCTCGCCATTCTCGAGCAACTGGAGACGATTACCGTCACGCCAGGTGCGATTCATAGCTTCAACTCCACTGCCAAGGGCAAATGATCCGACAGATGCGACCAGGGTTTGTTACCAAGAATGACTGGGTTTCGCGCTTCCACGTTCCGTACATAGATGCGATCGAGGCGTAGCAGCGGCCAGCGTGCCGGGAAGGTCTTGGCCAGTTCGCCATGGGTACGGTCGAATACCTCGTAAAGACCGGCGCAGCTTTCCAGCACATTCCGGGCCTTGAGTCGCCAGTCATTGAAATCCCCGGCCACGATGACCGGCGCGTCCGGCGGTAGCGAATCGATGAGGTCGCACAGCAGCCGAAGCTGTTGCTGGCGGTGATTTTCCCGAAGCCCGAGGTGCACGCAGATGGCGTGCAGGTTGTCGTGCCCTGGAACCTGCAGGACGCTGTGCAGCAACCCCCGGCGTTCCGGGCCGGAGATGGACACGTCGAGGTTCTCGTACTGCGAAATCGGAAATTTCGACAGCAGGGCGTTGCCGTGGTCGCCGTCGGGGTACACGGCGTTGCGTCCGTAGGCGAAATCGGTCCAGATGCTGTCGGCCAGAAATTCGTACTGGGAAACGTTCGGCCAGTCGGCAAAGCGCAGGGCATGCTTCTCATGGGTGCCGAGCACTTCCTGCAGGAATACCACATCGGCACCGACCGAGCGCACCGCCTCACGCAGCTCAGGCAGGATGAACCGGCGGTTGAGCGCGGTGAAGCCCTTGTGGGTGTTGACTGTCAACACGCGGACAGTATCCAGTGGGGTGGCCATGTGAGCGTCCAGCTGCGAACTGTCCAGTGGTCTGTCTCTCATCAAAGTCACGAGCGAGCTCCCTCCATACGACCTGGGGTGGTTTGCAAGCCTTCTTCAAGATCGAGCCGCCGCAGTAGCGCACGGGCGTCATAAGGGGCTCGGACCTTTACGTCATTGTCGAAATAGCAGTACACGTCTCGCTTGGTCCTCCTCGGTGGGCTGGGGTCGATCAGCCGGGCGTCGCCGGGCTGAGAGCCTTGGCCCCACAGGCGGATGCGCTCGGCCCAGCGGTCAAGCGCCTCGTTGGTATAGCCGCTTTCGTACAGCTTCTCCGCGCCGTGCAGCCGCAGGTAGAGAAAGTCAGCCGTCAGATCTTCGAAGAACGGCCATTTCCCAGCAGTGTCGGCGATCACGAGGGCGACGCCATGGCGGCGTAGCGCTTCGATGAACAGCGGGTCGACAAAGCTCTGGTTACGGATTTCGACCGCATGGCGAAGCGGGCGTTTGCGGTCGATGTGCAGATGGCTGCGGCCTTCCATGCGCGGCTCGCAGCCCCTGGCAAGAGCCAGGGCTGCCTCGGTATCCATTGGCAGCTGGGCGAGGAAGTCGTCGAACAGAGCCGGGTCGAACGCGAAGGTCGGCGGGAATTGCCAGAGCAACGGGCCGAGTTTTTCCTCGAGGCAGAACAGGCCCGAAGCAAGGAAATTCGCCAGGGGGGCCTGGATGTCCCTGAGACGCTTGATGTGGGTGATGAAGCGCGGAGCCTTGACGCTGAAGACAAAGCCGTCCGGGGTCTGCGCGCGCCAGCTGGCATAGCTTTGCGGTCTTTGCAGAGAGTAGAACGAGCCGTTGATTTCGATACTGTTCACAGCCCGCGACGCGAAGTGTAGCTCATGCTTCTGCACCAGACCTTCTGGATAGAAGTCGCCTCGCCAGGGCGCATAGCGCCAGCCGGAGATACCGATACGGATCGCCCCCATCGTGCCGGCTCAGTCGCCGCGGGACAGCGCTTGCGCCCGCCCGCCATTGGCACAGGCCGTTCGCGCCTTCTCGCAGATCTCCTTCGATACGACTGGGTACATGGACTCTCCGATTGCGAAGGCGGCGTTTCGGGCCAGGCCCTGGGTGCGCAGGCACGACGCCCCTGTTCGACTTCTTGGCGATGCCGCCGTTACTTATCCGACTGGTGGACGCCGATGCGGTTCAGCCACTCCGGCGAGCGGCGATCACCAACAACCTGAGCGCGGTGCAAAAGGGCAGGGCAAGTCATCCCTGTCGCGTCGGCGTCAGGGATTGCAGAAACACGGACTCGGTGACTTCGCGCCCGTCGCTCAGGGCATCCGGGCGAAATTGGGCAGTCCGCCGACGGCATGGCGGAAGCGGAAGGGAATGGACACCAGGCTGCCTTCGATTTCCTTCTGCACCACGAAATGCAGATGTGGCCCGGTGCTGCGACCGGTGTTGCCCGATTTGCCCAGTAGTTCGCCGGCTTCGACCCGGTCGCCCGGCTTGACCGCTACAGAGCCGCGTTGCAGGTGCAGGTATGCGCCGTGGGTGCCGTCTTCATGGAGGATCCGTACGAAGTTGCCGCCGGCGTTGGGCAACCGGCCGGCCTGGTTGTTATTGACCGCCAGTACCTTTCCCCCGCGGGCGGCGATGATAGGCGTCCCTACCGGCATCGCCACGTCGACGGCGAAGCGTCCCTTGGGGCTGTTGTGGCTGAAGTCGCCCCCGGCGCCCTGGGAAATGCGGAAGGGGCCGCCCTGCCAGGGCAATTCATAGGCAGGGCCAACCACGGGACCGGCTTCACCGGGATTGGGGGAGTAATCGATCGCGTAGTTGAAGCTGTGGCGATAGATCATGGGAAAGTTCGTGTCGCGCTTGCGCAGGGTCGCCATGCGCACCTTGCTGCGCGGCGGGATGCTGCGATGAATCGGCCCGCTGCGTACGCCGGTCATATTCACCGCGTTGGTGACGCTGATCACCACGCTGACCGGCATGTCGAGGTCGTTGTACACATCCATGGTCTGGGCATCGCCACTGTGTCGAATTTCCAGCCTGACACCATCCTTGGCCTGGGTTACCGTCCGCCCGCGATCCTTTTGGGCGGAAGACGCCTGGGCGCGCTGGGCAACGTCGGTCATGCCGACGGCCAGCGCCAACCCGGCGATCATCCAGACATGTCGCATCGAGTCATTCCTCGTCCTTGATCAGCTCAAAGAGCTGAAGAGAGCGGCCATGCACGTCGTACTCGCTGTTGTACTCGAAGCGCTCGGGCCGTGAAGTAGGCTTGTGGGTGTCGATGAGGCGGTTCCAGTGCATCCCCTGGGGTACTTGTGGCAACAGGAACTTGACCTCGTCATGATGGGCGTTGACCACGATCAGCAAGGTCGCGTCAGAGCCGACGCGGCGGATGCCGGTAGGCTGCGCGCGGCCGTCGAAAACCATGCCCATGCAGCGGTTCTGGCTGTCGTGCCATTGCTCGATGGACATCTCCTCGCCATTGGGGGCCAGCCAGGTGATGTCCTTGACGCCAAGCTCCTCGTTATAGGCGCCGACCAGAAAGCGGTTGCGTCGTAGCATCGGAAAGCGCTGGCGCAAGCGGATCAGCTTGCGAACAAAGGCTAACAGCGCCTCGCCGTCCTCGCCGAATTCCCAGTCGACCCAGCCAATTTCGCTGTCCTGGCAGTAGGCGTTGTTGTTGCCGTGCTGGGTCCGGGCGAACTCATCACCTGCGACGATCATCGGCGTGCCCTGGGAGAGCAGAAGCGTGGCGAAGAAGTTGCGCATCTGCCGCATGCGCAGATCGCAGATCTGAGGGTTGGTGGTCGGCCCTTCATGACCGTGGTTCCACGACAGGTTGTTGTCGCTGCCGTCGCGGTTGTCCTCGTCGTTGGCCTCGTTGTGCTTGTGGTTGTACGACACCAGATCGTTGAGTGTGAAGCCGTCGTGGGCCGTGATGAAATTCACCGAGCTGAACGGCTTGCGGCCGCGCTGATTGAACAGGTCGCCAGAACCGGTGAAGCGTGCGGCGAAATCGGCCAACTGACCTTCGTCACCTTTCCAGAAGGCGCGGACGGTGTCACGGTACTGATCGTTCCATTCCGCCCAGCCAGGCGGGAAACGACCGACCTGATAGCCGCCGGGGCCGATGTCCCAGGGTTCGGCGATCAGCTTGGTACTGGCCAGCACTGGATCCTGGCGGCAAGCTACGAGAAAGCCGTGGCGTTCGTCGAAGCCGTAGTGCTCGCGGCCGAGAATGGTAGCCAGGTCGAAGCGGAAGCCGTCGACGTGCATCTCGGTGACCCAGTAGCGCAGCGAGTCGGTCACCATCTGCAGCACGCAGGGGTGGCTTAGATCCAGGGTATTGCCGGTGCCCGAATCATTGATGTAGTAGCGCTTGTCCGGCATCAGCCGATAGTAGGCCGCGTTGTCGATCCCGCGCATGGAGAGCGTCGGGCCGAGCTCATTGCCCTCGGCGGTGTGGTTGTAGACCACGTCGAGGATCACCTCGAGGCCCGCATTGTGCAGGTGAGCCACCATCTCCTTGAATTCGGTAATCTTGCCGTTGGCCAGGTAGCCAGGATGCGGCGCGAAGAAGGCGATGCTGTTGTAGCCCCAGTAGTTGCTCATGCCTTTTTCCAGCAAGTGCTGATCCTGCACGAAGGCATGGATGGGCAGCAACTCGATCGACGAAACACCCAGCTTGCGGATGTGGTCGATGACTTCCGGGGTCTTCAACCCGGCGAAGGTGCCGCGGTTCTCTTCGGGCACCGCTGGGTGGCGCATGGTGAAACCGCGCACATGGGTCTCATAGACGATGGTGCGATCCCAGGGCACTTGCACGGGGTGGTCGCGGCCCCAGGTGAAGGCCGGATCGATCACCTTGCATTTGGGCACGAAGGGCGCGCTGTCGCGTTCGTCGAAGGAAAGGTCGCCGTCGGGGTGGCCGATGGTGTAGCCGAACAGCGCCTCCGACCATTTGAGCTCTCCAACCAGCTGCTTGGCGTAGGGGTCGATCAGCAGCTTGTTTGGGTTGAATCGATGACCGGCTTCCGGCTCGTACGGACCGTATACGCGGTAACCGTATATCTGGCCCGGATGGGCATCCGGTAAATAACCATGCCAGATCTCGTCGGTGTATTCGGGTAGTTCGATGCGCTCCAGCTCGGTTTCGCCGGAGGAGTCGAAGAGACAGAGCTCCACCTTGGTGGCATGGGCAGAAAAAATGGCGAAATTGACACCCAGGCCGTCCCAGGTCGCCCCGAGTGGAAAAGGGAGGCCCTCACGAATGCGGGATGTAGACATGACCTGAGGTGCCTGGGCGGCTTTCTTACGCATGAAATCTCCGTCGATTGAAAAATGCAGCGCGGTTCGCGACGCATCCCTGTGTCATATCTCCTTTTTCTTGCTGGCGCGCGGGGCTCGGGTTTTCTTGATGGTTTCGGGGGTTCCCGCTTCAGCATCGGTTGGTGCCTTCGGGGCTGCCGCGGTGGTACGGGTGCGGCTGGCACGGGGCTTGGCCGGCTTCACTACAGGGGCTTCAGCCATTTCCAAGACGGAACTCGTACCGCTGTCCAGGGGAGTGCCCAGGGAGTCTTCCAGGGTAGTCGTCTCGCCGGGCTTGGGCATTACCTTGCGGGTTCGACTGGCGGCCTTCTCGATTGGTTCGCTAATGGGTGTTGCGGTTCCCTGTTCTGCCTCGGCCAGCCTGCACGCCATTTCCCAATGGCGGTCGTCCTCACCGTGCGGGCAACCTTCCGACTCCCAGATCTGATAGGCCAGTTCCCGGATGCGTTGCTCATTTACGCTCATGGTCTTGAATCTCCTGATTGATAGGCTGTTGTATGAAAAATGGCCAGAGGCAGGCTTTCCAATGCCAGCGCCATGCCCAGGCTGGCTTGTTCGGAAACGCATTCGATTCCGCCGAACAATGGGGTCAGTGCGCGCCCGTCGAGGGCTTGAGGCATGCGAATTCGGGTATTGCCCCAGCGCGCCGGGTTGATGGTCGGGGTTGTCGCGTCGCCCAGCAAGGGCGCGCCAAGCCGGGCGACAACCACTACTAGCCAGTCGCCGGCGTGCTCGCGGGCGAAGGCCAGTACGCGCTCGGCCTGGTCGCCTTCGACTTCGAGAGGCACATAACTTCCGGCGGTAAACAGTGCCGGGCAGGCCTGACGAAACGCGAGAGTGCGGGAGATGATCCACTGCTTGATCCGGCCATCGTGCCAGCGGGCGATCAGCTCAGTGACATCGTCCGCCTCATCCAGCGCGTGGTCGCGGGAGGCAAAATCCACCGGGCGGCGGTTGTCCGGGTCGACCAGGCTGAAATCCCAGAATTCGGCGCCCTGATACAGGTCCGGAATCCCCGGTGTGGTCAGTCGTAGCAGCGTCTGAACCAGGCTGTTGAGTGCTCCGGCGGGAGCGATGTGGTCGGCTGCCGCGGCGATTTCCAGGCGCAGGGATTTCGCCTCCTCTGTGATCAACAGCGCCTCGGTGTAGGCGCGGCAGGCGCTCTCGTAGGCTTCGTTGGGATCGGTCCAGGATGTCCGGAGCTTGGCCTCGCGAAGCGCCTTTTCCTGCCATTTGAGGATGCGCTCGCAGTACTCCTTCATTCCCGAGCTATCGTCGGGCGCAAGGTCGAGCGGCCAGCTGCCAAGCAGCGTCTGGATCAGGATCAACTCGTCGGCGGCACTGGGCGCCGGGCCATCAGCCAGCTCCTGACGCAGGGGCGCGGCCTCATCGCGCCAGCGTCGCACGGCTTCAGCGAACCACTCGGCGCGCTCGCTGATCACCGCCATCCGCGCGCGGGTGTCTTCGCCACGCTTATGGTCATGGGTCGCGGTAGTCAGTAGGTTGCGCGGAAAGCGCTGCGCCCGCGCCTGGCAAGCGGCGTGAAAGTTAGCGGGCGGCTCGCTGAACAGCTGTGGATCGAAACCCACATCGTTGCGTGACAACATGACTGCGGAGCGGTAGCAGGCGGTGTCTTCCACCGCCTTGGCCGCGGCCGGCGAGGTGAGTTGCTGGAAACGAGTGCAGGCGTAGCGGCGGGCCTTGCGCGCGGCGCCCCGGGGCACGTCGTGCAGGTTTTCGCCGCCGAGCCAGCGAGAGAGGTGTTCGAGCAGCGGCCACTCACCCTCATTGAGACTGTTGCGAGCGCCTTCGAGCGCCTGCTGAAAGAAGGGCTCGTCTTCCGCCGAACGCCCGCAGGCGCTGACATAGGTTCGATACACCGGAAAATGGACGATCAGCTCAAGCAAGGCCCGGCGGATCGCCCCGAGGGTGATATCGCGGGTCATGAGGTCGCTGCGCGCGACCACGAGCAGGGCTTGTGCCACGGTCTCGAAGTCACCGGCGAGCGGCCCCGTGAGGACCAATTGGCGAGCCTGGCGTGCTTCCTCGAGAAAATCGGTGGTGCGCTCGGTGGTTTCGCTCCAGAGTTGCGAAAGCACCGATTCGCCTGCCGGATCGTGCTGCAGCAGCGAAACCTGGTTCATGAACTCGTAGCCAGTGGTGCCATCCACACCCCAGTCGCCCCGCAACTGCTCGCCAGCGCCGAGGATCTTCTCGACATAGATCGGCAGGTGCGTTTCGCCACTGCGCGAGGCTACCAGCCGGTCGACTCGACGGCGCAGGCGCCGGCAATAACCGCGCGGATTGGCCAGGCCGTCGACGTGGTCGATACGCAGGCCGTCCACCAGCCCTTCTCTGATCAGTTCGAAGACCTTGGCATGGGTCTCTTCGAACACCGCCGGGCGCTCGACGCGCAGACCGCCAAGCTCGTTGATGTCGAAGAAGCGTCTCCAATTGATGTCGTCGGCAGCGGTGCGCCAGCTCGCGACACGGTAATGCTGGCGCTCCAGCAGGTTGTGCAGGCGGCGGAAACCCTCCTCGGTGGTGGAGTCGTAGGTCTGCAGGGATGTTCCGAGCGCGGCGCAGACCTCGGGGTCTTTCAGCAGGGTCGCCAGTTCGGAGCGCAGCTGTACCGCCGTGGTGTAGGGTGCAGGCTCGGTGCGCAGCGCATCGAAATGCTGGGCGAGGGTGCGCAGCCGAGGCTCGTCGGCGCCGCGCAGGAGCTCGCCGTAACTGGGCGGGGTGAGCGGGAAGCAATGCTCGTAGTACTCGGCGTACAGCTGGCCGTGGTCAACCTCAAGCTTGATCTTGATCTGCCCGTCGAGCAGCGCCTCACCGTAGTCGACCCCCAGGACCGGCACGAGCAACAGGCCTTCAAGCAGCGGGTCGGGCGAGTGCCATTCGATGTCGAAGAATTTTGCATAGGGGCTGCGTTGGCCCCATTCGAGCACGTCGAGCCACCAGGCGTTACCGCGCCCGCCCACGGCCATGTGGTTTGAGACAATGTCGAGGATCAACCCCATCCCGTGCTCATGCAGAGTGTCTATGAAGGCTCTCAACGCCGTCTCGCCGCCCAGTTCTGGGTTGATGCGGGTCGGGTCGATGACGTCGTAGCCGTGCATGGAGCCAGGCCGAGCGGTGAGCAGTGGCGAGGCGTACACATGGCTGATGCCAAGGCGGGCAAAGTAGGGCACCAGGGCCGCTGCGTCGTTGAGGGTGAAATCACGGTGAAACTGCAGGCGAAGCGTGGAGGTAAGGGCTTTCATTCAGGGCTGGCTCCCGGCGACTGGCGCCGCGCATCGGCCAGTAGCGCCAGCCGGCGCGCTGGTTCCGGTTTGTCCAGCAGGCTTGTGCTTTCGCCGGGATAGCGTCGCTGCCAGTTCGGATGGATCTCGGTGATGCCCGGCATGTTGGCCTGCTCGCGCAGGCCCAGGGCATCCTCGACCTGCAGCAGGACCAGCGGCGCCGGCGTGCTGCCAAGGAAACGCACGCTGGCATCGAGTGCTTCCTGGGTGTCCAGCGGATGGTCGTCCTTGCCAAGCGCCGCGCGCAGCGAGTCGTCCATCCGGCTGCGTTCATGCTCGCGCTGGCGCAGGGATTCGGCGCGCTGGCCTTCCGGCTCCATGCCAACCTTGATGCGCCAGTCGATGTCGTGGCCTTCCCACCAGCCGGCGAGGGTAGGGACGTCGTGGGTGGACGTGGTCGCCAGGGCGGTCTTCGACCAATCATGGGGCGGCGGCAAGCGGCCTTCATGACCCTCGAACAACTGGACCCTCATGCCAAGAATATTGCGCTGCGCCAGTTCTTCGCGCAGACCGTCGGGAATGGTGCCCAGGTCTTCGCCGAGAATGATCGCGTCGTGGCGGTGCGCCTCGAGACACAACAGTCGCAACATGTCCTTGAGCGGATAGTTGAGGTAGGCGCCCTGGTCGGGCCCGGCACCCACGGGCATCACCCACAAGCGCTGCAGGCCCATCACGTGGTCGATGCGCATGCCGCCGGCGTGGGTGAGATTGCAGCGCAGCATCTCGATGAAGGCGCGGAATCCGTTGTCGCGCAGCCCGTTGGGCGAAAACGCCGATATGCCCCAGCTCTGGCCATGGCCGTTGAGGATATCCGGCGGCGCACCGACGCTGAGCGAGGCAAGCAGTTCGGCCTGGCGGCTCCAGGCCTGGCTGCCGCCGCCGTCGGCGCCGACGGCCAGGTCGGCCACCAGGCCAATACGCATGCCGGCGCTGCGTGCGGCCGTTTGCGCACGCTCCAGCCCGCGGGCGACAAGCCACTGGCCAAAGGCGTGGTAACCCACTTCCTCGGCGTTGTCCTGGGCGAAACGGGACACGGCGGCGTGCGCGGGATCACGATAGTGGTCGGGCCAGTCGCGCCAGTGCTGGGGGCGTCCGTTGGGGGCGCGCAACTGGCCATGCAGCGCTTCGAAACGGCAATGGTTCTCCAGTGCTTCGCCACCGGCCTGGCGAAAACTGTCGAAATCGGCGCGCAGCGGATGCCCGCCATGGTTGAACTCGCGATAGAGCTCGCGGAGCAAGCGATGACGGGTTTCGGTAACGACTGGCCAGTCGATCAGATCGAGCGATTCCAGGCGTGCCAGTTCACTGGCAAGGCCGCTGGCCTCGATCGCCTGACGCAGCGGGCGCTCACCGAGAATGCTTCCGGGCGCGCTATAGAGGACGTTATGAAACAACCGGCTGGACGGCGAGTAGGGGCTGTACTGTTCCGGGTAGGCCTGGAACATCGCGTGCACCGGACTGATGGCCAGTGCGTCGGCGCCATGCATTGCGGCATGTCGGGCCAGCCCTTCCAGTGCCTCGGTATCGCCCAGGCCGCCATCGCCCTGACGGCGCAGGCCGTACAGCTGGACGGTCAACCCCCAGGTGTTGCCGGTGCGCGCCGCGACGCTCGGGCAGGCGCTCGGTGCCACCGCCAGAGTGATCTGGGCCTCGCCGATCTCCAGCCGGTGATAACCCACCTGGTCGATCGCCGGAAGTTGCCCCTGGTCGTCCAATTGGCCGTCATGCTGGTGGCCGTCTTCACGCACCAGGCGAAAGCGAGTACCAGGTGCGAAGGTGCCCGGCAGGCTTGCGGGCTTGTACTGATCGAGCGTGATCAGGGGCGGCGGTGCCCCATCGCCTTCGTCCTCGTGCAGCTTGTGCAGGCTGGCGCTGATGTCGCTCTCGCTGTCGGCCGGCATCCCGAGGCCGGCGAGAACCGCGCGGAGTACTTCGGGAGTGACACGTTGCGGCCGCGCATTGGCGTCTACCCAGTCAATCGCAAGGCCAGCGGCCTCGGCCAGGTGTGCGAGACGCTCATCCGACATTTTCATTCTCCAGATAGACCAGCGCGGTTCGCGCGGGCAACAGATCGTCCCCTCTCAATTCGCGGCTGGCGAACAGCCTCCGCGCCGGGGCCGAGGAGGGGAGTGCGAGCGCTTCATCACCTAGATTCAGGGCCAATCTCAGCACGCTGCCATCACCCAGGGTCCAGCGCGCCAGCGCAGCGCCCTGACCAAGTGAGCGAGCTTCGAGAAAGCGCGAGCCCTTGAGCCGCGGAATGACCTCTCGGTGGCGCAGGGCCAGCAGCTCACGGTAGAGCGACAGCCATTCGCGGTGGCCGGGCTCCTGCTGGCTGGTGACGTCGGGACGCGAATCGTCGAAGGTGGACAGGGCATTGGGATCGGGGATGCGCTCGCGCAGCTGCGGATCGGCGAACTCGGCGAACTCGGCGAATTCGCCGCGGCGGCCTTCACGCACGGCGTCGGCCAGTTCGCCGTGGTGGCTGGTAAAGAACAGGAAAGGTTGCCGTGACCCCCACTCCTCGCCGGTGAACAGCAACGGGATCATGGGCGAGAGCAACAGCGTCACCGTTGCGGCGCGCAGGGCGTCGGGATCAGCCAGGGTAGTCAGGCGATCGCCGAAGGCGCGGTTGCCGATCTGGTCGTGGTTCTGCAGAAACAGCACGAAGGCGGTCGGCGACAGGTGGCCGCTGGGTTCGCCCCGGGCGTGGCCCTTGCGGTTCTGCTGGCCTTGATAGACGAAGCCTTCACCGAGAAAGCGCACCAGCTTGCTGCTGGCGTCTGCATGGTAGTCAGCGTAGTAACCCTGGCGTTCATCAGTGAGCAGTACGTGCAGCACATTATGGCCGTCGTCGTTCCACTGGGCGGTGAAGCCCTGCTCGAGCAGGGTGGAACGGTTTGCTTCATTTTCCAGCACCAGATGGACATGCCGCTCGGGGTCGACCGCGCCCCGCACACGCTCGGCAAGCTCGGTGAGAAAGCTCTGGTCGATGATGGCATGTACCGCATCGAGTCGGAGCCCATCGAATCGGTAGTCGTTCAGCCACATGATGGCATTGTCGATGAAGAAATCGCGGACCTCGGGTCGATAAAACTCGATGGCGTCGCCCCAGGGCGTCTGTTCATCATGATTGAAGAAGTGCTGGGCATAACTGTGCAGGTAGTTGCCGTCGGGACCGAAGTGGTTGTAGACGACGTCCAGGAACACCATCAGGCCATGGCCGTGGGCCGCATCGATGAAGTGCTTGAGGTCTTCAGGCGAGCCGTAGCTGGCCTCCGGGGCGTAACACAGCACGCCGTCGTATCCCCAGTTCCGGTCACCCGGGAACTCCGCCAGCGGCATCAGCTCGATCGCGGTGATGCCCAGTTCCGCCAGTTCCGCCAGTCGCCGTTCCAGTCCGCGGTAGCCGCCGCAGGCCGCCACATGGACCTCGTAAAGCACGGTTTCTTCCCACGGGCGACCTTTCCAGTCGGTGTTGCGCCAGACATGGCGGCTATGGTCAACGAGAATGCTCGGCCCGGTGATGTCACCATCCTGTGCCCGGGAGGCGGGGTCCGGGACCGCCAGATCACCGTTGATCAGGTAGCGATAACGGGTGCCGGGTTCACAGTCGATTTCCAAGCTGCACCAGCCATCGGCATCGGCAACCATGGGCAGCGTCGGGCCGTCGATGAGCTGCAGTTCGACACGTTCAGCATCCGGTGCCCAGAGAGTGAAACGAGCCTTTCCTCCTCCAAGTGGAACGGCGCCGTGTCGCCCAGTGGGCGCGGATTGCTTAGGCATCAAGAGTCCTCGTCATACGATATGGGCTATCACCTGCCGCTGAAGAAGCAAGGAGTGATAGAGCTGGTCGTATGGTTCGATCGATTGCGCCCAAAAGAATTCGGTTGCCATTGCACGAGTTCTCATCGCATTGAGCAGGTCGGGGTAGCGGTAGACGTTGATGGCCCGCAGCACGGCCTTGCGGTAGCTCGCGACGGAAGGCTCGTCGAAGAGAAAACCGGTCAGACCATCCTCCACCGTATCGGCCAGCCCCCCTGTGCGTCGGGCGACGGGCAGCGAGCCGTAGCGCAGCGCGTACATCTGGCTCAGCCCGCAGGGCTCGTAGCGCGACGGCATGAGCAGGAAGTCACTGCCGGCATACATGCGGCGGGCTTCGTTCTCACAGAAGCCGACATGGGCACCGACCTGGCCGGGGAAGCGAGCGGCCAGATCGTGCACCGCCTGTTCGATGTGCTCTTCACCACAACCGATGATCGCGATCTGCCCGCCATGCTCGACGATGGTCTCGGCGACGCCCAGGGTCAGATCGATGCCTTTCTGATGGACGAGGCGCGAGACCACGGCGAACAGCGGACCGCTGGACGGCTCCAGGCCGAACAAATCGCGGACATACGCGGCATTGACCGCTTTGCCCGACAGGTCGTTGCGATCGAACCCGGCAATCAGGTGAGGGTCGCTGCGCGGCACCCAGCTGTCGTCGATGCCGTTGACGATGCCGCTCAGGAGACCCTTGCGGGCCTTGACCCGGAGGAAACCATCGAGCCCGTAGCCGAATTCGGGCGTGGTGATTTCATGGGCATAGTTGGCGCTGACGGTGGTGACATGATCAGCGTAGGCGATCCCCGCCTTCAGCAGCGACAGCTGGCCATAGAACTCCATTTCTTCCATGTGGCAGGCCGAATCAGGAATCGCCAGCGTATGCCGCAGACTCATGTCGATCAGGCCCTGGTAGCCAAGATTGTGGATGGTGAACACGCTGGGGGTCGAAAGCCCACGCCAGCGGGCGTAGGCGGGCACCAGGCCGGCGGGCCAGTCGTGTGCGTGCAGGAGCTCAGGGATCCAGCTGATGGCGGCGTGACCGGCGGCGATATCAGCCGCCGCCAGGCTCAGGCGGGCGAAGCGCACCGGATTGTCCGGCCAGTCTCGACCGTGCGGGTCACCATAGGGGCCCCCGTCACGTTCGTACAGTTCCGGGCAAACCAGTACATAGACGATCAGGCCATCGGGCATGTCCATCCGCCCGATGCGGCAGGCCGGCATGCCGGCATCCGCCTCGACTCGGCCCACCATGCGGATAGGGTGGCCGCTGTTCATCACCTGGGCGTAGCCGGGGATGAGCAGGCGGACATCGTGACGCTTGCCCAGGGCGCGGGGAAGGGCAGCCGAAACGTCGCCAAGTCCACCTGTCTTGATCAGATCGGCAAATTCGGGAGTGACGAACAGCACTTTTTTCTTGCTGTCCTGCGTGCTGCTGACTTTCAGGATGGGGCGGGTAGACCGCGGTACGAAGGTGCGTTGCAGGGTATTCAAAGCCAAGGCATTCACAGCAGCATTACTCATCGAATTTCTCCCTAATGGCCGGCTGCCTGAAGGCCGATACCGTATTCCGAGCAAATTTCCCGCGCGCACCGAACGGCCGTGCAGGAGTCTGACGCACGCTAGACATAGATAATTTGAATTGTTCTGGGTAGGGCAGACGCACTTCCCCGCCATAGTTGACCAAGCCAAAGTTATTTAGTTCTCGCAGCCCGCTAAAAAAGTCACAGCAGGAACTTTGCCAATCAGCGCTGCCTCGGAAAGAAAAGCGCTGGTCGGCTTTTCCAGCATAGTGGGGAGAATGTAACGATGCAGGGTCTGGATCAATTGATTGCGCTCCTGAAGGCGCGCGAGCTTAGCCTGGTTACCGCCGAATCCTGCACCTGCGGGTTAATGGCCTCGTTGCTGGGGGACATTCCTGGGTGCGGCGCGGTGCTTTATGGTGGCTTCGTTGTTTATGACGAGGAGGCCAAATATCGGCTGATTGGCGTCAATCGAGAAACGGTCGAGCGCTTTGGTCTGACCAGTGAGGAGGTAGCTAGGGAGATGGCGATCGGCGCATTGAGGGTTACCGGCGCTCGCCTTGCCGTGTCAAACACGGGCGTTGCAGACGATTCTGCAGAGGATGCCAGTGGCACCCAGTGCTATGCCTATGCGCTGGCAGGAAACGACGGGACACGGGTGGTCAGCGAGACAGTCCAGTTCGAGGGGGATCGAGTGGCCATTCGCAAGCAGGCTGCGCGGTATGGGCTGGAACAACTGATGGCACGCTATGCCGAGCTAACCGTACAGCGCCCGCTGGGCTGAGGGGTGCGACAACAGGTCGCACCTGTGTTAATCCGGTCAAACCGGTGGTTGGCGCTCAGGTTCGTTGGGCAGTGGCTGGGTGAGATCAATCTCGTGCTTCTGCCCGACATTCATATCTGCCCTCAATTGGGGCAGAGCGTGTGGGTACTGCCGCTGAATGAAGCCGATGAGGTTTTCCCGGATATGGCAGCGCAGGTCCCAGTTGGAGGAAGAGTCTCTGGAGCTGACCAGGGCGCGTAGCTGCATGGATTTTTCGCTGGTATCTGTCACCTGGAGCACGCACACCTCGCCATTCCACAGCTCCGGCACTTCTTCACAGAGACGCCGCAGCTCTTCTCGCAGCGGCTCCAGCGGCAATGAATAGTCGACCCAGACAAACACGGAGCCGATCAGGTTGGCGGTGCTGCGGGTCCAGTTCTGGAAGGGCGTTTCGATGAAGTATTGCAGCGGCACAACCAGCCGACGCTCATCCCAGATCCGCACGATCACATAGGTGCCAGTGATCTCTTCGACCCGCCCCCATTCGTTTTCCACGATCACCACGTCGTCCAGTCGAATGGGCTGGGTGATGGCGATCTGCACGCCGGCAATGATATTGCCCAACACCGGTCGTGCAGCAAAGCCGACAGCCAGGCCGGCCAGGCCGGCTGAAGCGAGCAGGCTGGTGCCGAACTGGCGGGCGGCCGGGAAGGTCATGAGAATCGCCGAGGCGCCGACCGTGATGACGAACAGGCTCAGGGTGCGCAGCAGGACTCGCGTCTGGGTCTGGATACGACGAGCGCGCAGATTGTCCGTCACGTTGACCGGATTGTTCAGCAGGATGACCTGCTCGACGCCGCGGAGCATGCGCAACGCCAGCCAGGTGAACACGCCGATCATCAGTAGCGTGGTCAGCTGGCGGGCCAGGGGGACCAGCGCCAGATTGGCCGGCGCGGCTGCCCAGACTGCCTGCAGCCCCATCAGCGGCAGCAGCACCCGTATGGGCTTGTGCACCTGCAGCGCCATTTCACGAGTGACTACGAAGCCTCGCCCGAGTCGCAGCATCGTGCTTGTCAGGACCCGGCTGGACAGCGACAGCACCAGCACTACCACCATTGCCACCACCAGCGTGCGGATGGCTGGATCTGCAATGTAGTTCTGCCATTCCAGCAACGCCGCGGGTATTTCCATGAGTCGGGCCTCAGGCTTCGGGAACAGCTCAAAGTGACCGATCACCCTTGATCTAGGTTCAACGCCCTGCCGGCGAGTGACGCAAAAATCTGAAACCTGCAGCCAGTCGGGGAAGGGGGAACTCCTATCTGGAACTCACCTCGGACATAACAAGAGGTCGTCGAGACCCTCCCAGGTAACCGCACTAAATAGAGGAAATACTCATGGCTCAATACAATGACACCGGACTCAAGCCTGATGATGTGAAAAAGCACATGGTGGATTGGCTGCGGGACGCGCATGCCATGGAAGTCCAGGCGGAAACGATGTTGAAGAAGCAGCTCGATCGCATCGAACACTACCCTGAGCTTACCGCTCGCATTGAGCAGCACATCACCGAAACCCAAAATCAGGCAAGGCTCGTGGAGGAGTGTCTCAAGCGCTATGACGCTTCTTATTCGGGCATCAAGGATATGGGCGCGAAAGTCACCGCCTTCGGCCAGGCGATGGGCGGCATGTTTGTCGGCGATGAAGTGGTCAAGGGTGTCCAGGCCAGCTATGTATTTGAAAATCTGGAAATTGCTTCCTACAAGATCCTCATCGCCGCGGCTGAAGTAATCGGTGACAGTGAAACTCGCAGCACCTGCGAAAGTATCTTGAAAGAAGAAATTGCCATGGCCGAATGGTTGAGCGACTACATGCCAAAAGTCACTCAGCAATTCCTGACGCGTGAATCCATTCCGGATGCTGAAGCGAAGCGTTAACAACCTGCGCCGGCAGCTGTTTCATTCAGGAAACTTCTGCCGGCAAACCCGGCCGCGGTGGGAAGCCCATGAAGAAAAAGTCCCTAGTCAAGACCCTGACCTTTGCCGTTCTTCATTTTCTTACCGCGTTTCTGGTCGTTTATGCATTGACCGGAAGTTGGGCGCTCGGCGGAGCGGTAGCGCTGATCGAACCCTTGTGCAATACCGTGGTGTTTTTCTTTCATGAAAAAGCCTGGGAGCGATTCGGACACAGCCAGGAAGATCACTGTGACAGTTATGGCCATAACGTTCTGGCTCGGCTACTCAGGCGGAATGGCTAGCGTCAACTGGCGGAACGGTCGAGTGGGTAGGCTCTTCACGATGGGGTTCGTCGAACAGCGAACCGCTGGTGGCGTGGAGTTCGATTCGTAACTCCTGAGCCAGCCGTACCAGATTCGCCGCGTCCCGGCATTGCTCAGGGCTGATGCCGATCGCCGTGAGTTCATCCATATCACCGGCCTCCCGGTAGAGCCGGACACTGAGCGAATTGTCGAGCTGGGGCTGACATTCGCAACGATAGGGGTGCAGGTGATCACGAAGAATGGCTTCTATTTTCGACGGGGGGAGACGAGTGCCCATGGGAACCTCCGGACAGATGAGGTGCGGATGCTGCACGATCGATGTGCAGGGGTCCGGCAGCCTGGTCGCTTGCCGAATGCCAGACGGCGTCGGCAGGAGTGCCGTCCTTATCCACCCTAGCAGGCCCCGCCAGCGTGTAAACCCGGGGCGCTTCGACGTTTCAGTCACCCAGCGGAAGATCTTGATTTCACAGGGTTCCTGGCTCGGGCCGTTCGTCGTCTGGAGGCGGTTCGCTCGGTTAGAACTCCCGCCGGCTCGGCTTAGGACCCAACGGGCCGGCATTTCCTTAAACGCTTGAGGGATTCCAATGAAAAAGAGCAGCTTGTTTACGTTGTTGATCAGCGGCGTGTTCGCGACATCCGCGCTTGCCCAATGGCCGGCGGGAACACCCGAAGAACGTCGGGGCGCCTATCCGAGCCCGAGCGGCAATCCCACCCATATGGAAGAACTCGACACCTACACCGATTCGCAGGGCCGGGTTCGTACTGAAGAAGGGTATCCGGTCGAAACCGCGCCCAGCGGGGATGAGGGTACTAGCTGGTCGACCGAGCGTAACGATACGGATCGCTTTTCGTCACCCGGCGGCCCCCATGACGACGCCACCTCACCTGGCACTACCGAGTAATGCGTCGGTGGGGATAGGGAGCGGCATTGCTGCCGCCCCCTGACTCTCCGGCCGCTCCTACTCCGAACGGCTACCACGGCGGCTATTGGCACCGCCCTTGCGACCGGCTTCGGCGGCCTTCTGAGGGTCGTTCTTGAAATTACCGCCGCTTACCTGGCCTCCCTTGCGGCCCGCTTCGGCTGCACGTTGGGGATCTTCCGCAAAATTTCCACTTCCACCGCGATGTTTAGTAGCCATGATTTCGTCTCCAGGGTTGAGGCATCACATGCTGATAGAGAGACGAGACGCTGATGGAGTTCGGGCGCGAAGCCTGCCTTTCATCGGCTTAACCCCAGGCGACCGGTGGCAGAACCCCGGGCGGCGTAGCGGTATCCAAACGGGATGGTCCGTTCGCCAACTCAGGTGGCAGAGAGGTCAGGCATGGCTCTGGAAGAATACAACCGCAAGCGGGATTTCAACGCCACGCCCGAGCCTGGAGGGAAGGCTGCCCCGCGCCGCCGAAAGGTGGCCGCGCACGGCTTGCAGTTCTGCATCCAGAAACACGACGCCACGCGGCTGCATTACGACTTCCGTCTCGAGCTCGCCGGCACGCTGAAAAGCTGGGCGATTCCCAAGGGTCCCTCTCTTGATCCCAAGTCTCGGCGCCTGGCCGTGCAGGTGGAGGACCATCCGCTGGAATACGCCACCTTCGAAGGCCGCATCCCCCCTGGGCATTATGGTGCCGGCGAAGTGATCGTCTGGGACCGCGGAGTCTGGATACCCCAGGGTGATCCGGCTGAGGGTTATCGCAAAGGGAAACTCAAATTCACCCTCGAAGGCGAGAAGCTCGCGGGTGACTGGAATCTCGTGCGCACTGGCATGTCGGGCAAGAAGGAACAGTGGTTTCTGATCAAGTCGAACGATCAGGCAGCCCGGAGTGAGCGCGACTATGACATCGTCATCGAGCAGCCCGACAGCGTCCTCAGCGACCGCAGCCTGGTTCCCCGTCAGCGCGGTACGGCCAGCAAGGCTGCAGCCGAGCAACCGCTGAAGACCCCGGCCCGGCGCCGCACGCCCCAGGAGTCGACAGACCTGAGGGGCGCTCGCGCCGCCGAGTTGCCGGAAACTCTCAAGCCGCAGTTGGCCACACTGGTGGAGTCGACCCCGGCTGGCGATTGGCGTTACGAGATCAAATTCGACGGGTATCGCATTCTCGCGCGCATCGAGGCCGGCGAGGTACGCCTGTTGACCCGTAGCGGCCATGACTGGACGGCCAGGATGCCGGAGCAGGCCGAAGCCCTGGCGGGGCTGGGGTTGGAATCGGCGTGGCTTGACGGGGAAGTGGTCGTCCTCGACGAGGACGGCAAGCCGGATTTTCAGGCCTTGCAGAATGCCTTCGAGAACGGTCGTAGCGGCAGCATTCTGTTCTATCTCTTCGATGTGCCCTACCTGAATGGCATGGATCTTCGGGAGGCGCCGCTGGAAGACCGACGCAACGCGCTGAGGATGCTGCTCGATGCTGCCGAAACGCCCTTGCTGCGCTATTCCGAAGACTTTTCCGAGCACCCCGACAGCCTGCTTGACAGCGCTTGTCAGATGAAGCTCGAAGGGCTGATCGCCAAGCGTGTCGGCAGCCGCTACGAGTCTCGTCGCAGCAGCAGCTGGGTCAAGATCAAGTGCCAGAACCGCCAGGAGTTCGTGATCGTCGGCTACACCGAGCCCAAGGGTATGCGCAGCGGTTTCGGAGCACTGCTGCTGGGCCTGCACGACGAGCAGGGGCAGTTGCGCTACGCCGGAAAGGTTGGCACGGGCTTCACTCAGGCAACGCTTGCCAGCGTTCATGAACGCATGCAGCCGCTGAAGATTGCCGAGAGCCCGGTCATCAATCCGCCCACCGGTGCCGAGGCACGAGGGGCGCACTGGCTGGAGCCGCAGCTGATCGGCGAGGTCGCGTTCGCCGAGATCACCCGCCAGGGCGTGGTCCGCCACGCGGTGTTCTATGGGCTGCGCGCCGACAAGCCGGCCGAGTCCATCACCCATGAACGGGCCCGGCCAGCAAGTGCCACCGGGCCTGCGCAGGAGGCGCTGGCCAAGGTACGCATCAGCCATCCGGAGCGCGTCGTCGACCCGCGCAGCGGGGTCACCAAGCTGGAGCTGGCTCGCTATTTCGCCGCCATCGCCCCGTGGATCCTGCCGCACCTGCACAATCGCCCGCTGGCCCTGGTGCGTGCGCCGGACGGGGTCGAGGGCGAGTTGTTCTTCCAGAAGCACGCCGACAAGCTCGGCATTCCACACATTACCCAGCTCGACCGCAGCCTCTACCCTCGGCACGCGGGACTGATGACCATCGAGTCCACCGAGGCGCTGGTGGGCGCGGCGCAGATGGGCACCCTGGAGCTGCATGCGTGGAATGGCGTGGCGCCTGCGCTGGATCGTCCGGACCGCTTCGTACTCGACCTGGACCCCGACCCGGCGCTGCCCTGGCGGCGTATGCTGGAGGCCACCCAGCTGTCCCTGACGCTGCTTGATGAGCTGGGGCTGGAGAGCTATCTCAAGACCAGCGGGGGCAAGGGGTTCCATATCGTCGTACCGCTGAAACCCGTGCAGGGCTGGGCGGAAGTGAAGGCGTTCAGCAAGGCGATTGCCAGCCACATGGCCAAGTTGCTGCCACAGCATTTTTCCGCGGTGAGCGGGCCGAAGAACCGGATCGGCAAGATCTTCATCGACTACCTGCGCAACGGGCAGGGCGCGAGCACCATCAACGCCTATTCGCCACGCGCCCGTGAGGGCCTGCCGGTGTCCGTGCCGATCTTTCGGGACGAACTGGCTGACACCACGGCCGCGAACCTGTGGACCATCCGCAATCTGCACGAGCGCCTGGACGAACTTGGCGACGATGATCCCTGGAAAGGCATAAACGCGGTCGAGCAGGTGATTACCGACGAGATGCGCAAACGCTTGCGCGGATAGACCGCCCTGGCGGGGCGGTCGGACAGTTCAGCGCACCCTTAGCGCAACAACAGCATCGGCGTACCGATGTGGCGGATCATGTTGGCGGTGGTGCTGCCCACCAGGAACTGGCGAATCCGCGAATGTCCATAGGCGCCCATCACGACCAGATCGAGATCCTGTTCGGCCTGGTAGGCGAGCAGGGTTTCTTCCACGTCTCCGGCGCGAATGGCCGTATGCACATCGAAACCGGCGTCGACCAGATGCTGTCGCGCCCACTCCAGCTGTGCTTCGGCATCGCCTGTCTGCGCGCCGACCATCACCAGGTGGATGGGCAGGCCCTTGACCAGCGGCCGTGCGGCCAGCAACTCGACTCCCTTGCGCGTCGTCGGGCTGCCATCAAAGGCGAACAGCACGCTGCGCGGCGCCTCGAACTCCGGCGGCGTGACGAGAATCGGCCGGTGCAGGGTGCGCACCACGCTCTCGAGCTGGCTGCCGATATGGTGCCCGAGGTCTTCGCTGTCTTGCCCCTGCTTGCCGATGACCACCAGGCGAATGTCGCCCTCGAGTTCACGCAGCGTATCGACCAGGCTGCCATGGCGTTGCAGCAGGCGAGCATCCTTGATGCCGGTGCCAGCCGCATACTCGCGCGCGTCCTCCAGCAGGTGCCGGCCCTGTTTCATCGCCAGCTTGCTGCGCTGCTCGTCGAGGGCGGCCAGTTCGTTGAGCAGGTGCTCGCGGGCGCCAAGGCCTATGTTTCCGGCCAGGTTGGTATCGGTCGGGTACTGGTTGCGGTCCAGCACATGCAGGAAGGTCAAGGGCGCGTCCAAGCGCTGGGTCGCCCACAGCGCGCAGTCGCAGACGGCGCGGGAAGACGGAGAGCCGTCGATACAAGCCATCACATTGGGCATTCATCTCTCCTAATGGTGTTCAGCGGGAGCGCTTGAGGGCTCGTGTCACCTCTGCACAGAGGATAGACCAACGTGCATCCGCCCCCATGATCCGGGTCAGTGGCCGATAATCTGGTCGATGCCTTCGGGCTTGTCGTGTACCCCGAATCGGTCGACGAGGGTGGCGCTGGCCTCGTTCAGGCCGAGCACCTCGACTTCAGTGCCTTCGCGGCGGAACTTGATGACCACCTTGTCCAGCGCGCCGACTGCGGTGATGTCCCAGAAATGCCGAGCCCGATTCGCTGGGTTACGTCTTCGGCTGGCGCCCACGTAAAGTACCTTGCGCTGGCGCCGCCGGAACACTTCCCAAGCCGCTTCGGCAATCCGCTGCTACCTTGTTCAGGGCTGGTCGCGTACTACCAAAGGACAACCGCACCTATGCCATCGGCGCATTTCTCGTCGTCGGGGCGGCTGCAAAGATCGGCACCATGACCTGGCTGCTATGGCCAGTGTCGCTCTACAAGACAAGAGAGGCCATGACCATGATCTACGCTCAACCCGGTACCGCAGGTTCCATCGTTTCCTTCAAACAGCGCTACGGCAACTACATCGGTGGCGAGTTCGTGGCCCCGGTCAAGGGTGAGTATTTCGTCAACACCAGCCCGGTCACCGGTGAGGTCATCGCCGAATTCCCGCGTTCCAGCGCCGAAGATATCGACAAGGCCCTGGACGCCGCCCATGCGGCCGCCGATGCCTGGGGCTGCACCTCGGTCCAGGAACGCTCGCTGGTCCTGCTGAAGATCGCTGACCGCATCGAACAGAATCTTGAACTGCTCGCCGTCACCGAAACCTGGGACAACGGCAAGGCCGTGCGCGAAACCCTTAATGCCGACGTGCCGCTGGCTGTTGACCACTTCCGCTACTTCGCGGGTTGCATCCGTGCCCAGGAAGGCAGCGCTGCCGAGATCAACGAGCACACCGCCTCCTATCACTTCCATGAGCCGCTGGGTGTTGTCGGCCAGGTGATTCCGTGGAACTTCCCGCTGCTGATGGCCGCCTGGAAGCTGGCTCCGGCGCTGGCCGCCGGTAACGCCATCGTTCTGAAACCCGCCGAGCAGACGCCGCTGTCGATCACCGTGCTGATGGAAATCATCGGTGACCTGCTGCCGCCCGGCGTGCTGAACGTGGTGCAGGGCTTCGGCCGCGAGGCCGGCGAGGCGCTGGCCACCAGCAAGCGCATTGCCAAGATCGCTTTCACCGGTTCCACTCCGGTCGGTTCGCACATCCTCAAGTGCGCCGCCGAGAACATCATCCCGAGCACCGTGGAACTGGGTGGCAAGTCGCCGAACATCTACTTCGAAGACATCATGCAGGCCGAGCCGGCCTTTATCGAGAAAGCGGCCGAGGGCCTGGTACTGGCGTTCTTCAACCAGGGTGAGGTCTGCACCTGCCCGTCGCGAGCCGTGATCCAGGAGTCCATCTACGACGCGTTCATGACCGAGGTCATGAAGAAGATCAAGCAGATCAAGCGCGGCAACCCGCTCGACACCGACACCATGGTCGGCGCCCAGGCGTCCCAACAGCAGTACGACAAGATCCTCTCCTATATGGAGATCGCCCAGCAGGAAGGCGCCGAGATCCTCACCGGTGGTGCCGCCGAGCAGCTCGAAGGCAGCCTGGCCAGCGGTTACTACGTGCAGCCGACCCTGATCAAGGGCCACAACAAGATGCGCGTGTTCCAGGAAGAGATCTTCGGGCCGGTTGTGGGCGTGACCACCTTCAAGGACGAGGCCGAGGCGCTGGCGATTGCCAACGATACCGAGTTCGGCCTGGGGGCCGGCGTCTGGACCCGTGACATCAACCGTGCCTACCGCATGGGCCGCGGCATCAAGGCCGGTCGCGTATGGACCAACTGCTATCACCTGTACCCGGCGCATGCGGCCTTTGGCGGCTATAAGAAGTCCGGTGTCGGCCGTGAAACCCACAAGATGATGCTCGACCACTATCAGCAGACCAAGAACCTGCTGGTGAGCTACGACATCAACCCGCTGGGCTTCTTCTGATTCGAGCGACTTTCTCCTGTCATGCTTTCGGCGCGCCTCGGCGCGCCGTTTTTTCTTTCTGGTGGGTGCTTGCCGACCCCATCCGTTGGGCCTGGACACGCACGCCGAGCCTGTCACATCTGCTCAAACACCGGGCCAGCAAAGGGGCACTCCTGGCGGTGATGGGCGTCAGATACCAACGTAAGCAATAACTCGTTCCAAAGTACCATTGGGTCGTGAAGCCGGAGGGTGCATAACTGTCCTCGCCGGAATATATCGGCCCATAACAGAGGATTCGCCCATGTGGACCAAACCAGCCTTTACCGACCTGCGCATTGGATTTGAAGTCACCATGTACTTCGCCAATCGTTGATTAACAAGAGCCCCGGATCTTCCGGGGCTTGCTGTTTGTTGGGGCTCCCATGCATATCCGTATTCTCGGTTCCGCCGCCGGTGGGGGTTTCCCCCAGTGGAACTGCAACTGCCGCAACTGCCGCGGCCTGCGCGAAGGCACGCTCAACGCCAAGCCTCGTACACAGTCCTCCATCGCCCTGTCTGACGATGGCGTCAACTGGATCATCTGCAACGCCTCGCCCGATATCCGGGCTCAGATCGAGTCCTTTCCCGCTCTCCAGCCCGCCCGCGACGTGCGCGACACTGCCATTCGCGCGCTGATCCTGCTCGACAGCCAGATCGACCACACCACCGGATTGCTTACCCTGCGCGAGGGTTGCCCGCATGATGTCTGGTGCACCGACATGGTCCACCAGGACCTCACCAGCGGGTTTCCGCTGTTCAACATGCTCGAACACTGGAATGGCGGCCTGAACCGCAGGCGTATCGAACTGGACAAGGCGTTCACCGTCGAGGCCTGCCCGGCGCTGCGCATCACGCCGATTCCGCTGCGCAGTGCGGCGCCGCCTTATTCGCCCCACCGCAATGATCCCCATCCTGGCGACAACATCGGCTTGCTGGTCGAGGACAGCCGCACCGGGGGCGTTCTGTTCTATGCCCCGGGCCTGGGTCAGGTCGACGATGCGCTGCTGGACTTGATGGGCCACGCCGACTGCGTACTGGTGGACGGCACGCTCTGGCGCGAGGATGAAATGATCCACGCCGGCGTCGGCACCAAGCTCGGCCGCGAGATGGGCCATCTGCCCCAGAGCGGCGAGGGCGGCATGCTCGAGGCGCTGCAGCGCCTGCCGCGCCAGCGCAAGGTCCTCATCCATATCAACAACACCAATCCGATCTTGGACGAAGACTCCGCCGAGCGCGTCGAACTGGCCGCTCAGGGCGTAGAAGTCTCCTGGGACGGGATGGAAATGGAACTCTGACAACGATCGGCAGGCGCGGCGCCGATTGTCGCCCCGCGCCGCCGTATCGCGTCCACTCTGCGAGGGAAGCCCATGAACCGGCCCGCCATGACACCCGGCGAGTTCGAACAGGCGCTACGCGCCAAAGGCGAGCTGTACCACATTCATCACCCCTACCATATGGCGATGTACCAGGGGCGCGCAACGCGCAAGCAGATCCAGGGTTGGGTGGCCAACCGGTTCTACTATCAGGTGAACATCCCGTTGAAAGACGCGGCGATCATGGCCAACTGCCCGGACCGCGAGACGCGGCGGGAGTGGGTCCAGCGAATCCTCGATCACGATGGTGCGCCGGGCGAAGAGGGCGGTATCGAAGCCTGGCTGCGCCTGGGCGAGGCAGTGGGCCTCGACCGCGAAGTGATCCTGTCGCAGGAGCTGGTCCTGCCAGGCGTGCGCTTCGCCGTCGATGCCTACGTCAATTTCGCCCGGCGGGCGAGCTGGCAGGAGGCGGCCAGCAGCTCGCTGACCGAATTGTTCGCGCCGCAGATTCACCAGTCGCGGCTGGATGCCTGGCCGCAGCACTACCCCTGGATCGACGCCTCGGGCTATGACTATTTCCGCAAGCGGTTGAAGGAAGCCCGGCGCGATGTCGAGCACGGCCTGCGCATTACCCTGGCTCACTACGACACGCGAGAGGCCCAGGAGCGCATGCTGGACATCCTGCAGTTCAAGCTGGACATTCTGTGGAGCATGCTGGATGCCATGAGCATGGCTTACGAACTTGACCGTCCGCCCTACCACACGGTCACAGACGAGCGTGTCTGGCACCGGGGGATCGCTCTTTGAACATTCTTCTGCATCGTGCACGAACCCCTTGCCCCGGAGTTCAGCATGTCCGGGCCTGAAGTCGCCCTGACCCAGGTGCCTAAGCTGCGGCGCGGTTATCGCTTTCAGTGGGAGCCAGCGCAAAACTGCCATGTGCTGCTCTATCCCGAAGGCATGATCAAGCTGAACGAGAGTGCCGGCGAGATCCTCAAGCTTGTCGACGGCCAGCGCAGCATCGGCGCCATCGTCGCCGAATTGCAGGCCCGTTTTCCCGAGGCGGAGGGGATCGCCGAGGACATCCTGGCGTTATTCGAGGTAGCCAATGAACGCTTCTGGATCGAACTGCAGTGAAAGCGCGGTGGGGCCGCCGCTCTGGTTGCTGGCCGAGCTCACCTACCGCTGCCCGCTGCAATGCCCATACTGCTCCAACCCGGTGGATTTCGCCCGGCAGGGCGAAGAGCTCAGCACAGCCCAGTGGATCGAGGTGTTTCGCCAAGCGCGCGCGATGGGTGCCGCGCAGCTGGGGTTTTCCGGCGGTGAGCCACTGGTTCGCCAGGATCTGGTTGAGCTGATCGCCGCGGCCCGTGATCTGGGGTTTTACACCAACCTCATCACCTCCGGCATCGGTCTGACCGACGCCAAGGTCGCGGCCTTCGCCGAGGCCGGGCTGGATCACATCCAGATCAGCTTCCAGGCCGCTGACGAGGAGCTGAACAACCTGCTCGCCGGCAGTGGCAAGGCCTATGCACAAAAGGTCGCCATGGCCCGTTCGGTAAAGGCCCACGGCTATCCGATGGTGCTCAATTTCGTCACCCATCGGCTGAACATCGATCGCATCGACGAGATCATCGAGCTCTGCCTGGAACTGGAGGCCGACTTCGTCGAACTCGCCACCTGCCAGTTCTATGGCTGGGCCGAGCTGAACCGGGCCGGGCTGCTTCCAAGCAGGGCGCAGATGGCACGGGCCGAGCGCATCACCAACGAGTACCGCGAAAAGCTGGCGGCGCAGAATCATCCGTGCAAGCTCATCTTTGTCACCCCGGACTATTACGAAGAGCGCCCCAAGGCCTGCATGAATGGATGGGGAAGCCTGTTCCTGGACATCACCCCGGACGGCACTGCCTTGCCCTGCCACAGCGCGCGCCAGCTCCCGGTCGCCTTCCCCAGCGTCCGTGAGCACAGCCTGGCGCATATCTGGTATGAGTCGTTCGGTTTCAACCGTTTCCGCGGCCAAGACTGGATGCCCGAGCCCTGCCGCTCGTGCGACGAGAAGGAGCGGGACTTCGGTGGCTGTCGCTGCCAGGCTTTCATGCTCACCGGCGACGCCAGCAACGCTGATCCGGTATGTGGCAAGTCGATGCATCACGAGCTGATCCTGCAGGCGCGACGGGAGGCAGAAACCGTCAGCGCAACGGCTGAAACGCTGCAATATCGCAACGAGAAGGCGTCCCGGCTGATCTGCAGGAGCTGAGGTTCGCCGGCCACCAGGCCTGGAGCCATGTGAACGAACTACCCTATGGATACTGGCCCAGCGACTGGACCGCCGAGGATGCCGCCAGTGCCAGCCGTGATTTCGCCGAGCTGGCCGCCGGCCATGGTGGTCTGTACTGGGTGCAGTACGACCCTGCCGACGCCCGCTCGACCCTCTGGTTCCAGGATGACCAGGGCAGCCGCTGCCTGACCCCGGAGGGGGTCTCCCTCGGCAGCCGGGTCTATGAATATGGCGGGGGTGCGCTGTGCGTGCTTGAAACGGGCGTGGCCTTCGTCAATGGCCGGGATCAGCAGATCTACCGGCAGGCTACCGATCCGGTCGCAGCGCCGGCGCTGCTCACCAGCGCTGCTCACTGCCGGTACGCTGCGCTGTGCCTTGACCGCCACGGCCAGACACTGCTTGCCGTGGAGGAAGACCGAAGCTCTGCGACCGCCGTGCATCGGTTGGTGGCGTTCAGTCTGGTCGAGGGGCAGCGCAGCGTGATAGCCGAAGGCGCCGACTTCTATGCGGCGCCTTGCCCCAGCGTCAAGGGAAACCAACTGGCCTGGGTCGAGTGGAGCCGCCCGGACCAGCCCTGGACCGCGACCCGCCTGATGCTGGCCGAACGCGACCCGGCTGGCGGCTGGACGGCCCCCCGTTGCATTGCCGGCGGTGCTCGCGACCAGTCGATACAGCAACCGCGCTTCGCGCCTGACGGGCGTCTCCATGCGCTCAGCGACCTTGCCGGCTGGTGGCAACCCTGGGTCTGGGATCAGGGCCGCTGGATGCCTCTGGGCGAGGCATCGCCAGGCGCGCCGGTGGCGCTTGCCGACCATGCCGCGGCACCCTGGCAACTGGGCGCCTCGACCTACCTGCCCCTGGCTGAGGAGAAATGGCTAGCGACCCGCTTTCATGACGGGTTCGGGGAGCTCTGGTTGACGGAGGGGCCTGGCGCCCGGCGGCTCGCCACGGCCTTCAGCCGTTTCCGGCAGCTCACTGCCGATGATCGCTGCTTCTATGCCATTGCCGCTGCGCCGGATCGGCTCCCGGCCATCATTGCCATCGATCGGATATCCGCTGAGCTGCGCCTGGTCACCGGCGGCGAACAGCCCCTGGCCGAGGCCCAGTTGTCGCGTCCGCAGCCGCTTCACTTCGCCAGCGGCGAAGGGTGGGCGCACGCCTTCTTCTACCCCCCACGCAACATCGCTCATCAGGGGGCCGGTGCTCCACCGCTGGTGATCTTCGTGCATGGCGGGCCGACTTCAGCCTGCTATCCGGTGTTCGATCCGCGCATCCAGTTCTGGACCCAGCGCGGCTTTGCCGTGGCCGACCTGAACTATCGAGGCTCCAGTGGCTTCGGTCGAGCCATGCGTATGCAATTGAAAGGGGAGTGGGGCAGGCTGGAAGTGGAGGACGCCTGTGCGCTCGTCGAGTATCTGGCCGATCAGCAGCGTATCGATCCGCAGCGCGTCTTCATTCGAGGCTCCAGCGCCGGCGGCTACACCGCACTCTGCGCACTGGCGTCTGCCTCGGTGTTTCGCGGAGGCGGAAGCCTCTATGGCGTCAGCGATCCGCTGAGCTTGCGCCGCGCGACCCACAAGTTCGAAGGCGACTATCTCGACTGGCTGATCGGCGACCCCGAGCAGGATGCCGAGCGCTATCACCAGCGGACGCCGCTCTGCCATGCCGACCGCATCACGGCGCCGGTGATCTTCTTCCAGGGTGGCCAGGATGCCGTGGTGGTGCCAGCGCAGACCGAGTCGATGGTCGAAGCGCTGCGGGTCCGTGGTGTGCCGGTGGAGTACAGGCTCTATCCCGGTGAGCGACACGGTTTCCGCCAGGCAGCCAATCTTGCCGATGCCCTTGAACGCGAGTATCGCTTCTACCAAAGACTGTTGTGAGCGGCTCGCCGTCGGCTCGCAGCCCTGAGCGCCTTGCAGTACCATCGCCGTCAGGCGCCGCCCAACGATCGGCGCGAAGAGATGACGACCTGCCGATAGGCAGGCTGTCACTAGCGATCCCCTAAGAACAACCGAGCCGTATGTCTTCGATAACCGCACTTCGCAAGTTCGTCAGCCCGGAAATCATCTTCGGGGCTGGCTCTCGCCATTCGGTAGGTAATTACGCCTCGACCTTTGGCGCGCGACGGGTACTGGTGGTTTCGGACCCGGGCGTACAGGCGGCGGGCTGGGTCGGTGATGTATTGGCGAGCCTCGATCAGCAGGGCATCCAACATGTAGTGTTCACCGGCGTCTCGCCCAATCCCCGGGTGGATGAGGTGATGCTCGGGGCCGACCTCTACCGCACCAGCGTCTGCGACGTGATCGTCGCGGTCGGCGGTGGCAGCCCGATGGACTGTGCCAAAGGGATCGGCATCGTCGCCGCCCATGGTCGCAACATCCTCGAGTTCGAGGGCGTCGACACCATCCGCATGCCCAGCCCGCCGTTGATCCTGATTCCGACCACGGCAGGCACATCGGCGGACGTCTCGCAGTTCGTGATCATTTCCGATCAGGTGGAGCGGGTGAAGTTTTCCATCGTCAGCAAGGCAGTGGTTCCGGACGTGTCGCTGATCGACCCGGAAACCACGGCGAGCATGGATCCCTTTCTCTCCGCCTGTACCGGGATCGATGCCCTGGTTCATGCGATCGAGGCCTTCGTTTCCACCGGACACGGGCCGCTGACCGATCCCCATGCCCTCGAGGCCATGCGGCTGATCAACGGCAACCTGGTGGCGATGATCGCCAACCCGAGCGATATCGAGCTGCGCGAAAAGATCATGCTCGGAAGCATGCAGGCTGGCCTGGCATTCTCCAATGCCATTCTCGGAGCGGTACATGCGATGTCCCACAGCCTTGGCGGGTTCCTCGACCTGCCGCACGGGTTGTGCAACGCAGCGCTGGTCGAGCATGTGGTTGCCTTCAACTTCAACGCTGCACCGGAGCGCTTCCGGATCGTGGCTGAAACGCTCGGCATCGATTGCCGCGGTCTGACTCCGCCCCAGGTCCGCGCACGGCTGGTGGATCACCTGATTGCCTTCAAGCGCGCCGTGGGGTTCGAAGAAACGCTTCGCCTGCACGGCGTCGACAGCTCCGACATTCCCTTTCTTTCTCGGCATGCCATGGCCGACCCCTGCATTCTGACCAATCCCCGCCAGTCGACCCAGCGGGACGTCGAGGTTGTCTATGGCGAAGCCCTTTGACCCCGCCGACGTCGCCGATCTGCTCGGGCTGGGGAGCCATTCGGTCCGCAAGAGCTACTACCCGGAACTAGCTGCTCGGCTCGATGAACTGGAGCAGGAGCGCAATCGCTACAAGTGGCTGTTCGAACATGCCGTTCACGGCATCTTCCAGGCGCGCCTGAACGCAGCCATCTGTGCCGCCAACCCGGCGTTTGCCCGAATGCTTGGATATCAGGAGCCGGCGCAGATCGTGGCGCGGGCCGACCTGGTCGAGCGCCTGTTCGCCGGCGGGGCCGGCGAGCTGGGACACATCCGCCAGGTCCTGCGCGACAAGCACGGGCTGTTCAGCTATGAGACGCGTCTGCTGCGCCAGGATGGTAGCGCTGTCGACGTGATGATGAACCTGCTGTACAAGCCAGACGAAGGCGATCTGGTCGAAGGCTTCGTCGCCGATATCACCGAACGAAAGCAGGCCCAGCGTCGCCTGTTGCAGCTCAACGACGAGCTGGAGCAGCGTGTCGCCAAGCGAACCGAGCAGCTGTTGTCGACCAATCGTCATCTACAGCAGGAAATCGCCGAGCGTGAGCGGATGGAATCTCAGTTGCGCGAGGCGCGGGATATTGCCGAAGACGCCAATCGCAGCAAGGACAAGTTTCTCGCTGCTGCCAGTCATGACCTGCTGCAACCGATGAACGCGGCTCGGCTGCTGATCTCCACGCTGCGCGAGCGCGACCTGCCGCTCGCCGAGCAGGTGCTCATCGAGCGCTCGCACCAGGCGCTGGAGAGCGCCGAGGATATGCTTTCGGACCTGCTGGACATCTCCAGGCTCGACCAGGCCGCGGTCAAGCCGGATCTGGACACCTACAGCCTGGACGAGCTGCTGTCGCCGCTGGCTTCGGAATTCCAGTCTGTCGCCGAGGCGGCCGGGCTCCGTCTGAAGGTGCGATTTCCCGAGGCGGCGGTGCGTACCGACGGCCGCCTGCTCAGCCGGATCCTGCGCAACCTCCTGAGCAATGCCTGCCGTTATACCCAGGAGGGCGGCATCCTGCTGGGCGCACGCCGCCGCGGCGATCAGATCAGGATCGAGGTGCGCGACACCGGCCGGGGTATTCCCGCGGATCAGCTCGAAGCGATCTTCCTGGAGTTCAACCAGCTCGACCTCGAGCGCGGGCACGAGCGCAAGGGCGTGGGCCTGGGGCTGGCGATCGTCGACCGGATCGCCGGGATCCTCGATTACCGGGTCCAGGTTCGGTCGGAAGTCGGCCGGGGCTCGACCTTCTGGCTGGATCTGCCGAGCGCCGCGCTGGCGCCCGCCCCCGATATCCCGTCACGTCCACTGCCTTCGCTGGGCGATCCCTTGCCCGGGTGTCGTGTGTTGGTCATCGACAACGAGGCGAGCATTCTGACGAGCATGGCTGCGCTCCTGGGGCAGTGGGGCTGCAGCGTGTTGACGGCCAGGGATGAGCGAGAGGCCTTCGAGGTGCTTCAGGAGCGGCCGCCAGAGGTGATCCTGGCTGACTACCACCTCGATGACGGCGTTGTCGGTTCCGATGTGATAAAGCAGTTGCGCCAGCGCTTTGCCAGTGAGATTCCCGTGGCGATGATCACCGCCGACCGCAGCGACCTGTGCCTGCGCGAACTGCACGCCCAGGGCGTGCCGCTGCTCAACAAGCCGGTCAAGCCAGGCAAGCTGCGGGCGGTGCTTACCCAGCTACTGACGGCCAAGGCCTGACTGGCTCAGAGCGCGTCAGGCCCTGGCTGGGCGGGATCCATTGCAGGAGATTCCTGATCGGCCTGCTCAAGCGCTTCAGCCAGCTCCACCTCGTCGGGTAGGACGTCGGCCTCCTGCTCGGACTCGTCCAGGTCATTCAACGGTGATTCATCCGCACGAAACACTGGGGCGGGGTGTCGCCGAGCCTGCTCAGTGCCAGGCATCATGGGCAAACCCCTCCATCTCGAGCGTGGCACCAAGATCACTGATCAGCATGCCCTGTTCGACCCAGTGGGGCACGCCGGCATAGGTCAGTCTCAGTGGATCCCGACCATCGATGGAGGCGCCACAGGCAACCATCTCGTCAACGTGGGCACGCAGTGCATGAAACTGCCGTTGCTCCACGTGCTGTTCGCTTTCGCCCGCTCCCATCACATCCTCCGCGTCTCAGGTCTCTCTGGTTCAGACCTGGCTGGCCATGGTCAGGTTCACCCTTTGATTCTGGCAGAGGGTAGGCATCAATCAAGTCTGGCTGCCTTGCCTTCGCAGCGCTTGGATTCCCGGCAACCGCTGGCCGGGTCGAAGCCTCGAGTGCGGCAGGAGTACTGGACCACGGCATTGCCTCCGAGGCGTGCGGTTTCCAGCTTCAACAGCCAGACCCCTTCGCCCTCGGTACCAGGGAAGCGGCTGAAGGAGCCGCTGTCACAGGTCACGCTGCGAACCGGCCCGATGACGGTATTGCCAGGTGCGACGGCCGAGGCGGGATAGGCCCGGACCTTCGCAGCGAGCTGGGTCTCGTGTTCGCTGAAGTCAGTTGGCGAGGCCGCGCAGCCAGCGAGGATCAGCGCGGCGAGGGCAATGCAGGCGACTTTCATGGGAAGCGCGGCTCCGGTCGGGATATCGCTTCGACCGGCTCTGAATCAGTCCGTTTCCGCAGGTTCACCGACTTCGGCCAAAGCCTCGAGGTTCTGCTTGAACGCCTTGGCGAACTGATCCCGGTGTCGGGCCATGAAGATCCCGGCTTCCTCCGCCTGTTGTTCGGACAACGAGGGCACGGCCCTCTGCAATGCCGAGGCCAGCGCATCGGCCAGTTCCAGCATCTTGTCGTGACGATCGGCTTCTGCTTTATCCATGAACAAACGCTCCGGGTCCCAGCTGCTCCGATAAACCACTTCGACGGCCATCATTGGCTCCCACTGTGCTGTATATGTGTACAGTCTATGCGCCAGGCATGCGCCTGCCAAGCGGAGTGCTACAATATCGGCCCTCTCAAGGTTGCCTCCCATGTCCGATTCCATTCGCCTGTCCAAATGCGTCACCCAGCTCACCGGCTGCTCCCGGCGGGAAGCCGAGCTCTACATCGAGGGCGGCTGGGTAACCGTCGATGGGGCGGTGGTGGATCTGCCTCAGTACCCCGTCGAAGGACAAGGTGTCGAACTGCTGCCCGGAGCCGTGGCCGAACCCCTGGAGCCTGCGACCCTGCTGCTCAATGTGCCGGTTGGCTATGCCGGCGAGGCGAGCCAGCTGATTCGCGTCGACAGTCACTGGAGCGCTGATGTGAGCCGGCAGCGGGTGCTCAAGGGACACTTTGCGCGGTTGAGCGCGGCGCTGCCGCTGCAGGCAGGCGCCGGCGGCCTTGCGGTGTTCAGCCAGGATTGGCGGGCTCTGCGCAAACTCAACGATGATTCGGCACGCATCGAGCAGGAATATGTCGCCGAGGTCAGGGGGCAGATCAGTCCTGGTGGATTGGCCCGGCTCAATGAAGGGCGCGGTTGCAAGGTCAGCTGGCAGAACGAGCACCACCTGCGCTTTGCCCTGAAACAGGTTGCCCCCGGGATGATCCACACGCTGTGTGCAGGCGTCGGTCTGACGATACGAACGCTCAAGCGCATCCGTATCGGAGGCGTCCCGATGGGCAAGATGCCGCCGGGGCAGTGGCGCTATCTGGCACCCGGTGAGCGCTTCTAGCCTCGGGCACCCAGGACCGTCACGATGTTGTCCGCCGTCAAGCGCTACCGCGCGCTGCTCACAGCGACTCTCAGGGCATGCTTTCCCCGGACTTCGGCCTACCTGCGCGAGCAGCATGGCTCGGCCCTGTCTCATGCCTATCCCCACCCGAATGCCCCCTTGGTCTCCGGCGCTACCAGCAGGGTCAAGAGCAAGGCGACGGCCAAGGCCCGTGCCAAAGGGGCGGCAAAACCTCGCGCGAAACGAGCGCAGCCCGCCAGCGAGGGCATCTATGGGCCGTCCCCGCTATCGGTAACAACCGGGCAGATCCAGGCGATGCGCGAGCAGGTCAAGGCTGCAGTGGGCAAGGGGCTGCTGGGAGAGCCTTCGGATGAGCAATGGACGATGATCACCTGTGAGCATCCGGTGGCGCGGGTGTTTGCCGGGGCCGGTTCGGGCAAGTCCTCCACATTGCTGCTTCGCGTGGTATTCATGCTCTGTCACCTGAAGGTCGCGCCCGAGCGGTTGACGGTCATTTCCTTTACCAACGCCTCCTGCGCCGAGTTGCGGGGCAAGCTGGTCGAGCTGCTGCAGTTCTGGTCCTATCCCTTCGATGAGACGAGCGCGCGCCGCTGTGTACGCACCTTTCATTCGGCCATGGGCATGATGGCCCGGCAGGCGCTTGGTGATCCGCGCTGGTTCGAACAGTCCGGTCGGGGTCGAAGCGGCGAGCCCGACGACAGCCTGGCAACCGGTAGCGCCCAGCGTGCCGTGCTCAAGGAGACTTACCAGTCCTGCTACGCCGAGAACGCCGACTTCCGCGAGCGGGTGCATCGGTTGCTCGGCGCGCCTCCGCCTGCGTCCGGAAAGCCGGCGGGCAAGGCGCCACTGAACCTTTATCGATTGCCAGGTGAGTTCCGCGCGCTGCCCTTGTTCGAGGCGTTCCAGGTCCAGGCGGGCTTCGCCGAAAGCATCGGCTTGCGCCCGGAGTGCCTGACCGGCGATGGGATGAGCGGGGTGGAAGAGGATTTCGCCGAGGCGCTGGCACTCTTCTGGCGCAGTTTCAACGAGCAGCTCGCTGCCCGGGGATTGATGACCTTCAATCACGGATTCCAGCAGCTGACCGAGACGCTTGGCGACAATGGCAGCAGCTTCGGCGAGACCGCGTTGATACCCTTCAGCCATCTGCTGATCGACGAATTCCAGGACATTTCCCCGCAGATCGTACTCTGGTTGCAGGCGGCGCAGCGTGAGCTGACGCGCCGGGGCCAGGCGGTGAGTCTCATGGCCATTGGCGACGACTGGCAATCGATCTACGGCTGGCGCGGCAGTTCGCCGGAGCTTTTCCTGGACTTCGACCGCCACTTTCCGGGCAAGGGACGCTTGAAGAAGAGCAGGGTGCTGCGTCTGGAAACCAACTACCGCTCGGTGGCACCTGTCATGGAGGACGCGGCGCGCATGCTGGCGGAGGTTTCCTGCAAGCAGGACAAGAACTGCCGGGCCGCGAAAGTCACAGGGCCCGGGGATCATGGCGTCAAGCTGGTGCCAGGGTTCGACCTTCGCACGGGCATGGATGCCTTGCTCGAAGAGGTGACGGCCCAGTGCAGCCTGCGCCACACAGACGAAAAAACTGCCGTCCTGCTGCTGAGCCGCGGCAACGACGCGCTCAAGCGCATCCAGGCCAGGCTCGACCCGGCGCTACCGGTCAGGGCACTGACCATCCACCGTGCCAAGGGGTTGCAGGCGGAAGTGGCGATCATCCTCGATGACTGCGAGCCGCCGCCCGCGCACCCGTTTCGCAATGCGCTCTACGCCAGGTCCGGCTTCTTCCGCAGCAGTTATGACCAGGCGATGCGCGACGAAACCGCGCGGCTGGCTTATGTCGCCATCACCCGTGGCGCCAGTCGAGTGATCTGGTTTACCCATAACACCCAAGGCGCGGCAGGCGCGCTGGTGAATCGCCGCTCTTGATCATTTGTGAGCCATCCAGCTCGCCAGCAGACGACGGTATGGAAAATCCGGGATGAGAAAAGCCCCGGCCGCAGGGTCGCGACCGGGGCCTGGTGCAGCTTTTACTGGCCGGGGCCGATAGTGCTGCAGCTGTGGCTGGTGTTTGCCTGTGCCTGGAGCATGGGCAATTGCGGGCGCTCTCCGTCGCTACGGGGCTCGATGGCCAGGGCGTAGCTGCCCCACCAGGAGCCTCCTGCCCAATAGGTACTGGGGATGCAGTGCTCGCGCAGGTACGTGAGCACACGGTCGGTGGCTACTATTCCGGAGGGTGAAAAGTCCGGCACGCCGTGCTCGCCGATGAACCCACGCAGGTTGTGCTGCTTGAGCCAATCCACGAAGGGCTTGAGCTTTTTCACCCCGACATCCGGTTCGTACACCGCGTCGCGATCATTGAAGCGGCCGGAATTATCGATGTCGATGTACATGTGCGCTTCGTACACCAGGTTGTTTTTCGGGTCCCGCATCCAGGGATCGTTCACCAGGTTGGGGTTGTAGCGTGCCCAGGCATGGGCGTTGGAGTAGTGGTCGCCCGCGACGAAGACCCAGCGCTCCTTGTCCACCGTGCGAATCGCCTTGGCGGCGGCCATGGCAGCTTCAGGCCAGAAACCGTTGGTGCTGTAGGGCTCGTTCATCAAGCCATAACCATACACTGCCGGGTGGTTGACCAAGCGCTGCGCCAGCAGTCGCCAAGTATTGGCGAACTGGCTGATCGGAACCTCATCGGTGGCAATCAGGTGGCCGAAGTAGCGGTAATAGTTGTGCATGTCCAGGATGACCTTGACGTCATGCTTGTGGGCACGGTCGAGGGTCTGAATCATCCGCGACAACTCGGCCGCATCAAGGCCTGCGTCCAGTTGCGGCTGGATGCGTTCCCAGCGGAACGGCAGGCGTACCAGTTTCATGTTCAGCTCGGCGTAGCGCTTGAAATGCGACTCGGACGGGTAGATGTAGTCCTTGCCATGCACGCCCGGCCGTTTGCTGCCGAATTCCGCGCCGGCGAGGTTGACCCCGACCAGGGCGATGGGTGAACTAGCTGCCAGCGCGCTTACAGGAAGCGCGCCGCTTCCCAGAATTGCCGCCATGGCGATGGAGTGAACAAGCACTTTCCGTACACTTACGATGGACATTTCGCCTCTCCAGAACTTGATACTGCAAAGGGCAAAAGCCCTTCAAAAAAACAAGGAGCCTGATCGAGCCGCTCTGGCTCAGGGCTATCCGCAGCAGTTCGCCACGATTGGGTAGCGTGTGGGCTGCGAGAGGAGAGTTATAAAAGAAAGAGAGCCGCGAAGCTAAATAATTTTGACGTCATTAAAACGTCGAATTTAGCGGGCGAGAGAAAATAACATAATGAATTGCCGGGTAATGTTGAAATGATGTCGCGGCCGAGGCCGCCAGGAGCAAGGAGGTCAGAATTTCAGCCAAATAAAAGTCGCCAAAAAAATGAACAACGCTCGGAAAGCCTGAACTGGGAGGAGTGTATAAATCCGACGAACGGATATGCACTTGAGGCCCACGCTGTTGTCGGCGCAGGCCATTGAAAACGGGAAGGGGGCCGATGAATGAAGAGCGGTGAGCGATGCCCCTAATTGACCTGCTCGGGCTGGGTGAGTATGAGCATCAGCCCCTGCACATGCTCCGCCGCATCGCGGCCCAGGTCGGTTAGATACCCTCCGTCCGGCTGAGTCACCAGACCCTTCTGATGGAGCCGCCTGGCAGCGGCAATAGCGTCTGGACGGGCGTCATGGCGGATTTTCACGCCGCTGAGATGGTTGTCCAGATCAAACAGCGCGAGGACATCGATTTCCGAAACCAGATCGGGCGAATAGGGCATGGCGATTCCTTGTAATTATCAGGGTAGGGCTGGAATCAGTGTAGACACCCTGCCTTCTGCGCGCTCAGAAGGTTTCGCTCGCTCGGCGCTTCGATATGCGGCGGAGAATATCAAATTGCCATCAATGACTTGAATGGCGTCATGTAAGCAGCATCAGCTCCGTTCAATAATGGCTTTTAGCCGCTATAACCAGGGTCCTGTTACTTGACGCGTTGAAGCCAAGAGCGGGAAAGCTCCGTTGTCTTGAGCCGCCGAGCGTTGGGCCTAGCAAAGGGCGGTCAGGGAAGACGCACTACAACTTGAACAAGAATTCATACCGTTTGTAGATTAATCCTGCTTTACCGCTGGACGGTACTGGGGTGTCGAAATGGTCGTAGTGATAATGGCGTCACTTTTTCGCCGCCTGAAACATCTGTTTCAGTCTTTTCTATTTCGCTCACGCTGATTAATTGCTCGCGCAAAGGAACCGACATGCCACAGGCCATCCATGCTGTTGCCGCCGCCGCTTTGTCCATCACACTCCTGACAGGCTGTGCCTCAACCAAGCCCTCGCTGGGTCATGGTCTGGTAGCGGGAAGCGCTCCCGTGGTGATGCCGCCGGAAGAAAACAGCGAGGATGGGACGCTGCGAATGGAGACGCAGCGGGTGGTCAAGTCACCGAAGGATTTCAAGGATTATCTGGTGATTGTCACTGACTTCTGCGAGCAGACCGGCGATGGCCCGATCAAGCCCATCGACCGTCAGTTCAGTGGACTATTGGCCTTGGCCTACAGCTTTCATACGATCAAGAACTGTAGCCTCTGAGCGGGGCGGTGGCCGAGCTCGGTTCCGGTCGCCCTCTCGCTGAGCAAGACTGCCAAAGCCGCCCCACGGGGCGGCTTTGTCGTTCCTACGGTACCTTCCACACCCGTTGTAAATTCACGAAGCGATGATCTTGAGCATCCCGTAATCCCATCGACCCGGTCCGGCGGATTGGCGGCTCCGGGCCCGGTGAGCTACGCGTACGGGGGCACTGCCACGGCGCCAGCGCCCCCCCATCAGGGGGACAGGATCAGTGCTGCTGGGCCGGGCCGGGTCCGCCCGGTGCCCACTTGGGGCGGTGCTCGAACAGGAAGTACTGGGAGGCGTCCGCCCCCAGCGGGGCTTCGCGGGCGGTCCAGTTGTCGTCGTGCAGGTCCATGTCGGCGTCGTATTCGACGTGGCAGCCCAGAGGGCTGTTGAAGTACCAGAACCAGTTGGAGCCCAGCTGGTGGCGCCCGGGACCCCAGAACGACTCGTAGCCCTTGGCGACGAAACGGTAGCCGGCGGTCATCACCTCGGTGGGGCCGCCCATGTGGAAGGTGAAGTGCTCGATGCCCTTCATGAACGGCGGGGTCTGGATCAGGAACAGGGTGTGGTGATCCAGGGTACCACCCGGGCGAAGGAAAGGGCCGACGCCGACGAAGCGGTCGGTGCAGACGAAGCCGATGCGTTTGTAGAAGGCCTCTGCCTTGGCGAAGTCCGGCACGAAGTAGACCACGTGGGACAGGCTGCGCGGCAGCGCTGGCAGGTCGTTGGTGCAGCCCAGTTCGTTGGCCGGGCGCTGGGGCTGGTCGCCGGGGGCGTTGACCCGTTCGCTTGGCAGGTCCAGGGCGCGGCGGGTGGTGATCTGGAAGCCCAGGGCAAAGCCCATGTCATCCTGGCAGCGCAGCACGCCATCGCTACCGCGGGTGACGGTGCGGTCTTTCGACAGCTCCTGTTCCAGCGCCTGCAGGCTGGCTTCGTCGGCCACGCCGTAGACGGTCTCGCGCAGCATGGTGCCGGTTTCCATGGCCCGCGGAAGGCTAGGGTCGTCGCGGTGCCGAATGACCACGCCGGTGCCGTCCAGCGCCTCCAGGCGGCCGCCCTTGTCTGTCACGTCGATGGGCTTGAGCCCATAGTCGGTCATGTATTGGGTACAGGCGTCGACGTCGTCCACGCCGAACACCAGGTAATCAGGGCCGATAATCTTCATCAATGAATCCTCTTGTTGTGTTTGTTGTTCAGGCCACGCGGCCGCCCAGGACTTCGGCCACCCAGTCAGCGATGTAGTGACCGGCGTTGATCGAGTTGTCGAAGCTCGAGTGCTGGATGCCGCCTTCGCGCTCGGTGAAGATCTTCAGTTCGCGGTTGGGGCTGTTCACCAGTTGTTCGTAGGTGCGGTGCGCCCACTTGAGCGGAATCTGCGAGTCCTTTTCGCCGTGAGTGACCAGGAAGGGCACCTTGATCCTTTCCACCACCCCGTCGAGGTGGACGTTCTCGGCGATCTGCATGAATTCCTCGATGTCGTTGCCGCCCCAGACCCAGCGCACGTGCTCCCAGTAGTGGGGCACCGGGAAGCTGCCTTCCTTCTCCAGGCGGCGCTTCTGCACGTCGCGCCAGTCGTGGTTGGCGCCCCAGACCACGCCGCAGGCGTAGCGAGGCTCCATGGCGACCACCCGGGGGCAGTAGTAGCCGCCGAGGGACACGCCTTCGCAGCCGATGCGCGCAGAGTCGATGTCGTCGCGGGCGGCCAGCCATTCGTACACCACGCTGCCCCAGTGCTCGGCGTCATAACGTGCCTTGAGGTCATGCAGGCGCAGCGCCTCACCAGTGCCGGGCTGGTCGATGATCAGCGAAGCGACGCCGCGCTTGGCCAGCCAGGCAGGCATGCCGACGCGGTATTTCATCTCCTTGGTGGAGTCCAGGCCGTTCAGCTGAACCAGCGCCGGCTGGCAGCCCTCGACACTTTCGGCCCGCACATAGAGGCCGGAGATCACCTTGCCCTCGTAGGGGATCTCGACCCGCTCGCAGTTCTCCTTCGAGAGCAGCACGCCGCGCTGGAAAACCTCCTGAAAGCGCTGGTACAGCGCCGCACGGCCGGGTGCCCCGTGGGCCTGCAGGCGCTCGCAGGTGAGGTAGTAGGTGGCGGCGCGGTTGTACTTTTCGCCGGCCGAAAGCAGGCGGCCGCGTTCCTCGTCTTCGGCGGCCAGCTCACAGAGCTTGTCGGCCATCTTCGCCCAGGTCTCGCGAAACGCCTGGGTGCCGGCGGCGTCGGGCTGTTTGGAAGCCTCCATCAGCGGCTCGCACATCTCGACGACCTCACCAATCTTCGCCCCCATTTCCATGGCAAGGCAGACGGAGAGGTTCCAGACATAATTGGTGGGGAAATAACGGAACATGGATTGTTTTCCTTATTGGTGTGTTTGGCTCTGCGGCAGCCCCGGCAGGGCGATCGTCTTCACTGGCCGCGGCGTTAAGGTCCGCGACGGCTCGCCCGGGTGTTCCGGCAGCGCAAGGGTGAGCCGGCACAATCGGGTTGGCGCAGAACGCCTGGCATCGTCAGGGAAGCGTTGCAACGGCGCGGGGCAGGCGGAGGACGGAGCCTGAGGGCGACTCGGGTGATCTGTGGCATTGCGCATCTCTTGTTGTTCTGGTTGATAGCGGGCTGCTCCAGCGGTCGGCGCCGGCCGGAATCGACGCCCCGCGCAAGCGCCATGGGGGATCGATACTCGAAAAACTGGCATGGGCTCGGGGATTGCACAAATCGCTTGTCCGGATTGCTGGTATCACGTAGCGCGATACTTCAGGCGGACGGGCAGGGCAGGCGTTCGCTACGGCTGCAAGAAGGCGCGCGGGGTGTCATCGCCGTTGGCGATACCTCGTATCGGCAAAGGCGGCTGGTCCGGCGCGGCGAATTGTGGCTTTATGCCATTAGCCTCGGCGCGTTGTGCGAGGCCACTCATTACAAGAAAAAGCCTGATGCGACAGGAACAAACCATGATCAAACACTTGCTTGGCAATCTCCCGGTGGGCGGCAAACTGTCCCTGGGCTTTGGCCTGGTGTTGCTCTCTACCCTGGGCGTTGCGGCCACCGCGTTCTATTCCCTGCAGGTGGTGGAGGAGCGCAGCGAGCAGATTCGCAGCGCGGCAGACATCCAGTCCCTGATGCAGCGTGCCCGGATCGGCGAAAAGACATTCGGCCTGTCGCTGGCGCCCGAGGCGGCGACCGAGGTGGAGGCGATTACCGAGCGGCTGATCCGACACCTGGAAAGCCGGGCGCTGGAAGCTGCCGATGACACCGACATCGAAGCGGCTTCCCATGCCTATCTCGACGAGTTCCGCCGCTATGCCGAATCGCAGCAGACCGCTCGCCGGGCGCGCCTGCGCATGCAGGACATGGCTCAGACGGTCGGATCGAGCTTTGCCGTGGTACTGCTGGATCAGTTGGATGGGCTGCGGCTGAAGGTGATGGACCAGGAGCTGCCCGACGGTCTTCGCGTGGAGCAGCTGGAGCAGGCGGCGATGCTGCGCGACCGCCTGACCAATCTGCGTGACAGCGAGCTGTACTTCACCCTCGACGGGGCCGAGCGCTATCGCAGCGACTGGGAAAGCCGAATGATGGAGCTGGTCTCGGCGCTGGATAACCTCGCGCTGCGTGTCGAAGGGGCGGAGCGAGAATCCCTGGCCGAAGCCAGCGCCGCGCTGGGCGCCTACCGCGAGGCGTTCGAACAGTTCGTCCAGAGCAAGGCCCTGGCCGCAGAGGCCGAAGCGGCGATGAGCGCCACCGCCGAGCGGGTCGGCGACTGGCTGGCGGTCACCGAGCAGGCCCAGGCCGGGACGTTCGAGGCTGCCAGCGGGCGTCTCCACGGGCAGTTGGGCCTCATCACGCTACTGGCGCTTGGTTTTGGCATCGTCGCCAGCCTGGTGATCCGCCACTCCATCGTCCAGCCGCTGCGGCAGGCCGTTGCCCTGGCGCGACGGGTGGCCGCGGGGGACCTGAGCGAAGCGCCGCCCGTCGAACCCCGACGCGACGAGATGGGCCAGTTGCTGGAAACCGTGAGCGGCATGCTGGGCAGCCTGCGATCGCTGGTCGGGCGCATCGGCAGTGGCGTCGGGCAGCTCAACGGGGCGGCTGACAGTCTGGTCGAGGTGATCGGCCGCAGCAGCCGTGGCGTGGCCCAGCAGCGCCAGGAAACCGAACAGGCCGCCGCAGCCATGGAGCAGATGGCCGCGACTGCGCAGGAGGTGGCGCACAACGCCGGTGTGGCAAGCCAGGCCGTGGGGCAGGCCGACAGCGAGGCGCGCCGGGGCGATGAGCTGGTGCGCCGGGCAGGCGAGCGGATCACCCGACTGGCCGGGGAAATGGCCGGTTGCTCGGAGTCCATGGGGCTGCTGCTCAGGGAAAGCGCGGCGATGGGCAAGGTGCTGGAGGTGATCAAGGCGGTAGCCGAACAGACCAACCTGCTGGCACTCAACGCTGCCATCGAAGCGGCGCGGGCCGGGGAACATGGTCGCGGCTTCGCCGTGGTGGCCGATGAGGTCAGGGGGCTGGCCAAGCGTACCCAGGCGTCGACGAGCGAGATTGAAAGCATGATCGCGCAGTTGCGGCAGGTCAGCGAACAGGCCGCCGGGCGCCTGCAGGGCAGCCGCGACCTGACCGAGGAAACCGTGCAACTGGCGACAGAAGCCTCCGAGGCGCTGGCGCAGATCACCGAGGCCGTGTCCCGGGTGGAGCAGATGAGCCAGCAGATTGCCGCGGCCGCCGAAGAGCAGAGCGCCGTGGCGGCGCAGGTGGGGGAGAGCATGCAGCGGGTGCGTGACGTGGCCGAAGCCAGCGCCCGGGAAAGCGGGCACCTGGAGGCGTCGACGGGAGAATTGCAGCAGGTCGGTCGGGCGCTCAACGAGGCGGTGGGGCACTTGCGCACCGCCGGCTGAGGCTCAGGCGCTGGCGAACGCCGGGCTGCGGGCGGTCTCGAGGATCTGCTCGCGCAGCCAGCGCAGCGTGGGGTCCCGGTCCATGCTGCGGTGCCACATCATGAACTCGCGAACCGTGGGCAGCGGCACCGGTGTCGGCAGGATGCGCAGCGGGAAGGCCCGAGCGTAGAGCTCCGCCAGCCGCCGGTGCATGGTGGCGATGCGCTGGGTGCCCACTACCAGTTGCGGCAGGGTGTTGAAGTCGTGGGTGATGACCTCGATCCGGCGATTGCAGCCGTACTGGCTCATGAACCAGTCCTCGATGCTCAGCTGCCGGTTGCGGCCGAAGCCCACCGAGATATGGCCCAGCTCCAGGTAGCGTTCGAGGGTCAGGTTGTCTCCTACCTGGGTGTTGTCCGCCCAGACTACGCAGACCTGCTCCTCTTCGAATGCCAGCTCTGCCGGGTAATCGTCCACCAGATAGCGATCGGGGATAACCATCAGATCTACTTCGCCCCGAGCCAGTGACTCGAAGGCGGTATCGCCGAGGGCGAGCACTTCCAGGGTGACATTCGGCGCAATCTCGGCCAGACGGCAAATCACCTGGGCGAAGAGCACGCTGATCACGTAATCGGAGGTGAACAGGCGGAAGTGCCGCTTGCTGGTGGCCGGGTCGAATACCGGCTTGGCGGTGATCGACGACTGGATCTTCATCAGCACCTCCCGCACCGGCAGGGCCAACTCGCGGGCCAGTGGAGTGGGCAGCATCTTGCGCCCCACCTGCACCAGCAGATCGTCATCGAAGTAGGTCCGCAGACGCCCTAGCACGCCGCTGGCGGCCGATTGGGTCATGTGCAGGCGCGCCGCGGCGCGGGTGATGTTCTCTTCTTCCAGCAGCACGTCGAGGGCGACCAGAAGGTTGAGATCGAGATGTTGGAAGCGCATCCGAGAGATCCTTTTTGTATTTATTTTCGCGATACTTTCCATCCCAACTCACGATTAGTCAAACGGATCAGTGCCCCCTAGTTTTACCCCAACAGCGGTTGGACATGCCTTGAGCGGGTGGCAACCGACGTGACTGGGACTGGCGCCATCGCAGCGCGAAGTCGAACAGACGAAAACAAAAACAAGGTGCTCGTCATGCGTGAAACAGACAAAGTGCTCATTGTGGGCGGCGGTATCGGGGGGCTTTGCGCGAGTATCGCGCTGCGTCGCCAGGGAATCGACGTCGACCTGGTGGAACTGAAGTCCGAATGGACGGTTTACGGTGTCGGCATCATCCAGCAAAGCAACGTGGTCCGGGAAATGGCCCGCCTCGGGGTACTGGATGAATATCTGCAGGCCGCCTACGCATTCGAAGACGTCGCCATCTACAACCTCGAAGGCAAACAACTCGTTCGTATTCCCGGCCAGCGTCTGGCCGGCCCCGACTATCCCGCCAACATCGGTATCTCCCGCCTGGCGCTGCACAACGTCCTGAGCGAGACCGCCATCAGCCGCGGTGTTCAGGTACGCCTGGGACTGAGCGTCGAGCGCCTGGAGCAGGATGCCGAGGGCGTGGATGTCATCTTCACCGATGGCACCAGCGGCCGCTACAGCCTGGTGGTGGGCGCCGACGGCGTCTACTCCAAGGTACGCAGCATGCTGTTCGGCGACCGCTACCAGCCGCGCTACACAGGCCAGGCGGTGTGGCGCTACAACTTCCCGCGCCACCCTTCCATCGACCATCTGGCCAGTTACCAGGGCGCTGCCGGCAACGCCGGACTGGTGCCGCTGGCGGAGGACCTGATGTACATGTTCTCCACCTCCCACGAGCCGGGAAACCCGCGCATGGAGCCGTCTCAGCTGGCCGAACTGATGCGCGAGCGGATCTCCGCCATCGGCGGGCTGGTGGGTGAACTGCGCGAGCAGATCACCGACAGCAGCCAGGTGGTGTACAAGCCGATGGAGGTGGTGTTCGTCAACGAGCCCTGGTTCAAGGGCCGGGTACTGCTGATCGGCGACGCGGCCCACGCCACCACGCCGCATCTCGGTCAGGGCGCCGGCATGGCCATCGAGGACGCACTGGTGCTGAGCCACGAGCTGGTCGGCGAGGGCTCCATGGAAGCCCGCCTGCGGCGCTTCATGGACCGGCGTTTCGAACGCTGCCGGTACATCAGCGAGAAATCGATCCTGGCCGGCGACAAAGAAATGGCCCACGACCATACCTTCGACCGCATCGGCCTGGTGAAGGAAATGCTGGAAGTTACCGCGCAACCGATCTGAACCGCGCCCGAATCCGTTGCAGGGCGAACAGCCTGTTTCGCCCTGCAGTAAAAGGGGGACACCGAACGAACCGGTGTTCGAAATCAGCAAATAAAAGTTCTAGCCGGACCGGCCGATGCGGGTTCAGGCAGACGTCATCGCGAAGAATGCCATCGACGCGAGTGCCGAGAAGTTGGACTGCAGAAGGGTAACGGTTATTTCCGCCTCGGGAAGTAACGGGTGCTCTGGTCGATATGTCACGGATGTATCGCTGAACAAGCTGCAGGTAGAAAACAATAATTACAAATGATGACGAGAGGAATCGCCATGAAAGACAAGATCAGGCAGCCGGTATTCGGGAAACTTCGCTGGAGCCATGCCAGTGTGCCCTTGGCGCTGCTGGCCGCGTGCGCGCTCCCGGCCCATGCCTTCCAGATCGACACCGGCAACCCCGATCTCAGCCTGCGCTGGGATAACACCCTCAAGTACAGCAACGCCTTTCGTGTGGGCAGCCAGGACGATGAGCTGCTGAGCAACATCAACCAGGATGACAGCAACCGCAATTTCGACCGCGGCCTGGTCTCCAACCGCCTCGACCTGCTGTCGGAGCTGGAGGTCATGTACCGTGGCACCTTCGGGGCGCGGATTTCCGGCGCCGCCTGGTACGACAGCCTCTACAACAGCAGCGCCGACCACGACAATCCGACCTCCTGGAACTTCCCCGGCACCCGTCATGGCCACTTCCAGAGTGGTGTCCGTGACCTGCACGGCCGCGATGCCGAACTGCTGGACTACTTCGTGATGGGCCGCTTCGACCTGGGCGGACGCAACCTGACTGCGCGCCTGGGCCAGCACTCGCTGCTCTGGGGCGAGAGCCTGTTCTATGGCGCCAATGGCATCGCCGGCGGCATGCAGCCAGTGGACGCGGTGAAGGCGCAGTCGGTGCCCAATACCCAGTTTCGCGAGCTGATCCGGCCGGTGGAGCAGGTCTCTGCCCAATTCGACCTCAGCCCAGACGTCACCCTGGCTGCCTATTACCAGTTCGAATGGGAAGGCGTGCGCCTGCCCGGCGCGGGCAGCTACTTCAGTGTCGGCGACATCGTCGGTGACGGCAGCGAACGCATCCTGCTCGGGCCGCAGCCCTTCGCACCGAGCGTGCCGGTCCGCTACAACAAGCCGAAGGACTCGGGGCAGGGCGGGGTCAGCGTGCGCTTCCGTCTGCCCAACGGCAACGCCGAGTATGGCCTCTATGCGATCCGCTACCACGCCAAGACCGGCCTGTCGCAGATGCGCATCGGGCCAGGGACGCCGCTGCCGGCACCGGTGGGGCCGGAGCAGTTCGAGTGGGCCTATGCCGAGAACATCAAGGCCTTCGGCGCCAGCGTCAGCAATACCTTCGGGCCGGTGAACCTGGGCTTCGAGGTTTCCACCCGCCGCGACAGCCCGCTGCTTTCCAGCAATATCTCCGTGCTGCCGGGGCAGATCGGCGACAACGACAAGAACGCGGCCTTCGCCAGGGGCAACACCCTGCACGCGCAGATGTCCTGGATCGCGACCTTGCCGACCAACGCGGTGTTCCGCGAGTCCAGCTTTGTCGGTGAAGTGGCCTGGAACCGCATGCTCAGCGTCACCGAAAACCGCGAGGTACTGGAGCCCAACGGCGAGCGGGATGCCTGGGGCTTTCGTGTGGTATTCACCCCGACCTACCGCCAGGTGCTGCCGCAGCTGGACCTGAGCGTACCGGTGGGTATCGGCTACAGCCCACGCGGTCGTTCGCTTGCCGTAGGCAACTTCGGCGTGGATCGTGGTGGCGACTTCAACATCGGCGTGCGTGGCACCTACCAGCAGGACTGGGGTTTCGGCGCGACCTACACCAACTACTTCGGCAGCCGGGGCCACTTCCTCACTCAGCAGAACCAGTACAGCTTCGACCAGCCGCTGGCTGACCGTGACTTCATCTCGCTCTACGTGACCCGGACGTTCTGATAAGGAGAACAATATGAGAACTGCATTCCAACGAGCGCGCCTTGCCGTCGCCGTCACCCTGCTGGCCGCCGCTGCCCCGCTGGCCTATGCCGCGGTCAGCGCCGAAGAAGCCGAAAAGCTCAAGGGCAACGAGCTCACCCCGTTCGGCGCCGAACGCGCCGGCAACGCCGATGGCACCATCCCGGCCTGGGATGGCGGTTTGACTGGCGGCAGCCGCTACGACGGCAAGGGCAAGCGCCAGGACCCCTTCGCCGGTGACAAGCCGCTGTACTCGGTGACCGCCAGCAACATGGGCGAATACGAGGCGGTGCTCACCGAGGGCACCAAGGCCATGCTGCAGAAGTATCCGGACAGCTACCGGATCGACGTCTACGAAACCCGCCGTACCTTTGCCGCGCCGGACTGGTACTACGACAACACCTTCGCCAACGCCACTCGTGCCAGCGCCGGCCCGGCGCCGAGCTACGCTCCCACTGACGCCTTTGGCGGGGTGCCCTTCCCACTGCCGAAGAACGGCGCCGAGGTGATGTGGAACCACCTGCTGCACTGGCGCGGCCACGCCTACGAGCAGCCGATGACCAACGCCCTGACCAGTGCCGACGGCCGCCACGTGGTCACTGCGGTGGGCAACTCCCAGGTGCAGATCCCGTATTTCGACCCCAAGGGCAGCCTGGAAACCTTCCAGAACCAGCACAAGGGTGACTACTGGCTGTTCCGCATGGTCAACGACGGCCCACCGATCCGTGCCGGCGAGGCCATCATCGGTCGCGAGAACCTGAACCCCGACCAGACCCGTACCTGGGTCTACCTGACCGGCCAGCGCCGCGTGCGGATGCTGCCCAACTCCTGCTGCGATACCCCGACCCCGGCGGCGGCCGGTGTGGCCGGCTTCGATGACCTGCAGGTCTGGCTTGGCCGCCTGGACCGGTTCGACTGGAACCTCGTGGGCAAGAAGGAAATGCTGATCCCCTACAACGCCAACAAGAGCCAGCAGGCGCCGAACATCGACGCATTGCTGATGGCCAACCACCTGAATCCCGATTATGTGCGCTGGGAGCGGCACCGGGTCTGGGTGGTGGAAGCCACCCTGCGCGACGGTCAGCGCCACACCGCTTCCAAGGGCACCTACTACATCGACGAGGACAGCTGGCGCGCCGTGACCGGCGAGCGTTACGACGCCAAGGGAGACCTCTGGAAGGTGCTGTACAACCTGCCGGTGGTCGCGCCGGAGCTGCCCGGCTTCGTTCAGGGCCCGCACGGCTTCTACGACCTGATCGCCGGTACCTGGTACGCCAGCAACCTGGAAGCGAATCACCAGGGCAACCTGGTGCTGAAGGAAGGCGGCTGGCCCGACAACCATTTCACCCCGGCGTCCCTGACCGGCTCGAGCCTGCGTTAAGGGCTCTGCTCCCGGGCCCGGTATTGCCGGGCCCCTCTTTCCCAGGCGGCTTGCCGCCTGCCGGCCCGTCTGCAACGCCGGCACTTGCGTGCAAACCACAAGAAAGGACGAACCCATGCGAAACGCTTCCTGGCCCCAGACCGCCCTGTTGATGATCGGCAGCTGCCTGTCGGTCCTCGCCGCGGTGCTGGTGGCACCGCTCCTTCCGGCAATGATGCAGCACTTTTCCGAGACCCCCGGCAGCGCCGTGCTGGTACCCCTGATCATCGCCCTGCCGGCACTGATGGTGGCGCTGTTGGCCCCCTTTGCCGGCGTGATCGCCGACCGGGTGGCCCGCAAGCCGCTGCTGCTGATCTGCCTGGCGCTGTACTCGGTCTTCGGCCTGATGCCGGTCTGGCTGGATTCGCTGTACCTCATTGTCCTCAGTCGCGCCGGCATCGGCCTGGCCGAGGCGGGCATCATGACCTGCTGCACCACCCTGATCGGCGACTACTACAGCGGCGTCCGCCGCCAACGCCTGCTGGCGTTGCAGATGGTGGTCACCTCGCTGTCGGCGGTGCTGTTCATCACCCTGGCCGGCTTTCTGGGTTCGGAAACCTGGCGCACGCCGTTTTTGCTCTACGGGGTGGGCTTCGTGCTGCTGCCGCTCTGCGCCTGGCTGCTATGGGAACCGGCGCGTCACAGCGACGTGCATGGCGCCGAGCCTGCGCAGCTGTTTCCCTGGAAGGCATTGATGCCGCTCTACGTGCTCACTTTCCTGGCCGGGCTCAGCCTGCTGGTGGTGCCGTCCCAGGGCGGCTACCTGCTCAACCTGCTGGGGGTGGAGGCGCCGCAACTGATCGGCATGACCATGGGCGCCAACCAACTGGCCATCGTTATCGGCGCCGTGAGTTTCCGGATGCTGGTGCGTTATCGCCTGGATGCGCTGCTGCTGGCCGGCTTCGCCCTGACCGGAATTGGCGGGCTGCTGCTGGCCACCGCGCCGAGCCATGCGGTCGCGCTGGTGGCCGTGGTGATCAACGGCCTCGGCATCGGCTTGCTGATGCCGACCCTGATCACCTGGATCATGGCCCAGGTGGGCGGCACGCTGCGCGGGCGCGCCACTGGTGGTTTCACGTCGGCCATGTTCGGCGGCCAGTTCGCCAGCCCGCTGGTGGTGGTGGCCCTCACCGGTGGTGTGATCGCCTCGCTGCCCACCGCGCTGGCCGTCATCGGTGCGGTCCAGGTGCTGGTGGCGCTGATCTGCCTCGCCGTGCCACGTATCGGCGGCCTGCAGGCCCGGCTGAGCCCCGGCGCGGGCGCGGCTCATTCGACCCATTGACCTGGCGGGGCCCCGCGGCCCCGTCTCCCTAGCTGGAGTTTCTTCATGTCGCAGCCACTATCTTCCGAGGCGCTGGATCAGCTGTTTCTCTCCGCCAGGTCCCACAACGGCTGGCTCGACCGAGAGGTCAGCGACGAGCAGATCGACGCCCTCTACCATCTGGTGCGCCAGGGGCCGACGAGCAACAATTGCTGCCCGGCGCGCTTTGTCTTCATTCGCAGCGCCGGGGCCAAGGCGCGTCTGCTCCCGGCACTCAAAGGCCACAACGGCGAGAAGATGCTGGCCGCGCCGCTGACCGTCATCGTCGCCTACGACACCCGTTTCTTCGAGCATCTGCCCGAGCTGTTTCCGGCCTACGATGCCGGCGCCGCCTACCGCGACAACCCCCAGGCGACCTTTGTCGCCGCCCTGCGCAACAGCAGCCTGCAGGGCGGCTACCTCATCACTGCCGCCCGTGCGCTGGGCCTGGATTGCGGGCCCATGTCCGGGTTCGACAACGCCCAGGTGGACGAGGAGTTCTTTCCGGACGGCCGCTGGAAAAGCAATTTCCTCTGCTGCATCGGCCATGGCGATCCCGACAAACTGCGCCCGGCCGGGCCGCGTCTGGCGTTCGACGACGCCTGCCAGGTGCTCTGATGGAAAAGCCCGCCATGCAAAACCTGTTCGACCTGTCCGGCAAGGTGGCGCTGATTACCGGCGCGACCCGGGGCATCGGCCTGGCCATCGCCCGGGCCTACGGCCAGGCTGGGGCGCGACTGGCCATCAGCAGCGAGAGCGCCGACGATTGCGAGCGCGTCTGTCACGAACTGGCCGAGGAGGGGTTCGAGGCGCAAGCCTTTGCCGCCGACCTCAGCCAGTCCGGCCAGGTGCCGTACCTGGCCGGGGCCGTGGTCCAGGCATTCGGCCGCGTCGATGCGCTGGTCTGCAACGCTGGCGTCGCCCCCCACATGGGCCCGCTGGCCAGCGCCAGCGATGCCGACTGGGCGCTGACCATGACCGTCAACCTGCGCAGCGCCCTCTGGCTGACCAACGCACTGATTCCGCGAATGGCGGAGCAGGGCGGCGGTGCAGTGGTACTCATGGCCAGCATCGCCGGCGTGCGTGGCAACAAGGCGCTCGGCCTCTACGGCCTGTCCAAGGCCGGGCTGGCCCAACTGGCGCGCAACCTGGCGGTGGAGTGGGGACCCTCCAACGTGCGGGTCAACGCCATCAGCCCCGGCGTGATCCAGACCGAATTCGCCCGCCCACTCACCGACCGGCCAGAGGTCATGGAAAAACGCCTGGCGCTCACGCCCCTGCGACGGGTCGGAACGCCGGATGAGATCGCCGGACTGGCACTGCTGTTGGCCTCGGCGGCGGGTGGCTTCATCACCGGGCAGAACATCGTGGTGGATGGCGGGACCACGATTGGCGATGGGAACTGAGGGTCCGCGGCGTCGAAATCGGCCGGCTCGCCGCCGTGGCCGTAGGCCCGCAGCCTGTGGGTCAGCGCGGCGGCGCGTTTGGCCGCGCCCTGGGTGATCCTCAGGTCTCGATGGTCAGCCCACGCTCTTTTTCGGCCCCTTCGCCACCTTCGCCACCTTCTCGACCAGGTTCCTCAAGGAAGGCTCATGGACCAATCTGTTCGAGTCGGTGACCTTCAGCAATGTCCTGCCGATGATGGAAGTGGCCGTGAGCAACTTCAATCTGGTGCGTTATCTGGTCGGCGAAGTGATGCAGGATCGCCTCGAGGCGTTGCGACAGTACTATCCCGAGCTGAACCCTGATGATTGGCAGCTCTCGACTGCGGCCAGCGGGTGCAGATCATCAAGAAGACCGACGACGGCAGCAGCCTGCAGTTTGGCACCGAGGTGGTGGTCTCCGAGGATGGCACCCTCTCGACCTTGCTGGGCGCCTCGCCGGGCGCTTCCACCGCGCCACCGATCATGCTCAACCTGCTGACCCGGGTCTTTCCTGAGTGGGTCGAGAGCCCTGAATGGCAGGCCAGGCTCAAGGAAATCATCCCCTCGCTGGACCAGAAGTTGGCAGAGAACCCGCAGCTGCTGCGCGAAGTCCGGCTCCACACCTCGCGGGTGCTGGAGCTGGAAGGGCAGGAAGCCTTCGTCCAGACCAACCTGCCGGCCGGTGGCAACAGCGCCACGCAGGATGGTGGTGCGAGCAGCGAAGCGTTAGAGCAAACGACCGATCCTGAGGGCGGGCCGGTCGGCGACGTGAAGAATGCCGACGAAGACGAGCGCATCGAGAGCGCCAACGACGCCTGAATCTTTTTGACTCTAGAACGAAACCCACCGATTCGGTGGGTTTCGTGATTTCGGAGCGGTCTGGATGCCATGGTTTCCCTGTCGCGGATCACTATCGGCTCTACTACGCTGCTTTAGCCTAAGCGCCATGCCAATAGAGCTCGCGACCCAACGCCCGCTGAAGTTATCGAGTGACCTAACACGGCTGGATATCTAAACTCCCTGCCTGGTGGTAATTACCTTGTCTGGAAATGCACATGGACCTTAAAGATCGCAACAACGTGAACGTGATGGGCGACGGTCCAGCTACGCTGATTTTTTCCCATGGTTTCGGCTGCGACCAGACCATGTGGCGCTATCTCGCAGGCCTTTTCGTAGACCATTTCAGAGTCGTGGTGTACGACCTCGTAGGCGCAGGCCGATCAGACATTGGCGCGTATGACTGGGCAAGGTACGACTCGCTTGCCGGATACGCCCAGGATCTCAACGAGATCATTGATCAGTTCGCCGTCGGGCCAGTGATTCTGGTAGGCCATTCGGTAAGCGCCATGATTGACGTCTTGGCTGATCGGCAAGCGCCCGGTCGCATCGCTGCTCATATCATGGTTGGCCCCTCCCCATGCTATGTCGACTCCGATGACTACGTGGGAGGGTTCACCCTCGAAGACATCAAGTCGCTGCTCGACAGCCTGGACGACAACTACCTCGGCTGGTCCAGCAACATGGCGCCCGTCATCATGGGTGCGCCTGGGCAGCCTGAACTGGGCGCTGAGCTGACCAACAGCTTCTGCCGTACCGACCCCGAGATAGCCAAGCACTTCGCGAGAGTGACCTTCACGTCGGACAACCGGAAAGACGTTGCCGGCCTAGCCACGCCGACACTCATCCTGCAGTCTACCGATGACCTAATCGCGCCCGTCGTGGTTGGCGAGTATCTGCGCAACAGCATGCTCAACAGCACGCTCGTCCTGGTGGACAATGTCGGTCACTGCCCACACATGAGTGTCCCTGGCGCCTGTGCTGATGCAATGGACAGCTTCCTGCTGCCATGGAAAGGCTTAGATGCACGGCGATGAGCCTCCACTGCCCGACCCGCAGTCGCTTTATGAGGAGGCGCCCTGCGGGCTGTTAGTGACTAAGGAGGACGGCACCATACTTCGCGCCAACCTTACGTTCAGCCAATGGATCGGTTTCACCGAACAGGAGCTTCGTAGCAGGCGCTTTCAGAATTTACTTACGATGGGCGGGCGAATCTTCCATCAGACTCACTGGGCCCCGCTGATGAAGCTGCAAGGTTCTGTCGCCGAGGTGAAACTAGACCTTCTGCGCCGTGACCGACGTACCTTTACCGTGTTGTTGAATGGTGTCCGGCGCGCGGGCGTCAATGGCGTTCAGCATGAACTGGCGCTATTCACGATCAATGATCGAGACAAGTATGAGCGAGAGCTACTTAAAGCCCGAAAGCTCGCCGAGGAGCTTCTGCGGCAGAAATCGGCTGCCGAAGCCGAACTTCGTTTGGCTCAAGCGGAACTGAGCAAGGCATTCGAGGAGGCCCAGAAACGCGCATCGTTTGCCGAGCAGATGGTCGCCATCGCCAGCCACGACCTGAAAAACCCGCTGACGGCAATCAAGATGAGCACCGATGTGCTCGCCCAAGGCGAGCGCACCGCTAGAGAGACCAACCTGCTCGGATACATCACCCAATCGGCTAGCCGCGCAGAGCGTTTGATCAGTGATCTATTGGATTTCACCCTGGTCAGGGTTGGACGAGGAATCGTCGTCTCTCCTTCGGACCTAGACTTACATGATCTCGTCCGTCAAAGCGTCGAGGAACTGCGCGTTGCGTTTCCTAAGGCGAGACTTGTTCACGACGCGGTCGGCACTGGTACTGCGCGCCTGGACGCTGACCGCGTGCACCAGCTCATCGGTAATCTTGTCGGTAACAGCGTTTCCTACGGTGACCTGGAGCGGCCGATCGTGGTTACTTCGAAGCTGGAAGATGACATGGCATATGTGGCGGTAGTGAACCATGGTGCAGTGATTAGCCCATCCTTGCTGGCTAAATTGTTCGAACCAATGATCCGAGGCGCGAATGCCGATAACGGCGTACGAAGCGTGGGTCTGGGGTTGTTTATCGTCAGGGAAATAGCCAAGGCGCACGGCGGGCGGGTATCCGTGAGCTCTGATGAGGAGAGCGGAACGTCATTTACCGTCAGCTTTCCTTTCAGTTGAGGTTCGCCCATTGTCCGCAACTACCTCTTTACCTCATACACACACATATTCACCGTCGCCGCCAAATTCAGCGACTCGATCGCGCCGCAACCGGAGATCGTAAACGGCTGGGCGCCGAGCGTGTGCAGCTGTTCGCGGGGTACGCCGCGGGCTTCGTTGCCGAACAGGTAGCAGTCGAAATTCCTGAAGCCCGCCGATTGCACGGGCTCGCCCTCCATATCCAGACAGGCAATGCGCGCAAAGCGCGTGCGCAGGGAATCCAGTTCCACGTCCAGTTCCAGCGGTGTGTGGAAGATGGCGCCCATGCTGGCGCGCACGACCTTGGGGTTGTACGGGTCGACGCTGCCGGGGCTGAGCAGGCAGCGGAAGTTACCGAACCAGGCCAGGGTGCGCAGGATGGTGCCGAGGTTGCCCGGATCCTGGATTTCGTGCAGGTAGATGGCGCACTCGCCCGCAACGGGCGCAGAAGCCGGTGTGGCCGCGGCCGGCATCGGGACTAGGGCGACGATGCCCTGCGGGGTTTTGGTGTCGGTGATCTGCGCCATCTGGCGGTCGCTGATCAGGTGGGTCTTGAACGGGCTTTGCCAGTGCTCATAGGCGGCCGTTACGTACAGCTCGCTGCGCTGGAGCTGCGGGTTGTGCAGGGCGGCTTTTTGCAGCTCCAGCGCCAGATGCTCGCCCTCCACCAGAAAATGACCGAACTCGGCCCGGTACTTTTTCTGGTGCAGTTTCTTGATGTCGTCGAGTTTCATCAATCGGGCGCTCAGCTGCTCTGCGCTTCGGTCTGTCCGGCTTCAGCCAGCATCGACTTGGCCAGGGCTTCGGCGACCTTGATGCCATCCACGCCTGCCGAGAGGATGCCGCCGGCGTAACCGGCACCCTCGCCGGCCGGATAGAGGCCGCGCAGGTTGAGGCTTTGCAATGTCTCGTGGTCGCGGGTGATGCGGACCGGGGAAGAGGTGCGGGTCTCGATACCGGTGAGCACCGCGTCAGCGCGATCGAAACCGCGTATCTGCTTGCCGAAGGCCGGCAGCGCCTCGCGGATGGCCTCGATCGCATAGTCCGGCAGCGAGGGCGCCAGATCGCCCAGGCGCACGCCGGGCTTGTAGGAGGGCTCGACCTCGCCGAACTCGGTCGAGGACACGCCGCGAATGAAGTCGCCCACCAGCTGCGCGGGAGCGCAGTAGTCGCTGCCGCCGAGCTCATAGGCGAGTGATTCCAGACGCTCCTGCAGTTCCACGCCGGCCAGTGCGTCGCCCGGGAAATCCTCCTGTGGGTTGATCCCCACGACGATGCCGGCATTGGCGTTGCGTTCGTTGCGCGAGTACTGGCTCATGCCGTTGGTCACCACGCGCCCCGGTTCGGAGGTGGCCGCCACCACGGTGCCGCCCGGGCACATGCAGAAGCTGTAGACGGCGCGGCCATTTTTGGCGTGGTACACCAGCTTGTAGTCGGCGGCGCCGAGTTCCGGGTGGCCGGCGTATTTGCCCAGGCGAGCCTGGTCGATCATGCCCTGCGGATGTTCGATGCGAAAACCGATGGCAAAGGGCTTGGCTTCGATAAACACGCCCTGGCGATGCAGCATGCGGAAGGTATCGCGGGAGCTGTGGCCCAGCGCCAGCACCACATGGCGACTGCGCAGGGTTTCGCCGCTTTCCAGCACTACGCCTTCGAGCTGGCCATTGTCGATCAAGAGATCGGTCACCTTGCTCTGGAAGCGCACCTCGCCGCCGAGGGCAATGATCTCCTCGCGCATCGCCGCGACCACGCCTGTAAGGCGGAAGGTACCGATGTGCGGCTTGCTCACGTACATGATCTCTTCCGGCGCGCCGGCGCGGACGAACTCGTGCATCACCTTGCGGGCGTAGAACTTCGGGTCCTTGATCTGGCTGTAGAGCTTGCCGTCGGAGAACAGCCCGGCACCGCCCTCGCCGAATTGGACGTTGGATTCGGGCGTCAGGGTCTTCTTGCGCCACAGGGCCCAGGTATCCTTGGTGCGGCTGCGCACATCCTTGCCGCGTTCGAGCACGATGGGCTTGAAGCCCATCTGCGCCAGCAGCAGCGCGGCGAACAGCCCGCAGGGGCCAAAACCCACCACCAGCGGGCGTTCGCTCAGACCGGCCGGTGCCTGGCCGACCGGGTAGTAGCCGGTGTCTGGCGCCGGGCGCACGTTGCGGTCATCGGCAAAGCGCGCCAGCACGGCCGCCTCGTCGCGAACCTCAAGATCGATGATGTAGATGAACAGGATGACGCTGTTCTTCTTGCGGGCATCGTAGCTGCGCTTGAACACGGTAAAGTCCAGCAGATCGGCGTCGCTGATGTTCAGGCGCTTGACGATGGCCTGGCGCAACTCATCGGCAGGATGATCGAGAGGCAGGGACAGTTCGGTGATGCGAATCATGGCGGCAATAGTCCTGGCCGGTGACTCCGGCAGAGGAGGGAGAAGAGGTGGGAGAGCGGCGCGGATTGTACCTGTGGCGGCCCGGCCCTGTCAGGCCTGGCCTGGGGGTTCTGGAAGGTGTCGTGTCGGTCGGCGCGGTGCGATCCCAGCCCCGCGGACCAGCGTCATCGGCTTATAATTGCCGTCGCTTCGCAATCCTCTGTCCCGCACATTGGTCTGCTCCTCATTGATTTTTCCGTGGTTGGCTCTCTCTTGACTGCTCCCCTCCCTAAAGGAAGGGGATTCCCAATTCAACGAGAACCGGACACGGGTACTGGACCCATGCCGCTTACATTCTCTCCAAGGGCTAACACCGCCAGCCCGGCGGCTTTGATATTGACCGCGGCGTTCACGTCGCGGTCGTGCTCCGTCTTGCACTCGGGGCAGGCCCAGGCGCGAATGTCGAGCGGGAGCGAGTCCAGCGTATGTCCGCAACAGGAGCAGCGTTTGGAGCTGGGGTACCAACGGTCGATGCCTCACAGAGTACAAATCTTCTTGTAAAGATAGCGACCACCGAAGAAGGAGGCAGCGAGAGCAGGGGCGTCTGACGGCGCCGCGCTATCCCTCGCCGCACTGAAGTGCGGGGTTTCTCGCGCAAATCTGATGAAACGATCCAAAAGCAGCCGCCGCTGGCTGGATGAACACGTCAACGATCCCTACGTCAAACGGGCTCAGAAGGACGGCTTGCGCTCCCGTTCCAGCTACAAGCTGATCGAGCTGAACGAGAAGGACAAGCTGATACGCCCCGGTATGCTGGTCATGGATCTTGGCTCCGCCCCCGGCGGCTGGTCGCAGGTGGCCGGAAAGCTGGTGGGTGAGAAGGGGCGGGTAGTGGCGACCGACATCCTGCCCATGGACCCGCTGGATAACGTCGACTTCATCCAGGGCGACTTTACCGATGATGCGGTCTTCCAGCAGCTTCTCGACATACTCGATGGCCGGCAGCCCGATCTGATCGTCTCCGACATAGCCCCCAATATCAGCGGCGTCGCGGCGGCTGACCAGGCCGCCTCGATGTATCTGGTCGAACTCACCCTCGACATGGTCCGGCAGGTGCTCAAGCCCGGCGGCAACTATGTGGTCAAGGTGTTCCAGGGCGAAGGCTCTGACGAATTCCTGAAAGACGTCCGCACTTCGTTCGAGAAGGTGGTGATACGCAAGCCAGAGGCATCGCGGCCGCGGTCGAGGGAGGTTTATCTGGTGGGGAAGGGGTTCAAGGGATAAGACGCCCAGAACGTGAGTCGCGATCGAGCTCATTTCGGCCGTGATGCGCGAAAGGCACGGTCAGGAATGAGATCAGGCAAGCAATGACGTCGATTATCTTGATATCCAACCAGGTCGCCCGCAGAGCCGGCTGTTATCCACCTGCTGCTCGACCTGTCAGCGGAGGTCCCATCTGATGGAGCACCTTGCGCAAGTTATTTTATTGTTGGGCGCAGCCGTTACGGTTGTAGTGGGTTTTCATCGTCTCCAGATTCCCACCAGTCTGGGCTATCTGCTGGTCGGCCTGTTGCTCGGCCCGCACACCCTGGGTCCGGTTATCGACATCCCGCAGATCGTGACCATTGCAGAGTTCGGTATCGTTTTTCTTCTGTTTACGATCGGCCTGAACTTTTCATTGCCGCAGATCCTCGCCTTGCGCCATCAGGTCCTTGGACTCGGCACCAGTCAGGTGGTCCTTACGACCGGCGTGGTCGGGTCGGTGGCCTGGTTGGCAGGGTTGCCCCCTGTCGCGGCGTTCGTGATAGGCGCAGTGTTCGCCCAGTCATCCACGACCATCATCGGCAAGCAGCTTATGGAGCAGGGCGAAGAAAACAGTCGCCACGGAAAGCTCGGATTGGCGATGTCGGTGTTCCAGGATGTCACCGCCGTGCCCTTTGTGGTGGTCATTCCAGTTCTCGGTATGGCAGCTGGAGCGGAGGCGCTCGCGGGAGCCATGGGCTGGGCGCTGGCTAAAGCCCTGTTAGCCCTGTTGCTGGTCTTTCTGGCCGGGCGATGGCTGCTGCGACCGGTTTTTCACTTCATCGCCGGTCGTCGCTCCGCAGAGATCTTCACCCTGACGGTCCTGTTCGTGGCGCTTCTGGCTGCATGGACCACCAATAGCCTCGGATTGTCACTGGCATTCGGCGCTTTTCTGGCAGGGATGATGCTCGGTGAAACAGAGTTTCGTCACCAAGTGGAATCGACCATCCGACCTTTTCGAGATGTATTGCTGGGCCTGTTCTTCATTGGCATCGGCATGTTGGTCGATCCGGGGATTCTTCCGCAGATCTGGCACTGGGCCCTGCTCGGGGCCCTGGTTTTGCTGATTAGCAAGACATTGCTGGTGATGGCGCTGGTGAGGTCAACCGGTGCCGACCCATCGACAGCCTGGCGAACCGGTTTGTTACTGGCCGTGGGCGGGGAGTTCGGCTTTGCATTACTGGCGATAGCGTTTGCATCAGATGCCATTGATTTCTACCTCGGCCAGATCGCGCTCATGTCAGTGCTTTTTTCGATGGTTCTGGGTGCTTTTATCATCAAGTACAACCAGGCCATCGCCAGCGTTCTGGTGCGCGGTGCTATCCAGACCAACAGTCCCGGCAGTCCGGTACTGGAGCCAGACACAACGGCTCAGCTTTATGGGCACGTGATCATCCTGGGCTACGGGCGCATCGGGCAAAGTGTTGCCCACCTGCTCGGCGAAGAGAACATGCCATTCATTGCGCTGGATCTCGATGCAGTGCGAGTTCGGGAAGCTCATGGTGCTGGCGAGCCGGTTTACTATGGGGATGCATCCGATAGAACCATGCTCGAATTGCTAGGCCTGAACCGTGCCCGTCTGGTAATCATCAGTCACGACGACGTCGCGGCATCCCTGAAGGCCCTGGAGTATCTTCGAACTCTCCGGCCAGACCTGCCTGTAATGGTTCGCACGCGTGACGAGACGCGAGTCGAGGAGCTGCAACAAGCCGGGGCCACTGAGGTGGTGCCGGAAACGCTCGAGGCTGGCCTGATGATCGCCTCGCAAGCACTGCTGCTGCTTGATATTCCGCCGTCCCAGGTCATGCGGCGGATACAGGAACAGCGATCGAGCAAGTATCGGTTGATTCGTGAGTTTTTCCGCGGCGATGACCTGGATGCTGACGACCCTGAACGAGATGACGCCAGTCAGGCCCGCTCTATCGGGATTCCGTCTGGCTGTAGCGCCCTCGGCAAGCAGGTTGGGGAGCTAGATCTTGGGGGAGCGATGATCCAGGCCATCGTTCGTTCTGGTAAGCGCTGGGTGTCACCGCCGGCAGATACCAGAGTCGAAGAAAATGATGTGATCGTGATTTACGGCTCCCCTGAAGATCTGCAACGTGCCGAGCGGCGAATGCTGGAATGAGGTTTTTTGGCCTCACTCCCGCTCGACCGCCAACGCCACGCCTTGGCCACCGCCGATGCACAGTGTCGCCAGACCCTTTTTCGCGTCCCGACGGATCATCTCGTGCAGCAGGGTCACCAGCACGCGGCAGCCGGAGGCGCCGATGGGGTGGCCGAGGGCGATGGCGCCGCCGTTGACGTTGACCTTCGCCGTATCCCAGCCCAGCTCCTGGCCCACCGACAGCGCCTGCACGGCAAAAGCTTCGTTGGCTTCGATCAGGTCCAGTTCGTCCAGCGTCCAGCCGGCCTTGTCCAGGCAGCGGCGGGTGGCATGGACCGGGCCGATGCCCATGACCGACGGGTCCACCCCGGCGCTGGCGTAGGCCTTGATGCGGGCCAGTACCGGGAGACCGAGACGCCTGGCCTTTTCCGCGCTCATCAGAAGCACCGCGGCGGCGCCGTCGTTGAGGCTGGAGGCGTTGCCGGCGGTGACGCTGCCGGTCTTGCTGAAGGCCGGGCGCAGCTTGGCCAGGGCGTCGGCGCTGGTACCGGGGCGGGGCTGTTCGTCGGTGTCGAACAGCAGCGGATCGCCCTTGCGCTGGGGCACCGGCACCGGGGTGATCTCGTCGCGGAAGCGGCCGGCCTCGATGGCGGCAGCGGCCTTCTGCTGGGAGGCGGCGGCAAAGGCGTCCTGGGCTTCGCGGCTGATGCCGTACTTCTCGGCCAGATTCTCCGCGGTAGTGCCCATGTGATAGTCGTGGAAGGCATCCCACAGCCCATCGCTGATCATGCTGTCGATCATCGGCGCATGGCCCATGCGCAGGCCGGTGCGGGCGCCCGGCATCACATAGGGGGCGAGGCTCATGTTCTCCTGGCCACCGGCGATGATGGCTTCGGCGTCGCCGCAGCGGATCGCCTGGGCGGCCAGGTGAACCGCCTTGAGGCCGGAGCCGCAGACCTTGTTCAGGGTCATGGCCGGCACGGCATGGGGCAGGCCGGCACGGATGGCAGCCTGGCGGGCCGGGTTCTGTCCGGCACCGGCGGTGAGCACCTGGCCGAGGATGACCTCATCCACTTCGGCCGGATCCAGGCCGCTGCGTTCGAGCAGCGCGCGAATGACCAGCGCTCCCAGCTCCGCGGCGGGCAGCCCGGCCAGGGCGCCCTGAAAGCTGCCGATGGCGGTGCGGGTGGCAGCGACGATAACGACTTCTTGCATCGGTGTTCTCCATGGCCAGCCACGGGCGGCTGGCCGGGTTGGCATCAGACGAAGCGCATTTCCGGAACATGCTCCGGCACGACCAGCTCGCCAGCGGTCCTGGCGACGATTTCCTCGATGCTGACGCCCGGGGCGCGCTCCTTCAACACGAAGGCGCCGTTTTCGATTTCCAGGTAGGCCAGGTCGGTGAGTACGCGGCGGATGCAGCCGGCGCCGGTCAGGGGCAGGGTGCAGCGCGGCAGCAGTTTGGACTCGCCGTCGCGGGAGGCGTGGGTCATCAGCGCAATGATGTTTTCCGCCCCGGCGACCAGATCCATCGCCCCGCCCATGCCCTTGACCAGCTTGCCGGGGATCATCCAGGAGGCAATGTTGCCTTCAACGTCCACCTCGAAGGCGCCGAGCACCGTGAGGTCGACGTGACCGCCGCGGATCATGGCGAAGGATTCGGCCGAATCGAAGATGGAGGCGCCGGGGCGGGCGGTGACGGTCTGTTTGCCGGCGTTGATCATGTCGGCGTCCAGCTCGGCCTCGGTGGGAAACTCGCCCATGCCGAGCAGGCCATTCTCCGACTGCAGCATCACGTCGATGCCCTCGGGCACGTAGTTGGCTACCAGCGTGGGGATGCCGATCCCGAGGTTCACGTAGTAGCCGTCCTGCAGCTCCTGCGCAACGCGCTGGGCCATTTGTTCACGGGTCAGTGCCATGTTCGTGCCTCCTGTTCTCAGCCGCGCAAGGTGCGCTTTTCGATGCGCTTCTCGAAGGTGCCCTGGATGATTCGGTCCACGTAGATACCCGGGGTGTGGATCTGGCTCGGTTCGAGTTCGCCGGGCTCGACGATCTCTTCCACTTCCACCACGGTGATGCGCCCGGCCATGGCCGCCAGCGGATTGAAGTTCTGCGCGGTGTGGCGGTAGATCACGTTGCCGAAACGGTCGGCCTTCCAGCCTTTGACGATGGCAAAGTCGCCGGGCAGCGCCTGCTCGAGGATGTAATGCCGTCCGTTGAATTCGCGGACCTCCTTGCCTTCGGCCACCGGCGTGCCGTAGCCGGTCGCGGTGTAGAAAGCGGGGATGCCGGCACCGGCAGCGCGCATCCGCTCGGCGAGGGTGCCCTGGGGCGTCAGTTCCACTTCAAGCTCGCCGTCGAGCAACTGGCGCTCGAACAGTGCATTCTCGCCAACATAGGAGGCGATCATCCGGCTGATCTGCCTCTCCTCGAGCAGCACGCCAAGGCCGAAGCCATCCACGCCGCAGTTGTTGGAGACGACCGTGAGCCCCTTGACCCCGCGTCGGCGGATTTCCGCGATGAGGTTTTCCGGGATGCCGCACAAGCCGAAGCCTCCGGCCAGTACGGTCATGTTGTCGCTCAGTCCTTCCAGCGCCTCCTCGTAGGAGGCGACTCGCTTATCCAGTCCTGCCATTGGCTCGGCCTCTTGTGCGTGTTGATCAGGCAGTGCATCTGCACCTGATGTCAGCTTCGCAGCAGCAGGCTTATTTGTTAATTTTGAATTTGCCATCGATTGATTTGGATATCTTATGAATGTTCGCCAGCTCCGTGCCTTCCTTGCGCTCGCCGACACCCTGAGCTTCGCCGAGGCGGCGAACCGCGTGCATCTTTCCCAGCCGGCGCTGAGCCTGTCGATCAAGGGGCTTGAGCAGTCCCTCGGCGGGCCGCTGCTGACGCGCACCACCCGCAGCGTGCGGCTGACGCCGGAAGGTGAATTGCTGGTGCCGCTGGCGCGGCGGCTGCTGGCGGACTGGGACAATACCGAGGAGCTGCTCAGCCAGCATTTCTCCCTGCAGATGGGCAAGGTGCTGCTGGCGGCCATGCCGTCCTTCGCCGGCAACTGTCTGCCGGCGGCGCTGCGGGTGTTTCGCGAGCGCCATCCGCGGGTCAACGTGGCAGTGCATGACGTGGTCAACGAGCAGGTCCAGGAAATGGTGCGCGACCATCGGGTGGAGCTGGGCATCGGCTTTGAGCCGGAAGCGGAGGAGGGCCTGCAGTTCGAGCCGCTGTTTCTCGACCGCTTCGTCGCGGTCGTGCCGGGCGAGTCACCGCTGGCGGCGCGCTCCCGGATCAGCGGCCGCGAACTGCTCGCCGAGCCCTTCATCACCCTGCAGCGCCCCTCCGCGGTACGCCTGCTGATCGAGCGCGAACTGGCGCGGGAGGGGCTGGCCACGCCTGTCGCCTTCGAGTGTCATCAGCTGGTCACCGTGGGCCGTATGGTGGCCAGCGGACTCGGCGTCAGCATCGTTCCGGCGCTCTGTACGGCGCCCATGACGGAGCAAGGCGCCGCCGTGCTGGCGCTGGAGGGGCCTCGCATCGAGCGTCGGGTGGGGCTGATTCGGCACGGGGCGCGTCCGCTGTCCCGCGCGGCCCGGGCAATGGCCGAAGTGCTCGCCGAGCAGGCCGCGGCCGGCATCTGCCGGTAGACCGGGTGTTCGAGCCGTCGGTCCGCGTCCTTTCGCCCAGCATTTGGATCCAATTATCCAGGGGCGAAAGCACAACGCCCCTCCGGTAACGACCGCTTCACTTCCGCAGGATGGTCACATCGCTCCCGGTGTCGCTGAGCATTTCCCGGTAGCGCAGGGTGACATTGGCGTGCTCGCGCATGATCGATTCGGCGCGTGCGCCCTGGCCGTGTACCAGGGCGTCGACCACGGTGTGGTGCTGCATGTGCGCAAAATTGAAGCGGCGGTATTCGCGGGCCAGGTCGTTGAGGTTCACCGCCAGCGCACTGACCGAGGCGAACGGCAGCGCCGCATGCCTGGCCAGGGTCTCGGCGATCGCCGGATTGCCGCTGGCCGCCAGCAGAAGCTGGTGAAAGCGCAGGTTGAGGTCGTGATAGACCTCCAGGTCCTCTTCGGTCACATAGCCCTTGGCGAACAGCGCGTCGCCCTGATCCAGGCACTCCTGCAGCGCGGCGCGCGTGGCCGAGGACAGGCCGCGCTCGGCCGCCTGACGTGCCGCCAGTCCTTCCAGCACGCCGCGGATCTCCACCGCACCGGCGATTTCGTCGGCACTGACAGCGCGCACCACATAGCCTCGGGCGCCGGCCTTGCTGAGCAGGCCTTCCTGCTCGAGCGTGCGAAAGGCGATGCGTACCGGCGTGCGCGAGACGCCCAGCGCCTCGGCGGTCGGGATCTCGGCGAGGCGCTCCCCGGCGGGGAGTTCGCCCGAGGCGATCATCTTGCGCAGGGTGATCAGGACATGCTGGCCGGGTTTGCTCATGGCGTGGGGTCTGCTGCAGGACAAAGCCCCATTCTACGTCTATCCCCGCGTCCCGCTGGTTTCGAAAAATGCGTTTGGCCCGTTGACGGCATGCCTCGCCAGGTATTTCATTGGATCCAATAAATACAAAAACGCCCCACAGGAGGCCGCGATGTTCCCCAAGAATGCCTGGTATGTTGCCTGCACCCCCGACGAGATCGCCGAGAAACCCCTGGGTCGGATGATCTGCGGCGAACGGATCGTCTTCTATCGTGGCGCTGAAGGGCGGGTCGCCGCCGTCGAAGATTTCTGCCCCCACCGTGGCGCGCCGCTGTCGCTGGGCTATGTCGAGGACGGCAATCTGGTCTGCGGCTATCACGGCCTGGTCATGGGCTGTGACGGCAAGACCGTCTCCATGCCCGGCCAGCGTGTGCGTGGCTTCCCCTGCAACAAGGCTTACGCGGTCGAGGAGCGCCACGGCTTCATCTGGGTGTGGCCCGGTGATCAGCAAAGGGCCGACCCGGCCGGCATTCACCACCTGGAGTGGGCCGAGCATCCCGACTGGGCCTACGGCGGCGGCCTGTTCCACATCAACTGCGACTACCGGCTGATGATCGACAACCTCATGGATCTGACCCATGAGACCTACGTGCATGCCTCGAGTATCGGCCAGAAGGAGATCGACGAGGCTGCGCCCAGGACCACAGTGGACGGCGTTACCGTCACCACCGCCCGGCATATGGAAAACATCATGCCCCCACCGTTCTGGCAAATGGCCCTGCGCGGCAACAACCTGGCCGACGACGTGCCGGTGGACCGCTGGCAGATCTGCCGCTTCACCCCGCCGAGCCACGTACTGATCGAGGTGGGCGTGGCGCATGCCGGTCACGGTGGCTACGACGCCGACCCGAAACACAAGGCGTCGAGCATCGTGGTCGACTTCATAACTCCCGAGACCGAGACCTCCATCTGGTACTTCTGGGGCATGGCGCGCCACTTCAACCCACAGGACCAGGCCCTGACCGAGACGATCCGCGAGGGCCAGGGCAGGATATTCTCCGAGGATCTCGAAATGCTCGAGCGCCAGCAGCGCAACCTGCTGGCCTATCCCGAGCGCAACCTGCTCAAGTTGAACATCGATGCCGGCGGCGTGCAGGCGCGCAAGATCCTCGACCGGCTCATCGCCGAGGAGCAGGCGACTGCGGTAACCCCCGTCAGGATCGTTGGCGGGGGTGAGGCATGATCAGGGTCCAGGTCGCCTCGCGCCGGCAGGAAGCGCTGGACATCCTCGCGTTCGAGCTGGTGCGCCCTGATGGCGAGCCGCTGCCGGCTTTCAGCGCCGGGGCGCATATCGATGTACACCTGCCCGATGGCGTGGTTCGTCAGTATTCGCTGTGCAATCACCCCGAGGAGTCCCACCGCTACCAGATCGCCGTGCTGAAGGATCCGGCCTCGCGTGGCGGCTCACAGGCGATGCATGCTCTGACCGAGGGCTCGGTGCTGCAGATAAGCGAGCCGCGCAACCTGTTTCCTCTGGCGCACGAGGCCAAGCGCAGTCTGCTGTTCGCCGGTGGCATCGGCATTACACCGATCCTGTGCATGGCCGAGCGCCTGGCGCACACGGGCGCCGACTTCGAGCTCCACTATTGCGCGCGCTCCGCCGAGCGGGCGGCCTTTGTCGAGCGGATACGCCAGTCCTCGTTTGGTGAGCGGGTGCATTATCACTTCGATGACGGCAGGGACGGGCAGCCGCTGGATGCGCCGACAGTCCTGGCCTCGCCGGCAGAGGGTGCGCATCTGTACGTCTGCGGCCCCGGCGGCTTCATGGAGCATGTTCTGGGCACCGCGAGGGCGCAGGGCTGGCAGGAGGCCAATCTGCATCGGGAATATTTCGGCGCGGCGCCCGTTGCCCAGGAGAGCAATGACAGCTTCGAAGTCCAGCTCGCCAGCAGCGGACAGGTGTTCCAGGTGCTTGCCGACCGGAGTGTCGCCCAGGTGCTGGGAGAGGCGGGCGTCATCGTGCCGCTGTCCTGCGAGCAGGGCATTTGCGGTACCTGCCTGACGCGCGTGCTGGAAGGCGAGCCTGATCACCGCGACCTGTTCATGACTGAAGCCGAGCAGGCCGCCAACGATCAGTTCACGCCGTGCTGCTCACGGGCGAAGAGCGCCCGGCTGGTGCTGGATCTGTGACGAACGCCGTGGCGGGGAGGGGCTTCATCCTCTCTGCCGCCACAACCAGCTATCAGCTCCTGCGATACCTCGCATCGGAACAAGCGATTGGTCAAATGCCCCGCTCCGGCGCGACCCTGATTGCGTTGAGTGCCGTATGACTGCGCTTATGAATCAAGTTGCTCCGCTGACCTTTCTCTGCGATGTGCAGGACCTGCAGGACCGTGCCGCCCGTGGCTTCGACCCGTTCGACCGGGGCCGCGACACGGTGCTGGCACTGCTGTTGGACGGGAGGCCGAAGGTATACCGCAACGATTGCCCGCACCTGAACGTGCCCATGCAGTACCGCAAGGACCGCTTCATGACACCGGGCGGCGAGTACATCGTCTGCTTCGCCCACGGCGCCCGTTTCCTGCCGGAGAACGGCCTGTGCGTGAGTGGGCCCTGTCTTGGCCAGTCGCTGACCGAACTGGCCTGTCTGGTGGACGGCGAAGGGCGCATCTGGCTGGAGACCTGAGCCGCCGTCGGGGCAGTGCCGTGAATTCACAATAACAAGGGCCGGAAAACGGCCGAGGTATGCCCATGCGTGACAACCCCCTGCGCGGCTGGCAGGTCGATCGAGACGCCATCCGCTTCGTCGGCAACGACCTGCAACGCCCCGAATGCATCGTCGCCCAGCGCGACGGCACCCTCTGGACCGCTGATGCCCGTGGCGGCGTGATACGCATCGATCCCGACGGCGGCCAGCAACTGCTGGCGCCGGCCGAGGCAAGCGTCGGCGAGGCCGATTTCGAGCAGCGCTTCGTGCAATCGCAGAACGCCTCGCTGCCCAACGGCCTGGCGCTGACGCCCGAGGGCGACTTCATCATCTGCAACTGGGGCCTGGACCGCATCGAGCGGCTGAGCCGGGCGGGCGAGCTGACGGTGCTCTTTGCCGACCTGCACGGCAAGCCCTTCGGCAAGACCAACTTCCCGCTGCTCGATTCGAAGGGGCGGATCTGGTTCACCGTGACCACCCAGATGCAGCCCTGGACCGACTCGATCAACGCCGACGTGGCCGACGGTTACATCGGCGTGATCGATGAGAAGGGCATTCGCGTGGTCGCCGAGGGTTTTCGCGGCACCAACGAGATCCGCTTCGACGAGCGCGAGCAATGGCTCTACGTGGTGGAGAGCAATGCCCGCTGCATCTCCCGTCTGCGCGTGGGCCCCGACGCGACCCTGAGCGATCGTGAAATCTACGGCCCGGACAAGCTCGAAGGCTTCCCCGACGGCTTTGCCTTCGACAGCCACGGCAACCTCTGGGTGACCCTGATCATGACCGACAAGCTCATTGCCATCACCCCCGAGGGGGAGGTGCTGACCTTGCTCGACGACAGCAACCCCGAGGCCACTGCCGAGCTCTATCGCCAACGCGATGCCGGCACCCTGACGCCCGCCACCATGCAGGCCGCCCGCGGCCCGCTCGCGCCCTGGATGGCCAGCATCACCTTTGGCGGGCCGGACCTTAAGACCGTGTACCTCGGCAGCCTTCTGGGCAACCGCATTCCCAGCTTCCGCTCGCCCGTGGCCGGCCAGCCGCTGATCCACTGGTAACCCCGACAACAAGAACAAGGAACAACCATGAAACTTGCGACGCTCAAAGACGGCAGCCCTGACGGCCGCCTGGTGGTGGTCTCCCGCAACCTGGAGCAGGCAGCCTCCACCGAGGACATTGCCAGTACCCTGCAACAGGCCCTGGAAGCCTGGGACACCTGCGCCCCGCGCCTGCAATCGCTGTACGACGCCCTCAACGCCGGCGATGTGCCTGGCGCCTTCGCCTTCGATCCGGCCCAGGCCATGGCGCCGCTGCCACGGGCCTACCAGTTCGTCGACGCCTCGGCCTTTCTCAACCACGGCAGCATCATGGAGCGCGCCTTCAACCTGACGGTAAAGGTGCCGGCTGGCGTGCCGATCCTGATCCAGCGCCAGGGCGACGATTTCCGCGGCCCCTGCGACGACTACGCCTTTCCCAGCGAGGCGGACGGTTGCGACTTCGAGGGGGAGGTGGCCGCCATCACCGGACCGATCCCCATGGGTGCCGACCCTGCGCGCTGCGAAGCGAGCATCCGCCTGCTGGCGCTGTTCAACGATGTCTCGATGCGCGGGCATCTGCCGCGGGAGATGGCCATGGGCTTCGGCTTCATCCAGGCCAAGCCGGCCACCGTGTTCGCCCCGGTGGCCGTCACTCCGGACGAACTGGGGGACGCCTGGCAGAACGGACGGGTCGCGCTGGACCTGAAGGTGACGCGCAACGGCGAATGGTTCGGCCATCCCAACGGTCGCGAGATGGACTTCAGCTTTGGCCAGCTGCTGAGCCATCTGGCCTACAACCGCAACCTCGGCGCCGGCACCATGCTCGGCACCGGGACCTTCTCCAATCGCGACCACAAGACCGTCGGATCGAGCTGCCTGGCCGAGCGCCGGGCGCTGGAAATGCTCGAACACGGCGAGGCGTACACGCCCTTCATCCGCTTTGGCGAACGGCTGCGTTTCGAAATGCTGGGCAGCGACGGCACGAGCCTGTTCGGCGCTGTCGACAACCGTTACGTATCGAGCGAGGAGTAGCCCATGCGCGTGCTCGTAACCGGCGCCAACGGGTTCGTTGGCAGCCATCTGGTGCGCCGGCTGCTGGAGGAGGGCGCCGTCGCGGGCCGTCGGTTCAGCGAACTTGTGCTGATGGACATGGCCTTTGCCGAGCCGGCGCGTGACCCGCGGGTGCGGCAGGTCCCCGGCAGCATCGCCGATCCGGCCCTGCTCGCCGACACCTTCGGCCAGGCGCCGCTGGAAGTGGTGTTCCACCTGGCCAGCATCCCCGGCGGCATGGCCGAGCGAAACTTCGACCTCGGGCGGCAAGTGAACCTCGCCGCCACCGAGCAGATCCTCGAACTGCTGCGGCAGCAGGAAAAGCCCGCCCGACTGGTGTTCGCCAGCACCATCGCCGTATACGGCGCGTCGATGCCGGCACGGGTGACCGACGACACGCCGCCGCGTCCGCGGCTCAGCTATGCGGCGCAGAAGCTGGTGGGCGAAACCCTCATCGACGACTACAGCCGCCGGGGCTGGGTGGAAGGTTGCAGCCTGCGCCTGCCCGGCATCGTCGCCCGGCCACCGCAGCCATCGGGACTGCTGTCGGCGTTCATGAGCGACGTATTCTGGAAACTGCGCGCCGGCGAAGCCTTCGTCTGCCCGGTCTCACCCGAGGCCACGGCCTGGTGGATGTCGGTGGGCTGCTGCGTGGACAACCTGCTCCACGCCGCCACCTTGCCCGCCGAAGCCTTGAGCGCCCGGCGCAGCCTGGCCCTGCCAGTGCTGCGGCTGAGCATGGCCGGGCTGATCGACGGCCTCTGCCAACGCTTCGGCGACGACCGCCGCGCACGGGTGAGCTACGCACCGGACGAAGGGCTCGAAGCGGCCTTCGGCCGGTATCCGCCGCTGGAAGCGTGCGCCGCTCGGGAGTTGGGGTTCAGGGATGACGGGGATGTAGGGCGGTTGATCGGGCGGGCGTTGGGGGGTGGGTAGAGCGGGGGCTGGCGGTTGTGGCGGGGCGGGCGGCAGGGTCTCGGGCTGGGGCTGGCAAGCCCATACAACCGAAACGATACGCTGCGTCACCTCGAATCAATCATTTTGGCGATCTAGCAAGTTGCGTATCTCAATGGTCAGCTCTTCCAGCGTGAAGGGTTTTGCAAGCAGCTCGGCATCAGGTCGCTGATTCGCTTGTTCTAAAATAGGACTTGAGGCAAAACCAGTAATGAAAAGCACCTTCAGCTTCGGGTGGCTTTTTTGAACCATTTCCGCCAGGCCGATACCGTTTATATGACCTGGCAAGCCGATGTCAGCAATCAATAGATCAACATTCTCTAGCTTCTGGGATTGCGAAAGTGCTGATTTGCTGTCAACAGCTTCCACGACTCGATAGCCGAGTTCGCGAAGGACTTCGCACGCCACCTGGCGCACCGTTACCTCGTCGTCGACGAAGAGTATGGTTTCGTTATTGGCTGCACCGGGAAGCCTTACGGTACCAGTCGCTTGTATCTCGCTCTGAAGGGCTTCTTGCTCGTGCCAGCGAAAATACAACGTGACAGTGGTGCCCATGCCCGGTTGACTATGTATGCGCGCCTGGCCTCCTGATTGCTGAGTAAAACCATAGATCATGGATAGGCCTAGGCCCGTTCCCTCTCCGCTTTTCTTCGTTGTGAAGAAAGGATCGAACGCACGGGCGAGTACTTCTGGAGTCATCCCGATTCCGGTATCTGTCACTGAAACACCGATGTATTCACCGGGGGGAAGATCTCGCTCTGTTGCGACGTCGCCTTGAATGCTATGCCGCCGTGTTTCGATATTGAGGGAACCACCCGCTGGCATGGCGTCCCGCGCATTGATGGCGAGATTGAGCAGAGCGTTCTCAAATTGATTGGGATCACAGAGAATCGTGTCGTTAGCCCTGAGCTTGGTTTCGACAATGGTGCTTGGCCCTACCGTACGGCGGATCAGGTCTTCCATCCCAGCAATGATCTGGCTGGCTTGAACAGGCTTTGGGTCGAGTGTCTGCTGTCGCGAAAAAGCCAACAGTCGATGCGTCAGGGCGGCCGCTCGCTTTACGGACGTCATGGCCAACGTAACGTAATGGCTCAGTTTTTCGAACTTGCCTGCATCGATTCGTCGCTGCATCAGCTCGAGGCTCGTGGCTACGCTTGCGAGCATGTTGTTGAAGTCATGCGCGATGCCGCCAGTCAGCTGGCCCACGGCTTCCATCTTTTGACTTTGTCTAAGCCTTTCTTCAGCGGCGGCGTGTTCACCCTGCGATTTCTCGAACTGCCGGGTTCGGTCCTGGATGCGCGCTTCTAGCTCTCCATTCCACTCACGTAAAGCATCCTCAAGCTGAATGCGGTCGCTGATATCTTCTAATGTTCCGTACCACTGCTCGCATAGGCCGTGCTCGTTAAGGCTAGAGAAGGCTCTGGTTCTGAACCAGATGTACTCACCCGCGGCATTAAGAAAGCGGGCCTGAAAATCATAAGGTTCAAGTGTCGCGACCGACCTTTCCCAGACCGCCATCATTTGTACGATGTCATCAGGGTGAACCAGATTTTTCCATTCATGCCCAGTACATTTGTCGCGGTTCGCCCCGGCAATTGCCAGCCAACGAGCATCAACCGATATCACTCGCCCTTCAGGATCAGCTGTCCAGGGTAACTGCGGGTTGAGTTCGACAGAACGGCGGAGGTGCCTCTCGCTTTCACGCAATTGCCTTTCAGATTCTTCCAGAGCGTCTGTAGCCCGGCAGCGAGAAATAGCTCCCGCTAGCAGGTTGGCATAACTGCGCAGGAAGTCTACGTCGCTGTCTGAAAAGTCCCGTGGCTCAGTACTGTCGACCTCGAAGATTCCGTAGGGCATGGCCTCGTCTCGGCTTTTCACCAAAACGTTTATAAAGGCCTTGCCGCCGTGATCAATGAGGAACCTGCGGTAGCAAAATCGATCTTCCGTACTAATATCCGGAGATACTACTGATGCATTTTTTAGCAGCGAGTACCATTCAGGTGTGCCCTCATCGACGCTTAGCGAGAGATGGCCAACTAGTCCGGGCTTCCAGCCGACGCCATTTCGAAGCAATACCGCCTTGCGATCCTCACTGAATTCCAGAAACTTGGCGAGGTGAGTGCCCAGGGCCCCGCTGACCAAGCGGCACGCTTCGGTCAGAATTTCATCTAAGTCTTGCGATCTGAGGGCTAGCTCACCGAACTCGGCCATGACCTTCCGTTGGCGCAGCAATACCTGCTCATTATCCGCACCCACCATGACTACTCCGAAATATGGCAACGATATTTCGATTGACGGGAGGAAAAGGCGTTCAAAAAACCGGACGACTAGTTTCCCACGATGCATACGACAGCTGGCCGCCTCTCTTGCGTCGACCATCAGATTGCAGGCGGCAGCTCCGTCGCCAGCGCAAGAGAATTGGGGGCTGTCCGTGAGGAACCTTTGAGTGGCCGCTAATCGTCCTGCCCAGTGCCTATGGGCGCTGGTGGCTGCCTGGCTGAGCGGTCCATGGCTCGGCCCCTTCGTAATAATTAGCTGAGGATTACGCTATGTCGCGCGTCATACGCTTTCATCGCACCGGTGGCCCCGAGGTTCTCCAGATCGACGAAGTCGACGTGCCGGCCCCCGGCCCGAACGAAGTTCAAATTCGCGTCAAGGCGCTCGGCATCAACCGGGCCGAGGTGATGTACCGCACAGGCCAGTACGTTATTGAACCGAACTTCCCCGCCATGTTGGGCTATGAGGCGGCTGGAACAGTGTCGGCAATCGGTTCCGATGTGGTCGGTTTCGCCCCTGGCGATGCCGTCAGCGTAGTGCCAGCTTTCTCCTTTGCCGAATATGGCTTGTATGGGGAGTTGGTCAACGCCCCGGCGCATGCGGTGGTTAAGCACCCGGAGGCGCTTTCTTTCGTCGAGGCAGCGGCAGCCTGGATGAAGTTTGTCACGGCCTATGGCGCTCTGATCGAACTCGGCGGGCTGCAGGCGGGCGAGGCGGTGCTGATTCGTGCTGCATCGAGCAGTGTGGGGCTGGCCGCGATTCAGATTGCGAACATGGTAGGCGCCATCCCCGTGGCGCTGACCCGCACCAGCGACAAGCGTGAAGCCTTGATCCAGGCCGGGGCTGCGGCAGTCATTGCGACCCAGGAACAGGACATGGTGGCCGAAATCATGGCGATTACCCATGGACAGGGCGCGCGCATGGCCTTCGATCCGGTGGGCGGGCCCGACGTGGCCTTGGTACTCAAGGCGCTATCCATGCATGGAATCTTCTTTCAGTACGGCGCTTTGGACAGTCGGGATATCCCGGTATCGGTCATGGATTTGCTCGGCAAGCATTTGACGCTGCGCGGTTATCAGCTTTTCGAAATTACCCAGAATCAGGAAAAACTCGAACGGGCCAAGCACTTCATCAACGAAGGGCTCGCTGGCGGACAGCTGCGACCGGTAATCGACCGTACATTCGGCTTCGACGAGATGGCCGAGGCTCACCGCTATATGGAGTCGAATGCCCAGGTGGGCAAGATTGTTGTCGCGCTGTAACACAGGTTTAGCTTCATCGCCGCATGGCCGGCATGGACATCTTCGATATACCCGTGCCAGCCAATGCATTCTCTTATATCGCACACAGACAGGAGGTTTGATGACCACCCCTCTCACACTGGTTGCCACGCTGGTCGCGAATGCCGGCTTCGAAGCCGAACTCCAGCAGACGCTCCAGGGGCTACAGGGCCCAAGTCGAGCCGAAGCGGACGGTATCCAATACGACTTTCACAAAGATGCCGAGCAGGCTCGAACCTTTCATATGGTCGAACAGTGGCGGGACGAAACGGCACTGACTGCGCACGAAGCGACTCCGAATTTCCAGGCGGCGCTACCAGTCATCGAGTGCGCTGCTGAAAAATTCTCCGTCACGAAAATGTACCGCGTCTCCTGAGGAGCTCCGAATGAAAGCGATTGCACACTTCCAATGCCTGCCTGTTGAGAACCCTGACGCCCTCGTGGAGATCGATCTACCCGAGCCAGTGCCGGGGCCGCGCGATCTGCTGGTAGAAGTCAAAGCCGTATCGGTCAATCCCGTCGATACCAAGGTGCGGCAGGGCTACGTACCGCACGCGGACGAAAGCCAGCCGCGCATACTCGGCTGGGACGCGGCCGGCGTGGTCAAGTCGGTCGGTTCCGACGTAACGCTGTTCGAGCCCGGTGACAAGGTCTGGTACGCCGGGTCGCTGATCCGCCCAGGCAGCAACAGTGAATTGCAGCTGGTAGACGAGCGCATTGTCGGATCGATGCCGCAGTCGCTGGAGTTCGCCCAGGCTGCGGCACTGCCCCTGACGTCCCTGACTGCTTGGGAGTTGCTCTTTGATCGCCTCGGTGTTGCACGCGATACCTCCGACCGAGGCGAAACACTGTTGATCATTGGCGCTGCAGGTGGGGTGGGTTCGATCTTGACTCAGCTGGCGAGGCAGTTCACTGGCTTGACCATCATTGGTACGGCTTCGCGCCCTGAGACTCAAGCTTGGGTCACCGAGCTTGGCGCGCATCATGTCATCGACCACACCAAGCCGCTCAGCGACGAGCTCAAGCGCATCGGTATCCCAGAAGTCAGCTATGTCGCAAGCCTGACCCAGACCGACCGGCACTACGAGCAAATCATCGAGTCGCTGAAGCCCCAGGGCAGGCTGGGACTGATCGATGATCCGGCTACGCTGGACGTCGTACCGCTAAAGCGAAAGAGCCTGTCGCTGCACTGGGAGCTGATGTACACCCGCTCGCTGTACGAGACAGAGGACATGCAGGAGCAGCACAACATACTCAATGAAGTTGCGCGGCAGATTGATGCGGGCGTCCTGCGCACCACCGTTGGCGACAACTATGGGCGCATCAGCGCCGACAATCTTCGTCGTGCCCATGCACTGCTCGAAAGCGGTAAGGCAAAGGGCAAGATTGTGCTGGAAGGCTTCTGACTGGGCGTTAGCATTTCCATCAGGTATTTCCACGGCTCTGGCTACTTCCACCAACCTATCGCCTGCCGCGATACATCACATCCCCACTTGCGATTGGTCAAGGTCGCTTGGCCTCTCTAGGTTAACGCCCATTGCGCGTCCCGGTTCCCATGGCCGGGCGCGGCAAGGTGACCTCATAACAACAACCAGGAGGTATGCAATGGGTCAGGTGAGCAAGGTGCTGGTGGTCGGTGGCGGGATCGGTGGGTTGTGCGCGGCGATTGCGTTGCGGCGCCAGGGCATCGGTGTCGATCTGGTGGAGCTCAAGTCCGAGTGGACGGTTTATGGCGTGGGCATCATCCAGCAGGCCAACGTGGTGCGGGAGATGGCCCGGCTCGGCCTGGCCGATGATTACCTCAAGGCCGGGTTCGGGTTTTCCGACGTGGGCATCTACGACGGCGCCACCGGCACCCGGCTGGTACGCATCCCCGGCAAGAGCCTGGTGGGCGACCAGTACCCGGCGAACATCGGCATGTCGCGCCTCGCGCTGCACGAGTTGCTCAGCCGGCGGGCCATGGAGTTGGGAGCGAAGGTGACCCTGGGCATGTCGGTGGAAAGCCTGGGCCAGGACGCGCAGGGGGTCGACGTGCGGTTCACCGACGGCAGCGCCGGCCGCTACGACCTGGTCATCGGCGCCGATGGGCTGTTCTCGCGCATGCGCGGGATGTTGTTCGGTGACACCTATACGCCGCGCTTCACCGGCCAGGCGGTGTGGCGCTACAACTTCCCGCGGCCGGCGGAAATCGATCACCTGGCTCATTTCCAGGGCGAGCACGGCAACGCCGGGCTGGTGCCGCTGGCCGATGACCTGATGTACATGTATGTCACCAGCCACGAGCCGGACAATCCCTACATGGAGCAGGCCGAGCTGGCCGGCAGAATGCGCGAGCGGCTGGCCGGTTTCGGAGGGCTTGTCGGCAAGTTGGCGGAGCAGATTACCGACAGCCGTCAGGTGGTCTACAAGCCGATGGAGGTGATCTTCGTCGCCGAACCCTGGTTCAGAGGCCGTGTGGTGCTGATCGGCGACGCGGTACATGCCGCCACGCCACATCTGGGGCAGGGCGCCGGGATGGCCATCGAGGATGCGGTGGTGCTGAGCGAGGAGATCATCGGAGAAGGTACCCTCGAGGAGCGGTTGCAGCGTTTCATGGCCCGGCGCTTCGAGCGTTGCCGGTTCATTGCCGAAAGCTCCATCATGGCGGGCGACAAGGAGATGGAGCGCGACCATAGCTTCGATCGCATCGGACTGGTGAAGAAGATGCTGGAGGTCACTGCGCAGCCCATCTGAGCCAGGCACCCTGGCGCTGATCCGAACCGCGGCCCCGGCCGCGGTTTTTGCGTTCCGCCGGAACGCCGGTCCCCATGCAGTGCTCCATTCTTCGAGCGGTTCGGGATTGCCTGGGCCGCGTCTCATACAAGGTAGAACAATGATCCGCCTCACCCCGGGCCTGACGGCCCTCATGCTCGCTGCCATCTCGGCTATCGGGCCGTTGGCCACGGCCCTGTATACACCGGCGTTTCCCACCATGGCGCGGGTGTTTGGCGTAGGTGCCGACCAGATCCAGCTGACCCTCACCGCCTACATGGCGGGGCTGGCCATCTCGCAGCTGCTGTACGGCCCGCTGGCCGACCGCTTCGGTCGCCGGCCGATGCTGCTGGGCGGGCTGGGGCTGTTCACCCTGGGCAGCATCGCCTGCATGCTGGCGGAGAGCATTCCCGTGCTTCTGGTGTTTCGCTTTCTGCAGGCGTTCGGGGCCGCCTCGGGAATGGTGCTTGGCCGGGCGGTGGTGCGAGATACCTTTTCCAATGTGGAGGCCACGCGCGTATTGGCGCTGATGGGCAGCATTCTGGCGGTGGCGCCGGCCCTGGGCCCGATCATTGGCGGGGTGCTGTTGCAGTTCGGCTGGCAGGCGATCTTCGCCGCGCTGGTGCTCTACGGGTTGCTGGCCCTGGTGTTCGTCGCGATGGCGCTGCCGGAGTCGCTGAAGCCGGAGCAGCGCCAGTCGCTGAGTCCGGGAATGATTCTCGGCAACTACCTGAGTGCCCTGCGCAATCGCGTCTTCATGGGCCATGTGCTGGCGGTCAGCAGCATGTTCGCGGGGCACTTCGCGTTCGTTTCCAGCGCCTCGTTCGTGCTGATCGACGCCTACGGCGTGCCGGCCACCCGCTTTGGCCTCTACTACCTGGTGGTCATCGGCGCGTTCATCCTGGGCAACCTGATCAGCGCGCGTGTGAGTGGCCGGGTCAGTATTCATAGCCTGATCGTCACCGGCGCCGGGCTGTCGATCCTTGGTGGCAGCCTGATGTCGCTGCTGGTGTTTGGCGGCGCCGAGCATCCCCTGCAGGTCGTCGCCCCACAGCTGATCACCGGGTTCGGCGCGGGGCTTCTGGTGGCGCCCTGCATCGCTGGTGCGCTGATGCCGTTTCCCCACATGGCGGGGACGGCCTCGGCGCTGCTGGGTTTCCTCCAGATGGGGGCGGCGGCGCTGTCGACGGCCCTGCTCGGGTATCTGTATGACGGCACCGCCCGGCCCATGGCACTGGCCATCGCTCTCTGCGGCGTTGGCACCCTGACCGCCTACCTGTTGCTGGTGGGCCGGGCAGGGCAGCCAGGGGCGGAGAACGAGCCGTTGAAAAGCAGCGGCTGAGCCCGTGAAACGAGGCGCGGCGACTGCGCTTGGGCCGCGCCTCGATATCAGCTGCGCAGGCGTCAGGCCGCGCTTTTTCCGCACATCCAGACCGGCCGCAAGGGGCCGTTTGGGTATCGCCGAATGCGATACCTCCCATCTTTAAGATCGATTAGCCAAATTCCCGCGTGGCCCATAACGTGAAGCTACAAACAGGCCGAAAGCGACGACTTTCGGTGCGTCTACGTTCAGGCGGTTACGTGCGCCGCCCATGAACGAAGCCAGAAATGCTGGAGAAGAACAATGACACAGCATCGCCTTCGCGCCCCCGGTGCGATTTTCGCCTCTTCCTCTGATGGTGCGGCTTCCCGTGCCGCCGAGCCGCCGTTGTTGCCCGTCGATTGCGACCGCATGGCGGTGCCTTGGACAATTCTCGGCGCCTCTCGGGCCGCCTGATTTCCGATTCTGTTTCTCCCGCACAGCCGACCCGCTGAAGCGGGAGCGTTGCACGGACGCGGCAATACAAGAACAAGAAGAGGTTTACCTATGGTTATTCAAGCGTGTGCCGTCCGGCGCCCGGCCGAGGCTGGAGCGCCGAATCTCGCCAAAGGGCGAAGGCTCGGCCAACAGCTCCGCGGCGCCTTCCTTGCCTTGCTCTGCGTGTCCCTCGCCGGCCCGCTACTGGCCGACTCCGCGCCTGACGTGCTGGCGCAACCCGCTGCGAAGCTGATCGAGCCCGGCCGCGCGGTGTTGCTCGGCATCACCCGTGCCGGCGACCGGCTGGTGGCGGTGGGCGAGCGCGGCATCATTCTCCTGTCCGACGACCATGGAAGCAGCTGGCGCCAGGGCAGCGTGCCGGTGCGCATCAGCCTGACTGACGTGCAGTTTGTCGATGAGCGACACGGCTGGGCAGTCGGCCACTCCGGCGTGGTGCTGCACAGCCGTGACGGGGGCGAGACCTGGAACCTGCAACTCGACGGCCGCCAGGCTGCCGCGCTGGAGCTGGAAGCCGCCGAGCGTGAGGCGGGGCCCGGCTCCCAGCGGCTGGACAATGCCCGGTTGCTGGTCGACGACGGCCCGGACAAGCCCTTTCTGGTGGTGCACTTCAGCGATGCCCGGAACGGGATCGTCGCCGGTGCCTTCGGCATGGCCTTTCGCACCCGCGATGGGGGCGAGACCTGGAGTTCGATCATAGGTCGCCTGCCCAACGACTGGGGCGCGCACCTCTACGCCATCGCCAGCCGTGACCGGCACCTTTACATCGCTGGCGAGCAGGGCCTGTTCATGCGCTCCACCGATGACGGCACCAGCTTCGAGGCGGTGGAGACCGGCTACGAAGGCAGCTATTTCACCCTCGCGCTGCTGCCGGCGGATGCGCTGCTGGTCGGCGGTCTGCGGGGCACCGTGATGCTCTCGGACGATGCCGGCGAAAGCTTCCGGATGCTCGACAACCCGGTCCCGGTATCCCTCAACGACGCCGTCACCCTTGACGACCGCCTGCTGCTGGTCAATCAGGCCGGCGGTCTGCTGGAAGTGGCCGGCGGCAGCCTGCGACCGCTGCCCGTGCGCGCCGGGGCGCCCCTGTCCGCCGTGGCCCGAACGGCTGATGGCGGGGTGGTCGGTGTCGGTTTCAACGGTCCGGTGTCCCTGTCGCCGCTGACCCCGGCCAACGCACACGCTTCTGCGGAGTAGGTTCATGAGAGACCCTCGGAATACCCCAGCGAACCCCGCCGAGAGCCTTGCCCGGTTCGATCGAGCCTCCGGCTCGTTCATCGAGCGCGCCCTGTTCAACCATCGCCCGCTGGTGATGCTGCTGTGCCTGCTGATCACCCTGGCACTGGGCTGGCAGGCGACCCGGCTGGATTTCAACGCCAGCTTCGAGAAGATGATCCCGGTCAGCCACCCCTTCATCGTCAATTACCAGGAGCACCGCCAGGAGCTTTCCGGGCTCGGCAATGCGGTGCGCGTCGCCGTGGTCAACACCGGGGGCGATATCTATGACGCGGATTACCAGCAGACCCTGCAGCAGCTGAACGACGAGATCTACTTGCTGCCGGGTGTCGACCGCGCCTTCATGCGCTCGTTGTGGACGCCCTCGACCCGCTGGGTCGGCGTCACCGAAATGGGCCTGGAAGGTGGCCCGGTGATTCCCGACGGTTATGACGGCTCGCCACGCAGCCTGGACGACCTGCGGCGCAACATCAGCCGCTCCAACGAGATCGGCCAGCTGGTGGCCTTCGACCAGCGCTCCAGCATCATCTACGTGCCCTTGCTGCCGACCACGCCCGATGGCCAGCCGCTGGACTATTCACGACTGTCGAGCCAGCTCGAGGAGCTGCGCGACAAGTACGCCAGCGACCGCATCGAGATCCGCATCACCGGCTTCGCCAAGGTGGTGGGGGACCTGATCGAGGGATTGCGGCAGATCCTGCTGTTCTTTGCCGCGGCCATCCTCATCACCGGTGCGGTGCTCTACTGGTACACCCGTTGCGTGCGCAGCACCCTGCTGGTGATGGCCTGCTCGCTGACGGCGGTGATCTGGCAGCTCGGGCTGCTGCCGCTGCTGGGTTACCAGCTCGACCCGTATTCGGTGCTGGTGCCGTTCCTGGTGTTCGCCATCGGCATCAGCCATGGCGCGCAGAAGATGAACGGCATCATGCAGGACATCGGCCGCGGCATGCACCGGCTGGTGGCGGCCCGCTTCACCTTCCGCCGCCTGTTCATCGCCGGCCTGACGGCGCTGGTGAGCGACGCGGTGGGCTTTGCGGTGCTGATGACCATCGACATCCCGGTGATCCAGGACCTGGCGGTGACCGCCAGCATCGGAGTCGCGGTGCTGATCATCACCAATCTGGTGCTGCTGCCGATCCTGCTCTCCTATCTCGGTGTCGATGCCCACGCCGCCCAGCGCAGCCTGCGCAGCGAGCAGGCCGAAGCGGCCGGCACCGTCAGGCATCCGCTGTGGCGCTTTCTCGACCTCTTCACCACTCGCCGCTGGGCGACCGGCTGCGTGCTCGTCGCCGCGCTGATGGCCACCGGTGGCTACCTGATCGGCCTCAACCTCAAGGTGGGTGACCTGGATGCCGGTGCGCCGGAGCTGCGTTCCGATTCGCGCTACAACAGGGACAACGCCTACATCACTGCCCATTACGGTGCCAGCAGCGACGTGTTCGCGGTTATGGTCAAGACCCCGGTGGGTGGCTGCGCGGCTTACGACACTCTCAAGCGGGTCGACGATCTGGACTGGCGCCTGCGGGCATTGCCTGGGGTGGAGAGCACCAACTCCCTGGCCCAGCTCAATCGTCGGGTGCTGGTGGGGCTCTCCGAAGGCAATCCGAAATGGTACGAACTGGTGAACAACCAGGCGACCCTCAACATGATCACCGGCGGCGCGCCGCGAGGCCTCTACAACGAGGATTGCAGCCTGCTGACCCAGTACGCCTACCTCTCCGACCACAAGGCCGACACCCTGACCTCGGTGGTCGATGAGGTGCAGGCCTTTGCCGAAGAGAACAACAGCGAGCAGGCCCGGTTCCTGCTGGCGGCAGGCAGCGCGGGCATCGAGGCGGCCACCAACATCGTGGTCCAGCAGGCTAACCGGGAGATGCTGTTCTACGTCTATGGCGCGGTGATCCTGCTCTGCCTGGTGACGTTCCGCTCCTGGCGGGCGGTGGTCTGCGCGGTGCTGCCGCTGATGCTCACCTCAATCCTCTGCGAGGCGCTGATGGTGGGGCTGGGCATCGGCCTGAAGGTGGCGACGCTACCGGTGATCGCCCTCGGCGTGGGCATCGGCGTGGACTACGCGCTCTACGTGATGAGCATCATGCTGGCGCGCATTCGTTCGGGCGACAGCCTGTCCCAGGCCTATTACCGGGCGCTGGTGTTCACCGGCAAGGTGGTGATGCTCACCGGCGTGACCCTGGCCATCGGCGTCGGCACCTGGATCTTCTCGCCGATCAAGTTCCAGGCCGACATGGGCGTGCTGCTGGCCTTCATGTTCATCTGGAACATGGTCGGCGCCCTGGTGCTGCTGCCGGCCCTGGCCTGGTTCCTGTTCCCTGAAGCCCGCGGCCTGGCCCCTGCCGACGAAGCCTCGGCAGGTGCCACGGACCGCGCCGGCGCCGCGCCGCTGGTCGTTGCCGTGCCGCTTGCCGAGCCTGCCGTGCGCCAATCCGAAAGGCAGGGTTGCTGATGAATCGCCAGATGGCCGAGGAGGCACGATGCGGGTACTGATCACGGGCGCCAACGGTTTCATCGGGCGGCAGCTGGTGCTGCGCCTGCTGGAAACCGGAACCCTCAGGGGACGAACGATTGACGCGCTGCTGGTGGTGGACCGCTGCCTGGGTGCGCTGCCGGAGGATGGCCGGCTGCGCCGCCTGCCGGGAGATGTCACCGAGTCGGCGGTGCTGCGCCGGGCGCTCGCCGACGGGGTGGACGTGGTGTTCCATCTGGCGGGCATTCCGGGGGCCATTGCCGAGCGCGACTACGAACTGGGCTATCGCACCAACCTGCTGGCCTCGCTGGAGCTCATGCAGTTGCTGCGCGCTCAGCCCAGCCCGGCGGTGCTGGTGTTCGCCAGCAGCGTGGCGGTCTACGGCGACGATTTGCCGCCGCGGATGAACGGGGAGGGCGATCTGCAACCGGCACTGACCGTCGGGGCCCACAAGCAGATGGTGGAAACCGCGCTGGTGGACCTGTCTCGGCGTGGCGAGTTGGACGGCCGCGCCATCCGCCTGCCCAGCGTGGTGGCGCGGCCCGACGGCACCAGCGGGCTGCTCAGCGGGTTCATGAGCGACCTGCTCAACGCCTTCGTGCGCAACACGCCGTACTGCTGCCCGGTCTCGCCGGAAGCCACCGGCTGGTGGATGTCGGTGCGCTGCTGCGTGGCCAACCTGATCCAGGCCGCCGAACTGGAAGTGGACAGCCTGCGCTCCCGCCGGGTCTGGCAACTGCCGGTGCTGAAGCTGTCGGTGGCCGAGGTGATCGAGGGGCTGGTGGAGCTGTACGGCGAAGAGCGGCGCTCGCTGATCACCCATGCCCCGAATCCGCAGCTGGAGGCGGCATTCGGTGCCTTTCCGCCGCTGCGGGCTCCCCAGGCCCGGGCGCTCGGCTTCAGCCACGACCGCAACGTGGCCAGCCTGATCCGCAACGCGCTTACCCCGCCCGGCGCCCCACGCCGTGGGCGTCCCCAGGTCAGAGTCAAGGAGTCGCTGCAATGAATGAGAACCGGAAACGCCGCTTCGTAGACCTCTCGGTCACCCTCGACAACAACCCCTTCACCGATCCGCCGCCGCTGCTGCCGAAGATCGACTACATGGACCACCAGCAGGGCTGGCCGGAAATGGCCGCCATGTTCCCCGGCCTGCGCAAGGACCAATTGCCGGGCGACGAGAGCTGGGCGGCCGAGCGGCTGGACATCACCACCCACAGCGGCACCCACATGGACGCGCCCTGGCATTACGCCTCGACCACCGACGGCGGCAAGCCGGCCTTCGGCATCGACGAACTGCCGCTGGAGTGGTGCCTGCAGCCGGGTGTGAAGCTTGATTTCCGCCATCTCCCCGATGGCCATGTGGTGACCGCCGCCGAGGTCGAGGCCGAACTGGCCCGCATCGACCATGAGCTCAAGCCGCTGGATATCGTGCTGGTGAATACCCGCGCCGGTGCGCTGTTCGGCCAGCCCGGCTATCTGGAAGCGGGCGTCGGCATGGGCCGCGAAGCCACGCTTTACCTGCTTGAGCGGGGCGTGCGGGTGGTGGGCACCGATGCCTGGAGCTGGGACGCGCCCTTCAAGTACACCCGCGAGCGCTTCGCCGAGAGCGGCGATGCCTCGATCATCTGGGAAGGGCACAAGGCCGGGCGCGACATCGGCTATGGGCAGATGGAAAAGCTCGCCAACCTGGAAAGCCTGCCGGCCAACGGCTTCCTGGTCTCCTGCTTTCCCTACAAGATCAAGCGGGCCTCGGCCGGTTTCACCCGCGCCGTGGCGATCTTCGAGGAATAGGCTGGAGAGGGCGGCGCATGCGGTTTCACTTCTGCCGGCACGCTGCAGTCGGCAGCATGAAGCACCACAACAACAACTGGAGGCAGCCATGTCCCGCACCTTCATTCGCTGCAAGACGCTTTTCACTGGCCTGGAAGACGAGGCCCGCTGCGAGCAGACCCTGGTCGTCGAGAATGGGCTGTTTACCTGGGTTGGTGATACAGCCGACGCCCCGGCCCGCGCTGTCGGCGATGCCCTGGTGGAAGCCGGTGACGACTTTGTCATGCCGGGCCTGATCGACGTGCATACCCACCTGGTGTTCGGCAACGCCAAGAGCGAGGAAGACATCGACCTGCACGTCTCGCCGGAATTTCGCGCCCTGCGCGGGTTGTTCTTCACCCAGCACGTGATGGCCGCCGGCTATACCTCGGTGGTGGTGCCGGGCGATGCCGGCCAGTGCAGTATCGCCGTGCGCAACGCCATCAATGCCGGCATGTTCCCCGGGCCACGCATTGCCGCCAGCAGCAACGTGATCGCCAACCGGCAGAGCCTGAACGACTGGTTTCCCAGCTGGGTCGGCACGCCGGAGTACTTCACCGGTCGGCTGTGCGCCACCCGCGAGGACCAGATCGCCGAGATCCGCCGCCAGGCCAAGGACGGCGTCGACGTGATCAAGATCGCCATGGACGGCACCCACCGCCGCGACAACGGCGAGATCATCGCCGCCTTCACCGAGGAGGAGACCCGGGTGATGGTGGACGAGATCCATCGCCTCGGGAAAAAGGTGGCGGTGCATGCCTATGGGGCCGAAGCGGTGCTGTACGCGGCCAAGGCCGGCGTGGACGTGATCTTTCATGCGTTCTTCCTCGACGACGCCTGCATCGAGGCGATGCTCGTCTCCGGCAGCCACCTGGCGCCGACCCTGACGATGCTGGCCAACAACGTCGAGTTCGCCGAGCTCTACGAGGCCTCGACCAAATCCGGCTACGCCGCCATGCAGCGTCGAGTGATCGACATCGGCTGCCGTAACCTGCGCTGCGCCCGTGAGGCTGGCGTGCCGTTCATGACTGGCAGTGACAGCGGCTTCGCCATCACGCCCTACGGCGAGTGGCACGCCCGCGAGCTGGAAATCTTCGTCGACTGGCTTGGCTTCACCCCGGCCGAGGCGCTGCGCGCGGCCACCTCGGTGGCGGCGCGGATGATGCCGGCAGCCGGGCGTGCCGGGGTAATCGAGGTCGGGCGGCCGGCGGACTTCCTGTTTATCGACGGCTCGCCGCTGGAGAACGTCGCCCTCCTGCAGGAGCGCGAGCGTATCCGCGCCGTATTCCAGGGCGGACAGCGCATGCAGACCGCGGTGCCGGGCTACGACCCCAACCGGGTCAGCGATTTCAACACGGTGAAGTGGTCCGAGTTGCACACCCGCCAACGCGCCGTCGAACTGGGCAAGCGGCCGGCGTCCCCGGGGTCCCTGCACCTGGCAAACTGAGAGGAGGACGCCATGACTCGACTCACCCTGAACCTGGCCAATCGCCTGATCGAGGCGGCGCTGGCCGAAGGCCAACGGCTGCAACTGGCGCCGTTGTGCGTGGCGGTGCTGGATGCGGGCGGCCACCTGCTGGCCCTGCAACGCGACGAGCGCGCCAGCCTGCTGCGCCCGCAGATCGCCATCGGCAAGGCCGCGGGCGTGCTCGGCATGGGCTTTGGCGGCCGCGAGCTGGTACGCCGCGCGGCGAAGATGCCGGCCTTCTTCAATGCGCTGTCGGATCTGGCCGGCGGAAACATGGTGCCGGTGCCGGGCGGAGTGCTGATCCGCGATCCGGCCGGGGAGCTTCTCGGCGCCGTGGGCATCAGCGGCGACACCTCCGACAACGACGAGCTCTGTGCCATCTCTGGGGTGCGAGCCATCGAGCTGATCCCGGACACCGGCGATCCGGTTTGAGCTGGCTCATTGTGACCCTGGGGGGCGGCCTCAGCGAGCCCGGCGAGTGGTCAATGCGATTCCGGCCGCCGCCGCGCTCAGCAGGGCGAACACCACCGTCATCACCATCACGAAGGCACTGTCGAAGGCGCTTCGCGCCAGGCTGACCAGCGGGGCGGCGAGGGCATCGGGCAGGGCTTCGGCGGCGATCAGCGCGCCGTCGAGGCTGTCCCGGGCCAGGTCCGACACCGCCATTCCCTCCGAGCTGACAAAGGCCGCTGCATACACCGCCGACATCAGGCTGCCGAGCACGGCTATACCCAGCGCACCGCCCAGTTCATAGGACACTTCCTCGATCGATGCCGCCATGCCCGCCCGGTCCGGCGGTGCATGCAGCAGCATGGCGCTGGACGCGGCGGTCATCGCCGCCCCGACGCCAAAGCCGAGCAGGCTGAACGACAGGATCTGGACCCATCGCTCGGTCCCGTATCCCAGCAGGTAGACCAGCATCCCTGCGGCCGACAGGGCAAGGGACATGCTCAGGATGCGTTCCGCACCGAGGCGCGGCAACGCCAGCCCGGCCAGAGGGCCGGCAATGAAGGCCGCCAGCGGGATCGGCAGGATGGTCAACCCGGCCTGCAGCGGCGACAGGCCGACGACAAGCTGCAGCCGCTGGCTGAGCACCAGTTCCATGCCCATCAGCGCGGCGGAGGCGACCGACGCGGCGACCACACCGGCCGAGAAGGTGCGATCGCGAAACAGCGTGAAGTCGATCATCGGCACCGTCGCCTGGCGCTGCCGGTGCAGGAAGGCCAGGCCGCACAACAGGGCCGTCACCGCTGCCGCCACGGCCTGCAGCGCCGAAGGGTCCGTCTTGCCCGCCTCCTTGATCGCCAGGGCCAGGCCGACCAGCGCACCCATGACCAGCAGCGAGGAGAGGGGGTCGAATGGCCGGCCCGGATTGCCCGGCCGGGTGGGCAACCAGGCCAGCGCCCCCAGCAGGGCCAGCGCCACGATGGGCAAGTTGATGAGAAACACCGAGCCCCACCAGAAGTGCTCCAGCAGCACCCCGCCCACCACCGGCCCGAACGCCGCGCCGCCCGAGGCGATGGCCGCCCAGATGCCGAACGCCAGGGCGCGCTCGCGGGCGTCCTCGAACACATGACGGATGATCGCCAGGGTGGCTGGCATCATCATCGCCGCACCGATGGCCAACGCCACCCGGGCCGCGATCAACGCTCCGGCAGTGGGTGAGAAGGCCGCCGCCAGGGAGGCCACGCCAAAGACCACGAGCCCGGAAACGAACATTCGCTTGTGACCGAAACGGTCACCCAGCGCCCCCATCCCAGGTAGCAGCCCGGCGACGGTAAGGGCATAGGCGTTCACGATCCATAGCTTCTCGGTAGCCGAAGCGCGCAGCTCGTAGGTGAGGCTCGGCAGGGCCAGGTAGATCACGGTCATGTCGATGACGATGAGCAGCAGGGCACTGGACAGGATCGCCAGCACAAGCCAGCGTAGATGTGATTGCAATGCTTTTCCCTCGGAGACGGTTTCAGCGCGCTTGGCTGGTGATCAGCCATGGGGCAAAATATAAATACATACGTATTTAATTAAAAGAGGCAGGCATGGGCCGAAAACCGACCATCGACCGTGAGGCGCTGTTGGACGTGGCGGAAGGTATCGTCAACCGGCAGGGCGCGGCGGCCCTGACCATCGATGCGTTGGCGAAGGCGGCGGGGATCACCAAGGGTGGCGTGCAGTACAGCTTCGGCACCAAGGACGAGCTGATCAACGCCATGTTCGAGCGCTGGGGCAAGGGCTATACCGAGCTGTTCCGGCGCATCGCCGGGGATGATCCCGACCCGTTGACTTCAGTACGCGCCCATGTGGAAGCCACCCGGGCCTCGGACACCGGCTCCCACGCCAAGGCGGCGAGCCTGATGGCAGCCCTGCTGCAGACGCCGGAACACCTCGAATCGACCCAGGCGTGGTACCGGGAGCGTCTTGCCGGGCTCGACACCTCGACCGAGGAGGGCCGCCGCGCCCGTCTCGCCTTTTACGCCACCGAGGGCATCTTCACCCTGCGCTTCTTCCGCCTGATGGAGATCGACGAGCAGGAGTGGGCAGCCGTCCTGGCGGACATCGCGGAGCTGATTCCGGGCTGAAGCCCTGCGCCAGTGCTCGGTCTGAATTTGTCATGATCCACACCGGACCTTTAGCGCCGCCTGAGCCTGACGGGAGCCGGGCTGGTCCGGTTCTCTAGGCTCTGTACGAGAAGTGCCTGCGCTCGGTCATGCTGCGTTGAAAAGCGGCTCGGAATGCTCATTTACGACTAGTAAACTCCGCTTCCTCGCCGTTTTTCGCCTTGCCTGACCTTCGCTCGGCTGACTTTTCGTACAGGCCCTAGCGTCCGCTGCGAAAGTCGCGCGGCGACATCCCGGTCAGCCGCCTGAAAAAGCGGGAGAAGTAAGCCGGTTCGGAAAATCCAAGTCCGTCCGAGATCTGGCTGACCGTCATCGCGGTGTAGATCAGCTGTCGCTTGGCCTCGAGCAAAAGCCGCTGGTGCAGCACGCCCTGGGCTGTGTGGCCGGTGAAGCGGCGGGCCAGGGTGTTCAGATAGACCGGAGTAATGTCGAGCTGCGCGGCATACTCCTCCACCGAGGGTTGCCGGCAGAAGTCCTGCTCCACAAGACGAGTAAAGGTCGCCAGTAAAGCCTGTGCGCGGCTCGGCCGTTGTTCCTGGCGTACCAGCATCTGCCGGCTCACCCACACCGCCAGCACACCCACCAGGGACTGCAGCAGCAGGTCGCGGGCCGGAGCGGGGGTGCGGTATTCGCGGTCGATCGCCTCGAACAGGGTATTCAGGTACCGCCGGTCCGGCCCGGACCGGTGCAGCCCCGCACTGCGCAACGCCGCTTGTTGCCCATCGAGCGCGGTTTCCAATTGAGCCAGCAGCGGGTTGGCCAGGGTCAGTACATAACCTTCGACCCGTTCGGAAAAGCGAAACCCGTGGATGCACAAAGGCGGCACCACCTGGACTGCCGCCCCGTCGATGCGGGTGCGCACGCCTTCCACTTCAACCTCGGCCCAGCCGCGCCGGATGTAGAGCAGCTGGGTCAGGTCGGCGTGGCGATGCGGGCGGATCTCCCAGTCGTGCAGGCGGCTGCGGTCGGCGATGGATTCGCAGTGCAGCAGGTCCGGGGTGGGCCAGTCGAGGCTGTCACCGTAGAGCTTGAACACCGGGATCGCGGGGCGGGGAACAGAGGGTTTCAAGCGTTGCGCTCCTGTTGTTCGATTACCGAACGGAGTTTGTATAAGTCCAAGTATTGCTTGGCTGGATCCATTATCGCCCAGGTGTTGGAGGACGACCATGGGGGTGTCTCGACAGGGTGTGGCAAGCCGCCGCCCCGACAACAACAAGCGAGGACTCACCCCATGAAAACAGGTGTCGCCATCATCGGTGCCGGCCCGTCTGGCCTGTTGCTCGGCCAGTTGCTGCACAACGCCGGCATTCCCAACGTGATCATCGAACGCCAGACCCCGGAATACGTGCTGAGCCGCATTCGCGCCGGCGTGCTGGAGCAGGGCATGGCCGATCTGATGCGTGAGGCCGGTGTGGCCGAGCGCATGGACCGGGAAGGGCAGGTCCACGAGGGCGTGGAACTGGCCTTTGGTGACCGTCGCGTGCGGATCGATCTCAAGGCGCTGACCGGCGGCGACACGGTGATGGTCTACGGCCAGACCGAAGTCACCCGCGACCTGATGGAGGCGCGCAAGGCCAGCGGTGCCAGTACCTTCTACGCTGTGCAGGACGCGCAGTTGCACGGCCTGAAGGACGACAAACCCTGGGTCACCTTTACCCTGAACGGCGAGTCCGTGCGCCTCGATTGCGACCACATTGCCGGTTGCGATGGCTTCCACGGGGTCTCGCGCAAGAGCATCCCGGCCGAATCGCTGAACGAGTTCGAGCGGGTTTACCCCTTTGGCTGGCTGGGGATGCTGTCTGACACCCCACCGGTCGCCGAGGAGCTGATCTACGCCAACCATGAACGCGGCTTCGCCCTGTGCAGCATGCGCTCGGCCACTCGCTCGCGTTATTACGTGCAGGTGGGGCTGGAAGAGAAGGTGGAGGACTGGTCCGATGAGCGCTTCTGGGACGAGCTCAAGCGCCGTCTACCCGAAGACGTCGCCGCTCGGCTGGTCACCGGCCCGTCGCTGGAAAAAAGCATCGCGCCGCTGCGCAGCTTCGTGGTCGAGCCCATGCAGTATGGCCACTTGTTCCTCGTCGGCGACGCCGCGCATATCGTCCCGCCGACAGGCGCCAAGGGGCTGAACCTGGCGGCCAGCGATGTCAGCACCCTGTATCGCATTCTGCTGAAGGTCTATCGCGAAGGCCGCAGCGACCTGCTGGAACGTTACTCACCGATCTGCCTGCGGCGGGTCTGGAAGGCCGAGCGGTTTTCCTGGTGGATGACGAGCCTGCTGCACCGCTTCCCGGATAACGACGATTTTGCCCGGCGCATTCAGCAGAGCGAGCAGGACTACTTCACCAGCACGCCGGCGGGGTTGACCACCATTGCCGAAAACTACGTGGGGCTGCCGTACGAGGCGGTGTAGTCACCGGCATCGACGCCACGGCCAGCGCCTGTCGGGCAGCAGGAAACCGGCAACCAGGGCGGCCGCCTGCAAGGCCTGAATACGCATGGGGTTGGGCCTTTCTTATTCTCGGGGACTTGAAGGGGGCAGGCGCCCCCTCCAGGTCGGGTCAGGCGCCGATACGGAGAACGGGTTTGAGGGTGACGCCCTTTTCACTGTCCTCTGCGGCTTGGTTGATCGCCTCGAAGGGGTAGAACTTCACCAGCTTGTCGAACGGAAATCGTCCCTGCAGGTAAAGATCCACCAGTTGCGGAATGAACCGCTGGGGCACGCTGTCGCCCTCCACGATTCCACGGATGCTCTTGCCGCCGAGCAGCAGGTCGTTGACGTCGAATTCGGCGGTGGTGCCCAGCGGTGGCGCACCCACCACACCAACACAGCCCAGCCCGCCCAGCGCGTCGACTGCCTGGCGCAGCACCTCCGGGCGACCCGTGGATTCCAGGGCGAAATTGGCGCCACCGGCGGTGATCTCGCGGATCATCGCAACCGGATCGTTCTCGCGACTGTTGATCACATGGGTAGCGCCCAGCTCCAGGGCGAGCTCCAGGCGAGAGGGCACCACATCGACGGCGACGATGGTGGTGGCGCCCGCCACCTTGGCCGCCAGCACGGCGGAAAGCCCGACCGCACCGGCGCCAAAGGTGGCGAAAGAGCTTCCAGGCGTGACTTTCAGCGAATTGATCACCGCGCCGGCACCGGTCTGGATGCCGCAGCCCAGCGGGCCCAGCAGCTCCAGCGGTGCTTCCTTGGTGACCCTGACCGCATTGTTCTCCCGGCTGATGGCGTAGGTCGCAAACGACGATTGCGCGAAGAAGTGATCGTGCAGCGCCTCGCCGCTGGCATCCTGCAGGGCCGTATCACCCTGGGGATCGGTACCGCTGAAGTTGCGGTCGAAGAATTCCTTGCAGTAGGCCGCATGGCCGCCGGCGCATGGGAGACAATGACCGCAGTAGCCATAGGACATCACCACATGGTCGCCGACCGACAACCCGCGAACCAGCGGCCCCACGGCCTCGACCACCCCGGCGCCCTCATGGCCGAGCACGGCTGGCAGGGGAACGGGGTAATACTGATCGCGTACGATCATGTCGGTATGGCACATGCCGGTCGCGACGACGCGAACCAGCACCTCGTCGTCCTTCGGCGCGCGGATGCGGGCTGGCTCGATGGTGAATGGCGCGCCCTTGGCGCGGGTGACGGCTGCCTTGATGTCACGAAAGGTGGTATCGCTCATTACTATATCTCCTGGTAGTCAAAGACCTCTTCATGAAATACCGAGCGCTGCTGAGCACCGTGGGCTGAAAGAGCAGACCCTGGTATTCGCCGCCGGTTTCCAGACGGGCTCCAGCCTTCTGAGCCGCCTGGACGATGCGCAGGGCGTTGTCCAGCGGCTGGACAGTTTGCGGTCCAGGCTTCCTAGGCTGCTCAGGCAGTCAGGTCTTCGTGGTGATCGGCGACGCCCAGTCGCCAGTAGGCGGCGACCCGCATGGCCTCCTTCGGATGGCCTTTCTCGTCGGCCAGTACGGCGCGTACCCGGGCCATGATCGAGGCTTCACCGGCGCCCCAGGCGAAGCCCTCGCCGGAGGGCAGCTCCAGGCTGCGAACGGCTTCGACCAGCGCGTCGGGGTTCTCCAGCCACTGCACCTGCAGCTCGGAGCGGCTGTGCAGGTCGCGCCTGTCGGCAGCGCCCTCCTGCAACGCCAGCACGATGGCGCGGGTGCCGGCGGACAGTTCTTCCAGGCGCCGGGTAATGGCTGGAAGGGCGGTGGCGTCGCCGATCAGCAGGTGCCAGTCGTAGTCTGCCGGGATGATCATCGAGCCCCGCGGACCAGCGATCACCGCAGGCTGACCCACCGCGGCGCGCTGTGCCCAAGTGGAAGCCTGGCCGTCGCCGTGCAGGGCGAATTCGATGGTCAGTTCCCGTCTGGCCGGGTCGAAGTGGCGTGGGGTGTAGTCGCGGCGGATGGTTTCACCGGTGGCATCCTCGAACATGAACTTGACGTGGTCGTCGAACGAGGCGGAGAGAAAGCCATCGAGCGTCTCGCCGGTAAAGGTGACGGCAACAAAACTGTCACCCAGTGGCGCGACGCGGCTCACCGTCACCTCGCGCCGGTGCAGCTCGTGGCGAACCCGCTGGACACGGCGCATCGGGTTGGAAACTTGCATATACTGGGCTCCTGTATATGGTTGATCAGGTCAACCAATTTTAATGTAACAGTTGATAAAGTCAACAAGATGACCGACCTCGCCGAAGACGTTTTCGAATCCATCCATGCCGTCATGCATCTGTACCGCTCGCGGCAATACCGCATCCTGCGCGATGGCCCCCATGAACTGACCCACATGGAAAACAAGGTGCTGGGGTTCTTCCATCGACACCCTGGCGCTACCCTCAGCGACCTGGTCATTTATTCAGGCCGCGACAAGGCGCAGGTGGCACGCCTGATCAAGAGCCTGAAGGACCGGGCCTTTCTCGAAGGCCAGGCCGCCAAGAGCGACAGGCGCAGCGTCATGCTGCGCCTGACGGCGGCAGGGGAAGCGGTGCACCGCGCGCTGCAGGAGCAGGGCCGCTTCCTGTCGGGCATCGCGGTGTCCGGTCTGAGCGAGGATGAATGCCGGACGCTGGTGTCACTGCTGGATCGCATCCGTCACAACCTGGATGAGCCCGCCTAGCTCGCTGCAGCGCCCCTAGGGCCTGTACGAAAAGTCAGCCGAGCGAAGGTCAGGCAAGGCGAAAAACGGCGAGGAAGCGGAGTTTACTAGTCGTAAATGAGCATTCCGAGCCGCTTTTCAACGCAGCATGACCGAGCGCAGGCACTTTTCGTACAGAGCCTAGGCCAGATGGCGGCGAAACCACTCCAGGGTTCGGTCCCAGGCCAGCTTGGCAGCGGCTTCGTCATAGCGAGGCGTGGAATCGTTGTGGAAGCCATGGTGGGTGCCGGGATAGAGGTACGCCTCGTAGGTGATCCCTGCGTCTTTCAGGGCCTTTTCATAGGCGGGCCAGCCTTCGTTGATCCTGGGGTCGGTTTCGGCGTAGTGCAGCAGCAGTGGCGTTTTGATGCGCGGAACGTCCTCGATCCTGGCCTGACGGCCATAGAAGGGCACCGCGGCACCCAGCTCCGGATAGGCCACCGCTGCTGCATTGGCCACGCCGCCGCCATAGCAGAACCCGGTGATGCCGACCTTGCCGGTGGTGGACTCATGGGCCAGCAGCCATTCGATCGCGGCGAAAAAGTCGTTCATCAGCTTCTCGGGATCGACGGTCTGCTGCAGTTCGCGGCCCCTGTCGTCATTGCCCGGATAACCGCCTACCGATGACAGCCCATCCGGGGCGAGGGCGACGAACCCGGCCTTGGCCACACGCCGGGCGACATCCTCGATGTAGGGGTTGAGCCCTCGGTTCTCATGGGCGACCACCACGCCCGGGACCTTGCCGCTGACGTTGGCCGGGCGTACCAGGTAGGCTCGGACCTCTCCATGGCCGTTGGGGGAGGGGTAGGCGATGTATTCCGGAATGATCTCCGGGTCGGTGAAGTCCACCTGCCGGGCCAGTGCGTAGTCTGGCAGCAGGCTGTCGAGCAGCGTGGTGGCGGTGAGCCCGCACAGGGTAAAGGCCGCGGCCCGGTCGAGGAATTCCCGGCGGCTGAGCTTGCCGTGGGCATAGAAGTCGTAGAGCTCCAGCAGCTCGGGATCGAAATCTTTGGCGGTCAGGCGAACCATGGTGTCTCCTTGCAGGGGCGTCTTTTGAGGAGAAAGGAAGCAGGGTGATGTATGAGTCGCCGGAGGCGCATTGAATGACGTCGCGTTCAAAGCGCCCCGAACACCTTTTTCGCCAGCCCGGTCGCGGCGGCCGCCGGGTTCTCGCGGATGGTCGCCTCCTGCCTGGCGATCACCTCGAACAGGCCGTCCAGCGCCTGCTCGGTGACGTAGCCTTCGATGTTCGCGCTTTTGGCATCCAGCGCGCCGAAGGAGGCGGCTCTGCCGGCGAAGGTGTTGTACTGCTGGGCCAGGCCGACCTGGTCGGTCGCCTGTTTGACGATGGGCAGAAAGCGCGTGCGGATCTGCTCGCGGCTGGTGCGGGAAAGGTACGTCGTGGCCGCGTCCGGCGGGCCGGAGAGGATGCTCTTGGCATCGGCGAGGGTCATCTGCCGCACCGCGTCCAGCAGCAGCGCCTCGGCTTCGGGAACCGCCGCCTCCGCTGCGCGGTTCATGCTGGCTTCCAGTTGTTCGACCTGCGCGCCCATGCCCATCCGCTTCATGGTACCTGCTACCTTGCCGAGATTTCCCGGCAGTCCGATGCGTAGCGCAGGATCGTCGCTGAAGCCGCCCGGCCGGCCGAGCTGCTGCACGGCAACCTGGGCGCCCTGGCTCAGGGCATCGCGCAGTCCAGCGTTGGCGTCGCTCTGGGTCAGGTCGGCGAGGGACAGGGCAAGGGCGTTGGCGCTGAGCGCGAGCCCGGCGATCAGGGCGGTGAAACGGCGCATGGTGGCGGTCCTGGTTGAAGGGTACAGGTTGATCATAGCCGGGGCCCGGCAAGCATGACGAGTAGCCCGGGGCAGGGCGTCCGCTGACGCGGCTCCTTGGCTATGGGGCAAGGCGCTGCAGGCGTGCCGCCAGGGTTTCGGCGACCTGCCGGGCCCGGCTGGAGAGCGGCCATTCGGCGCGGTGGATCAGCCAGAGCTTGTCCACCACAGGGCGACCGCATTCGATGACCGATATCGCCTCCTGCCGGGCGAATGCCTGGCGGGCGTAGCGAGGCAGGACGGTAAAGCCGAGGCCGCGGGCAACCGGTTCGAGGATCAGCCCGACCTGGTTGCTGAAGCCGCGCATGGGCAGGCTGCGGATCCCCGGATGGCCTGGGAAGCGCCGGCTCAGCAGGCGGCCGGCCATGGCCTGGCCGTCGGGGTGGTCGATGAAGCCCAGGCGCACCAGGTCGGCCCATGCGTGGGCCTCGTATCCGGCCGGCACCACCAGCTCCAGCGGCTCTTCGGCGAACAGGCGCGCCGTCAGCCGCGGGTCGTCGGGCTTGCTGCTGGTCAGGCCCAGCTCGTAGCGGTTGCCAAGTATCGCGTCGACGACCTCGCGGTCGGGTGCGAAGCGGTGCCGCACCGACAGCCCGGGGCTGGCCTGCTGGATGTCCAGCAGGGCGGGGTAGAGCACCAGACCGATGCTGCCCGGACTGATCAGGCTGATCTCGCCGTGCTCGGCGTCGCTTTCGCTCAGTTGCAGGCGCAGGCGCTGCTCGGCCGCCGCCACCTCCTGGGCATAGGCCAGCAGCGCCTCGCCGGCCGGGGTCAGTTCCAGCTGCCGCGGCCGGCGGATCAGCAGCGGCCCGAGTTCGGCTTCCAGATGCCGAACGTGCTGGCTCACCGCCGCCTGGGTCAGGCCGAGCCGGTCGGCGCTGCGGGTGAAGTGCCTGACCTCGGCAAGCGTGGTGAAGGTGCGCAGCCATTGGGGGTTTAGCATAAGCATCTCTTATCAAGTCGATAACGCGGCCGTGGTTCTCATTATGAATAGATACGCCTACCCTGTCGCCATTCCCAATCCCTTCAGACCCCAGGAGCATCCATGCCCGCCCTGTTTTCCCCGTTTCACCTGAAAGACGTCACCCTGCGCAACCGCATCGCCATCCCGCCGATGTGCCAGTACAGCGCCGTGGACGGCTACACCAACGCCTGGCACTTCGACCACTACGCCGGGCTCGCTCGCGGCGGCGCCGGGCTGGTGATCGTCGAGGCCACCGCCGTGTCACCGGAAGGCCGCATCACCCCCGGCTGCACCGGCCTGTGGGATGACGCCCAGGCCGAAGGCATGGCGCGCATCGCCGCGTCCATCAAGTCCTATGGTGCGGTGCCGGGCATCCAGATCGCCCATGCCGGACGCAAGGCCAGCGCCAACCGTCCGTGGGAAGGCGACGACCACATCGCAGAGGGTGAGCCGAGCGGCTGGCAGACCCTCGCGCCCTCGGCGGTCGCCTTCGGTCACCACCTGCCCAAGGTGCCCCAGGCCATGACGCTGGACGACATCGCCCGGGTCAGGGACGACTTCGTCGCCGCCGCCCGCCGTGCCCGCGATGCCGGATTCGAGTGGCTGGAGCTGCATTTCGCCCACGGCTACCTGGCCCAGAGCTTCTTCTCGGCCCACAGCAACCGGCGCAGCGATGCCTATGGCGGCAGCTTCGAAGGGCGTAGCCGTTTCCTCCTGGAAACCCTTGCTGCGGTGCGCGAGGTATGGCCCGAGCACCTGCCACTGACCGCCCGCTTCGGGGTGATCGAGTACGACGGACGCGACGAACAGACCCTGGCCGAGTCCATCGAGTTGGTACGCGCCATGCGCCGCGGCGGGCTCGACCTGCTCAATGTCAGCGTCGGCTTCACCATCGCCGAGACGAACATTCCCTGGGGGCCCGCGTTCCTCGCTCCCATCGCCGAACGGGTCGGCCGCGAAGCGGAGCTGCCGGTGGCCACGTCCTGGGGCATCGACACCCCGGCGCTGGCCGAGGGGGTGATCGCCGCCGGGCAGATGGATCTGGTGATGGTGGGCCGCCGCCACCTGGCCAACCCGCACTGGTCGCTGGAAGCCGCCCAGGCGCTGAAGGTCGAGAAACCCACCTGGGTGCTGCCGGCGCCTTACGCGCACTGGCTTGAGCGTTACCGGGCCAACTGATGGCTATGGCGGCGCCGGGCGGATTGCGAAGACGGTCCTGAAGCGGCAACGCAGCCCTTCTCCAGACAGAGCTCGTCTGCCACCGGAATCCGGATGGCAGGCAAGACCGTCGTAGCCGGCTCTGACCACCGGCGCTGGCGGTCGACCACTATTCGCCTGCTTGTAATTGCTTTGCTCATAACCGGGTGGTTATGAACGTCGGCATTCATTTCATTTTTATCCTGCGGCAGGGTGCCGCACACTCTGCTGTGCTGTCTTGCCTGCACCTGCCCGGGCCCTCGTGCGGACAGGTGCAGGGTGCGGGACGCCTTTGCATCCCGCTGCGGGCGGTTGCGCTGGCGCCAGCCTGCCGCGCATCCCGAACCCCTCTGTCTGTGAGCCCTCCATGTTGGCGATCCTCGGTATTACGGCTCCGATCTTCATCCTGATCGGCATCGGCTTTCTCTGCTGCTCCGGGGGGATCGTCAGCCGCGAGCAGGCCGGCGGCATGGGACGCTTCGTGATCACCCTTGCGCTTCCGGCCCTGGTCATCAAGGCGCTGCTGGAGCATCCGCTCGAGGCGGTGATCAACTGGAACTACATGCTGGCGTACGGTGCGGGTTCGTTGGCGTCCTTTGCCGTCGGCTATGCCATTGCCCGCTGGGGGCGCCGGGACAGCCCTGGCGGAGCAGCCCTGGCCGGGCTCGGCAGCTCCGTCTCCAACAGCGGATTCGTCGGCTACCCGATCGTCGTGATGGTGATCGGCTCACCTGCGGCGGTGGCGCTGGCCCTGGGCATGATGATCGAGAACCTGCTGATGATCCCGCTGGCGCTGACGATTGCGGAGCTTGGGCGGAGGCAGGATGGCTCGGTCTGGCAGGCTCTCGGCGGCACCCTTCGCAATCTCGTACGCCACCCGGTATTGATTGCCATCACCATCGGCATGGTCCTGGCCATCCTCGATATCCGTCCGCCAGCGGTGCTCATGCGGGTCATCGAGATGCTTGCCATGGCATCTGCTCCTGTGGCCCTGTTCGTCATCGGGGCCAGCCTGACCGGCCTCAAGGTCGGCGCGATGTATACCGACATGGCCCAGCTTGCAGTGGGCAAATTGCTGTTCCACCCGTTGCTGGTGATGGCCTGCTTCCTGCTGTTCCCGGTAGACGATCCCGGGCTGCGCATGGCGGGGGTGCTGATGGCGGCCGCTCCGATGATGAGCATCTTCCCGATCCTCGGGGCCCGCTACGGGCTGGAAGGCCGATGCGCCGCGGCATTGGTGGCGACCACCGTGGTGTCCTTTCTCAGCATCAGCCTGTTCCTGTGGCTGCTGCATTAGGCGACGCGTTGGGAGAAAAATCCGTGGCCACTCCTGAACCATCCGCTCCGGCGGCCCCACTGTCACCCCATACCGCCCTGCTGGTGGCCGGGGCGTTCTTCATGGAAAACCTCGATGCCACGGTAATCGTGACCGCGCTGCCGCAAATCGCCGCGTCCTTCGGCGTGGCACCGGTCGACGTGAACATCGGCATTACCGTTTACGTACTGGCGATGGCCATGTTCATTCCGGCCAGCGGCTGGGTGGCCGACCGCTTCGGCCACCGTCGGGTGTTCTGCGCGGCTCTCGTGGTTTTTACCTTGGCTTCGCTGGGCTGCGCCTTGTCGACTTCGCTCTGGCAATTCACCGCCGCCCGGGCGCTTCAAGGCATGGCGGGCGCGATGATGGTGCCGGTAGGGCGACTCACCGTGCTCAGGCATACCGACAAGCGCGATCTGGTCAGGGTCATCGCGCTGCTGACCTGGCCCGGGCTGGTGGCGCCGGTGATAGGACCGCCGTTGGGCGGGGCGATTGCCACCTACGCGACCTGGCACTGGATCTTCCTGCTGAACCTGCCCCTCGGGTTCCTGGCCTTCTGGTTGGCCCTGCGGCTGATCCCGGCGCACCGGGAACCCGACCAGCGTCGCTTCGACCGTGCGGGTTTTCTATGGGCCGCGAGCGGATTGCTCGTTGGACTCTGTGCGCTGGAAATACTGGGACATGGGGCCGGTGACGCGGTATGGCCTGCACTGGGCCTGGGGCTGAGCGTGCTGGCGCTGGGCATGTGCTATCGCCATTGCAGGCGCAGCCCGTTGCCGTTGCTGCGCCTGGAAGTGCTGCACATCCGGACGCTCGGCGTGACCATGGGGGGTGGCCTGGTGTTTCGTGCGGTGGTTGGCGCGCTGCCGTTCCTGCTGCCGCTGATGTTCCAGCTGCGCTTCGGCTACGACGCCTTCACGGCAGGGATGCTGGTACTGGCGGTGTTCGCCGGCAATATCGGCATGAAAGCGATGACGGGCGCAGTGTTGCGGCGCTACGGCTTTCGCCGTGCGCTGGCTGGCAGCGGGCTGGTGCTGCTGGCGGCCGTGATGGGCTGCGCGATGATCAGCGCAGAGACACCGCTGGCAGTGGTGGTGGCTCTGCTGGTCATCGCCGGCATGGCACGCTCCATGGGCTACACAGGCTACGCCACTCTCGCGTTCGCCGATGTGCCCACCCAGCAGATGGCTACTGCCAACATCCTGTTCAGCATGAGCCACCACCTGGCGGTGGCCATCGGCGTGGCGCTGACGGCGGTGTCGCTGCGTCTGGGCGAGGGCTGGCTGGGCATTCCCGGTGGGGAGTTCCTGCTGGCCTGGCTGGTACTGGCCGTCCTTACCGTCCTGTCGCTGCTCGATCTGTTGCGTTTACCCGCCGACGCCGGGGCGCTGGTCAGTCGGCAGGGGCGCAGCTGATACCCCGGCGGCGTGGCGACCCGCGACGTAACCGAAGGTCATCGCCGGCCCCAGATTGATCCCTCCGGACGGGTAGTGGCCACCCATCACGCTGGCCATGTCGGTGCCCGCCGCGTAGAGCCCGACAATCGGCTCGCCAGAAGCGTTCAGCACCTGGGCATGACCATTGGTGCGCAACCCGGCAAAGGTGCCGAAGCAGCCGGGCTCCACCTTCACGGCATAGAAGGGGCCCTGTTCGATGGGCGCGACGCAGGGGTTCGGGCCATCATGCAGCGCTTGAGGGGCGCCCATCTTGCGGTTATAGAGGGTGGAGCCTCGGCCGAAAGCCGGGTCCTCGCCATGCCGTGCGTGGCGATTGTAAGCGGTGATGGTGTCGGCGAGTCCGGTCGGGTCGATGCCGCATGCCTGGGCCAGCGCCTCCAGCGTGCGGCCACGCTTTAGATATCCCGAGCGCAGCACCGGGCCGAGCGGCACCGGGAAGGGGCGGGCAAAGCCCAGGCCGAAGCGGCGCTGGCAACGATGGTCGCAGACCAGCCAGGACTCCACCGGCTGCCCTTCGGGCACCGCCTCGACCATGGCCGAGACATAATCGTAGTAACCATCGGCCTCGTTGCAGAAGCGTTTGCCATTGGCCAGCACGCCAATTACGCCCGGCTTGGCGCGGTCGATGATGTGGGGGAAATGGCCGGTCCGCCCGTGGCCCATGGGCAGCCGCGAAACTGGCGCCCAAGCGACCGGCGAGGCGAGGTCGGTTTCCAGCACGCCGCCAGCCGATTCGCCAAGGTTTATGCCTTCGCCGTTGCAGGCCAGGGGCGGCAGGGCCAGATGCTCGTGACCGGTGGGGGTTCGGGGGAACAGCGCCTTGCGACGAGCAATGTCGTTGGGAAAGCCGCCGGCGGCGAGAATCACCGCGCCGGCGCGAACCTGCACCTCGCCGTCGGGCCTGCCCAGCACGGCGCCACCGACCTTGCCGTTTTCCATCAACAGGCGCTGGGCGGGGGAGGATTCCCACAGCTGCACGCCCAGCTCCTCGGCGGACTTGGCCAAGCGGGCGACCAGTGCGGTGCCGTTGACCAGTTGCATGGCTCGGCCATGGCGTGCCAGGTCGTACAGGTGCCGGCCGAAGCGGCGGGCCACATGTACGGCGGAGCGCGGAGAGCGGGTCATCGTCAGGAAGGCGGTCAGGTCTGCACCGGCCATGATAGGCATGCCCAGAAACGAGGTTTCCGCCATGGTGGTGCGCAGACGGCGAATCAACGGGCCCAGCTCGCACCCATCATAGGGGGCTGCGATGACCTGATGGCCTTGGGTGCCGGCGCCAGGCAAGTGGCCATGAATGTCCGGGATGCCGTTGCCGTCGGCGAACTGTAGTCGAGTATGCTGCTCGAAGAATGCCACCATCGGGCCACAGTGATCGAGAAAGGCCTCGACCCGCTCGCTGTCGTATCGCTCACCCACCGCATGTTTTAGAAAGGTACGGGGTTGCTGGGGATCCTCGTGGATGCCGGCTCGGCGGGCGAGGGGGTTGCCGGGGACCCACATCCAGCCGCCAGACCAGGCGGTTGCGCCACCGAAAACCGGCTCCTTTTCAGCCAGAATCACCCGTTGGCCATGCCAGGCGGCGGTCACCGCGGCGGCAAGCCCGGCTGCACCGGAGCCGATCACCAGCACATCGCATGTTTGGCTATCTGGCATGAACACACTCCTGATAATTGTTATGGAACGCTGTTCCAATAATATCGAAAGGGGCTTTCCGATGCCAGCAGAGACGCCGGCGGGTCGCAAAAAAAGACCCGCCATCAGGCGGGCCAAATTCTGGGAGGGTGAAACGGGGCGATGCTTCAGAACAGGTTGAGCGGGTACTGCGCGATCAGGCGGTGCTCGTCAAAGCTGGCGTTGGGGTTCCAGTCCCGACGCATGCTCGACTGACGCCAGCGCAGGGTCAGGTCTTTCATCGCGCCACTCTGGAACACATAGGCCAGTTCGGATTCGCGACCCCACTCCTTGCCGTCATCGGTGGCAGCGTTCTGCACGTTGTCGCCACTGATGTAGCGGGTCATGAAGGTCAGACCGGGAACCCCCATGGCGGTAAAGTTGTAGTCGTAGCGCACCTGCCAGGAGCGCTCGTTGGCGTTGTCATAGCTTGAGTTGTAGCTGTCGTTGGCCAGCGTGCCGCCGCTGGTGCCATTGACGCGCATCCACCCGGTATCGCCACTGACCTTCTGCAGGCCGAGGTAGACGGTATGGCCACCGCTTTGCAACCCAAACAGGCCTGACCAGGTACGGTTATCCAGTTCCCCACCGCGGGCGGCGCCTTCATCCTTGCCGGTGAAGTAGCCGAGGTTGGCGGTCAGTGCCACATTTTCGGTAAACGGCTGGGTATGCAGCAGTTGCAGGTAGCTCTGCTGATACACGTCTTCCAGGCGCGCATGCCAGGCGCCGACCCGGGTCTGCGGCGTGAGTTGGTATTCGGCTCCGACGAAGTTGAAGCGATCGGACCAGGCATTGGCGTCGCCGAACAGGGTCATGTCGTCCATGCTCGCGCTTTCACGGGGGCTGTTCTGGCGCATCTGGCCGCCATGCAGGGTCAGGCCATCGAGCTCGCTTGACGTCACCATCGCGCCGCGGAAGGTCTGGGGCAGGGATCGGCCGTCGTCGGAGCGCAGAATCGGCAACGCCACCACCCACTCACCGATCCGCGCTTCGGTGTTGGACAATTTTGCCTTGGCCGCCACCGCGAAGCGGCCAAAATCATCGGCCGGCTGGCCGTTGTTCACCGGCAGTAGCTGGGTCCCTGCGGTTCCGCCGCCGCCATCGAGTTTGATCGAGGTCATGGCCAGTACGTCCAGACCGAAGCCTACCGTGCCTTCGGTGTAGCCGGACTTGAAGTTGTAGATGAAGCTCTGGGTCCATTCCTCGGCCTTGCTGCGGGAGGCGTCGTCATCGAAATCGCGGTTGATGTAAAAATTGCGCAGCAACAGGGCGTTGGTACTGTCGTCGATGAAAGCGGCCTGGGCGCCTGTGCTCAGGGCACCGATGGACAGCCCGCCGGTGATGGCGATGGCAAACGGAGTGAGAACGGCGCGGCGAGGGTTGAAGATCGTCATGTTGTTGTTTTTCCCTGGGTGGCTCGACGTTTTTTACAGGCACAAGACTCCCACTCCGCCTGGGCGGACGCTTTCAACAGAGAAGGAGGGGGCCGGGCCCGGGAGGGGCCCGGTGGAACTCAGGGTTTGGGGATGCCCAGGCTGTCCGGGGACGTCTCGGTGGCACCCGCTTCGTACAGCGACCAGGTGGTCACCGACTGCCAGCGATCCAGATACTCTTTGGTTTCATCACCCGTCATGTTCAACGGGAGGGCGCCCAACTCCGTCAGGAAGGTCTGGAACTCTTCCTTGGCGACGGCCTTGGAAAAAGCCTCGGTCAGCTTCTGCTTGGCTTCTTCAGGTACATCCGGGCGCACCCAGACGCCCCAGAACGGCCCCCACGGCAGGAACTTCTCCATTGCCGGCAGGGCATCGGTGATGGGCGCAACGCCTGGCAGCGCGGGAACTTCCTCGGCCGATACCACTGCCAGGCCCTTCAGCTTGCCGCTGCGAATCATCTCGCGGCCGGCAATCAGGCTCAGCGGCATGAAGTCCAGATGGCCACCAAGCATCGCGGTGATCCCCGGGCCGTCGCCGGCGAAGGTCACTTCGCGAACCTTCAGTTCATCGACCGCTTCGATCATCGCATGCACCGAACCCGGCAGGCCGCCCGCGCCAGTCACGCCCATGCGCAGGGTGTTGGGCTTCTCTTTCGCTGCGGCAAGCAGCTCTTCGAGGCTGTCAAAAGGGCTGTTGGCTGGTGCGGCGATGACCGCAACGTTCTGGCCTATGACGTTGATGGTATGGAAATCGCTGTAATCGAATTTCGCCAGGCCCAGCAGCGGATAAAGCTGGGCGTTTTCTGCAGCGAGCAGCACCGTGTGGCCATCCGGGCGCTGCTGCAGGACATAGTTGCTGCCGATTACACCCGTGCCACCGGTACGATTGTTGATGATGAACTTGCCGCCAAGCTCCTGCTCGACATGGGGGATAAGGCTGCGCATGACGATGTCAGTGGCACCGCCGGCGCCCCAGGGCACCACCGCCTGGATGTTGCGCTGCGGATACTGCGCGTGGGCCGGCAGAGCCAGTCCGACGGCGACTGCAGTGAGGGTGAGGCTGGCGAGGAATTTCTTGATCATCTGGATGACTCCATTACTTTTTGTTGTCGGCATGCTGCGATGATGAGGCGCTGGCAGAGGGGGCCCGGCGTTTCATGATCTTGCTCTTGAGCGGTGTGTTGCCAAGAAGAATCAGGACCAGGCCGGTGGTGAGCAGTAGCGACAGCGGGTTGCTGACAAGCGAGGCCAGGAATGCCAGCCAGTCATCGCCCACCGAGGACATGGCCTGGCGGTACGAGGTGTCCATCATCGGGCCCAGGATTACACCGAGGATGATCGGCCCCATCTGAAAACCGAAAGTCTTGAGGAAATAGCCTGCAACGCCGAAGCCGAGCATCCAGAACACTTCCATCATGCTGCTGTTGATCGAGTAGGTCCCCACGGTGCACAGCATCAGAATCAGCGGAATCAGGATGGCCTTGGGGATCTCCACCATCTTGGCGAACAGCTTGATACCCATCAGCCCGAAGATCAGCAGGAAGATGTTGGCCAGTGCCAGGTTGCCTACGGTGAACCAGAAGATATGCGGTGTTTCCACCATCAGCATGGGCCCGGGGTTCAGTCCGTGGATCACGAGTGCACCGATGATCACTGCGGTGACCGCGTCACCCGGCATGCCCAGGGTCAGCATCGGTACATAGGCGCCACCGACAGCGGAACTGTTGGCCGTTTCCGGTGCGATCAGTCCTTCGTAAGCGCCTTCGCCGAAGGGGCGGGTGGGGTTCTTCACCGAGCGTTTGGCGTGGTCGTACGCCATCAGTGCAGCGATGTCGCCGCCGACGCCCGGCAGCACACCGATCACCGTCCCCATGATCGAGGTGCGGATCGACAATGGAAGGAATTTCAGCACCATGGCGAAGGACGGGATGATCTTGTCGACCTTCTGCTTGACCGACGCGACGTGCATGTTGTGCAGCATGCCCAGTGCCTCCGCGACGCCGAACAGGCCGATCATCACCACCACGTAATGGATGCCACCCATCAGCTCGATGGTGCCCAGGGTGAAGCGTCCTTCTGCGGTTACAGGGTCCATGCCGACCATGCCGATGATGGCGCCCAGTGCTGCGGCGAAGATGCCCTTGGCCAGCGAGCCCTTGGCGAGGCTCCCCACCAGCAGGAGGCCGATGCCCGCGATCAGAAAGTAGTCGCGTGGTGCGAACTTGAGTGCCAGGTCACCGATCACCGGGGCGGCGGTCGCCAGTACCAGCACGCCGATCAGGCCACCGATTACCGACATCACTGTACTCAGGCCGATGGCGCGTCCGGCCTCGCCCATCTTCGCCAGAGGGTAGCCATCAAAGGCGGTCGCCACAGACGAAGGGGCGCCCGGGATGTTCAGCAGGATTGCGCTGCGCGAGCCGCCATAGACGCCGCCGATGTAGATGCCGACGATCAGCGCCAGGGCCTGGTTGACCTCCCAGCCAAAGGTAAAGGAAACGAGGATGGAGACCGCCATGGTCACCGACAGGCCCGGTATGGCGCCGATGTAGATGCCGGCGAGTGTGCCGAGAGCAGTCAGCGCCAGCAGGCCTGGATCAAACCAGGCCATGGTGAAATAGGAAAAGGCTTCAGTCATGGCAGTTGCCTCAGGGCAGGTAGACGCTGAACACGAGGGTGAACAGCAGATACACCATCAGAATGGCAAGGGCACTGACCGCCAGTGACAACGCGATACCTCCGCGGCGCAGATAGAGGATGGATGCGACCAGGAAGACAAAGGTGCTGATATAGAAGCTGACCCAGGTCATCGAGACCAGATAGCCCACTGCCATCGCTACGAAGCCGAGCACCTGGGGCGGGAAGTGATCCTTGCAGAACTTCCGTATCGCAGCGAAGCCCCTTTCTTCCGGAGCGCGACGAGCCAGCGCTTCCACCACGCACCAGAGGCTCGACACGAGCATGATCAGACTCACGCCCAACGGAAAGGCGCCGGCTGAATTGATCGAGGAGAAGCCGGAGATCTGATAGGCGAGATAGCCGACGGCGAAACTCAGTAGCAGCATCACCACGGCAAAGGCGAGTTCGCCTACGAGGCGGGGCTTCGGGGGCATGGGGCGCTCCGTAACACGAGGTTGAGCCTGCGGAATGTACCGCTCGGCAGTCGTCCGGGCACTATGCATGGTCGCCACCGGTTCGAGCGACTGGAGAAGGGCGAGTGGCGGAGAGAGACGCCCACTTGACGAAGAGGGGACGCCGACCTGCGGGCAAACAGGTGTGGTTGCAGTAGGACATGCAAGGAACCTTCTTGTTATGTGAACGTTGTAGTTGTTTGCAGGCGGTTCGACCTGGTGAGCCAATCTTGCGAGCACTCTCGGGCTTTCGCAATTGTGCGTAGTCGATAATCGCACAAAAACTAACTAGTTCGAACATATACGAAGGTCGTCCTGCAGGGAACAGCGGTTTCCCGGCCGGACCCCGCTCTCTAGAATCACCCGGCCTCTTTTGAACAGGACCTCTTCATGGCTGGTAGTCAGATTGAACGCGCGGTGGGCATATTGGAGTGCCTGGCCTCCCAGCCTGGCGGCATGGCGCTGCAGGCCCTGGCCGATTCGCTGCAGATCCCCAAGAGCGCCGCTCACCGGATGCTGGCGGAGCTGGCCCGGCTCGGCTATGTCCGTCAGGACGCTCGCAGTAGCCATTATCTGTTGACCACTCGACTGGTCGCCATCGGCTTGCGCTATCTGGGCAACAGTGGGGCAGATATCGTCCAGCCGATTCTGGATCGCCTGGCCGAGCAGAGCGGCGAGCTGGTGCGCCTTGGGGTGATCGAGGCCAGTCGGCTGGTCTGGATAGCCAAGTCCCAGGGGGCTCGTTCCGGACTGCGCTACGACCCTGACATGGGCCGGGACGCGCCTCTGTTTCCGACCGCATCCGGACATGCCTGGCTGGCAAGCCTGGATGATGAACAGGCGCTGCAACTGGTGCGCTGCCAGGGGCAACGCAGCGATGCCGACGAACGCGGTCCAAATGCGCCACGAGATGAAGCGGCCCTGCTCGAAAGACTGCGGCTGGCACGCCAGATCGGTTATGCCTGGGTGGTGGAGAGCTCCAGCGTGGGTATGTCCGCGGTAGCCGCGGTAGTACGGCATCCGGTGGAAGGCCATGCGATCGCTGTGCTGAGCATCGCCGGACCCACCGCCCGACTGCCCGAGGCCCGCCTTCATGAGTTGGCGCCGGGATTGCTATCAGCCAGCGAAGAGCTCTCGGGCGCCAGCCAGGCGTCAGAGCTGTTCACCTGATGTATTCGGCCCGAGGGAGCGGCCATTGGAAATGTAGAGATTTTTCCTTCGCGCGAATCGTCCGATAATCGAACGTTATTGCTCGCGGATCGCTCTCATATCGAGTCAAGGCGCTGGAAAACGCAAACGCAAAGGACGATAGTGGCCCAATAACAACTGGAACAGTGTTCCGGATTATGTTTCGAGGCTGCCCTTTGAGCCTCCAGACGAGGAAGTCGCTTTGCATCTACCTTTGCGTATTGCCCTGATCGGCGCTGGCGTGATGGGGCGCCAGCACCAGACCTACCTTGCCCGATCCGACGAAGCCTGCCTGCGAGCCATCGCTGACCCCAGTCCAGCCGCCGCCGAGTTTGCCGCGGGTCTGGCGGTTCCCTGGTTCGCCGACCATCGGCAGATGCTGGAGCAGGCGCGTCCGGACGCCGTGATCGTCGCGAACCCCAGTAAGCTGCACGTGCCGACGGCACTGGACTGCCTGGCACGGGGTATTCCCGTGCTGCTGGAGAAACCGGTAGGGGTCGGGCTTGACGAGGTCCGCACACTCGTCGAGGCAAGCGCAAAAAGTGGCGTGTCGGTGCTTGTCGGCCATCATCGGCGGCACAATCCGCTGATCGCTCGGGCACGGCAACTGATCGGCGAGGGCGCTCTGGGCCGGCTGACCACGGTGACGGCGCTGTGGCAGCTGCAGAAGCCGGCCAGCTATTTCGAGCAGGCGTGGCGCCGCGAGCCGGGCGCCGGCATGTTGTTGACCAATCTCATCCATGATCTGGACCTGCTGCGCCATCTGTGCGGAGAGGTCCAGTCCGTGCAGGCGATGACCGACAATCGAGCCCGCGGCCTGCCCAACGAGGACAGTGCAGCGGTGCTGCTGCGCTTCGAGAACGGTGCGCTGGGCACCCTGACCGGCTCCGACGCAGTGGCGGCGCCCTGGAGCTGGGAGCTGGGCTCCGGGGAGAACCCCGTTTATCCGCGCCAGGATCAGCCCTGCTACCTGCTGGCAGGCACCCAGGGTGCGCTCGCCGTTCCGCAGTTGCAGCACTGGCGGTATGCCGAGGCGGGCGCAGGCTGGCATCAACCTCTGTCAAGCACCCGTGAGCCCGTGCCTGCCGGTGATGCACTGGCCCTTCAGCTCCAGCACTTCGTCCGGGTCGTTCGCGGCGAGGCCCGTCCGCTGGTGGACGCGGCCGATGCCGGACGCACCCTGGCGCTGGTCGAGGCGATCAGGCACGCCGCCAGCAGTGGTGTTTGCGTGACGCCCGAAACCCTTTGATCCGACCGCTTGCAGAGACACCCATGACCGACCGTATTCTTTCCCTCGCTGCCCTCACGGTACTCGAGCTATCGCCTCCTCAGATGGTGGAGGTGGCCGCTCAGGCGGGATACAGCCACGTAGGGCTGCGCCTGGTGCCGGCCACGCCGGAAGAACATCACTTTCCCCTCGTGGCCGACGCCGCGCTGCGCCGGGAGACTCTGGCACGACTGCGCGACACCGGAATCCGCGTACTGGACGTGGAGATCCTGCGTCTGAAGCCCGACACCCGGGTGGCTGATTTCGAGGCGATTCTTGCAGCCGGGGCGGAGCTGGGAGCCACCGAATTGCTGGTGGCCGGCAACGATCCTGATGAAGCCCGGCAGACCCAGAACTTCGCCGCGCTGTGCGAGCTGTCGGCCGGCTACGAACTGCATCCACATCTGGAGTTCATGCCCTGGACCGACGCCCGTGACCTGGCCCAGGCCGTGCGTATCGTCGAAGCGGCAGGCTGCGCCAACGGAGGCGTACTGGTGGACGCCTTCCACTTCGACCGCTCTGCTTCCCGGCTGGAAGACCTTGCGCGGGTGCCGCCCTCGCGCCTGCGTTACATGCAGCTGTGCGATGTGGCGGGGCCGCGTCCTGACGATATGCAGGAAATCCTGCGCCAGGCTCGCCAGGAGCGACGTTTCCCCGGAGAAGGCGACTGCGACCTGCTCGGCCTGTTGCGCTGCCTGCCGGAGAACATTCCGCTGAGTCTGGAGATTCCCACCCGTCAGTTGCTGGAGCAGGGCGTCAGTGCACTGGACCGGGCACGCATGGCGCTGGAAAGAAGCCTGGCTGTACTGGCCCGCCTGTAGGGTGGAAAGATCCCGCCTCGCCGGTGCATCGCGCCGCCAGCCCAGCGCCTTCGGACATTGATGAAGCCACCTCCTGCGTCTTACGGCAGTCCACCCAGAGGTCTTGGGAAATCGTATCGCTCGATAATCGAACGACAAACGTACTGGTTCGTACATTTTCGTTTGCCAGCCGTTAATCGCACGACAATACTCCTCGGATAGTTGACGCAGCGGCGTTGCGCTTGTGGCGCCCGTTGCGAATCCACGCCGCACCGACAGCGCCTCAAGCGACAAGGAGCTCCTCATGCACCGTTCGATCGCCACCGTCTCGCTCAGCGGAACTCTTCCCGAGAAGCTGGAGGCCGTAGCTGCCGCCGGGTTCGATGGGGTGGAGATCTTTGAAAACGACTTGCTTTACTACTCGGGCAGCCCGACCCAGATACGCCGGATGTGCGCCGATCTAGGCATCGCCATAACGCTGTTCCAGCCGTTCCGTGATTTCGAGGGCTGCGGGCGTGAGCGCCTGCAGCGCAACCTCGACCGGGCCGAGCGTAAGTTCGACCTGATGCAGGAGCTCGGAACCGACCTGGTGCTGGTGTGCAGCAACGTGGCGGCAGACAGCCTGGGCGATGAGGACATTCTTGTCGATGACCTTGCGGTCCTGGCCGAGCGGGCTGGCAAGCGGGGGCTGCGCATCGGCTACGAAGCCCTGGCCTGGGGCCGCCACGTGAGCACTTACCAGCAGGTCTGGCGTCTGGTGAAGCAGGTCGACCATTCTGCGCTCGGGGTGATCCTGGACAGTTTTCACACGCTTTCGCTGAAGGGCGATCCGTCCGCGATTGCCGAGATTCCTGGTGACAAGATCTTCTTCGTGCAAATGGCCGACGCGCCCATCCTGCAGATGGATGTCCTGGAATGGAGCCGCCATTTCCGCTGCTTCCCAGGCCAGGGCGAATTCGATCTGCCGAATTTTCTCGCACCGATCCTTCGCACGGGATATACCGGCCCGCTGTCATTGGAGATCTTCAACGACGGATTCCGCGCCGCGCCACCGCGGGCCAACGCGGCCGACGGTCTGCGCTCTCTGCTCTATCTCGAGGAGAAGACTCGCAAGATTCTCGAACAGGACACCGTACCGCCGGTCAATCTCGATGCGCTGTTCGCCCCCCCGGCCGCGAGCCGTTACGAGGGCGTGGAGTTTCTCGAATTTGCCGTTGACGAGCCCTGCGCCGCCAAGCTGCGTACCTGGCTCGAACGTCTGGGATTTGCCCGTGCTGGCGAGCACCGTTCGAAGAACGTCAGCCTGTTGCGCCAGGGGGATGTCAATATCGTGCTCAATGCCGAGCCGTATTCGTTCGCCCATGGTTTCTTCGAAGCCCACGGCCCGTCGTTGTGCGCCACCGGTTTTCGCGTGCGCGATGAAGCTACTGCGCTGGAGCGTGCCCGGGCCTTCAAGGCTCAGCCTTATCGCGGGCTGGTCGGGCCGAACGAGCGGGAGATCCCGGCGGTTCGAGCGCCCGATGGCAGCCTGATCTACATGGTGGAACAGCGAGAAGCCGGCCATACGATCTACGACAGCGACTTCGTTCTCGCACCGGATGCGATCCAGCCGGGCAACCTGCAGCGTATCGATCACATGGCCATGGCACTGCCGGCCGACAGTCTCGACAGCTGGGTACTGTTCTACAAGACGGCACTGGATTTTCGCGCCGACGATGAAGTCGTCCTGCCCGATCCCTACGGGCTGGTGAAAAGCCGTGCCGTCCGCAGCCGCTGTGGCAGTATCCGCTTGCCGTTGAATGTCTCGGAAAACCGTAACACGGCGGTCTCCCATGCGCTGTCGAGCTACCGGGGCTCTGGAGTACATCACATTGCGTTTGCTTGTGAAGATATCTTCACCGAAGTGAACCGCTCCAAGGATGCCGGCGTGCCGCTGCTCGATATTCCGCTGAACTACTACGATGACCTGGCCGCGCGTTTCGACTTCGATGACGAATTTCTCAGCGAACTGGCGTACTACAACGTCCTCTACGACCGTGACGCCCAGGGCGGCGAGTTCTTTCACGTCTATACCGAGCCATTCGAGGACCGCTTCTTCTTTGAAATCATCCAGCGCAAGAACGGTTACTCCGGCTACGGGGCTGCTAACGTCGCCGTGCGCCTGGCCGCGCTGGCCAAGGCTCGGGGCAGTTCTTCGGATGGATCGCGTCGATGAATGGTTGGGGAGCGAACGAAGAGGCACTGGTCTTCACTGTACGGGAGCCATTCTTCATAATCGTTTCTCTTCGTACCCAGGGCTGACAGATTCCAACAATGACTTACGCAGACCCTCAGGCGGGTGAGAACCCGGCCGACAATCGCAGAACCCGCAAGAACAATCCGGAAAAAACCCGGGAGGACATTCTCCAGGCGGCAATCGCCGAATTCGTCGAGTATGGGTTGTCCGGTGCGCGGGTGGATGCCATTGCCGAGCGCACCCGTACTTCCAAGCGGATGATCTATTACTACTTCGGTAACAAGGAACAGCTCTACCTCCGGGTGCTGGAAAAGCTCTACGGAGATATTCGCCACACCGAGAGCGAACTCCATCTCGGCGAGCTGGACCCGTCGGTGGCCATCCGGCGACTTGTGGAGTTCACCTTCGATCACCACGACCGTAATCCAGGCTTCGTGCGCATCGTCTGTATCGAAAACATCCACAACGGCGACCACGTCAAGGAATCGGACACCATTCGATCAATGAGCAGCAACGTCACACACCTGCTGGACCAGATTCTGCGCCGGGGCGAGGCTGAAGGGGTATTCCGGTCCGGCCTGCAGGCGGTCGACGTTCACCTGCTGATGAGCTCGTTCTGCTTCTACCGCAACTCCAACCGCCACACCTTCGGCGAGATCTTTCAGATCGACCTGCATGAGCCTTCGGTCAAGCAGCGCCACAGGACGATGATCTGCGAATCGGTGCTGCGCTACCTCCAGGCGTGATTGACCCGGGCAGAGTCTTTACGTGGCGGCACGAATCTCGAAAGCCAGGCGAAAGGCCGAAGCAGCAACCCCGGCCCCGGCCTCACATTCCGAGAAAATGCTCCTGCATCCGTTCGGCATCGGCCTGCACGCCGGTGAACAGCTCGAACGCCTTGACCGCCTGGAACACCGCCATGGTGCCGCCATCCAGAGTCCGGCAGCCCAGGGCGCGAGCATGCCTGAGCAGTTCGGTTTCCAGTGGGAAGTAGATGATCTCGGCCACCCAGAGCGCCGGGCGCAGCAGTTCGACCGGCAAGGGGGCGCCTGGGAGCTTGGCCATGCCGACCGGCGTGGTGTTGACCAGGCCATCGGCTTCGGCCATGGCAGTCGCCAGGTCACGACCAACCACTGCACGACCCTGGCCGAATCGCTCGTTCAGACTATCCACCAGGCCCTGGGCCCGGGCCGGCTCCACTTCGAACACGCTGAGCTGCTCGACGCCCTCGGCGAGCAACGCATGGGCCACCGCGGCACCGGCGCCGCCGCCACCCATCTGCACCACCCGGCCGATGGCCACCCCCGGTAGACCCCGGCGGAACCCTTCGGCGAAACCGAGGGCATCGGTGTTATGGCCGACGCGCTTGCCGTCCTTGAGGACCACGGTATTCACCGCACCGATACCACGGGCTTCGTCGGACAATTCGTCGAGCAGGGGAATGATCGCCTGCTTGGCCGGGAAAGTGATGTTGAGGCCGGTGAATCCCATCCGTTCGGCAGCACTCAGCAGGTCGGGCAGGGCGTTCGTGTCCAGCTTGAGCTGATCCAGGTCGATCAGCCGGTACAGGTAGCGAATACCCTGGGCGTCGCCCTCGCGTTCATGCAGCGCGGGGGTACGGGACAGCTGGATGCCGGCGCCGATGAGGCCGGCAAGGACGGAAGCGGTCTTGTTATTGTTCATGGGAAAATCCTTCGAGCAGGTGGGCGAAATGTTCCAGGCCCAGGCGATAGCCGTTGCTGCCGAGGCCGGCGATCACCCCGACGGCGATCGGTGAGACAAATGAGTGATGGCGGAAGGCTTCGCGCTTGTGCACGTTGGAGAGGTGCACTTCGATCACCGGCAGCTCCGCTGCGCTGAGGGCATCGCGGATCGCCACCGAGGTGTGGGTCCAGGCAGCCGGGTTGATCAGAATGCCGGCGCAGCGGCCACGGGCATGGTGGATGCGCTCGATCAGCTCGCCTTCGTGGTTGGTCTGGAAGAACTCGATCGTCAGCCCGTGGGACTCGCCGGTACGGCGGCACAACTCTGCGATATCTGCCAGGGTTTCGTAGCCGTAGGTCGAAGGCTCACGGGTGCCAAGCATGTTTAGATTGGGACCGTTGAGAACGAGAATGACAGGGGACACCGCACCGCTCCTTTAGTAACTAACTGGTTAATACAGTATCAAAAGGCTTGGCGGCCGGCGGCCTGGATGAAGGTCTCAGATCGAAGAATAGGGCGATAATCGGATGAAATGGTCGACACTCGACCTTGGGCATCATGCCGCTATGCAGTCCTCGAGCAGGGCCAGGGTTGCCAGTCGTGCCCGTTGCGCCCACCCGTCGGCACCCAGGCGGGCCCGCTCGGCGTGATTGGGCACCTCCACGCTTACCGGCAACCCTGCCGGCAATCCACTCCACAGTTCTGCCAGGGCCAGGCCACCTTCGCCCGGCAGGAGCCGCTCGCAGCGCGCCGCATTGATCAGGCCCTCGACCGTATCTGGTGCTGCTCGGGGAGCGTCGCACAGTTGGGCGTAATGAAGGTGTTGAAAGGGTATACGGGCTAGCTGTTGCAAGGTGCTGTTGGAGCGGGCGAAGTGCATGGCATCTATCAGCACGCCACTGTTGGGCTGGTTGGCAGCCTCGACGATGCCCCAGGCGCTTGCGAGGTCGGGGACGGCGGTCCAGGGCATGAACTCGAGGTCTGCGGTCAGCCCGAAGGGAAGGGCGGCCTCGCACAAGGCGGCGAAATTTGCAGTGAGACGGGACGGGTCATGGTCGTCCCCGGCTACCAGCACCGCTCGCGCCTGCAACAGGCCGCCAACTTCCAGAAAGCGCAGATAGGATTCAAGATTGAAGGCTTCGTCCAGCCGGATCATTTCCAGATCGGCGATACGCACTCCGGTACCCGCCTGGCAGGCCAGGGTTTCCCGGAGCTGGCGAGGATCGTTCATCAGCGGATAGGCCTGGCCGCCCGGTGACGAAGGCAGCAGGCGGATGCCAGCACAGCTGTAGCCGGTACGCATCGCGGTTTGCAGCGCCTGCGGGGGCGATTGTTCGGTGGTCAGATAGGCGAGGGACAATTCTCGAGGCATGACGAAATACCTGTATGCGTGTGGATCAGACGCTGGCGCGCTGGGTGGTCGGTCTGTGTTGGCGGTTCGTACTGGAAGCCGCCACGGCATGTCCTGCGGCAACCCAGGCAAAAGCCAGGCCGGGCCCCAGCGTGATGCCCGGTCCGGGATAACTGCCGCCCATGATGGAATGCATGTCGTTGCCCACCGCGTACAGCCCGGCGATTGGCACGCCGGCCGCGTCAAGTACCTGAGCTTCGGTGTTGGTGGCAAAGCCAGTAGCAGCGCCAATGTCGCCCGGGTAGAGCCGTACGGCGTAGAAGGGCGCGCTGTCGATGGGACCCAGGTTGGGATTGGGTAACGGGTTGGTCGCGTCGCCATTGGCGCGCTGGTAGTCGGTGCTGCCACGCCCGAACTCTGGGTCGTGACCCTCGCGGGCATAACGGTTCATCTTTGCCAGGCTGTCCTCCAGACCCGCCGGGTCTATTCCCAGCTTGCTCGCCAGTTCACCAGGCGTCGCGGCTGCGGTGAGGTAACCATCCTGGAGGAAGGGCTTCAGGCCCCTGCCTCCCGGGCGCACCATGCCAAGGCCGTACTTGCGCAGACCCACCGCATCGGTGATGAGGAACGCCGGGATCGCAGGCGCCTGTCGATGCGCCGCCTGCATGCCAAGGCCGAACAGATGATAGGAGGTGGACTCGTTGAGAAAGCGTCGGCCACGCCAGTCGACGGTGATTACCCCGGGCTTGCCGCGATCCATGATGAAGTGGGGAAACACCGCCTGGCTGCCGTCAGGCCTCTTGCGGATCGACACGGGCGCCCAGAAGGCATTGCTCAGCCCGCTTTCCCCGTAGCGCGCGCCGACGGCTTCCGCCAAGTCATGGGCCGCGCCGGTATGGCCTGGCGCTGCCGGGCACCAGCCAGGGTCGATCTCACCGAGCAGCTTCCGACGGCGCTCGGGATGCCGATTGAAGCCGCCGCCTGCCAGGATCAGCCCGCCCTCGATGCGCAGGCGCCGCCGCACTCCAGCCTGACTGACTTCGATGGCGCAGACTCGTCCGCCGTCTCGCTCGATGCGCTCCAGCGTGGCGCTGGTCAGGATCGGGACTTCGCGCTGATCCAGCGAATGCAGCAACCGCGCCACCAATGCATTGCCCATTACCAGACGGGTACCACGGGGATGGCGAAGGCGATCGCGGAGGTGGCGGGCGAGGAGGCTGCAAGAATACTTGAAGGACGCCCATTTTCTGGTCAGGCCAAGCAGGTGCGCGACGTCGTCGCGATCCACCATCATCCCGCCCAGCACGGTGAATTCGGGAATCGGCGGGCGGACCAGCGCGAAGCGTTTGCCCAGCAGCCGCCCATCGAAAGGCAGCGGCTCCAGCGCGCGCCCGCAAAGCGTCGAGCCTTCCAGCTCCGAAAGGTAGTCCGGGTGGAACGGGCGAGCTCGGTATTTCACGGACGAATGTGCTTCGATCTCGGCGACCGCTTGGGGTCCGGCGTGCAGAAAGGTTTCACGCAACGCCTGCGCTGAGCAGTCCCCCACCGAACGGTCGAGAAAGCCGCGCGCCTTGTCCAGGCTGTCACCACCCGGCGCGACGCTGCTGGCGTGCTGACTGTTGGGTATCCAGGTGGTGCCTGCGGAAAATGCGGTGGTGCCGCCCACATACTCGGTGCTTTCCAACAGCAGCACCTTGGCGCCGCGCAGGGCTGCGAACAACGCGGCTGACATGCCCGCCCCCCCGGCACCGACCACCACAATGTCAAATGTTTGATCCGGCTGGAAATCCTGCAAGGTCTGGTGCATGGGCTGTTTCCCTTGTTGTTGTTGGAGAGAAAGACGATGTCCGGGGACGTCTGCGCAGGCTGCCCCGATAACGACACTTGACCGGAGAGAAGCCGCCCGGCGGAAATCAGAATCTTGTTCTGATTTGTTATTGGAACGGTATTCCATTTATTGAAATTTGTGCAACCATGAAATGGCATGGCTCGATACAGACCGCAGGCATGACAGCTGGCGACGACGGTACGGTCATGAGGACAAACAACAACAAGACTGGAGGTAGGCATGACCAACAAATGGCTGGCCGGTACGCTGGTGGCAGGTGCCCTTTATGGCGCACAGACACTCGCGGCATATCCGGAGCGCAATATCCAGGCAGTGGTGCCCTGGGGTGCCGGGGGAGCCACCGACGGCGTGGCTCGGGCAATCACGCCGCATGTCGAGAAAATCCTGGGGAGTCGTCTGGTACTGAGCAATCGCCCGGGAGGCACCGGTCTGATTGGCACCGACTACGTTCTGCGCCAGCGGGCCGATGGCTACACCATGCTTTACGGCGCCGAGAACCCCCAGCTTTACCCCCTGCTCGGATTGGCCGAGTTCGATTACCGGGTGCTGCATCCGGTGAGCATTCTGGGCCAGAGCGTAGTGGTCATTGCGGTCCATCCGGACAGCCCCTTCGACAGCATGCAGGCGTTGCTGGACCACGCTGGAGCCAACCCGGGGCAGCTGCGCATGGGCACGGTCGGGGTAGGCGGAGCACCAGCCACCGTGCACTCCATGGTCAACTCTGTGCGTGAACTCAAGGTACGCGAGGTGACCTTTGGCGGGGACGGGCCTGGCATCACGGCACTCATGGGCAATCATATCGACTTCATGCCGCTCAGCCTCGGCCCGACCAAGTCGCAGATCCAGGCCGGTCGTCTTCGCGCCCTGGCGGTGCTCAGTGATGAACGCCATCCAGAACTCCCGGAGGTGCCGGCCATCACCGAAAGCATCCCGGAAATGCGGCCCTTCATGCCCTGGGGCACTTTCTGGGGAGTGTTCGTGCGCAAGGACACCCCCGAGGCGATCAAGCGGACCCTGGAAGACGCCTATCGGCAGGCTGCCGCGTCGCCCGAATTCCAGCAGGCGTTGGCCGGCTTTGGCGCCCGGCCGCTCAACCTCAGCGGCGAGGAAGCGAGTGCCTACCTGAACCGCTGGCAATCGGTGACAGCCTGGTCGATCTATCGGGCAGGGGCTGCACAGCGCTCTCCGGAAGAACTGGGGATCGCAGAGCCTTGATCGCAACAGAGTCCAATTGAGCCCCGGCTCGCCTGCCAGGCCGCAGGTGAGCCGGGACGAGCGATGATTCGATCCTGCACAGGGCAGGGCCATGCTTTTCAGGATCACGAAGCGGATGCACCCGAGCGAGGGGCGTTCAGCGGCGCTTGCAGACTACGCCCGCTCGCGTTCGGCCAGCGCCAGACCGGCCAGGTAGCCGAACGTCATGCCCGGACCAAGAGTGATGCCGCCGCTGGGGTAATGGCCATCCATCACGCTGGCCATGTCGTTGCCGACTGCAAACAATCCGGCGATGGGTTGGTTGCCCTGGTCGATTACCCGTGCGTTTGCATCTGTGCGCAGGCCCGCGAAGGTGCCCAGGCTACCCGGCAGCAATCGCACCGCAAAGAAGGGGCCGCGGGTGAGCGGACCAAGTGAAGGGTTCGGGCCATGCAGCGGTTCCCCCTGGGCCCGGTTATAGGCGGAGCCGCCGCGCCCGAAAAGCGGGTCCTCTCCGACGAGCGCGTGCTGGTTGAATTCGGCGACGGTGCGTTGCAGCTGTAGCGCATCGATTCCGCAGCGCTTGGCCAGCTCGGCCAGCGTGGCGCCGCACTGGAGATAGCCCGTGCGCAGAAACCGGCGCAACGGAAAGGGGAAGGGGCGCGCCGCACCGAGCCCGTAGCGCCGCTGTGCAGGCGCCTCGGCGATCAGCCAGGCGTGGGGCTGCTCGCCTTCCGGCGTCGAGGCGAAAAGATCCTGCATGAAATCGTGATAACAGTCGGCTTCGTTGGTGAAGCGGCGACCGTCGGAGCGCACCGCGATGAAGCCGGGCTTGGCGCGCTCCATCAGATGCGGGAAAGCGCCTGTGCTGCCATCGCGCCTGGGCATCAGCGAGACCGGCACCCAGGCAGCGGGCTGCGCCAGATCCGTGGCTAACTGCGCACCCACGGCTTCGCCAAGACGCAGGCCGTCGCCGCTGTTGCTCTCGGGCGCGGCCGAGTGGTGTTGCTGGCCCAATTCCGCAAGGCGTGTCCTGTCGTGCGGATAGCCGCCACAGGCGAGCACCACGCCCCGCCGGGCGACCACCTGTAGCGGCCGGCCGTGGTGCTGCAGCCACGCCCCGGTGACCGAGTTTGCGTAGCGGGTCAGTTCAATGGCTGCGTGTTCGGTCAACAGGGTCACGCCGGCATCCAGCGCGCTACGCAACAGCCGGGCCACCAGCGCGTTGCCGTTGACCAGGTGCAGACCACGTCCGCGCAGAAGCCGGTCGCGCCCATGGCGGTACAGCCGCGTGGCGGCATGTACTGCAGAGCGGGGCCTCCGGGTGGCGTTGAGGAAGTGAGTGAGATCGGCGCCGCCTGCGATGCCCATGCCACCGAGGCTGATAAGATCGAGCGGAGGACGCAGCTTGTGTATCCAGTCCCCCAGTGCACGCCCGTCGAACGGTCGCGCACACAGAGAGCGACCGCCCGGGGCGAAACCTGGTGACTCACGCATGTCCGGCATTCGGCTGCCGGAAAAGAACTGAACCCGGGTATGCCGGCGGAAAAAGTCGACCATCCTGGGGCCGTGGTGCAGATAGGCGAGTTGCCTGGCATCCAGCCTGTCCCGTCCCAGCTCGGCGCATAGATAGCGTTCAGCCGCGCCCGCTTCCTCCACAAAGCCTTCTTCAACGGCCAGTGGATTCCGTGGAATCCACATCCAGCCGCCGGACCAGGCGCTGGTGCCGCCCAGCACCTCGGCCTTTTCCGCCACGATCACCTGCAGTCCGTGGTGTGCGGCGGTCACCGCTGTGGCAAGGCCGGCTGCGCCGGAGCCGATGACCAGAACATCGCAGTCCAGTGCCGTGCTGTCCATGCCGACCTCCCGATCATTGCAGTGGAGAGAAGCCGGTCGGCCTCATCAGGCGCGATTCCAGCCGCACCACAGCATCGAGCTCTCTGTTCTTTCGCGAGAATGCTGCCCAGCGCGGGTCGGCACTCATGCGTGCGCGCCGCGCCGCGCGGTCATCGAGGCTTTGGTAGGCCCAGATGTGCACCACCTGATTGGCCTCGCCGAATTCCGTGGTGAAAAATCCCACCAGTTCGCCCAGGTGCTCGGTCTGCACGGCGAGCGCATCGCTCTGGTAGAGCGCCAGCCAGTCGGCGAGCCGGGTGGGCTTGATGGTGTAGGTGCGAAGTTCGTAGTACATGAGAGGCTCCTCAAATGTCCAAAGGGGTGACGCCGAGATAGGCGCCGAGGTTGCCGAGCTGAGCGATGGCCATCTCGGCACCGGTCTGGATGCGGCAACCGCGCCTGCGGGCAGCTGCGAGCAAAGGGGTTATCTCGGGTCGGGTGACCACGTCAGCCACCAGCGTGGCGGGCGACAGCGTGTCGAGTTGTGCCGGGGGCAGCGGTAGCTCCTCGCTGTCGCCCATGCCCACCGGCGAGGCGTTCACCACCAGGTCGAAGCCCGCCAGGGTTTCGTAGTGGGTGCTTATCGATAACCCTGGAAAGTCGTCGCGCAGAATCCCGGCCAGAGAATCGGCGCGCTGCCTGGAAGCGTCCACCACCGTCAGTTGGGCGATTCCTGCTTCGGCCATGGAGTAGGCGATGGCACTGCCGACACCGCCCGAGCCGATCACCAGCGCGGTACGCCCTCCTGGGACAAAACCCTGACGCGCGGCAGCCTTGATAAATCCTTCACCGTCGACGTTGTCTCCGCTCAGGCTGCCATCCGCCTCGCGCCGGATGACATTTACCGAATGCAACGCGGCCGCACGTGGGCTGAGATGCTCGAGCCATTCGGCGAGCTGCTGCTTGTAGGGCACGGTGACCACGCAACCACGCAGGTTGCGCCAGCCTCGCAGGGTGGCAATGAATTCCTCCAGGGCGTCGGGGGCCAGGTCGATAGCAATCATGGCGCGGTCCTGGTTCTGCTGGCCAAACCAGGCGTTGAAGTTCTCAGGCGATTTCACCTGGGCGATGGGGGAGCCTACGATGGCTACCAGTTCGGTCGAGCCTCGGATCATGGTGGTTTCCTGGCGTTGTTCTTGTCAGGTGAGCATGGCAGCAGTCCACGTCTGGCTCTAGCGAAACGCGCGCGAATCTGTTGATAATCGCTTTCTTGTTGCGATAATCGCTTTATGAGGCGAACTGGACATCTTCATGAAAGAACCGCGCATTCACGACCGGGACTTGATTGCCGGCCTGCAAAAGGGGCTGGCGCTGATGCAGCTGTTCAACGAACAACGCCCCCGGCTCAGCGTGCCGCTGGCGGCCCGGCTTTCCGGCATGACACCCAGCGCGACCCGGCGTTTTCTGCTCACCCTTGTGCATGAAGGATTTGCCGAGACCGATGGACGCCATTACTGGCTCACTGCCCGGGCATTGCGTATTGGCCAGGCTTACGTCGATTCGGCGCAACTGCCGCGCATGCTGCGGCCGATCGTGGAACAGGTGGCGCGCAATACGGGCGAGCATGTCTCGGTGGGGGTGCGTGACGGCGACGACATCGTCCACATCGTCCGCAGCCGCTATAGCCATATCGCCTCGATGTCGATCCGTCCCGGCTCGCTGGTACCCTTGTACTGCACGGCGAGCGGACGGCTGTGGCTCGCTTCGCTCGACCAGCAGGCCCAGGCCGACTATTTCGCCCGGACAGACCTCGTTCAGCTGACGCCTCACACGATCACCGACCCGGACGCCGTTCGGAAAAGACTGCGGGAAATCGCCGAGCAAGGCTTTGCCCTGGTGGATCAGGAGTTCGAGGTGGGCATGCGGGTGATCGCGGTTCCGCTGTACGATCGCGCGGGCGTGCTGCGCGCGACACTCTCGCTTACAACCCACGCCTCACGGGTCAGCCTGGAGGAGATGCGCTTGCGTTACCTGATGCCGCTGTTCGAAGCCCAGGCATTATTGAAGCCAGTGATGGGGTAGGCGGCCCAGGGTGGCGTTTCTGGGAAAGAAGAGCCCGGCCGAGCGAAGAACGAAGTTGATCAATGCATCGGCTGGCCGCACATCTTGATAACCATATGGTTATGGATGGCTCTTATCCTTTCAATTTCCAGCTGCGGCACCCTGACGCACACTCGGCCCTGCCTGCATCGCACGCGCTCATTCAAATCCAACAAGGAGCACTGTCATGTCCGATCTGGACACCAGCCTGTTCGTCGCCCGTGACCGCAACTGGCATCCGAAAGCCTTCACGCCGGACTACAAGACCTCGGTCGCCCGCTCGCCCCGTCAGGCGCTGATCAGCATTCCGGCGTCGGTTTCCGAGACCACCGGCCCTGATTTCTCGCACCTGAAATTCGGCGAGCATGACAACGACCTGCTGCTGAACTTCAACAACGGCGGTCTGCCCATCGGCGAGCGGATCATCGTTTCCGGCCGGGTGCTGGACCAGTACGGCAAGCCGATCCCCAATACCCTGGTGGAGATGTGGCAGGCCAACGCCGGTGGCCGCTACCGGCACAAGAACGATCGTTACGTGGCGCCGCTGGACCCGAACTTTGGCGGCGTGGGCCGCGCCCTGACCGATCGTGACGGCAACTACATGTTCCGCACCATCAAGCCCGGCCCCTATCCGTGGCGCAACGGGCCGAACGACTGGCGGCCAGCGCACATCCACTTCTCCATCAGCGGCCCGTCGATTTCGACCCGCCTGATCACCCAGCTGTATTTCGAAGGCGACCCGTTGATCCCGCTGTGCCCGATCGTCAAGACCATCGCCAACCCCGAAGCGGTCCAGACCTTGGTCGCCAGGCTGGACATGGGTAATGCCAATCCAATGGACTGCCTGGCCTATCGCTTCGACATCGTGCTGCGTGGCCAGCGCCAGACCCACTTTGAAAACCGCTGAGAAGGAGACCCCCATGCCTGTTCAACTGCTGCCGGAGACCCCTTCCCAGACCGCCGGCCCCTACGTACACATCGGCCTGGCACTGGCCGCTGCCGGCAACCCGCCCCGTGACCAGGAAATCTGGAACGAAATGGCCAAGCCCGATGCGCCGGGCGAGCACATCATCCTGATCGGCAACGTCTACGATGGCGGCGGCCATCTGGTGCGCGACTCGTTCCTGGAGTTCTGGCAGGCCGACAGCGAAGGCCGCTACCACACCCGCTACGACCTGGAGCAGCCGTTCAACAGCTTCGGCCGCACCGCGACCACCTTCGATGCTGGCGAATGGACGCTGAAGACCGTCAAGCCCGGCGTGGTGAACAACCGCGCCGGGGCACCGATGGCGCCACATATCAACGTGTCGCTGTTCGCCCGGGGCATCAACATTCACCTGCATACGCGGATCTATTTCGAAGACGAGGTTGAAGCCAACGGCAGCGACCCGGTGCTGAACATGATCGAGTGGGTTCCTCGCCGCGACACCCTGATTGCCAAGCGGTGTGAAGTGAACGGGCAGCTGGCCTACCGGTTCGATATCTACCTGCAGGGTGAGTCGGAAACGGTGTTCTTTGACTTCTGACGCGCTGAAGTCCAGTCGGGAGTTGCCCCGGCAGCTTGTCGCGCCGGGGATCGAGCAGCATTTCGATCAACTGCTCGAGGCCCGGGGTTACCGGGCCGATCCTGCACAGAGCGGCGCCATCAGGCAACTGGCGGGCTGGTGTGAAGACTGGCTGCGCGGTCGGGGCAGCTGGCTGCGCCGTCCTGCGGCCGGCATGTATCTGTGGGGCGGGGTAGGGCGTGGCAAGAGCTTTGTCATGGACGCCTTTTTCAACGCCGCGCCCCTGGTGGCCAAGCGACGCGTGCATTTCCATGCCTTTCTCCATGAGATCCAGCTGAATCTGCGCCAGCTCACCGGCCGGGCCGATCCCCTGGCATTGGTTGCCCGAGAGATCGCTGCCGAGACCCGCCTGCTGTGTTTCGACGAGTTCCATGTCCACGACATTGGCGACGCCATGCTGCTGGGCCGGCTTTTGACCTGCCTGGTGGAGGAGGGTGTGGGGCTGGTCTGTACGTCCAACTATCCGCCCCGCGGACTTTGTCCCAATCCGCTGTACCGCGATCGTTTCGAGCCGGCCATCGCCCTGATCGAAAAGCGCTTTGCCGTCGTCAATCTCGACGGTGGCGAGGATTATCGCGAGCGTCCGGGGCATGTCTGGGGTGAATACCGGGTGGCGCCGTTCGAGCTTCAGGCTGATGCGGTGGCCGAAGGATTGCCATTGAGCGAGGCGGCCGAACGTGAGGTGTCGCTGGACGTCCACAATCGCCCGCTGCGGCTGCTGGCGCACGAAGGCGAGCGGGCATGGGCGACGTTCGACGAACTCTGCCGACTGCCCCGGGCCAGCGCTGACTTCCTCTGGCTCAGCGAAGGTTTCCGGCATCTGGCGGTGAGTGGTGTACCGCCGCTGGACGGGCAGGGCATCGACGTCCAGCAGCGCTTCCTGAATCTGGTGGATATCCTCTATGACGGCGGCAACCAGCTGCTGCTGGTGAGCGAGGCATCGCCCGAGACGCTGCTCAGCGAAGGCGCGCACACCGACTTTTCCCGAACCCGCAGTCGCCTGCGGCAGCTGCGCGTCGACTCCGGATACTGACCGGTAGCGCCGGCTACTTTGAATGCAGTCGGTCCGCGAATCGCCGCTCGGTTCCCATCAGCTGCGGCGGGCCGCTTCGAGGTCGGTCTCGGCCTGGTCGTCGGTCGCCACCTGGAACGAAAAGGCTTCGCTGTGCCTGAACGCCGGGCCGCCGTTCAGGCCCAGGCAGGGGAGGCCCAGAAGGGTGAACTCGACCGTCAGTCGAGTGCGGTGCCGTCATACCACAGGCCGATCCTGTTCTTGCTCAGCATTGTCGCTCTCCTATAGCGCTGCTTGGCTGAATTCTGTCGGAGTCCAGGCAACCTTTGGCCCCGGTTTCGCACTACAAGATAGTTGCAACTGCGCTGATGCGTCGGTGGCCCATCAAGTAACCAAGAGGGGCCGGCACGCAACAGCGCTTCCCAACGCCAACTTGATCGACAAGGAGCCGATGCGTAATGAAAGGTCTGTCTTTCCTGATCCTCTCCAGCGGAATTGTCCTGACTCCGGCGCTGCATGCCGAGCAGCCGCCAACCTATGGCCCACACCTAGAAGGGTTCAGCTACCCGCACCCGCTCAAGCGCCATGAGTTCTCGTCTCAGCGCCAGCCGCTGTTCATGGGCTACATGGACATCGCGCCGACCGACAAGGCCAATGGCCGCACCCTGGTGCTGATGCATGGCAAGAATTTCTGCGCAGCGACCTGGGAAGAGACCATCAAGGTGCTCTCCGAGCACGGCTATCGGGTGATCGCACCCGACCAGGTCGGCTTCTGCAGCTCCAGCAAACCAGAGGGCTATCAGTTCAGCTTCTCGCAACTGGCGCACAACACCCGGGCATTGCTGCAGTCGCTCGATGTCGAGGAGGTCACCCTGGTCGGCCATTCCATGGGTGGCATGCTGGCGTCCCGCTTCGCGCTCAATTACCCCGAGAGCGTTGAGCAGCTGGTGCTGGTCAATCCCATCGGTCTTGAAGACTGGCAGGCCAAAGGCGTGCCCTATGCTTCCATCGACGAGCTGTATCAGAGCGAGTTGAAAACCGACTTCGACAGGATCAAGGGCTACCAGCAGAAGGTCTATTACGATGGCGACTGGAAGCCGGAGTACGAACGCTGGGTGACCATGCTGGCGGGGATGTATGCCGGTGAAGGCAAGGAAATCGTGGCCTGGAACCAGGCGCAGACCTCCGAGATGGTCTTCACCCAACCAGTGATCCACGAGTTCGACAAACTCGAGGTGCCCACCGTACTGTTGATCGGCGGCAAGGACCGCACCGCACCGGGCGCCAACCGTGCGCCGAAGGAAGTGGCCGAGCGCCTGGGCGACTATCCCGAGCTGGGTCGCCAGGCCGCCGCGATGATACCCAACGCAACCCTGGTGCCATTCCCCGAGCTTGGCCACTCACCGCAGGTCGAGTCGCCAGACGTGTTTCACGAGGCCTTGCTGCGAGGGCTCGATGGATAGGGTTGCTCTTTGGCCCGCTCCAGCAGGCCATGACTCGCTAGCGCAGGTGGATGATTTCCTGGCCGGCAATCCCGACAACTACATGTACACGCCTCGGCAACCCCCGCCCGAAAGCCGCCGTGCAGTTGCTCCCGTAGGAGCGAGCTTGCTCGCGAATCGGGTGGGCACCGGCGCCGGGCCCTTCGCGACCAGGGTCGCTCCTACGAAAAGCGGGCCCATTTCGGGCGAAATGCGGGGCCTATCTTTGGTCGTGAAAAAACGGGGGGCTGCTCGGCCACGGTATACGCCCTAGAAGCGGTGCCGGGTCGCGTGGGAATGGTGTTCGGCCTGATGTTCGGCACTGGGGCGTCGGCGCTGCTGGGCTGGGCGAACTACGCATGTGGCTTATATTCTTGTATTGGTACACTAAAGTATTACACTGACGGCACAGACTAAGGTTCCAGCGGAGGTGCCCATGACCGCCCAGATCGCCATGACCAATACTCCGGATGCTGGAAAGGTGGCGCTGAAGTTCTTCTTCAACGTGACGGACAAGTGGGGTTGCACCCCGGCGCAGCAGCGCGTGCTGCTCGGCTCGGTCGGCACAACGACCTATCACAAGTACAAGCGGCTGGAGCCTGTGCGGCTGCCTCACGACACGCTTGAGCGGGTCTCGTATGTGATGGGCATCCACAAGGCGCTCAGCATCATTTTCAGCAACCATCCCGAGTCCGCCTGGGGCTGGATCAAGCGGCCCAACGCCGCCGCTCCGTTCAACGGGCGCAGTGCTCTGGACTACATGCTGGCTGGCCGGGTCGTCGATCTTGCCGACGTGCGCCGGTATCTCGACGCGCAACGGGGCTGGTGATGCAAGGGATCACGGCGGGCCTGAAATCGTTCGACACCATCGAATTGAACCACGACACCGCTTGGCGCGCGGCATACCGCATCATCGCCAGTGCCTTCCCGCCGATCCGGCTGTTTGAGGATGTGCTTGATCCGTCAGAGCTTGAGGTCGCGTATGCAATCGAGAGCCTGACCAACGAGCGCCTGCTGGAAGAGGCCGGCGTGATCGAGCGGGTGCCGGCTCATGACCGCATCAGCGGCCCCGGCAGCAGCCCGGTCATGGCCGCTTTCACTCACATTGGGAGGCAGAGCCGCTTCACGGACGGCACTTACGGCGTGTATTACTGCGCCAGCAGCGAAAGCGCAGCGATTGCCGAAACCCGCTTTCACCGGGAGCGCTTCCTCGCGGCAACAGGGGAGGGGCCACTCGAAATAACGATGCGAACCTACGTCAACCAGGTGGTGCAACCGCTGCATGACGTGCGGTCGGTACAGGAGCTGCATTCCCCTGACCCAGCCAGCTACCCCGCCCCCCAGCGTGTCGGTCGGGAACTCAGAGACGCGGGGAGCTGGGGCGTCCTCTATCGCAGCGTTCGGGCGCCAGGCCATGAATGCGCCGCGGTTTTCCGTCCGCCTGCCCTGTCTACCCCCACACAGGGCAGGCACCTGCGCTATGTCTGGGACGGCTCACGCATCAGCCATGTCCTGCAGGTCAGCTGCCTGGGTTGATACTGGCTTGCATGGCGGCTCTCCTTGGTTCTCCTTGCGACCGCGTCGATCACCAATATTTCTTGATTCAAGCGATATATTCCCTCGAAGAATCGCAGGCAGGGCCATCACAGCATTGTCGTAATACCTGGGCCGATCAGCATGTCATGAGACGCGCACTGGAAAGCGGTGGTCGCTACTGGAGGTTGGCTTTATCCACGCGCCGGAGACCTCCGGCTTCTCTCACGCCTTCACCCGTTGGTTCGGCGTGTCACCGAAGCATTGGCGGGAGCGTTTCGCCCGTGCGGGCACGGCCAGGTTCAGGCGTCGCTCGCGTCGCTGATCGTCTGGATGACCTCGAAACCCTCGAACTTCGGCGGGCCCAGGTAAAGGCCCTCGCGGCGGCTCTGGCCGGCGTTGGCGTGTGCGGCGCGGAACGCCTCGGAGTGTGTCCAGGCCTCGAAGTCCTGGCGCGATTTCCAGATGGTGTGGGAGGCGTAGAGCATGTGATCTTCCTCCCTGGGGCCGCGCAGCATATGGAACTCGACAAAACCGGGCAGGCCCTGCAGGTGGGTTTCCCGTTCCAGCCAGATCTGTTCGAACTCGTTCGTCCTCTCGGGGTTGACCCGGAAGCGATTCATGGCGATGAACATGGCGGTTCTCCTGGTGGTCAGCTTTCGATGGCAGCCGTGACGATGACACCTTGCTCCTTGGGAAACAAGGTGGGCCGGGGGCCGCGGGCACAACGCCTTGCAATCCTGCCTGAGTCGCGACGCTATTGAGCGTCTGGAGATTTCAGGGTGCGCTTGGGTTTTTTTAATAGATCAAACAGATATAAATAAATCATTATTTATTCTTTTTAAGGCGGTTCGATTCTGCGCATAGTGAATCCACCCGATGCCTCAACATCACAAAGGAGCAAACAGATGACCATCCGCCTCGGCGACATCGCCCCCGACTTCGAGCAGGACTCCAGTGAAGGCCGCATCCGTTTCCACGAGTGGCTTGGTGACAGCTGGGGCGTGCTGTTCTCCCATCCGGCCGACTTCACCCCTGTGTGCACCACGGAACTTGGCTTCACGGCCAAGTTGAAGGATGAGTTCGCCAAGCGCAACGTCAAGGCCATCGCCTTGTCGGTGGATCCGGTGGATTCGCACATCAAATGGATTGACGACATAAACGAGACGCAGGACACCCGGGTAAATTTTCCGATTCTGGCCGATGCCGACCGCAAGGTTTCCGAGCTGTATGACCTCATCCACCCGAACGCCAATGACACCCTGACGGTGCGTTCGCTGTTCGTAATCGATCCGAACAAGAAGGTGCGCCTGACCATCACCTACCCGGCGAGCACCGGGCGCAACTTCCACGAGATTCTACGGGTGATCGATTCGCTACAGCTGACCGACAACCACAAGGTCGCTACCCCGGCCAACTGGCAGGACGGTGATGAGGTTGTGATCGTGCCGTCGCTGAAGGACGAGGAAGAGATCAAGCAGCGTTTCCCGAAAGGCTACCGCGCCGTGAAGCCTTACCTGCGCCTCACCCCTCAGCCCAATCGCTGATGCAAAGCAACCGCGCCTGGACGAGTCGCAGCAGCATCCGTACGCCGCGCTTGTCCGAGGATTTCCGCTGCTCGATCCGCAGCTGTTGCTGGAGCGCCTGATCAGCGCACGCTGAATATCTACTCCCGTACTCCCGGATAGCCTCCGGGCTACTTGCGCAACTTCCGCCTTGCGGCGGTTTTCTACAGTCTCACTCGCCCGTCAACGGGCAAGCAGGCCGTAAATCCACATCCAGACTGCAAAGGAGAGTGCCATGCGCACCAACACTTTGCGTCGAGGACTGGTCGCCCTGTTTGCCGCGGCCATTTCTTTCGGCGCCATCACCCAGGTTCAGGCTCAATCGAAGCAGGACAACGTCCTGCGCATCGGTTATCAGAAATACGGCACGCTGGTGCTGCTCAAGGCCCGCGGCACGCTGGAAAAGCGCATGGCCGACCAGGGTTTCGAGGTGCGCTGGACCGAGTTTCCCGGAGGGCCGCAGTTGCTCGAAGGGCTTAACGTCGGCTCCGTCGACTTCGGCGTGACCGGTGAGACCCCTCCGGTGTTCGCCCAGGCGGCCGGCGCCGCTCTGCTCTACGTCGCCCATGAACCCCCGGCGCCGAGTGGCGAGGCGATTCTGGTGCCGAAGGACTCGCCGATCCGCTCGCTAAGCGAACTCAAGGGCAAGAAGATCGCCCTCAACAAGGGCTCCAACGTGCATTACCTGCTGGTGCGCGCGCTGGAGTCGGCCGGGCTCGAGTACAGCGAAATCCAGCCGGTCTATCTGCCGCCGGCCGATGCCCGAGCGGCATTCGAGCGCGGCAGCGTCGATGCCTGGGTGATCTGGGATCCCTTCCAGGCCGCCGCCGAGGAACAACTGCAGGCACGCACACTGCGTGACGGCCAGGGTCTGGTCAGCAATCACCAGTTCTATCTAGCCGCCAGACCGTTCGCTGATCGCAACCCCGATGTCATCACCACGCTGATCGACGAGATCCGTGATATCGGTCACTGGGTCGAAGACAACGTCGACGAGGCGACCGCTCAAGTGGCACCTCTGCTCGGCCTTTCCAGCGAGATCACCCGCAAGGCCGTCGTTCGCCAAGGCTACGGTGCCAAGCCGATCAGCCCAGCCGTGGTGCGTGCGCAGCAGGACATCGCCGACACCTTCACCGAGCTCAAGCTGATTCCGGAAAGGCTCGTCATTCAGGACATGATCTGGACCGCGCCCAAGAGCATCGCGCAGTACCCGGAATAAACGTCATCCATTTCTCGCCCGCCGCGGCGGGCCAAAGCGATACGGAGCTGATACTCATGAGCCTGAACATCTTCTGGTTTCTGCCCACCCACGGCGACGGCAAGTATCTGGGCACCGCCGAAGGCGCCCGCGCCGTCGACCACGGTTATCTCACCCAGGTCGCTCAGGCCGCTGACCGACTCGGCTACGGTGGCGTGCTCATTCCTACGGGACGCTCTTGCGAAGATTCCTGGCTGGTGGCTGCCTCGTTGATTCCGGTGACGCAGAAGCTGAAATTCTTGGTTGCCCTGCGCCCGGGCGTCATCTCGCCTACGGTGGCTGCGCGTCAGGCGGCAACTCTTGATCGGCTGTCCAACGGGCGTGCGCTGTTCAATCTGGTCACAGGCGGTGACCCGGACGAACTGGCTGGAGATGGCCTCAATCTCAGCCATGCTGAGCGCTATGAAGCCTCGGTAGAGTTCACCCGCATTTGGCGACGAGTACTGGAGGGTGAGTCAGTCGATTACGACGGCAGGCACATCCAGGTCAAGGGTGCAAAGCTGCTCTATCCGCCGATCCAGCAGCCGCGCCCGCCACTGTATTTCGGCGGCTCCTCCGAGGCGGCCCACGAGCTGGCCGGCGAGCAGGTCGACCTGTACCTCACATGGGGCGAGCCGCCGGAAGCGGTGGCCGAGAAGATCGCCGATGTGCGTGCTCGCGCTGCGCAACACGGGCGCACGGTGCGCTTTGGCATCCGTCTGCACGTCATAGTGCGTGAAACGAATGAAGAAGCCTGGGCCGCCGCCGACCGGCTGATCAGCCACCTGGACGACAGCACCATCGCCAAGGCTCAAGCCTCGCTGGCGCGCTTCGACTCGGTCGGCCAGCAACGGATGGCCGCGCTGCATGCGGGGCGTCGCGACAAGCTGGTCGTCGCCCCCAATCTCTGGGCAGGGGTCGGCTTGGTACGTGGCGGCGCCGGTACCGCGCTGGTCGGTGACGGCCCGACTCTAGCGGCGCGGGTCAGGGAATACGCCGCACTGGGCATCGATACCTTCGTCTTCTCCGGCTACCCGCACCTGGAGGAGAGCTATCGGGTGGCAGAGTTGCTGTTTCCGCACCTGGACGTCGCCGTGCCGCAGCGCCCTGAAAGCCGCGGCTACGTCAGCCCATTCGGCGAAATGATCTCCAGTGACATCTTGCCCAAGGCCGCTGCGGCCAGTTGACGAGCCCGCTCCCGAACGCTCCTCCGTGAACGGAAGGGGCCATGGCTATGGGCGAACAAGGATTTCGAGGTAGGCGATGAGCAATACGACTTTCTACAATCTGGCCCAGCGGGCCGCGCCGTGGGCCTTACCGCTGGCGCTACTGGGGACTTGGCAACTGGCGGTGGATAGCGGCTGGCTGTCTAGCCGCATACTTCCGGCTCCGAGCGCGGTAATGGCGGCCGGATGGGGGCTGCTGGCCTCCGGCGAGATCTGGACGCACCTGGCCATCAGCGGCTGGCGCGCTGGCATCGGCTTTGCCATCGGCGGCGGTCTTGGGCTGCTGCTGGGCTTCATCACCGGCCTGTCGAAATGGGGCGAACGCCTACTCGACAGTTCGGTGCAGATGATCCGCAACGTGCCGCACCTGGCGCTTATCCCGCTGGTGATTCTCTGGTTCGGCATCGACGAGAGCGCGAAGATTTTCCTCGTCGCGCTCGGCACGCTGTTCCCGATCTACCTCAACACCTACCACGGTATCCGCAACCTCGACCCGGCACTGGTGGAAATGGCGCGCAGCTACGGGCTATCGGGCTTCGCGCTGTTCCGCCAGGTGATCCTGCCCGGCGCTCTGCCGTCGATCCTGGTCGGTGTGCGCTTCGCACTGGGCTTCATGTGGCTCACCTTGATCGTGGCGGAAACCATCTCCGCCAACAGCGGCATCGGCTATCTGGCGATGAATGCCCGCGAGTTCCTGCAGACCGACGTGGTGGTGCTGGCGATCCTGCTTTACGCCATGCTCGGCAAACTAGCCGACGTCGCTGCGCGTGGATTGGAACGTGCCTGGTTGCGCTGGCATCCGGCCTACCAGGCAAAGGCAGGTGCCCAATGACCGCGCTGCACAGTATCCGCCCAGGCATCCCTTTGGCTATCGAAGGCATCGGCAAGGCCTTTGGCCCGCGCGTTGTCCTGAAAGGTATCGATCTGCAAATCCCGGCCGGGCAGTTCGTAGCCGTGGTTGGCCGCAGTGGCTGCGGCAAGAGCACATTGCTGCGCCTGCTGGCCGGCCTCGAACGGCCGAGCGATGGTGCGCTGAACGCTGGTAATGGTCCGCTCGGGGCTGCGCAGGACGACATTCGTCTGATGTTTCAGGACGCGCGGCTGCTGCCGTGGAAGCGGGTGATCGATAACGTCGGCCTGGGCTTGAACGGCGATTGGCGCCCGAAGGCCGCGGATGCTCTGGGGGCGGTCGGGTTGGCCGAGCGTGCCACTGACTGGCCGGCGGCATTGTCCGGCGGGCAGAAACAGCGCGTGTCGCTGGCTCGAGCGTTGATTCACCAACCACGCCTGCTGTTGCTCGATGAACCGCTCGGCGCGCTGGACGCACTTACCCGTATCGAAATGCAGCAATTGATCGAACGCTTGTGGCAGCGGCATGGCTTCACCGTGCTGCTGGTAACCCACGATGTCAGCGAGGCGGTGGCAATGGCCGACCGGATCATTCTCATTGAGGAGGGGCGCATCGGCCTCGACCTCATCGTTGATATTCCCCGCCCGCGCAATCGTGGCGGGGCGGCCCTCGCGGCGCTGGAGGCACAGGTACTCAAGCGAGTGCTTGCACTGCCGGATCTACCGCCCCAAGCGGAATCCCTTCCTCCCTGCCCACGCAGTTGCGCTGGGCGCTCTGACTCGAGTTCGTAGCAGGGTCACAGGCCGGGCCAAGCTCAACAGCCCGGCCTGACATCGCTTACCAGAGCGCGAGGGTGTAGTCGATGTTTACCCGGAGGTGATCGACGTCGCGGCTGAAGTTGTTCTGGTAGTGCGCCTGTCGAACCCGAAAACCCAGGCCCTTCAGCCCCAATGCTGGGCTGGTTGCGTGCCGGGAATGCGAGCTGATGCTACGCGATCACCTTTCGCCACATCCTGCGCCAAGGCTAGATCACATGGATTGTCAGCCGAGTAGCCTGGTCAGCTCTGGCACGATCTCGAACAGATCGCCCACGAGGCTATAGTCGGCGACCTGGAAGATCGGCGCTTCCTCGTCCTTGTTGATCGCGACGATCACCTTGGAATCATTCATACCCGCCAAATGCTGAATCGCACCGCTGATGCCGACAGCGATGTACAGCTGTGGCGCAACGATCTTGCCGGTCTGGCCGACCTGCATGTCGTTCGGGACGAAGCCCGCATCCACGGCGGCACGGGACGCGCCCACCGCTGCGCCGAGCTTGTCGGCCAGCGCGTAGAGGTGCTTGAAGTTCTCGCCGTTCTGCATACCGCGACCGCCGGAGACGATAATCTTCGCGGCAGTGAGTTCCGGACGGTCGGACTTGGCCAGTTCTTCACCGACAAAGACGGAGATGCCCTTGTCACCGGTACCGGGGACCTGCACGACGCTGGCCGAGCCACCTTCTGCATTCACCGCCTCGAAGCCGGTGCTGCGCACGGTGATGACCTTGATCGATGCAGACGACTGCACGGTGGCGATGGCGTTGCCGGCGTAGATCGGCCGCTTGAAGGTGTCGGGGCTTTCCACCGCGACGATCTCGGAGATCTGGTCGACATCCAGCAGTGCGGCCACGCGCGGCAGGTAGTTCTTTCCGTTGGTGGTCGCAGCGGCTAGCACGTGGCTGTAGCCGGTAGCGAGACCCGCGATCAGCGGCGCGACGTTTTCCGGCAGTTGGTTGGCGTAGGCGGCATCGTCGGCGACCAGTACTTTGCTTACGCCTTGAATTTTCGCGGCAGCTTCGCCGATGGCGCCGCAGTCACTACCGGCCACCAGTACATGGATGTCGCCACCGGTTCTCGCGGCAGCCGCCACGGTGTTCAGGGTCGCGGCTGCGAGGACCGCATTGTTGTGTTCGGCGATTACCAGGATAGCCATCAGATCACCTTCGCTTCGTTCTTCAGTTTCTCGACCAGTTCAGCCACCGACTTCACCTTGATGCCGGCGCTGCGCGTAGCGGGCGCCTCGACCTTGAGAGTCTTCACGGTGGAGGCGGTGGACACCCCGAGGGCGTCCGGGGTCAGTGTTTCCAGCGGCTTCTTCTTGGCCTTCATGATGTTCGGCAGCGACGCATAGCGCGGCTCGTTGAGGCGCAGGTCGGTGGTGACGATGGCCGGCAACGCCAGCTCGACGGTCTGCGAGCCGCCGTCGATTTCGCGGTCGACGCGCAGCTTGTCGCCGGCCATTTCAACTTTGGAGGCGAAGGTGCCCTGGGCGTAGCCGGTCAGCGCGCCAAGCATCTGCCCGGTCTGGTTGTTGTCGCTGTCGATGGCCTGCTTGCCGAGAATCACCAGCTGTGGCTGCTCCTTGTCGACCACCGCCTTGAGCAGCTTGGCCACGGCCAGGGAGTTCAGCGCCTCGGCGCACTCGACCAGCACCGCGCGGTCGGCCCCCAGCGCCAGCGCGGTGCGTAGCTGCTCCTGGGCGGCGCTCGGGCCGATGGAAACAACCACGATCTCGCTGGCCAGGCCCTTTTCCTTCAGGCGCACCGCCTCTTCCACGGCGATTTCGCAGAAGGGGTTCATCGACATCTTGACATTGGCTAGGTCCACGCCGGAATTGTCCGGCTTGACGCGAACCTTCACGTTGTAATCAACCACTCGTTTGACGGATACCAATATTTTCACGAGTTCACTTCTCTGAAGGGCTGAAGTTCTGGGACGGCTCAGTTCATCCCGAGCCAGTTGGGCAGTGCCAACGAAATCCATGGCACGTAGGTGATGAGCATCAGGAACGCAAGCATCAACGCCAGCCATGGCATGACCGCGCGGATCACCTGGGTGACCGGCATGCCGGTCACGGCCGAGGCGACGAACAGGTTGAGGCCCACCGGCGGGGTGATCAGGCCGATTTCCATGTTCACCACCATGATGATGCCCAGATGGATCGGATCGATGCCCAACTGCACGGCAATCGGGAAGAGGATCGGCGCGAGGATCAGGATGATCGCCGAAGGCTCCATGAAGGCACCGGCGATCAGCAGCACGATGTTCACCACCAGCAGGAACATCCATGGCTGCAGCCCGGCTTCGAGCACCATGGCGGTGATCTGCTGGGGGATCTGTTCGGTGGTCAGCACGTGCGCGAAGAGCATGGCGTTGGCGATGATGAACATCAGCATGATGGTCAGCTTGCCGGACTCCAACAGCACCTTCGGGCAGTCGCGCGGCGTGATGTCCTTGTAGACGAACAGCGCGATGAAGGCCGAATACACCGCGGCAACGGCCGCCGCCTCGGTCGGCGTGAACATGCCAGAGTAGATGCCGCCGAGGATTATCACCATGAGCAGCAGGCCCCAGACGGCCTGGCGCGCGGCCGACAGCCACTCGCGCAGGGTCGCCCGCGGCATCGCCGGCAGGTTTTTCTTAACCGCGACGATGTAGATCGCCACCATCAGCCCGAGGCCGAGCAGGATGCCCGGCACCACGCCGGCCATGAATAGCTTGCCCACTGACTGCTCGGTGGCCGCGGCATAGACCACCATGACGATCGACGGCGGAATCAGGATGCCCAGAGTACCTGCGTTACACACGATGCCGGCGCCGAAGGCCTGCGGATAGCCGGAGCGGACCATGCCGGCGATGGCGATGGAGCCGACCGCCGCCACGGTGGCTGGCGACGACCCGGACAGCGCGGCGAACAGCATGCACGCCATCACCGCACCGATGGCCAGGCCGCCGCGAATGTGGCCGACCGACGCGTTGGCGAAATCGATCAGGCGCTTGGCGACGCCACCGGTGGTCATGAAGGCGCCGGCCACCAGGAAGAACGGAATCGCCAGCAGGGTGTAGTGCTCGGAGGTCTCGAACAGCTTGATCGCCAGCGAGGTGACCGAGTCGGGACTGAACAGCAGGATGGTCAGCGAGCCGGCGAGGCCGAGGGACACGGCCACCGGCACGCCGATGAGCATCAGCGCGAACAGTGCGACGAAGAGGAAAAGGATCGTCATTATTTCGGCTCCTCAAGGCCCAGCTTCGCGGCTTGCACGGCTTCGTCGGCCAGACCCAGACCGGTCTGCTCGTTACGCAGGATGCGCACGAAGATTTCCGCGAAGCGGATGAACACCATGAGGAAGCCGAAGGGCACGATCATGCCGATATGCCATTGCTTGATACCGATGTGACCCAGGTCTTCGGCGCCGATGTTGGCGACGAACAGCGCGTAGATCCAGTTGTAGCTAGCGACGGTCAGCAGCGCCGCATAGCCGAGGCAGAGCAGGCAGGCGAGAATGCCGATGTAGCGCTGGATGTGCCGTGGAGCCAGCTTCACCAGCGCATCGACGCCGATGTGCCCGGCGGTGCGCACGCCGTACGCCAGGCCGGAAAAGATCAGCCAGGCGAATAGCGCCTTGGTCAGCGCGCTACTCCAAGTCATCGCCTGGGCGAGGCTGATGATGAAGTCGCCGATGGCGAAAAAGAAGTCCTCTGCAGCCGGAAAGCGCTCGGCGAGGCTGTAGAAAACCGTGTAGAGGTTGTTGAGAACCACATAAACGAAGGTCACTAGGGTCATGGTGGCCAGCAGGAAGGCGATGAAACCCTCCTCGAAACGGTCCCAGACCAGGCGCAGGACAGACATGGGCATCAGCTCGTGAGAGTGTGAAGAAGGAGAACCCAGGCGGGCCGGGTTGGCCGGCCTCGCTGGTTTTATGGCTCAGCGATTGCTGGCTTCGGCAGCCTTGATCAGGTCGGCGCCAATATCGTTCTCGAATTTCTTCCATACCGGTTGCATGGCTTCACGCCATTGGGCCCGCTGTTGTGGAGTCAGAGTGATGATTTCCGTGGTCCCTGCGGCGGCAATCGTCGCCTTGGCTTCCCGGTTCAGCGCGGCCGCCTGCTCGTTCACCGCGACTGCGACTTCGACCATGATCCGGTCAAGCTCCTGACGAATATCGCTCGGCAGTCCGCTCCAGAACTTGGCGTTGGCGATCACCATGTAGTCGATCACCCCGTGGTCGGACTCGGTGATGTATTTCTGTACCTCGTGCACCTTCTGGCTCTCATAGTTCGACCAGGTGTTTTCGGTGCCATTGACCACGCCGGTCTGCAAGCCTTGGTAGACCTCTGCAAAGCTCATCTTGCGCGGGTTGGCGCGTACTGCCTTGAATTGCTCTTCCAGCACTTGGGAGGCCTGCACGCGGAACTTCAGGCCGCGGGCGTCCTTTGGTTCACGCAGTGGCTTGTTGGCCGACATCTGACGCATGCCGTTGTGCCAGTAGGCCAGGCCGAGGATGTTCTTGCTTTCCATGGATTTGAGAAGTGCCTGGCCGTGCGGACCTTGCTGAAAACGATCGACCGCCTCGAGACTGTCGAATAGAAATGGCAAGTCGAAGATCTGGATGGGTTTGGCGTAGTGTTCGAATTTGGCCAATGAAGGCGCCAGCAGATGGACGTCGCCTAGCAGAAGCGCTTCCATTTCCTTGCCATCGCCGAACAGCGACGAGTTCGGATAGACCTCGACGCTGACCTTGCCCGGCAGGCGCTCCTCGGCAAGCTTCTTGAACAGCAGCGCCCCCTGGCCCTTCGGCGTGTTCTCTGCCACGACATGAGAAAACTTTATGACGATCGGATCGGCTGCTTGGACAAAGCTGGCAACGGAGATGGAAAGGGCGTAGGCAAGGGCCTTGGCGGTTTTCTTGAACATGGGTTTCACCTCATTGTTTTTATCGGTGTTCAGAAACGAATCAGGCAGGGCGGCGCCTCGGCGCCGCTCCGTTTTCAGGTTGCTGCGCTTCCAGCCCTCTCGATCAGGCGACGCGCACGACCGATCACTGGTGCATCCACCATTGCGCCGTCCACCACGAAGACTCCTTTTCCAGTGGCGCCTGTAGTGAGCACCCGGTGTGCCCAGTTCAGTTCCTCGGGGTTCGGCATCAGCGTGTCGTGCACCGCGCCGACCTGGCCTGGGTGGATGCAGAGCAGGCCGCCGAAGCCCATGTCGCGGGCGTTGCGAGTTACCTGGCGCAGCCCTTCATGGTCTCCAATAACGGGGAAAACGCTGTCCAAGGGTGGCGCCAGTTGAGCGCTACGGGTGGCTACCAGGATTGCGTAGCGGGCCTGATCGAGCAGCCGCTCGGCTGCCGCGGTACCGCTGCTGAGGCCGAGATCGAGGCCGAGGTCGAGCGCGCCGAACGAAAGCCGCTCGACACCTTGGGCCGCTGCGATGGCTTGCAACGCCAGCAGCCCCTGGACGCTCTCGATGATTGGCCAGACCGGCTTCCCGGTGGCGGCGACCTTCGCCACCTGCTCCGGGCTTTCAACCTTAGGCAACAAGACTGCAGCTATGCCCGCATGGCGCCGACACAGTGCCAGATCGGCATCATGGCCGTGATGACCGGCACTGTTGATTCGCACCAGAACAAGGGCTTCTGGCGAGGCGTTGAGAAACGCGTCGAGATGAGCCCGTGCCTGCTCCTTCAATGCTTCCTCCACGGCATCCTCAAGGTCGACGATGACCGCGTCGGCTCCGGCAGCCAAGGCCTTGGGAATGCGTTCCGGCCGCGATGCCGGAACGAAGAGAGCTGTTCGAATGATTGATGAATTCATGTCAAAGCTCCTGTCAGATCGCGTTTGCGGCACGCAGACGCTGGATATCCGCGTCGGTGTAGCCGACCTCGCGTAGCAGCGCCTCGCTGTGCTCGCCCAGCGCCGGTACGGGATCCAGGCGCGGCTGAAAGGCGTTGTTTCGGCCTGGCGGCAGCAAGGTCGGCAGCCTGCCGGCGGGACTGTCGACCTCCCCCCAGCTTTGCCGCGCGGTGAGTTGTGGGTGGCTCCAGACAGCCTGCATGTCGTTGACCCGGGCATTGGCGATCGGCGCGCCATCCAGCCTTGCGATCACCTCTTCCGAGCTCAGGTGCGCGAAGCAGTCGAGAATCAACCCACGCAGTTCGGTCCGATGCTCCGAGCGCAGCGCGTTGCTGACGAAGCGCTCGTCACGGGCGAGCTCGGGTTGCTTCAGCACTTTCTCGCAGAACAGCACCCACTCGCGCTCGTTCTGCAGACCGAGCATGATGGTGCCGCCGTCGCCCACCTGGAACGGGCCGTAGGGGTAGATGGTGGCGTGGGCGGCACCGGCACGCGGCGGCGGCGGGGCGCCGTCGTAGGCGTAGTAGAGCGGGTAGCCCATCCACTCCACCAGGCTTTCCAGCATGGAGA